>NZ_JBPQFM010000001.1:0-1027148 GCF_051373225.1 Amycolatopsis sp. w19 | reverse complement strand
GCACGAGCCGGCAGATCTTTCACAAGACAACCCCAACCAGGGCGTCAGTGGCTTTCCGAGCCAGACCCCGCCAGAACTCCATCCACACACATCATCATCACTGTGGCTTTCGCAACCCCGCGCGCGTATAGGCTCCCCTTCAGCGAGCCGGTGGGGCAGTACTGGAGCGCACGACGAGTTCGGTCGGGACGCTGATCGCCTCCGCCGCCCCCGCCTCGGACATCCCGGCCAGAAGGGCCGCGACGGCCCGCTTCCCGACCTCGTCGAACGACTGCCGGACCGTGGTGAGCGGCGGCCAGAAATGGGCGGCCTCGTCCATGTCGTCGAAGCCGACGACGCTCACCTCGCCCGGGACGGACCGGCGCTTCTCGTGGAGCGCTCGCAGCAGTCCGAGCGCCATCTGGTCATTGGCGGCGAACACAGCGGTGACGGCGGGATCGCCGGCCAGCCGGACGCCGTGTTCGTAGCCGGATCGCGACGACCAGTCGCCGGTGAGCGGCGGCGGCACCTCCCGGCCCGCGTCTTCCAGCGTCTCCTGCCACGACTTCCGGCGGCGTTCGGCGGCGTAGGACTCGGGCGGTCCGGCCACGTGCCAGACGGTCTCGTGGCCGAGGTCGAGCAGATGCCTGGTCGCGGCGGTGGCGCCGGAGGCCTGGTCGAAATCGACCACCGGATGGTCGCGCCGCCCGCCCGCGTCGATGACGACGACGGGGAGCCCGTGGGGGAGTTCGATCTCGCTCTGGTCCAGTTCGTGTTGCTCGATCAGGATGATGACGCCGTCGACGGCTTGTTCGTCCAACCTGCTGAATGCGCCCGACACTTCGCCTTGGGACGGCCTGGTCACCGGCATGAGGATGATCGAGAACCCTTCGCCGGCGGCCGCGGACGCGACGGCGTCGAGGGTTCGGCTGTTGCCGAACGTCGAGAGCGCGGAGATGATCACGCCGATACTGCGGAAACGGCCGTTGCGCAGCGCGCGGGCGGCGCTGTTGGGCCGGTAGCCCACCCGGCGCATGGCGGCGAGCACGCGTTCGCGCGTCGCCTCGTCGACGTTCGACCTGCCGTTCGCGACCCGGGAGACGGTCTGGCCGGACACTCCGGCTTCCCTGGCGACGTCGGCCATCGACGGCCCGCGGCCGCTCCTGGACATGTTCACGTCAACACGATAGCCTCCGCCGGTCTGATGTTGACGTAAACATCTCGCGAGCCGCGCCATTCTCGCCAGAATCCGGAGGGACGATGACGTCCACAGCGGTCGCGCCCACGCCGGCGCAACCCCGCCGTGCGGCCACCGCGCGCCGCGCTCGCCGCGACTGGCGTGGCTGGCTCTTCGTCGCCCCGTTCATGCTGGTGTTCGCGCTGACGTTCCTGGCCCCGATCGGCTACGCGTTCGTCCTGAGCCTGTTCCGTGAACAGGCCTTCTTCGGCGGCACGACCTTCGTCGGGGTGGACAACTACGCGCAGGTGCTCGCCGACCCGAAGTTCTGGGACTCCTTCCAGCGGGTGCTGGTGTTCCTCGCCGTGCAGGTGCCGATCATGCTGGTGCTCGCGCTGATCGCGGCGCTGGCGATCGACAGCGCCCGGCTGCACGCCGCCGGTTTCTTCCGGGTCGTGATCTTCCTGCCCTACGCCGTGCCCGCCGTGGTCGCCGCACTGATGTGGGGCTTCCTCTACGGCGACCATTTCGGACTGGCCGCCGACCTGAACCACCTGCTCGGCCGCGACGTGGTGAAACCGTTGTCGGACAACTGGATGCTCGCCTCCATCGGCAACGTCGTCACCTGGGAGTTCGCCGGGTACAACATGCTGATCTTCTACTCCGCGCTGAAGGTGATTCCCAAGGAACAGTTCGAGGCCGCGGCGATCGACGGCGCCGGCGCGTTCCGCACCATCCTGAGCGTGAAGCTGCCCGCGCTGCGCGGCGCGATCGTCATCGCGACGATCTTCTCGATCATCGGCAGTTTCCAGCTGTTCAACGAGCCGAACATCATGCGCACCCTGGCGCCCAACGTGATCGGCACCTTCTACACGCCGAACATGTACGCCTACAACCTTTCCTTCGGCGCGCAGCAGTACAACTACTCCGCCACCGTGGCGATCGTGATGGGCGTCATCACCGCGATCATCGCCTATGTCGTGCAGCTGCGCGGATCCCGGAAGGGGATGTGATGGCGACGTTCTCGGTGACGCGGCCACGGAAGTCGCGTGTCCTCACCGCCGTCATGGCGCTGTACCTGATCTACACGCTCGTGCCGCTCGTGTGGCTGGTGATCAACGCGACCAAGACGCAGCCCGCCCTGTTCACCACGTCGGGTCTGGCGTTCGGCGGGCCGTTCGCATTGTTCGACAACATCGGCGAGACCTTCACCTACGACAACGGGATCTTCCTGCGCTGGCTGGGGAACACGCTGCTCTACGTCGTGGCGGGCGCAGGGGGAGCGACCATCCTGGCCACCGCGGCGGGATACGGTCTGGCGAAGTACCGCTTTCCCGGTCGCCGTGCGGTGTTCGCGGTCGTGCTCGGCGCGGTCGCGGTCCCCGGTACGGCGCTCGCGGTGCCGACGTTCCTGATGTTCAGCGAACTCGGCCTCACCAACACACCGCTCGCGATCATCATCCCGTCGCTCATCAGCCCGTT
Source organism: Amycolatopsis sp. w19 (assembly GCF_051373225.1). Taxonomy (NCBI): domain Bacteria; kingdom Bacillati; phylum Actinomycetota; class Actinomycetes; order Pseudonocardiales; family Pseudonocardiaceae; genus Amycolatopsis; species Amycolatopsis sp. w19. The sequence goes on along the minus strand of NZ_JBPQFM010000001.1, from coordinate 1,024,510 downwards.
CGGCCTGTACCTGATCTGGGTGTACGCCTCCGACGCGATTCCCGACGAACTGCTGGAGGCGGCGCGGATCGACGGCGCGGGGGAGATCCGGATCTTCCTCACCGTGACGCTGCGCCAGCTGGCGCCGGGGATCGTCACGGTGGCCCTGTTCACCGTGGTGTCCACTTGGAACAACTACTTCCTGCCGCTGATCATGCTCAGCGAGCCGAAGTGGTATCCGCTCACCGTCGGGCTCAACCAGTGGAGCGCGCAGGCCTCCGGAGCAGGCGCCCAGCCGGTGTACCACCTGGTGCTGACCGGTTCGCTGCTCACCATCGTCCCGCTCGTCATCGCCTTCCTGCTCATGCAGCGCTACTGGCAGTCCGGCCTGAGCGCGGGCAGCGTCAAGCAATGATCACCGTCCCGAAAGGACATTCGATGTCGCGAATCCACAGACGCGTCAAGGCCGCCGTCGCCGTCACGCTGGCCGCGGCACTGGCCGTCGGCTGTTCGTCCGGCGCGGACGGTCCGGCCACCGGGTCGCAGGACTCGGTCGACGCCGCGCTCAAAGCCGGCGGCACGATCACGTACTGGAGCTGGACGCCGTCCGCGAAGGACCAGGTCGCCGCGTTCGAGAAGGAGTTCCCGAACGTCAAGGTCAACTACGTCAACGCCGGTACCAACAAGGAGCAGTACACCAAGCTGCAGAACGCCATCAAGGCAGGCTCCGGGGCGCCGGACGTCGCGCAGATCGAGTACTACGCGTTGCCGCAGTTCGCGCTGACCGACTCGCTGGCCAATCTCGATCAGTACGGTTTCGGGGCCTTCGAAAAGGACTACGCGCCTTCGGCCTGGTCCAGTGTCCGGGTGAATAACGGCCTATACGGTCTGCCGCAGGACTCCGGTCCGATGGCGCTGTTCTACAACAAAGAAGTCTTCGACGCCCACGGCATCGCCGTGCCGAAGACCTGGGACGAGTACGTCGCCGCGGCCAAGAAACTGCACACGGCCGACCCCGGCAAGTACCTCACCTCCGACACCGGCGACCCCGGCTTCGCCACCAGCATGATCTGGCAGGCGGGCGGGAAACCGTTCATCTCGGACGGGCGGAACGTCAAGGTGGACCTGGCCGACCCGGGCACCAAGAAGTGGACCGCCACCTGGAACCAGCTGGTCGAAGGCAAACTCCTCGCCCCGATCAAGGAGTGGTCCGACGACTGGTTCCGCGCACTCGGCGACGGCACCATCGCCTCGCTGGTCACCGGCGCCTGGATGCCGGGCAACTTCAAATCCTCGGTCCCCGGCGGCGCGGGCAAATGGGCGGTGGCGCCGATGCCGACCTACGACGGGCAGCCGGTCACCGCGGAGAACGGCGGCAGCACGCAGTCGGTGCTGAAGCAGAGCGGCAACCCGGCGCTGGCGGCGGCGTTCGTCCGCTGGCTCAACCATGGCAACGGGGTCAAGCCGTTCATCGCCAGCGGCGGTTTCCCGGCGACGACGGCCGACCTGAACTCGCCCGCCTTCCTCGGCCAGGCCGATCCCTACTTCGGCGGCCAGAAGATCAACCAGGTGCTCAACGACGCGTCGAAGAACGTCGCGAAGGGCTGGAGCTACCTGCCGTACCAGACCTACGCCAACAGCGTCTTCAGTGACACCGTCGGCAAGGCCTACCTCGGAGGCACCTCGCTCGACGCCGGGCTGAACGCCTGGCAACAGGCGATCGTCGACTACGGCAACCAGCAGGGCTTCACCGTCAGCGCGGGGTGAGGCGTGGGCATCGAGATCGAAGCCGACGTTTCCGATGTGATCGGACCGGTGCCGCGACGGCTGTTCGGCACCTTCGTCGAGCACATGGGCCGGTCCGTGTACACCGGGATCTTCGAACCCGGTCAGTCCACTTCGGACGGTCGGGGTTTCCGCGGTGACGTGCTCGGGTTGGTCCGTGAGCTGGGTCCGTCCGTCGTCCGCTATCCCGGCGGGAACTTCGTTTCCGCGTACCGCTGGGAGGACGGCGTCGGGCCGGTGGAAAGCCGGCCTGTGCGGCTGGATCCGGCGTGGCACAGCATCGAGTCGAACCGCTTCGGGCTGCACGAGTTCGCGGCGTGGGCGGAAGCCGCGGAGGTCGAGGTGATGTACGCGGTCAACCTCGGCACCCGCGGGATTCAAGAGGCCGCCGACGTCCTCGAGTACTGCAACCACTCCGGCGGCACCGAACTGAGCGAGCGGCGGCGCGCGAACGGCGCCGACCGTCCGTTCGGCTTCCGCCTGTGGTGCCTCGGCAACGAGATGGACGGGCCGTGGCAGGTCGGGCACAAGACGGCGGACGAGTACGGCCGCCTGGCCGCCGAGACCGCGCGGCTCATGCGGATGATCGATCCCGGCGTCGAGCTCGTGGTCGCGGGGAGCTCGAACCGCGAGATGCCGACGTTCGGCGAATGGGAGCGGACCGTGCTGGAGCACACCGCGGGGCTCGTCGACCACCTCTCGCTGCACGCCTACTACCAGGAACACGATGGCGACGTCGCCAGCTACCTCGCCAGCGCCGCCGCCCTGGACGACTACATCCGGACCACCGGCGGGATCATCGACGACGTCCTGGGGAAGGCCGGGCTGGACAAGAAGATCGGCATCAGCGTCGACGAGTGGAACGTCTGGGATCAGCGCCACTGGAACGATGTCGAGCAGCGAGAACTGATCGACGGCGGCTGGCGTGAACATCCGCGGATCATCGAAGACGACTACACGGTCACTGACGCGGTCGTCGTCGGCTCGCTGCTCGGCTCCCTGCTGCGCAACGTCGACCGCGTCACGATGGCGAACCAGGCGCAGCTGGTGAACGTCATCGCGCCGATCCGCACCGAACCAGGTGGCCGGGCATGGCGGCAGTCGACGTTCCACCCGTTCAGCCTCACCTCGGCGCTGGCGGCGGGGAACAGCCTCCGGCTCACCGTCACGGGTGATACCGTCCACACAGGACTTCACGGCCGCGTGGACGTCGTCGACGCGGCGGCGACCTTCGACGAAGGCGGTCGCTGTGCCGTGTTCCTCACCAATCGCGCCACCGTGTCCGCGACCGGTGTGCGGCTGCGTATCCGCGGCGCGCGGCTCGCGCTCGCGGACACCTGGACGGTCGCGGTCCCGGACGGGCACGACCGTCATCTCACGAATTCCGCCGACGCGGAGCCGGTCCGGCCCGTCCCGTTGCCCGGCGCGATCGCCGCGTACGATCCGGAAGGAACCATCATCACCGTCACGCTGCCACCCCTCTCCTGGACCGCGCTCCGGCTGACCGCGGAGGTGGTCCGGGATGCCTGAGTTCGTCATCGGGGACACCGACTTCCTGCTCGACGGGAAACCGTTCCAGATCATTTCCGGGGCACTGCACTACTTCCGGGTGCATCCGGACCTCTGGGCCGACCGCATCGACAAGGCCCGACGGATGGGGCTCAACACCATCGAGACCTACGTCGCCTGGAACGCGCACTCGCCGGAACAGGGCGAGTTCGATGTCTCCGGTGGGCTCGATCTCGACCGGTTCCTCCGGCTGATCGCCGAGGCCGGGATGTACGCGATCGTCCGCCCCGGCCCGTACATCTGCGCGGAATGGGACAACGGCGGCCTGCCGACCTGGCTGCTGCGGGATCCCGAACTCCGCGTCCGTGAGTTCGAACCGCGTTACCTCGCCGCTGTCCGCGGCTATCTGGACGACGTGTACCGCGTGGTGGCGTCGCACCAGATCGACCGGGGCGGACCGGTGCTGCTCGTGCAGGTGGAAAACGAGTACGGCGCCTTCGGTTCCGACAAGCGGTATCTGGCCGCGTTGACCCACTACACCCGCGCCGCCGGGATCACCGTCCCACTGACCACGGTGGACCAGCCGACCCACGAGATGCTGGCGAACGGCGGTCTCGACGGGGTGCTCCACCGGACGGCGTCGTTCGGTTCACAGAGCACGGCGCGGCTGAAGACCCTGCGCGAACATCAGCCGACTGGGCCGTTGATGTGCAGCGAGTTCTGGAACGGCTGGTTCGACCATTGGGGCGCGCACCACCACACCACCTCCGTCGAAGGCTCGGCGGCGGATCTCGACGCCCTGCTCGCGGCCGGTGCCTCGGTCAACCTCTACATGTTCCACGGCGGCACCAACTTCGGGCTCACCAACGGGGCCAACGACAAGGGCGTTTACCAGCCACTGGTGACCTCCTACGACTACGACGCCCCGCTCGACGAAGCGGGCGGCCCGACACCGAAGTATCACGCTTTCCGCGAGGTGATCGCGCGGCATCACAAGGTTCCCGACAGTGTTCCGCCCGAAGCGCGGCCGGCGCCGACGCCGGTCGCGGTCCTGGGAGATCCCGCGTGGCTGCTCGACTCTCCACGCCGCTGGGGGACCGCGCAGGAGCACGAAAATCTGCCCACTTTCGACGAACTGACCCCGGCCCCGCGCCTGGCGTTCCTGCGGACGACGGTCGACGTCGGGGCGCCGGGCGTGCTCACCTTCGGCGAGGTGCGTGATCGGGCGACGGTGTTCTTCGACGGGGACCGCCTCGGCGCCCTCCTCCGCGAACATCGCGATCGCGCGATCCGGTTGCCCCGGGCCCGCGGTGAACTCCTGGTGCTGGTGGAAGACCTGGGAAGGGTCAACTACGGGGAGCGGATCGGCGAGGCCAAGGGGATCATCGGCGGCGCGCGTGTGCACGGCGAACCCCTGACGGGCTGGGAGGTCGTCCCCATCGACGTGCCCGCGCTGCCGGATCTCCTGCCGGAGGCCTCCGCGGCCGAGCGCCCGTCGGGGCCGCTCTCCGGCCCGGTGGCCGTGCGGGGCGGCTTCGATCTCGACGAGCCCGCCGACCTCTTCCTGGACACCGGACACTGGGGCAAGGGGTTGGTCTGGATCAACGGGTTCCTGCTCGGCCGTTACTGGCGGCGCGGTCCACAAAGGACGCTGTACGTGCCGCGGCCGGTGGTCCGGGCGGGGCGCAACGATGTCGTCGTGCTGGAGCTGGACACGATGCTCGAACCCGAGGCGAGGTTCGTGCCCCGGCCTCTCCTGGGACATACGGAGGCTTGAGCCTCGTGAGTGGTAAGGACGGTTCTAACCGTCCTTACCACTCACGAGGCCGGGCACTTACAGAGCCGGGTAGGCGTTCTTCAGCAGTTCCTGGAACTGGGCGGAGAACCAGTGCCCGGAGAGGGGCGCGTCCGGCAGGGCGCCGGACATGTTGTTCTGGTTCCGCGGGTTGCCGGTGTACGTCGGGTCGCACATCCGGTCGAAACCCTTGCCCTCGGTGTTCGGGATCTCCTTGCTGGCACCGTCGGATTCACCCGGCGGCTTGATCCAGACGTAGGCGTCGATCCCGGCGGCCGGCGCGGCCGTCGGGCGTTCGCCGAGACCGGCGCCCGCCTGGTTGCACCAGTTGCCGAGATGGATCCGGCGGTCGGTCCTGCCCCCGTTCACATAGGCGTCGACCGTGGTGGACGGGCCGGGACCGGACGGCCGCGCGGTGCCGCCCCAGCCGTTGCGCGAGGTGTCGATGAGCATGCCGACGTCCGCCGGGAAGCCCGCCCGGATCGCCTCCAGCCGGAACGCCTGCGCGTAGGACAGTTCGTCGACGTAGCGGTTCCAGTCGACCCACTTCGACGTCCGCACCGAAGTCCCGCCGACGCTGTCGTTCACCGTGAAGTACGGCTCCTTGAGCGCGCCGTAGTTCGCGGTGTTCGCGATGAAACCGTGCACGTTGGCCAGTGTGCTGCCGGAACTCTTCGCGGCCTGTGCGAAGAGCGCCGCGGACGGGCCGAGGTTGTCGTCCCAGCCGAGCCAGCCGTGGTGCCCGGCGTCGATGTAGTTGTAGACGTTGGGGATCGCGCCGAACTTCGCCAGCGCGTAGCCGACACCGGCGACGTAGTTCCCGTTGGCCTTCATGACGTCGCACGCGGGGGTGGCCGTCGGCCTGGGCGACACGTTGGTGACCAGGTTCGGCAGCGAGTCGATCTCGATCACGGTCACCACCCGCAGCGCCGCGTACTTCGGATCGGCGAGGATGGTGGCGATCGGGTCGATGTACTCGGCCTGGTAGCGCGGGAGTTCGCCGGCCTTCAGTTCGCCGTTCGACGCGAGCGCCGCGCAGTCCCGCCCGGGCAGGTTGTAGATCACCAACTGGACGACCATCGGTTTCCCGGCCGCCTGCTGGAGCGCTCCGTCGAGATGGCCGCGCAGCCCGCGGCTCGTGCTCGTGCCCGCGATGGCGGCGATCCGGTCGAGCCAGACACCGGTCGGCTGGTTCGCGATCCGGGAGCCGCCGGGTTCGGCCGCGGCCTTCGCCGACCATTCCGGGTTCACGTAGACGCCGGCACCGGCATAGGGATTGTCCGCCTTCGGCCCGCCCGGACTCGGCGTCGTGGTCGTCGTGGTGGGAGACGTCGTGGTGGTGGGGACGGTGGAACCGGTGCAGGTGGTGCCGTTCAAGGTGAAGACGGCGGGTTTGCCGTTGGTGCCGGAATGGCTTCCGTTGAAGCCGGGGGAGACGGTGGCGCCGGTGCCGATCGAACCGTTCCACCCGGCGTCGCGGACCGACACCCGGTTGCCCTGTTGGGTGAAAGTGCCGTTCCAGCCCTGTTGGACCTTCTGGTCTCCTGGGAAGTCCCAGCTCAGCGTCCAGCCGCCGCTGATCGGGTCGCCGAGGTTGGTGACGGTCACGGTGGCCCCGAACCCGGTGTCCCATTGGTTGGTGATCGTGTAGTCGACCTTGCAACCCGGCGCCGCTTCGGCGCTCGAGCCCAGCACCACCGGCACCGCCACCATCGCGAGTACCGCGCCGACGGCCAGTGGTGCCGTGGCACCCTTTCTGCGGAATCTCATACGTCGCCTCCTTGCGACCGGAATCCGATTTATGGGAGCGCTCCCATCAAGGACCGTAAAGGGGTGGGCCGGTCGTGACAAGGCTGCTCGAACCCGCATTGTGGAATCGCTCCCAGAAAGCGGCCGAAGGAGTGAGTCCCCCGATGGGAGGTTCGTCCTGACGGCGGCGCGGCCTTCACCCGGACAGCGGGCCGTATGGGATCGTGAGCGGATGAGGATCTTGCTCGTGGAGGACGAGCGACGCCTGGCCGAGTCGCTCCGGGCGGGATTGAGCGCCGAGGGCTACGCCGTGGACGTCGCGCACAACGGCCGCGACGCGCTCTGGTACGCCGCCGAGCATCCGTACGCCGCGATGATCCTCGACATCATGCTGCCGGGGCTGAACGGGTACCGCGTGTGCCGGAGGTTGCGCGAACGGGGCGACACCACCCCGATCCTCATGCTGACCGCGAAGGACGGCGAGGACGACGAGATCGAGGCGCTCGACACCGGCGCCGACGACTTCCTCCCGAAGCCGTTCTCCTACGGTGTGCTGCTCTCCCGGCTGCGGGCCCTGATCCGGCGCGGGGGAGCGACCCGGCCGGGCACGCTGCGGCTCGGCGACCTCGAACTGGACCAGGCGAGCCACACCTGCCGTCGCGGCGGCGCCGAGATCCCGTTGACCACCAAGGAGTTCGCCCTGCTGGCGTATCTGATGAAACGGCAGGGCGAGGTGGTCACCAAGGCGGAACTGCTGGAGAACCTCTGGGACTTCGCGGCCTCGGCGACCGCGAACCTGGTGGAGGTCCACGTGAGCGCGTTGCGGCGGAAGATCGACCTGCCGTTCGGCGCGGAGACGATCCGGACGGTGCGCGGTGCCGGCTACCACGTGGTGGGCTCCGGTGCCTAAGGCATGGCGGTCGACCCGCTTCCGGGTCGCGCTGACCGCTTTCCTGGCGTCGATCATCGCTCTGTCGGTCGTTTCGGCGTGGCTGGTGCTCGATGCCCAGAACCGGCTGGGCAGCGGCGCCGCGCAGGTGGCGAGGGAGCGCGCGGCCGCGGTCGTCCAGGTACTCACCACCGGCGCCGCCCCGGCCGACCTGCGGCTCCTCGTGCGGGCTTCGATCTACGAGGTGACCACCCAGACCGGTGAGCGGGTCGCGTCCTGCCCCGGCTTGCGGTTCGGGACGATCGTCCCGGACGGAGACTTCGAGTACGGCGACAGTGTCCAGAACCTCAAGCCCGGTGCCGTCGATCTCGCCAGCAGGGAATCGGTCGGCTGCGCGAGCGCGCTCGGGGAAGATCCGGAGCGGAACGGACTCCGGCTGCACGTGGCGGCCACCGTGAGCGGCGACAGCAAGTACCGGGTCTACGGTGCCTCCATCGTCGACGAGTCCGGACAGGCGGCGCTTGATTCGGTGCGGGTGACGCTGCTGGTGGGTGTCCCGGTGATCGCCCTGTTGATCGGGGCGATCGCGTGGTTCGCGGTCCGGCGGTCGCTGCGTCCGGTCGAGGCGATCCGTTCGGAAGTGGCCGAGATCGGCGCGCACGACCTCTCCCGCCGGGTCCCGGCGCCGGACAGCGCCGACGAGATCGCGAAGCTCGCCGAAACGATGAACACGATGCTCGCGCGCCTGGACACCGCGGTCAGCAGGCAGAGCCGGTTCACCTCGGACGCGTCGCACGAACTGCGTACTCCGCTGGCGTCCCTGCGGACTCAGCTGGAGGTGCTGCTCGCCCATCCGGACCGGCTGGACTGGCGCGACGCCTGCCGTAACGCGCTCCTCGACATCACGCGGCTGCAGGACCTCGTCGGAGACCTCGTCCTGCTCGGCAAGCTGGACAACGCCGAGCCGGACCGGTCCGCCCCGGTGCGACTGTCCGAAGTGGTCGAATCCTGCCTGTCCGGGCGGCAGGGCGTCCGCGCCGGGATCGAGGACGATCCGACGGTCCTCGGCGACCGCGGCAGGCTGGAACGGCTACTGCGGAACCTGGTGGACAACGCGCAACGCCATGCCAGGACCGGGGTCGAGGTACGCACGTCCACTGTGGACGAATTCGCCGTGGTGACGGTGACCGACGACGGACCCGGCATCCCGGTCGCGGACCGTGAGCGGGTGTTCGACCGGTTCGTGCGGCTGGACGACGGACGTGCGCGTGACGAAGGCGGCGCGGGTCTCGGGCTGGCGATCGTGGCCGAGATCGCCCACGCGCACGGCGGCACCGTCGAGGTCGCCGAGTACGACGGCGGCGCCCGTCTCGTCGTCCGCCTGCCGGTGGCGGAAACGCGAAGCTGAAGACGTCTTCAGTTTCCTTAAGCTTCGGTTCAGCGTCCGGGCTCGAATCTTCGGGCCATGTTCGCTCCTTCGCTCCGTTCGTGGTGGCGGCCCCTCGGCCACGCCGACCACCTGGCCTCGTCGTGGTTCCCCGGCCTCACCGGCGTGCGCGCGCTCGCCGCCGTGGCCGTCGTGTTCTTCCACTACGGAGGTCCCGTCGTGGACCGCCTCCAGGGCTGGATCGCCGTGCAGTTGTTCTTCGTGCTGTCCGGGTTCCTCATCACGACACTGGCCCTGCGCGAGGAAGACCGTGACGGCCGGATCTCGCTGCGCGGGTTCTACCTGCGCCGGACCTTCCGGATCATGCCGGTGTACTTCCTGCTCCTGGCGCTGACCACGGTCGCGGTGACGATCGCCGGGACGTATCAGAGCAGCAGGCTCGCCGACGCCATGCCGTACTACCTCGTCTTCGGCAACGAACTCGTCGACTTCAACACGCCGTATCCGACCTCGTGGTCACTGGGGGTGGAGGAGAAGTTCTACCTGGCGTGGCCCGCGGTGCTGGTGCTGACGTCGTTCGCGAGAAGCGGGAAGACCGCGTTGCGCCTGCTGCTGGGCGCGTCGGCCGTTCTCGGGGTGGTGTTGTTCGCGCTCCCGCTGGCACCGTCGCACACCTGGGCGAGCCTTTCGGTGCACTACTGCTCGCTGGTCGTCGGCTGTCTCTTGGCGATGACGCTCCACCATCCGCGCGGGTTCGCCCTGGTCCGGCCCTTGACCAGCCCGGCCGTCGCCACGGTGATCGGCTGCGGGTTCGTCGTGCTGCAGTTCTCCGTCGGTCCGCTGGCGAAGGCGCTCGGCGGGCATTGGCAGTTGGTCGTCCCGGTCTACGCGGTGGGCTCGGCGCTGCTGCTCGTCGCCGTCGTCTCGCCGGGCCCCGTGCGGGCCGTGCTCTCGAGCAGGCCGTTGACGTTCGTCGGGGATCGTTCTTACGCGCTCTATCTCGCCCAGACCGGCGCCGCCGGGGTCACGGGCTGGTTGCTGCCCAGCGGACTCGCCAAGGCCGCCGCGACCACCGGTGTCGCGCTGGTGTTCGCCTGCGCGCTGCGCCGCTGGGTCGAACAGCCCGCCATCGCCTACGGCCGGAAGGTGCTCGAACGACGTGCGCCCGCCGAACCTCCGGTGGAGGCCACGGCGGGCGCACGGTGAAGCGGTGGATCAGTGGTGAGCGGCGGCCGGGGTGCCGCCGGCGCTCTTCTTGACGAACAGCGAACCGACGAACGCGGCCAGCCCGATGCAACCGGCGACCATGAACGTGGTGCGGATACCCGCCGAGTCGGGGCTGGTCGCCCCGGCCGTGGTCGTGCTCGCCGTGGCCACTGCGATGAACATCGCGGTGCCGAGCGCGCCGGCGAGCTGCTGCAGGGTGGCGAGGATCGCGCTGCCGTGTGAATAGAGGTGCTCGGGCAGCGACCCGAGCGACTCGGTCATCAGCGGGGTCATCATCAGGCCGAGCCCGCCCATCAGGAGGACGTGGATGGCGATGGCCGCGATCAGCGGTGATTCCGGGCCGAGCAGCGCGAACAGCCACAGGGAGACCGCCATCGCGGCCGCGCCGGGAATGACCAGGGGCCGGGGACCGAGGCGGTCGTACAACGCGCCGACCGGGCGGCCGAGCAACCCGAGGACCAGACCGCCGGGGAGCACCGCGAGCCCGCTGACGAACGTGCTGGTGCGCAGGACGGTCTGCAGGTACAGCGGAAGCAGGATCGCCGCGGCACCGAGCAGGCACATGAACAGCAGCGCCGTCAGCACCAGCGAGACGACGAAACTGCGGTGGGTGAACGGGCGCAGGTCCAGCAGCGCGCGATCTTCCTTCTGCAGGCGCAGCTGGCGCCAAGTGAACACCGCGAGCGCCGCGGCACCGACGACGATCGGCACCCACGGCGGCACCGGCTGGTGCCCGCCCGCGGACTCACCGGACACGGACAGGCCGTACAGCACGCCACCGAAACCGACGGCGGACAGGATCACCGACAGCACGTCCAGCGGAACCTTGCGGGTGTCGCTCCCGAGCCGCAGCTGCAGCATGCCGACCACCAGGGCGGCGAGCGCGAGCGGCAGCACGATCCAGAACATCCAGCGCCAGCCGAGCGAGGAGAGCACGGCACCGCCGATGGTCGGGCCGATCGCCGGGGCGACCGCGATGACGATGGTGATCGTGCCCATCGTGGCGCCGCGTTTCTCCACCGGGACCAGGCGCATCACCGTGGTCATCAGCAGCGGCAGCATCACCGCGGTACCGCAGGCCTGGATGACCCGGCCGGTCAGCAGGAGCGCGAAGCCCGGGGCCAGCGCGCTGACCAGGGTGCCGGTGCTGAACAGGGTCAGCGAGGCGAGGAAGACCTGGCGCGGGGTGAACCGTTCGAGCAGGAACCCGGTGGTCGGGATGACGACCGCCATGGTCAGCAGGAAGCCGCTGGTCAGCCACTGGACGGTGGTGGTCGGGACCTTCAGGTCGACGGTCAGGTCACGCAGCGCGACGCTCAGGATGGTCTCGTTGAGGATCATCACGAACGCGGACAGGACCAGGACCCCGATCAGGAGCCCGGCTTTCGCCGGTGCCCGTTCCTGGTCGTGGGCGGTTTCGGGCAGGGTCTCGGTCATCAGTGAAGGGCTCCTGGAAGGGCGCGGGTCCGCGTGGGCCGCCTTCGACGACGGCGACGTGACAGCGAAGGCGAGGGTGAATTCGTCCTTCAGTCTGCCTGTGCTGGTCCGTGCCTGTCACGTGAATTTCCGTAGTGAGTACGGTCACTGCCCCTTCGGGCGGCCTCGAACCGCACGTCGGCGGAACGGATTTTCCGTGGTGGCACGTAAAATCGGCCTGTGACCAGAGCGATCACGGCGGAACGATGGCATTCGGTGCGGCGAGCCTATCGGGTGACGGGCGCGCGATTCGCGGAAATGGTGGGCCGCGTCCGGGATCCGGCGGCGATGGTCACCGCGGAGTGGACGGTGGCCGAAACGGTCGCCCACGTCGCGATGATCGCGAAGATGTACACGGCGCTGGTGCGCCCGGACGGCGCCCCGGTGCTGGACGCCCGCGGCCGGAGCCAGGTCGAAAAGACCACTGTGGACACGGTTTCCGTATTGAACGGCTTGGTGCTGCGGGAGTTTCCCGAACGCGACCTCGGTGTGCTGGTGACCGGATTGCTCGCGGACATCGAAGAAGTACTGCGCGTGACCGAGGACGCCGACCCGGCGACCTTGCTGGACTGGCTCGGGGATTCGAAGGTGCCGCTGGCCGGTGTGCTCGCCCACCTGGTCAACGAACTGCAGATCCACGGCTGGGACATCGCCAGGGCACTGAAGCTGCCGTGGACGATTCCGCCGGCCGACGCGGCTTTGTTCTTCGATCTCTTTCTGGTCGGTGTGCTGAGCCATGACATCGGGCATCTCCTCGACACCGGCGAGCCGCCGCGAGAACGACGGATCGCCGTGGCGTTCCGGTCGGCGTACACGTCGCCGGTCGTGCTGGTGCTGCATCGGGGACGGGTGAGCGTCGAGGAGCCCGGAGGCCCGGTCGACGCGCGGATCTCGTTCGATCCGCCGTCGCTGAACCTGATGCTGTTCCACCGGGTCGGCAAGGTGCGTTCCGCGCTGACGGGCAAGGTCGTCGTCGGTGGTCCGCGACCGTGGCTGCTGCCCGCTTTCCTGCGTGTCGTGCGTCTGCCCTGATACGTGCTCGTGAGTGGTGAGGACGGTTAGGGCGAAGGGTGCGTTAAGTACCTACTGGACTTTGGCTGTGGCTGATCGCGGGTCGGGTCCGTGAAGGCCCCTTTCACTACCTTGAAGGTAGTGAAGGGGGCCTTCACACCCTCTCCAAGTACATGAAGGCCCCCTTCACTGCGTCTAGCGCAAGGAAGGGGGCCTTCATGTACTTCAGGTGCCCGACCCGGTGGTCGTGAGTGGCGTTTCGGGTTAGAACCGTCTCACCACTCACGAGGCTCTAGAGCGTCAGTGACCAGCTGTCGAGCACGCCGGTGTCACCGGGCCCGTAGTCCGTGATCCTCAGCTGCCACTTTCCGCCCGCCGGCGACGACGAGCCGGGCGCGGTGAACGTCCGGACGCCGTTCCAGGCCGTACAGGCCGAACCACCGCTGTACTTGAGCGGGTAGGCCTTGCCCCGCGGGTCCAGGAGCGTCACGCCGAGGTCCTCGGCGCACGTGTGCCGGACGGTCACCGAGATCCCGACCGAGGCGGCGGCCTGTCCGGTGAGTGTCGAGGTCACCGGGCTGAACACCTGCTGGTAGTCGCGGATCGCGAAGTCCGCGTCGTTGGCCAACGTCCGGCCGCCACTGTCGCCGGGCTGGGTCTTGACCGACACGACGCCGCTGGCGGGCGACAGGTTCCCCGCCGCGTCGCGAGCCTTCACGGTGAAGGCGTACGAGGTGTCCGGGCCGAGACCGTTCACCGTGGCGCTGGTCCCCGGCACGGAGGTCGCGAGCGTCGACCCGTTGTAGACGTCATAGCCGGTGACACCGACGTCGTCCGTGGCCGCGTCCCAGGCCAGCGACACGCTGTTCGACGTCGTACCGGTGGACCGCGGGTTCCCCGGCGCGCTCGGCGCGGTCGTGTCGCCGTTTCCGCCGCCGGTCACCAGAGTGAGGTGCCACTTGTTCAGCGCCTCGATCACCGGCTGGAAGAGGGACATGTCCCCGTCGCTCGGGTCCGGCACGCAGTGGGAAGGGCCGCCGTCGTGCAGGCCGACCGCTTTGGTGCCGAGGAGCCAGCCGCCGCCCGAGTCGCCACCGAGTGAACACGCCGTCGTCCAGGTCAGGTCTTCGATGATCAGCCCGCCGCCGTAGTCGACGGCCTTGTGCGTGTACTTCACTTCACCGCACTTCCATTTCGAGGTGTTGCCGGAATGGCAGACCCGGTCGCCGACCATCGCCTCGGCCGAGCCCGTGACGGTGACGGTGGGCTCGCCCCAGGTGTTGACCACGGCCGAGAGCTCCCAGCCGGGCTGCGTCACCGCGACTACGCCCATGTCGCCTTCGCGGGCGTTGACGCTGCGTGTTCCGCCGACGTTCGAAGTGCCGATGCGGTTCTGCTGGCCGGACGCGCCATAAGCGGCCTGGTCACGGTCGTTGGTGCAATGCCCGGCGGTGAGGAAATGCTTGGCGCCCGCCGAATCGGTCGCACCGAACCCGACGGAACAGTTGCTCTCGCCGCCCGGCCACCACGGGCTGCCGGTCTGGATCGTGCCGTCCTGCTGCCGCGGAGACGAACCGGTTTCGGTGATCCGCACGCCGAGATCCCTTGCCCGGGAGAGAAAACTCTCGGTCTCGGCGGTCTTGCGGGAGTGGTCGACCGAGACGCCGACCTCGTTGTTCCGGACGTCGACACCCCAGCCGAACACTCCCGGTACGCCGTCGCCGACGAGCGCGCGGACCGCCGCGTCGGTCCGGTCGAGGTCGGCCTTGGTCCGTGGCACCAGCCGGGGTTCGGCGCCGGAGGACCGGGCCGCCTCGGCGTCGGCCGCGCTCGTCACGGCCAAGAACAGCTTGCCCGTCGCCGCGTCGAACCATTGCCCGGCGGAGCGGGCGCGCAGCCCGTCCGGGAGCGACGCGGCCAGCCGGTGGGCCTCGTCCTGGGCGGACAGCTGGGATTTCGCTTCGGACACGGTAAGATCGAACGCCGCGGCCACGCCGTTCACCTCGGCGTCGGGGTGGGCCGGAACAGGCGGGGAAGCCGCCTGAGCCACCGGGCCGAACCCCAGTGTCGCCAGGGCCATCACGCTCAAACAGGAAAGCACTCCGTTGTGCCGTCGCATACGCACTCCTCGATTTGAAAGGCGATGCGCAGACGGTAATTCCTTCGACTCGTGGAATCGTAGGCCCGCGAGTCGTTAACAATTAAGAGTCCCAGTCCCACTCGAACCCGAATCTGCCGGGGCCGAAATTCAGGGCGACGCCGTGCACGGAATCGACTACCGGCACGACTTCCGACGACTCCGTGGGCTGTCCGTCCTGTTCAGAACGTCGGCGGCATCGTGCCGGGAGCATGCCGGGGGAGAACCGGATCTCGAGCACGTACTCCCTCGTCGGCAAGCGGAATTTGCGTTCGTAGTTCGTCGCCTGGGGGAACGGGGCGCTGTTCACCAGAGTGTGTTCGGTGATGACCGTTTCGCCTTTCGCGAGTGGCCGCTCGAAAAGCAGTTCCATCACGAGAAGACCGTCTTCGGGGTGGAGCACACTCCGGCCGGGTCGGCAGCCTCGCAATTGGGTCGCTTCCGGCAACGGACGATCGTGCTCGTCGATGTGGACGATCATCACCCACCGGTCCGGGCCGTCCGCCTCGGCGCGCAGCACCTGCCGGGACTGGAACGCGAGTTCTTCCCGACGGGGGCCGACGAAGACGACGTCGTGCTGGCTGATCCTCGTCAGCCGTTCGTCCCAGTGGGTGTCTACCTCACTGACGGCCGAGTCGATCCGCGTCCGATCCGGCCAGTATCGGCCGATCTCCGGCAGGCCGTCGGCGCGGGCCGGCCGGCGGCCTCTCGCACGAGGCGGGCCGAGTAGCGCGGCCAAGCTGCCGGGCGGTATCTCCAGCACCTGTTCGAGGTGGCGGAGTCCCAGCACCGAATCCCGGCGTTCCGGGCGGCTGCGCCCCGACTGCCAATAGCTGAGTGTCGCGGCGGTGATCGAGACGCCGCGAGCGCGCAGATGATCGCGAAGGCGTTCCAGGCTGAGGCCGCGTACCCGGATCGCCTCGCGCAGCGCGTCCGCGAAGGGCCCTTCGCGGAGAAGGCGTTCGAACTCGGGCCGGGGTTCCGCTCCGCCGGAGATCACCAGGTGAGCATAGATCGCCGACCACGGGAAATTGAACCGCGGAAGGCCTCGGCCAGGGCGTTAACCGTTAACAGGTGCGTCGAACCGGCGTCGCGAGTTCTCGATGTGGCCCAGGAACCGGTGGGTCCAGTCGCACATCCCGTCGACCGTCGCGCGCAGACCGTGGCCCGCCTCGGTGAGGGTGTAGTCGACGCGCGGCGGCACCGTCGGATGCACGGTTCGCTCAAGGAGGCCGTTGCGCTCCAGCATGCGCAGGTTCTGGGTCAGCATCTTGTGGCTGATGCCCTCGATGTCGTCGCGCAACTCGGTGAACCGCCGCGTGCGGTCGCCGACCGTTTCGATGATCAGGAGCGCCCACTTGTTGGCGACGTCGGAGAAGATCTCGCGTGCCAGTGAGTCCGCCCGCAGGAGATCGGCGTCGTCCGAACCGTTGAGCTGCTTGGTCACCATGAGGTTCCCCAGTCACGAAAAAGTGCGTTCTTCCAGGTCGTCGCACACTCTCCTACAGTTCCTGGGTAACCACAAGTGACCTATGAGGAGTACGGATGAGCATCACCCTGGTGAATCCCGCGGGACTGCCGGAGATCCCCGCCTACCGGCAGGTGTCGATCGCGACCGGGTCGAAGCTGGTCTTCATCGCGGGGCAGGTCTCCTGGGACGCCGATGGCGCCCTTGTCGGCGAAGGCGACCTCGCCGCCCAGGTCGAGCAGTGCTACCTGAACATCGGCACCGCGCTCGCCGGGGCCGGCGCCACCTTCGACGACGTCGCGAAGATGACCGTCTACGTCGTCGACTGGACGCCGGACAAACTCGCGCTGTTCCTCGAAGGCGTGGACCGGGCCGCCGCGAAACTGGGCGGCACCCCGGTCCCGCCGGGAACGCTGATCGGTGTCGCGGCACTCGACGTGCCCGAGCACCTCGTCGAGGTCGAGGCGACCGCGGTCATCGACTGACGCTCACTGACCGCGCGCGGCGCGCCAGATGGGGCTGTCGACGTAGTGGTTGTCGTACTGCTTCGAGGACGCGGCGATCTCCGAGGGGTCCGCTTCGCCGCGCGCGACCCGGTCGAGGAGCCGGTAGTAGTCGAAGCGGGCCATGCCCGGCGTGAAGGTGACCAGGACGTCCGCGTCCGATCCGGCGGCGGGTCCGAACGCGTGCGGCACTCTGGGCGGCACGGCGAGGAAGTCGCCCTTTTCCAGGGTGTGCAAGGTTTCCTCGACGAGGACCTGGAGTTTCCCTTCGAGCACGAAGAAGAACTCGGTCGCGCGGGTGTGGAAGTGGGCCGGGGTGCCGAAGACGCCGTCCTTCAGGGTCGCGCGGTTCGCGGTGAAGCCCCCGTCGGTGGTGTCCGAGTCGGCCAGCAGCGTGATCTCGCTGCCCGGCGCGTCGCTGACGATCTCGGCGTCGGCGGCCCGGAGGAGGATGGGGTCGAACATGGTGGCGTCTCCTTGGCTCTTCGTGTTCAGCAGGCTCGCTGACAGAACCCAGCTTCTCCCCGGAGTGGCGGGTGATCAACGCGGAAACCCGCACTGATCGATAATGCGGAGGTTATCGATGCGGCTGGTTGTCCGTGAAGGCCTCCTTGAGGGACTCTGGGGCCCTCAAGGAGGCCTTTACGGACTTGCGCGCCCCTAGGTCAGGCGGCGAAGACCTGCGAGTCGTCGGCGAAAGCCTTGAACTCCAGCGCGTTGCCCGCCGGGTCCAGCAGGAACATCGTCCACTGCTCCCCGGTCTGGCCCTCGAAGCGGACGTAGGGCTCGATGACGAACGAGGTGTCCGCGGCGCGCAGCCGGTCCGCGAGCTTCTGGAACTCCGGGACGGTGAGGATCAGCCCGAAGTGGGGGACGGGCACGTCGTGACCGTCGACGGGATTGTGGATCCGCTGCGGCCGCTCCGGGGCGACGTGCGTGACGAACTGGTGGCCGTGGAGGTTCCAGTCGATCCACGTGTCGGAGCTGCGGCCCTGCTCGAGGCCGAGGACTTCGCCGTAGAAGGTGCGCGCGGCGGCCAGGTCGTCGACGGGCATGGCGAGGTGGAAGCGCGGGATGGGGGAGTCGAGGACGGTCATTTCGAGGGATCCTTTCCGGCGGGGCGAAGCACTTGTCGCAATGTTAACATTGGGACAAGGTGCGTGGTCGCTACGATCGGGCGTTCCGGCGGAAGGATGAGGATGAGCGAACCCGGCAGGGTGGTGCCGGCGCGTCGTCGCGGGCTGGCGGACGAGGTGGCCGACAGGGTCAGGGACGCCATCTTCGGCGGTGTCTATCCGCCCGGCGCGCAGCTGCGCGAGGTCGAGCTTTCGGCGGCGCTCGGCGTCAGCCGCGGTCCCGTGCGCGAGGCGCTGCTGAAACTGGAGCGCGAGGGCCTGGTCCGCAGTGAATGGCATCGCGGCGCGATCGTCACGACGCTGTCCGATGTGGACGTCGCGGAACTCGACAGCCTGCGCTCGGCGCTGGAACAGCTCGCCGTCCGGCTCGTGGTCGCGAACGCGCCGGAGGCGGACCTGGCCGCGATCGACGAGGTCGTCGACCGGATGGACCGGGCGCGCGACGAGCACGAGATGGTCCGCTGCGACATCGACTTCCACGACGCGGTCTATGCCGCGTCGGGGCACCGGCGGCTCGTCGAGGCGTGGCAGGCGATCCGCTCCCAGGTGTACCTGTTCCTGCTGACGCGGATCGGAGTGAGCTCTGACGGCTACCTCACGAGCATCCCGGCCGAGCATCGCCGGCTGGCGTCGGCGCTTCGTGCTCGTGATGGCGAGAGGGCGCTCGAACTCTTCGCCGTCCACCGCGGGGAAGCCTTCGACGTGCTGACCGGTAAGTGACCGTGCTCAATATCCGGTTCAACGACCTGGCCGCCGCCGCACTCGGCCCGGCGGATGCGTTACCGCTCGACCGGTTGGCGTCGGGGCTGCGGGAGATGATCGCCGGCGGGGTCGTTCTGACCGGCGAAGTGCTCTCTCTCGGCGAGATTCCCGACTGGGCGGGACGGCCGCCGGGAAGGCAGGCCGACCTGACCGGCTGGGAGTGCTTCGTCAGCAGCCTCCATCTCGAAGACCACCTGCCGATCGAAGCGGGAAGCCTGCCCGACGGCGAACCGGTGATCTCCGAAGCGGATCAGATCCTGATGCTGCGTCACGGCCTCGGGTTCGCGCTCGAGATCGCCAAGGCGGCGCCGGTCCCCGTCCGGTGCGTCGTCGGCGCCAACAGTACGAACGGGACGTTCCGGTTCCACCGTGCCCGGCCAGGGGAGTCCTGGCTTCACAACGACCTGGACGCCTATCGTATGGAGAAGGTGATCACCGTCGATCGCGGTCCCGCGACCCTGGGCGGAACCCCCTGGTGACCGATACGGCGCCGAGGTGGACGAAATGGTGCCCTGGGTCTTGACGCCAAGGTGGGCCACGGCTTAACTCAAGCCCTGAAATAAGGCGTGTCCCGGGTCACAGGCTCCGGACGCGGCTTGGCCACTCACCCCGAGGACCATCGATGCGAATCGGAAAGATCGCTCCCGCGCTCGTCCTGGCGCTGGCGGCCGCCGCCACGACGGCGTGCGGCGGCGGCGACACGTCGTCCAGTGCTCCCAAGGAGCTCGTGTACTGGGCGTCCAACCAGGGCACCAGTCTCGACAACGACAAGGCCGTCCTGCAGCCGGAACTGGACAAGTTCGAGAAGGCCTCCGGGATCAAGGTCAAGCTCGAGGTCGTCCCGTGGACGGATCTGCTCAACCGGATCCTCGCGGCCACCACGTCCGGCAAGGGGCCGGATGTGCTCAACATCGGCAACACCTGGTCTGCCTCGTTGCAGGCGACCGGGGCGTTCCTGCCGTTCGACGACGCCGCGTTGGAGAAGGTCGGCGGGAAGTCGCGGTTCCTCGGCCCGTCGCTGGCGGCCACCGGGGCGAGCGGACAGCCGCCGGTCGGCGTACCGCTCTACGGCCAGGCGTACGGCCTGTACTACAACAAGAAACTCTTCGCCGAGGCCGGCATCACCAAGCCGCCGGCCACCTGGGAAGAGCTCGTCGAGGACGGCAAGAAGCTCACCAAACCCGACAAGGGCCAGTGGGGGATGTCGCTGCAAGCCGGCCAGGTCACGGAGAACAGCCACCACGCGGCGATCCTCGGTGCTCAGCAGGGTGCGCAGTTCTTCACCGCCGAGGGCAAACCGCAGCTCGCGTCGGATCCCTCTGTCGCGGCCGTGCAGCAGTTCGTCGACCTGATGCAGAAGGACAAGATCGTCAACCCGGCCAACGCCGAGTACGCCGACACCGCCAAATCCCTCAAGGACCTGTCCGACGGCAAGGCCGCGATGTTCATGAACCAGGCTTCCGCGGGGTCGTTCAAGAACATCGGGATGGACATGGCGAACCTCGGTGTCGCGCCGATCCCGCTCCCCACCACCGCGCCGCCGAACGGGCGGAAGGTGACCAGTTTCGTCGCGGGCATCAACCTGTCGGTCTTCAAGAACACGAAGAACCCCGACGCCGCCCTGGATTTCGTCAAGTTCATGGTCTCGGCACCGGAGCAGGCGCTGCTCAACAAGACCTATGGTTCGCTGCCGACCGTCCAGGACGCTTACAGCGACGCGGCGTTCCAGACCGAAGACGTCAAGGTGTTCCAGAACGTGCTCGCCAATTCGGCCGAGCCGATGCCGCAGGTTCCGCAGGAATCGCAGTTCGAGACCCTGATCGGCACCGCGATGAAGGGGATGTTCGCCGACGTCGCGGCGGGCAAGCCGGTCGACGGGGCCAAGATCCGCGACCAGCTGAACCAGGCGGACCAGCAGATCGCGGCCGGTAGTTGATGCCGACCGCGCTCGACGACGCCCCGGCCGTGAACGCGGCCGGGGCGCCCGGCCCCCAGCGTGTCCGGCGCAAGCGGCGCCGGGTCGCGCTGCCGTATCTGCTCCTGCTTCCGGCGATCCTGCTCGAACTGCTCGTGCACCTGATTCCGATGGTCGCCGGGCTCGTGATGAGCTTCTTCAAACTCACGCAGTTCTCCATCCGGGACTTCTCGTCGGCCCCGGCGGCGGGGCTGGACAACTACAAGTTCGTCCTGGACTTCAACGCGGCGGCCGGGAAGTCGCTGCTCGGCTCGTTCTGGATCAGCATCCTCTACACCGTCCTTTCGGTCGGGTTCTGCTGGCTCTTCGGGACGTCGGCGGCCGTGCTGATGCAGAAGGACTTCCGCGGACGCGGCCTGCTCCGGACGCTGTTCCTGGTGCCGTACGCGCTGCCGATGTACGCCGCGGTGATCACCTGGTCGTTCATGTTCCAGAAGGACACCGGCCTGGTGAACGACCTGCTGGGCACCGATTCCTTCTGGCTCATCGGGGACAACAGCTTCTGGTCGCTGGTGGTCGTCTCGGTGTGGCGCAACTGGCCGTTCGCGTTCCTGATCGTGATGGCCGGGCTGCAGAACATCCCCGGCGAGCTGTACGAGGCGGCCGCCATCGACGGCGCCAGCTGGTGGCGCCAGTTCCGGGCGATCACCCAGCCGATGCTGCGCCCGGTCAACCAGGTTCTGCTGCTGGTGCTGTTCCTGTGGACGTTCAACGATTTCAACACGCCTTATGTCCTTTTCGGAGCGTCCGCGCCGAAGGAGGCGTCGCTGATCTCGATCCACATCTACCAGAGCTCCTTCGTGACCTGGAACTTCGGCCTCGGCTCGGCGATGTCGGTGCTTCTGCTGCTGTTCCTGCTGATCGTCAGCACCGTCTACTGGGGACTGACCGCGCGCAGGAGGAACGCCGTTGTCTGAGCCTCGCTGGGTCCCGTGGGCCCGCCGATTCGTCCTCGGCTTCCTCGCCCTGTTCACCCTGATTCCGCTGTACGCGATGGTTTCTTCGTCGCTGAAGCCGCTCGGGGACGTGCAGGGCACCTGGGAATGGATCCCGACGACGCTGACCATCCAGCCGTTCTTCGACATCTGGGAGACCATCCCGCTCGCCGAGTACTTCGTGAACAGCCTGGTGATCTCCGGTTCGGCGGCGATCCTCTCGGTGGTGATCGCGATCTTCGCGGCGTACGCGCTGAGCCGGTTCCGCTTCCGTGGCAAGAACTTCTTCAAGATGACCGTGCTGTCCACGCAGATGTTCCCGGGCATCCTGTTCCTGCTGCCGCTGTTCCTGATCTTCGTCAACATCGGCAACACCACCGGCATCGTCCTGTACGGCTCCCGGCTCGGGCTGATCATCACGTATCTGACCTTCTCGCTGCCGTTCGCCATCTGGATGCTCGCCGGCTACATCGACTCGATCCCCAAGGAACTCGACGAGGCTGCGATGGTCGACGGCACCGGGCCGTTCGGCGCGCTGATCCGCGTGGTCGTCCCGGCGGCCATGCCGGGCATCGTCGCGGTGGGGATCTACTCGTTCATGACGGCCTGGGGCGAGGTCCTGTTCGCGTCGGTGATGACCGACTCGGGCACGCGGACCCTCGCCGTCGGTCTCCAGGAGTACTCCACCCAGGTCCAGGTGTACTGGAACCAGGTCATGGCCGCGTCCCTGATCGTCTCCGTCCCGGTCGTCGCCGGATTCCTTCTGCTCCAGCGCTATCTCGTCGCCGGGCTCACCGCCGGTGCCGTGAAATGACCCAACCGTCGCTCCGTACAGAGAGGTCCGTCTTGAATCTGCACCTGCCCGCCGATTTCCTGTGGGGTGCGGCCACCGCCGCGTACCAGGTGGAAGGCGCCGTCGACGCCGACGGCCGTCTCCCGTCCATCTGGGACGACTTCGTCCGGGTCCCGGGTGCCGTCCTGAACGGTGACACCGCCGACGTCGCGTGCGACCACTACCGGCGCTGGCCGGAGGATCTCGCCATCATGAAGCAACTGGGCCTCGACGCCTACCGCTTCTCCGTCGCTTGGCCGCGGGTGATCCCGACCGGTCGCGGCACGGTCAACGCGGCCGGCCTCGACTTCTACGACCGGCTGGTCGACGCGTTGCTCGAAGCCGGGATCCGGCCGTTCGCCACGTTGTTCCACTGGGATCTGCCCTCGGCGCTGACAGGCGGCTGGCCGGAGCGCGACACGGCCTACGCGTACGCCGATTACGCCGCCGTCGTCGCGGCTCGGCTGGGAGACCGGGTCGCGGACTGGAACACCGTCAACGAACCCCTGTGCTCGGCTTGGCTCGGCTATCTCGAAGGCCGGTTCGCCCCTGGCGTCAAAGACCTCAAGCAGGCCATCGACGCGTCGCACCATCTCCTGCTCGCGCACGGCCTCGGCGTGCAGGCGATCACAGCCAACGCCGCGCGGGCCGCCAACGTCGGCCTGGTCGTCAACCTCAGCGGGATCGAGCCCGCGTCGGACTCGGCCGCGGACGTCGAGGCGGCGAAGCGGATGGACGGGCACGTCAACCGCTGGTGGCTCGACCCGTCGAACGGTCGCGGCTACCCGGCGGACATGATCGAGGTCTACGGCGTCGAACCACCCGTGGTCGGGAACGACCTGGAGGTGATCTCGACGCCGGTCGGCTTCCACGGGCTGAACTACTACTTCCGGCAGATCGTCGAGGACGATCCGGGCGGTCCCGCGCCCCGTGCCCGGCAGGTGCCGGTCGAAGGCGCGGCGACCACGGCGATGGGCTGGGAGATCCACGGACAGGGGCTCGCGGACCTGATCCACCGGCTCGCCAACGAGTACGGCGCCCGCGCCATCTACGTCACCGAGAGCGGAGCGGCCTTCGACGACAAGGTCGGCGAGGACGGTTCGATCCACGACGCCGACCGCATCGCCTACCTGGAGGAACACCTGGGCGCGGTGGCCGGGGCCGCTGAAGCCGGGGCTCCGGTGAAGGGCTACTTCGCCTGGTCTCTGCTCGACAACTTCGAATGGGACAGCGGGCTGAGCAAACGGTTCGGGCTCGTGCGGGTCGACTACGACACTCAGGTCCGCACGGTCAAGGCGAGCGGTCACCGGTACGCGGAGATCATCGCGGAACACCGGAAACGCTGAGGGGTTTCGGTATGTCATGAAAGGGTCGTTCAGGACATATTTCGTCCTGAACGACCCTTTCATGACATATGGGCCCCGGGCGGGCGGGCGCCAAGCTCCGTTGATGGTTGCGAAAGCCACTTTCGCAACCATCAACGTTGCGAAAGTGGCTTTCGCGGCGTGGCCTCCCGTCGGGGCTGAGCCGGTAAGCGGTTCGTGCGGGCGGATGGACCGAGGGGTCCGGATTCGTCGCGCGGTACGAACGGACGCCCGTCGAAACCTCCTAGGGTCGCCATGAACGAGGCGATCCTAGGAGGCGAAGTATGCGGACACTCTTGCGCGGCGGTCGTGTCATCGATCCGGCGACGGGCTTCGACGGTACGGCCGACGTGCTGGTATCCGACGGGGTGGTCACCGCCGTCGGGGAGGGTTTGACCGCCGAGCCGGGCGACGCGGAGATCGACGTCCGCGGGCTCGTCGTCGGACCGGGTTTCATCGACCTGCACAGCCACGTGCACACCATCGCCGGCCAGCGGCTGCAGGCGATGGACGGGGTGACGACCGCACTCGACCTCGAAGCCGGTTTGATGCCGATCGAGCGAGCGTATGCCGAGGCGGCCGCGGCGGGACGGCCGCTGCACTACGGATTCTCCGCGTCCTGGGGAGCCGCGCGGGCGCAGGTGCTCGCCGGGATCGAGCCGGACGCGAACATCGACAGCGGCTTGGCGGTCCTCGGAAACCCTGTCTGGCAAAGGACGTCGTCACCGAAGGAGCTCGCCGCGTGGCTGTCCCTTGTGGACGGTGAGCTGGCCGCCGGCGCGCTCGGCGTCGGCGTGCTCCTCGGCTACGCGCCCGACACCGACCCCGGTGAGTTCCTCGCGTTGGCCCGGCTGGCGAAGGAGGCCGGGGCGCCGACCTACACCCACGTCCGTGAACTGGTCGAGGTGAATCCGGAGACGCCCATCGACGGCTCGGCGGAGATCGCGATCGTCGCGGCCGAGACCGGCGCGGCGATGCACCACTGCCACGTGAACAGCACCTCCGGTCACCAGATCGAGCGGGTGCTCGCGGCGCTCGAAGCCGGCCGCGCGGCCGGTTCGCGGGTGACGGTCGAGGCCTATCCGTACGGGGCGGGCAGCACGGGGATCGGCGCGGCGTTCCTGTCGCCCGAACGCCTGAAGATGAAGGGCCTCTCGCCGTCCAGCGTGATCATGCTGGAGTCGGGGGAGCGGATCGCCGACGAAGGCCGTCTGCTTCAGGTGCGTGCCGAGGATCCCGGCGCGCCGTGCATCCTGGAATTCCTCGACGAGAGCAGCCCGCACGACCTCGGCCTGCTGCGCCAGGCGCTCGCGTTCCCGGACGCCATCGTCGCCAGCGACGCGCTGCCCGTGTACTGGAAGAACGGCACGAGCGAGAGCACCGAATGGCCGTTGCCGCCCGGCGGGGCGACGCATCCGCGCACGTCCGGGACGTACAGCAAGACGTTGCGGCTCATGGTGCGGGAGAGCAAGGCCTGGACTTGGCTGGAGGCGTTCCGGCGCTGCTCCTACCTTCCGGCGCGCGTGCTCGACGAGGTCGCTCCCAGTGCGGTGGCGAAGGGACGGCTGAACGTCGGAGCCGACGCCGACATCGTCGTCCTCGACCCGGAAACCATCACCGACGCGGCGACCTATTTCGACTCGACCAGGCCTTCCGTCGGTGTCCGGCACCTGTTCGTTTCGGGGGTTCCGGTCGTCACCGACGGGAATCTGCGCACGGACGCGTTCCCCGGCAAGCCGCTGCGAGGTGAACCGCGATGAGCGACCTGATCGCCGACATCGAGACGCTCGTGCGCTGCGAGTCGCCGTCGTCGGATCACGACGCGGTGGCTCGCAGCGCCGAAGTGGTGGCCGAGGTCGGCCTGAGGCTGCTCGGTGTGGAACCCGAGCGGATCGTCGTGGACGGAGTCACCCATCTCCGCTGGCGATTCGGTGGCGGTCCCCCTCGGGTGCTGCTGCTCGGTCACCACGACACGGTGTGGCCCCACGGTTCGCTGGAGACGCATCCGTTCTCGGTGCGGGACGGGGTGCTGCGCGGGCCCGGCTGCTTCGACATGAAGGCGGGCGTCGTGATGGCGCTGCACGCCGCGGCGAAAGTGGCCGACTGCGCTGGACTGTCCATTTTGGTCACCGGCGACGAGGAGATCGGCTCTCCCTCGTCCCGCGCGCTGATCGAGGAGACCGCGGCGGGCTGTGACGCGGCGTTCGTGCTGGAGGCTTCGGCCGACGGCGGCGCGCTGAAATGCCGCCGCAAAGGTGTTTCCCACTACCGGGTCGAGGTCGTCGGCCGCGCCGCGCACGCCGGGCTCGAACCGGAGAAGGGCGTCAACGCGGGAATCGAGATCTCCCACCAGATCCTCGCAGTGGCCGCGCTCGCGGACCCCGTGGCCGGGACGAGCGTGACACCCACCGTCGTCTCGGCGGGAACGACCGTCAACACCGTGCCTGCCGCCGCGAGTGTGGCCGTCGACGTCCGCGTCTGGGACGAGGCCGAGCAACTCCGCGTCGACCGGGCCATGCGGGCACTCCCTCCGGTACTGGAAGGAGCCGAGGTCCTGGTGACCGGCGGAATCAACCGGCCGCCGCTCGAAGCGGGCTCGTCGGCCGGATTGTTCGCGCTGGCCCAGGACCTGGCGGGCGAACTCGGCCTCGGGGAACTGACCTCGGCGTCGGTCGGTGGCGCCTCGGACGGCAATTACACCGCGGGCATCGGGATTCCCACTCTGGACGGTCTGGGCGCCGTCGGGGGCGGGGCGCACGCGGATCACGAACACGTCGTCGTCGCGGAACTGCCGCGCCGCACCGCTTTGCTGGCCGCGCTCGTGGAGAACGTGCTCGCGAAACGGGATCCGTCCGGTGCGACGAATCGCGCGGGCGAATCTGGTACGGCACGACGGTGACTCGGCCGTCGTGCGGGGAAAGGATTGTCCCGTGACGAATCTTGCGACGAACGCGGAAAGCCTCGCGTCGGCGGGGGTGCGCGACGAAGCCGTCGCGGCCGCGCGGGCCGCGGCCGCGGCTTCGGGCGTCGAAATCCGCGAACTCACCGAAATCGCCGAGCTGGCCGCGGTGGTCGGCCTGTTCGAGTCGATCTGGCGATCGGCACCCGGCGCGCGGCCGGTGAGCACGGAACTGCTCCGCGCGATGTCCAGCGCGGGCAACTATGTCGCGGGCGCCTTCGAGAACGGTGAACTCCTGGGGGCCTGTTTCGGGTTCTTCGGGAATCCCGGAAAGGCGAGCCTGCACAGCCACATCGCCGGTGTCGCCAAGGCGGGGGTGGGCCGCGGGATCGGGCACGCGCTCAAACTGCACCAGCGCGGGTGGGCGCTGCTCCAGGACGTCTCGGTGATCACCTGGACGTTCGACCCGCTGGTGCGCCGCAACGCCTATTTCAACCTGGGGAAACTCGGCGCGCGCCCGATCGGCTACCTGCCCGATTTCTACGGTCCGATGGAGGACAGCATCAATGGCTCGGGCGACACCGACCGGCTGATGGTCGGGTGGGACCTCGAAAGTCCGGAGGTCCGTGCCGCCGCGTTCGGAGAACCCGTCCTCATCGACGCGGAAGCGCTGGGCGCGGCGAAGGCGCTCACGGTCGACTCCGACGGCGGTCCGAGTATCGGATCGGCCGACGCGCCGACCGTGCTCGTCGCCGTCCCGCCCGACATCGAACGGTTACGCCGCACCGACCCCGGGCGCGGCACCGCGTGGCGCGCCGCCCTGCGTGAAGTCCTCGGTGGACTGATGGCGGACAACGCCCAGGTCACCGGTTTCGATCGTGCCGGCTGGTACGTGATCTCGAAGGAGCAGTCGTGAAACTCAGCGGTGTGGAACTGCGCCGGATCCGGATGCCGCTCGTGGCTCCGTTCCGGACGTCGTTCGGAACGCAGTCCGAACGGGAACTGCTGCTCGTCCGCGCGGTGACCCCGGCGGGTGAGGGCTGGGGCGAATGCGTCGCGATGGAGGCGCCGCTCTACTCGTCGGAGTACAACGACGCCGCCGAGCATGTGCTGCGCACCCATCTGATCCCCGCCCTGCTGGCCGCGGAGGACGTGACCGCGCACAAGGTGACGCCGTTGCTGGCGAAGTTCAAAGGACACCGGATGGCGAAGGGGGCGCTGGAAATGGCGGTCCTCGATGCCGAACTCCGCGCGCACGAACGGTCCTTCGCGGCCGAGCTCGGGTCCACACGCGACTCCGTGGCCTGCGGGGTCTCGGTCGGGATCATGGATTCGATCCCGCAGCTGCTCGACGTCGTCGGCGGCTACCTCGACGAGGGCTATGTCCGGATCAAACTGAAGATCGAGCCGGGCTGGGACGTCGAGCCGGTCCGTCAGGTCCGTGAGCGCTTCGGCGACGACGTGCTGCTCCAGGTCGACGCGAACACCGCGTACACCCTGGGCGACGCGCCCCTGCTGTCCAGGCTCGACCCGTTCGGCCTGCTGCTGATCGAGCAGCCGCTCGAAGAGGAGGATGTGCTCGGCCACGCCGAACTGGCCAAGCGGATCCGGACGCCCATCTGTCTCGACGAGTCGATCGTCTCGGCCAAGGCCGCCGCGGACGCGATCAAGCTGGGCGCGTGCCAGATCGTCAACATCAAACCGGGCCGCGTCGGCGGTTACCTCGAAGCCCGCCGGGTGCACGACGTCTGCGCGGCGCACGGCGTGGCGGTGTGGTGCGGCGGGATGATCGAGACCGGACTCGGCCGCGCGGCCAACGTCGCGCTGGCTTCGCTGCCCGGTTTCACGCTGCCGGGTGACACCTCTGCCTCCGGCCGGTTCTACCGCACCGACATCACCGAGCCGTTCGTGCTGGATGCCGGGCAGCTGCCGGTGCCGACCGGGCCAGGGCTCGGCGTGACTCCGATTCCCGCCATCCTGGACGAGGTCACCACGGAGAAAACGTGGATCGGTTCGTAGCGCGCCACGAAATCCGGGGTTAGATTTGGTCGGATCGAACCAGTCGGTTCGGTGAGACCGGGTTTAACTTCGGGGGGTGCTGACACCGGTGCCCAGCAAGCCGCATACGAGCTTGGGACGCGTCCTCGAAGACCTCGGGGACGTGCTCCTGGAGCCGGTCGCGGTCGGCCGGACCACCCGCAAGCAGCTCGGCGGGGTGGTCATCCACGATCCGCACGACGAATCCGAAATCCCTGGCGGGGCCGTCGTGCTCGGCGTCGGGGTGCGGGATCAGGACGAGGTCGTCCGCCTCTTGCACGACGTGGGTGCGAGAGGCGCGGCGGCACTCGTCGTCCGGTCTCCCGTCACCCCGGCGCCGGAACTCCGGCGTGCCGCGGACTCGTCCGGGGTCGCCCTCCTCGGCCTCGCGCGCGGCGCGTCCTGGACGCAGCTCGCCGCCATGCTCCGGACCTTGCTGGCCGAAGAGGACGTCGGCGAGGTCTCGCCCCAGACGCTCGGCGGAATGCCGTCGGGTGATCTCTTCGCGCTGGCCAACGCGATCGCCGCGCTCATCGACGCGCCGGTGACCATCGAGGACCGCAGCAACCGGATCCTCGCGTTCTCCGGGCGCCAGGACGAAGCGGACCCCTCCCGGGTCGAGACCATCCTCGGCCGCCAGGTGCCGGAGCGGTTCGCCCGCGGCCTGGAACGGGACGGCGTCTTCGAGCGGCTGTACCGCGACCACACGCCGGTCTACGTCGATCCGCAGCGGTACGACGACAACGAGATCGCGATCCCGCGGGTGGCGTTCGCCGTCCGCGCCGGTGACGAGGTGCTCGGGTCGATCTGGGCCGCGGTGCGGGAACCGCTCAGCGAAGAGCGGACGCAGGCGCTGATCGACGCCGCCAAACTCGTCGCGCTGCACCTGCTCCGGCTGCGTGCGGGCGCCGACGTCGAACGACGGCTGCGCGCGGACCTGGTGAGCACGGCGCTCGAAGGCGGCGCCGGCGCGCCGGAGGCGATCGCCCGGCTCGGCCTGCTCGGCCAGCCGTCGATCGTGCTCGCCATGGGCCTGCTCGGCGCACCCGATCCCGAGGACGATCTGAGGCTGGTCGCGGACCGTCAGCGGGTCGCCGACGCGCTGGCCATGCATCTGAGCGCCGTCCAGCCCCGTTCGGCCGTCGCGCTGGTCGGCGACGTCGCCTACGGCATCCTCCCGATGCCCGGTGGGCACGCCGACTGCCAGGAGCGTTCGGCGCGGGTCGCGTCGACCTTCCTGGAGCGCACGGGACGCCGTGCGGCGGCCGCGATCGGCATCGGACCGCTCGCGCTCGACGCGTCCGGCCTGCACGCCTCCCGCGACGGCGCGGACCGGGCGTTGCGGGTGCTGCTCACCAACGGCGGCGCCAAACGCGTCGCCACCGCGGACGACGTCCACGTCGACGCGCTCATGCTCGATCTGGCCGACCTCGCCGCGGCCAGGGGAGACGTCGCGACAGGACCTGTCGCGCGGTTGCTCGCCTACGACGCGCAGCACCAGTCACAACTGGTGCACACCCTTCGATGCTGGCTCGACGCCTTCGGTGACATCGGAGCCGCGTCCGCGTCGGCCTACGTCCATCCGAACACCTTCCGCTACCGGCTGCGGCGTCTCGCCGAGGTCGGCGAAATCGACCTCGACGACGCGGGGGAGCGGTTCGCCGCGATGCTGCAGTTGCGGCTGCTGCCCCGTGACGCGCGGACCGGACCGCCGGGCGCCGAAGACTGACGTTGGTCTTCCGGCCCGAAACGACGGCCGATGTTCGTGTGATCGCACGAACTCCGCCCGCCGGCCGCGTTTCAGAATGAGTGATCGGCGCCACGCTCGCGTCGTTCTCCTTCTCTCCCAAAGTTTCCGCGGAGGCGCCATGACGGCAGTGGTCAATGAGGACACCTGGACAGCACGGCGGATCAACCGGACGGCGCTCATCACGATGGTGGTGATGGTGTTCGCCTGGGCGGTCGACTACATCGACCGGTTCTCGATCGGGATGGCGCTGCCGATGATCGGCGCCGAGTTCGAGCTCAGCAAGACCGAACAGGGCTGGCTCGTCACCGTGTTCGCGCTGGTGTACATGGTCTGCCAGATCCCGGCGGGCTTCCTCGCCGACCGATACGGCTCGCGGGGGCCGATGCTGGTCACGCTGCTGCTGTGGTCGGCGTTCACCGCGATGACCGGGATGGCGGGCACCTTCGGCATGCTGCTCGTCGTCCGTGGCCTTTTCGGTGTGTGCCAAGGACTTTTCCCGGCCGCCTCGTTCAAGGCCATCGCCGAACGGACCACCCCCGGCAACCGTGCGACGGTGACCGGCGTGATGCTGTCCGCCGGGGGCATCGGTGCCGGACTGGCGCCGCTGATCGTCGGCCCGCTGCTGATGGCGGTCGGCTGGCGGCACACGTTCTTCTGGATGGCGGGTGTCGGCGCGATCATCGGCGTGGTCGTCTGGACGCTGCTTCCCAAGGCACTGCCCGAAAGGCTGAGCAGCCTTCCGCGCGACGAGGCGAAGACCCCGGAGGTCTCCCGCAAACAGGTGCTGAAGTCCTTTGTGGTCTGGAAGTTCACGCTGTTGTTCTGCGCCACCAACATGCTGAACTACGGCCTGATCACCTGGGTGCCCAGCTACCTGCTCGAGGCACGGGGACTGACGCTGAACCAGACCGGTGTGCTCGCGGCGATCCCGATGCTGGTCAGCATCGGCACCACCATCCTCGGCGGCTGGCTGTTCGACCGCTACTTCCACGACCACGGCCGGTGGTACCTCAGCTCGATCGCGCTGGTGACCGTGGTGCTGCTGATCCTGATGGTGTCCGCGGAGACCACGGCGGAGTTCACCCTGTACGAGACGCTCGCGCTCGCGGTGTTCGGCATGGCGACGATGGCGGTCTTCGGACTGCCACTGCGCGTGCTGCCCACAGCGGTCACCGGGATCGGTATGGGAGTGATGAACTTCGGCGGCCAGGTGGCGGGAGCGGTCGCGCCGGTGGCCATGGGGTGGCTCGCCGACGCCTTCTCGTACACCGCGGCGTTCGGTTTCCTCATCGGCACGACGTTCCTCACCGCCGTGATGGCGTTCTGGGTACCGCAGAACCCGGCGCAGTTCACGTTCTCCCCGGCGAGTCCCAGCTCGGCGTCGTGAGTGTGCCGGATCGCTGAACCCATCCGACGGTGTTGCGAAAGCCACTTTCGCAACCTTCAACGTTGCGAAAGTGGCTTTCGCAACACCCTCCCGGGTCCCAACCTCACTCACGACCCCAACGCAGACAAGGAGTTCCATGGCCACCGCGTCCCAAGTCACCGAAACGATCACCGAGCGCGCGAAGGAGGTCGGCGTCCGGGTCCGGCTGCACGCGGCCGAAATCGACGGCACCCGGCGGATCGGCGTCGACGAACACGCCCCGGTCGTCACGGCGTCGGTCTTCAAGGTCCCGATCGCATTGGAACTGGCGAAGCAGGGGGCCGAGGGCGGGCTCGACCTCGGCGAGCGGATCACCGTCCCGCCGGGGCATCCCACACCCAGCCCGTACGGCCTGGCCACGTTCCGGCACGAGATCACGATGTCCTGGTACGACCTCGCGATCCTGATGATCGGGATCAGCGACAACGTCGCCACCGACCTGATCCTCGATCGCGTCGGCAAGGAAGCGACGGAGAAGACGTTGCGAGACCTCGGTTTCGAACACACCACCGTTTCGCAGGACTGCGGTGAGGTGCTCGGCGGTATCGGGGAAGACCTCGGAATCTCCTACGAGGACGACGAAAGACTGCTGACCGAGCTCCCGATCGAGCGGATCAAGTCGTTGCGCGCCTTGCAACCGGAGCACAGTTGCGCCACGACCGCGGAGGAGATCACCCGGCTGCTCGGGCTCATCTGGCGCGACGAGGCGGCGGCTCCGGCGGCGTGCGCGGACGTCCGGCGCTGGATGGACCTCCAGGTGTGGCCGCACCGGCTGCGGTCCGGGTTCCCGGACGACGGGATCCGCGTCGCCGGCAAGACCGGGACCCTGCCGTCGGTGCGCAACGAGGTCGGCGTGGTCGAGTACCCGGATGGCGGCCGTTACGCGGTAGGGATTTTCACCGACGCGGTCGACGGGCGGTCGCGGGTGCCGGAGCGGGACGCGTTCATCGGGTTCGCCGCGGCACAGGCCGTCGAATGGCTCAGGCTTCCCGAGGCCGACCGCGAATGATTCGTCCGCCCGGATGAATTTTCCCGCCGCTCTCGTCGTTCCGCACGAACCGGTGACGCCCGTCACCGGCCTAGCATTCCGGGAACCGCCGGACCACCCTTTCCACGGACAAGAGGTGCGCATGTCGAAACTTTCCGAAATCGATACCTGGCTCGCGGAGAACTTTTCCGCCCTTCTGGAGAAGCATCAGGTGCCCGGTGCCGCCGTCGCGGTCTTCGCGAACGGCGAGGTGATCGATCACGCGGCCGGCGTGCTGAACAAGAACACGGACGTCGAGTCCACAGTGGACTCCGTATTCCAGATCGGGTCGATCACCAAGGTGTGGACGACCACCCTGGCGATGCAGCTCGTCGACGAAGACAGGCTCGACCTCGACAAGCCGGTCCGCGACTACCTTCCCGAGTTCACCCTCGCGGACGACGACGCGGCGTCGCGGATCACGGTGCGGCAGCTGACCTGTCACACCTCCGGATTCGAAGGCGACATCTTCACCGACACCGGGCAGGGCGACGACTGCGTCGCGAAGCTCGTGGCAACGCTTTCCGACGTGCCCCAGCTGTTCCAGCCGGGGGAGATGTTCTCCTACAACAACGCCGGGTACTGCGTGCTCGGCAGGATCGTCGAGGTCCTGCGCGGCAAGTCCTACGACGACTGCCTGCGCGACCATCTCTTCACGCCGCTCGGCCTCACCCACGCCGCGGCCGGGCCGTACGACGCGATCCGGTACCGCGCGGCGATCGGGCACCTCCAGCCGAAGCCGGACGACGAGCCGGTGGCCGCGCCCGCCTGGGCGTTGACGCGGTCCAACGTGCCGGCGGGTTCGCATCTGGCGATGCGCCCGCGCGACCTGCTGACCTTCGTGCGCATGCACCTCGACGAAGGCCGCGCGGACGACGGCACCCAGGTCCTGAAGCCCGAAACCGCCCGCGCCATGTGGGAACGCCAGGTCGAACTGCCCTACCTCGGCCTGATGGGCGGGGCGTGGGGACTCGGCTGGATGATCTTCGACTGGGACGGCGGCCCGGTGATCGGCCACGACGGCGGCACCATCGGCCAGTCCGCGTTCCTGCGCGTGGTGCCGGGCAGCAACGTCGCGGTGGCCCTGCTGACCAACGGCGGCAAACCGTTGCACCTCTACCTGGACGTCTTCCGGAAGGTACTGGGCGACCTCGCCGGTGTCGAGGTTCCGTCGCTGCCGGAGCCGAATGCCGCGGAGGCCCCGTCGGACCCGTCGCGGTACGTGGGCGAGTACTCGTCGCAGGTGGCGGACATCGTCGTCACGCAGGACGAAGAGGGCTGCCTGTGGCTGGAACGCACGATGAAGGGCATGTTCGCCGACCTCGGCTCGGCGCCGGAGAAGAGCAGGCTGCTGGGCTACAAGGGCGACACCCTGGTCGCCGAGCACGACGGCCTCGGCCTGCACATGCCGCACGCGTTCGTCGGTGACGACGGCACCGGCCGCGCGTTGTTCGTCCACACGGGACGAGCCGACCGCCGGGTGGCCGGGTGACGGCGATCGCCGACGAGATCGAGGCCGTCTTCGCCAAGGCGGGGGCGCGCGGATTCGTGCACGCGCGCGAGATCGGCGTCCCCGACGGTCCCGAAGCCGGTGTCGGCGCGGACGATCCGGTCGTGCTGGCGTCCGTGTTCAAGATCCCGGTGGCGGTCGCCTTCGCCCGTGAAGTGGCGGCCGGGCGGATCGACGAGACCGAGCGGACCCGCGTCACCGCGCGGTACCGGATCGGCGGGATCGGGACCGCCGGCTGCGCGGACGACGTCGAGATGAGCTGGCGCGACCTGGCGCGTTTCATGCTGACGATGAGCGACAACGCCGCGACCGACGTCGTCTATCACCGGGTCGGGCAGGAGGCCGTCGACCGGGTGCTCACCGACCTTGGCCTCGCCCGGACGCGGCTGGTCGGCTGCTGTGAAGACCTGTTCGCCTCGGTGATCGCCGATCTCGGCGCGAAACCGGACGACGACCTGGAAGCCGTCTTCGCCGCGGCGACCGAAGAACAGATGCGGAAGCTCTCGGTGCTCGACCCGGAACGCACGACGTCGTCGACGCCGAGGGAGATCACCGCGTTGCTCGACGCGATCTGGACCGACCGCGCGGGCGACCCGGCCGCCTGCGAACGCGTGCGGACGATCATGGCGCAGCAGATCTGGCCGCACCGGATCTCGTCCGGTTTCCCCGCGGGTGTCGCGATCGCGGCCAAGACCGGGACGCTCCCCGCCGTCCGCAACGAAGCGGGTGTGGTGACCCATGTGGACGGTCGCCGGTACGCCGTCGCGGTGTTCACCCGCGCCGATTCCCTCGCCGACCGCCAGCCCGCGGTCGACTCCGCCCTCGGCGAGGCCGCCCGCCTCGCCGTCGATCACCTCCGTGCGCAGACCGTCGGGTCGTGAGTGATTCGGGTCGTTAGCACGGCCCAAATCACTCACGACCCCTGGCACCGTCGACCGCCCCTCACCTCACGCGATGAAGGGCGCTTCACCCGCGTCGCATGCGGTGAAAGTCCCCTTCAGCCACCCCACGACCAGAAGTACTCAAGACGCGAACCAACGACTCGGGACAGTAGGAGAAACCGCATGAAGAAAGCCCGGCTCACCGCCGCGATCACGAGCGTGGTGGCCTTGACCGTGAGCGCGTGCGGGGGGACGTCGCAATCCGGGCAGGACCGGACCGCGAACCAGAAATTGACCGAGGGCAAGACCTTCACGATGGCGATCGGCACCGATCCGGGAGCGCTGGACCCGGCGATGACCGTGCTCTCGGTCGCGCTCGACATCGGGCGCTACCTCTACGACAGCCTGATCAACCTCGACGAGGCGGGCAAGCCGATCGCCGGTCTCGCCGAGAAGTGGGAGGCCACCACGACCACGGCCTCCTTCACCCTGCGGAACGGGATCACCTGCGACGACGGCACTCCGCTGACCGCGAGCGACGTCGCCGCGAACGTCAACTTCGTCGGCGATCCCGCCAACAAGTCGCCGATGTCCGGTCTCACCGTCGCGCCGGGGACCAAGGCGACCGCCGACGACGCGGCACGGAAGATCACGCTCACCAGCGGTGCGCCGGACGCGTTCCTGCTGCGCAACGTCGGCGGCCTGCCGATCGTGTGCGGCAAGGGCGTGACCGACCGGCAGGCGCTCGCCAAGGGCAAGTACGGCACCGGCATGTTCACCATGACCGAGATCGTGCCGAACGACCACTACACCCTCACCCGGCGCAAGGATTACGCGTGGGGGCCGGGGGACTGGCAGCGTGAGCAGCCAGGACTGCCGGAGAAGGTGACCTTCCGGGTCATCCAGAACATGACGACCGCCGCGAACCTGCTGCTGTCCGGTGAGCTCAACGGCGCCCGGATCACCGGCCAGGACCAGCAGCGGCTGCGTGCCCAGAAGCTGTTCCACGGCGAGCAGGTCGTGCCGATGGGCGAGATGTTCTTCAACCAGGCGCCCGGCCGGGCGGGCGGCGACCAGGCCGTGCGCCGCGGGCTGGTGCAGGCACTCGACCTCGCCCAGATCGGCAAGGTGCTCACCAGCGGCTCCGGGGCGCCCAGCCAGGGAATGGTCACCACCGAACCCAGGGCGTGCGCCGGGGACGCGGTGGCGGGCAAGCTCCCCGCGTTCGACGTCGCCGCCGCGAAGTCGGCCCTCGACGCGGCCGGCTGGAAGCCGGGAGCGGACGGGGTGCGGGTCAAGGACGGCAAACGGCTCGCGCTGACCGCCATCTACGGCACGCAACTCGGGCCGACGATGGCGCCCGCCGCGGAACTGATGCAGCAGTCGTGGAAGGCCGTCGGCGCCGACGTGACGCTCAAGGGTCTCGACAGCCCTGGGACCAGCCAGGTGCTTTTCAACACCGGTGAGTGGGACATCTCGCTGGCACCGGTGACCTTGCTGCTGCCGAGCCAGGTCGGCCCGTTCGTCTCGGGACCGAAACCGCCGGCGGGCACGAACTTCGCCCACATCGAGAACGAGAAGTACACATCGCAGGCCGCGCAGGCGGCGCAGATGTCCGGTGAGTCGGGCTGCGCGACCTGGCTCGCGGCGGAACAGGCGCTCATCGAGCGGCTGGACGTCGTGCCGTACGTCAACTCGGTCATCCCGACCTTCGGCAGCAACGCGCGGTTCAAGGTCATCTTCGGTTCGGTCGAGCCCTCGTCGATCCGGATGTACAGCTGATGGCCGTCGCGGTCGCCCCGGCCGGATTGCGCGGCAGCCCGTGGCTGTCGTTCGCGGTGCGCCGCCTCGGCCGGTTCGCGATTTCGTTGTGGGTCCTGATCACGACGGCGTTCCTGATGATCCAGCTGATCCCCGGTGACCCGGTCCGCGCGGCGCTCGGACTGACCGCGCCGGTCGAGCTGGTGAACGCGCGGCGGGCGGCGCTCGGCCTCGACGATCCACTGTGGCTGCAGTACGTCCACTACCTCGGCGGACTGGTCACCGGTGACTTCGGGACGTCGATGACGAGCGGGCAGCCGGTCTCCGAGGTGATCGGCGACCGGCTGCCCGCCACCCTCGAACTGGCGTTGCCCGCCTTCGCGGTGGTCATCGCGGTCGCGATCCCGCTGGGCCTGCTGTTCGCCGTGCTGACCCGCGGTGGACGACGGCGGGGCGGCGAGCTGGCGTTCACCTCGACGACCGTGCTGCTCGCGGCCATCCCGGAGTTCCTGCTCGCCGTGGCCCTGGTGGCGTTCTTCTCGGTCCAGCTCGGCTGGTTCCCGGTCGCGGGGAACGCGGACGCGAGTTCGTTCGTGCTCCCCGTCATCGCGTTGGCGCTCGGCCCGGCGTCGGTACTCGCTCGCATCGTCCGGGTGGAGACGCTTTCCGTGCTGGGCAACGACTTCATCCGCACCGCGCGGGCGAAGCGGCTGCCCGCGCGGCTGGTCTACCTGCGGCACGCCTTGCCGAACGCGTTGACCGCGACGCTCACCATGGGCGGGCTGATGCTGACCGGCATGGTCGCCGGGACGGTGCTGGTGGAGAACGTCTTCGCCTGGCCGGGTCTC
Organism: Amycolatopsis sp. w19; assembly: GCF_051373225.1. Lineage (NCBI taxonomy): Bacteria > Bacillati > Actinomycetota > Actinomycetes > Pseudonocardiales > Pseudonocardiaceae > Amycolatopsis > Amycolatopsis sp. w19. The sequence goes on along the minus strand of NZ_JBPQFM010000001.1, from coordinate 986,452 downwards.
GGCTCCACCATCGCCCAGTCGATCCTGCAGAAGGACTATCCGCTGGTGCAGGGGATCGTGCTCGTCTACGGCATCGGGGTGCTGCTGGTGAATCTGACGGTGGACGTGCTGCTGGCCGTCCTCGATCCGCGTTCGACGATCCGGGAGAACTGAGATGGCGAAATGGTTCGCGGCCCTCCGCACCCCGGTGGGCGGGTTCGCGGCGGCCCTGCTGACGCTGGTGCTCGCGCTCGCGGTGTTCGCCCCGATCCTGTGGCACGACAACGCTTTCGCGATCGACACGAACGCCATCGGGCAGGGACCGTCGGCGGCGCATTGGCTCGGTACCGACGACCTCGGCCGCGACATCCTCTTCCGCGTCCTGGTCGCGACCCGGCTTTCGGTCCTGCTCGCGGTGCTCGCGACGGTGATCGGAGTGGTGACCGGGCTTGTGCTCGGCACGTTGCCCTCGCTGCTGCCGCGTCCCGCGGCACGGCTCGTGACGTCGGCGGTGAACATCGCGGTCGCGTTCCCCGGGCTGTTGCTGGTGTTGTTCTTCTCGGTCATCTTCGGGGTCGGGACGCACGGCGCGGTGTTCGCGGTCGGGTTCGCGCTGGCGCCGGCGTTCGCGCGGCTCGCGCAGACACTGTCGGCCTCCGTCGCGGGGCAGGACTTCGTGTCCGCCGCCCGGATCTCCGGGGTCGGCCGGATGCGGTTGCTGCTCCGGCACATCCTCCCCAACATCGGCGAACCGCTGGTGGTGAACGCGACCATCGGCGCGGGTGCCTCCCTGCTGGCGTTCTCCGGGCTGTCGTTCCTCGGCATCGGCGTGCAGGCACCGGATTACGACTGGGGTCGGCTGCTCGGCGAAGGGCTCAACGGGATCTACGTCAACCCGGCGGCCGCGCTCGCGCCTGGTGTGGCCGTGGTGCTGGCCGGGCTCGCGTTCAACCTGGTCGGTGAGACCGTCGCCGGGGTGATCGGCGTCCGCACGGGGCTGCGCAAGCTCGCGCCGCGGCCGGTCACACCCGCCAGGGAGGCCGCCGCCGACGCCCGCGACGACGCGGTGCTGGTGGTGGAGAACCTCCAGGTGGCGTTCCCGCGTCCGGCGGGCTGGACCGTTCCGGTGCGCGGGGTGAGCTTCACCGTCCGCGCGGGCGAGGCGATCGGGGTCGTCGGTGAGTCGGGCTCGGGCAAGAGCCTGACCGGGCTGGCGGCGTCACGGCTGGTCGAAGCGCCAGCCGTGGTCACCGCGGACAAGCTCGAATTCGCCGGGAAACCGGTGCTGACGACGCCGGAACGGGAGTTGCGCGGGTTGCTCGGCACCTCGCTGGCGATGGTGTTCCAGGATCCGATGACGTCGTTCAACCCGACCAGGCGGATCGGCCGTCAACTGGCCGAAGTCGCCGAGCAGCACCAGGGACTTCCGCGTGCCAAGGCCTTCGAGCGGGCCGTTGACCGGTTGCGCGCGGTGCGGATCCCCGCCGCCGAGCGCCGCGCGCGGCAGTATCCGCACGAGTTCTCCGGCGGGATGCGGCAGCGCGCGATGATCGGCATGGGCCTGATGGGCGACCCGAAGCTCATCATCGCCGACGAGCCGACCACCGCACTCGACGTCACCGTGCAGCGGCAGTTGCTGCGTCTCCTGGCGCGGACCAGGGCCGAGCGGGACACGGCGATCATCCTGATCAGCCACGACATCGCGGTCGTTTCTCAGACGTGCGAACGGATGTTGGTCATGTACGCGGGCCGGGTGGTGGAGGATCTGCCGTCCGCCGCGACGCCGCGGCATCCCTACACACGGGCCCTGATGGCCGCGACGCTCGACCTCGAAACCGATCGTGAGGCTCCGCTGGCGGTGATCCCCGGTCGCCCACCGGAGCCGGATCGCGTGCCCAACGGCTGCGCTTTCGCCGACCGGTGTCCGGCGGCGACCGACCGCTGCCGTCTCGAAGACCCGGCGTTGGAGCGCGTGGACGCCGAGCATCGCGTCGCCTGCTGGTATCCCGCGCCGCTTTCCCCGCCCGCCAAGGAAACCGTGACCGCCGGAGGTGCGGAGTGAGCGATCTCGTGTTCGACGCGGTGAGCGTGCGGTACGGCGGCAGGCGCGGACTCACCGCCGTCGACCGGGTCGGCCTGACCGTCCCTTCCGGACAGGTCGTCGGGCTCGTCGGTGAATCGGGCTCCGGGAAATCGACGCTGGCCCGTGCCGCCGTCGGGCTCTCGCCGATCAGTGCCGGACGCGTCCTGCTGGGCGGCGTGGACGTGCGCAAGCTGCCCCGGCGTCCTCCCTTGCAGATGGTGTTCCAGGATCCGTATTCCTCATTGGACCCCCGGATGAGCATCGGGGAGTCGATCACCGAGGCGATCCCGCGCGGCGTCTTGCCCGGCCGCGCCGCGCGCCGGGACGAGGTCGCGCGGCTCCTGGAACTGGTCAATCTCGACCCCGAGCGGGCGGCCCACCTGCCGGGGCAGCTTTCCGGCGGCCAGCGGCAGCGCGTGGCGCTCGCCCGCGGGCTGGCCGGACGGCCCGAGGTGCTGATCGCCGACGAGATCACCTCCGCGCTGGACGTTTCGGTGCAGGGCGCGGTGCTGAACCTCGTCCGGTCCGTGCAACGGCGGCTGGGCCTGTCGATGCTGTTCATCTCGCACAACCTCGCGGTGATCCGCTATCTCAGTGACATCGTCGCCGTGATGTACCTCGGCCGGATCGTCGAGGTCGGCCCGGCCGAACAGGTGCTCACCGATCCGCAGCACCCGTACACCCGTGACCTGCTGGCAGCGGCGCCGTCGGCGACCGGCTCGCTGCTCGACCTGGGTGACGCGAGCGAGACCGCCGACGCCGAACCCGCCGACCCGCACCATCCACCGTCCGGGTGCCGCTACCACACCCGCTGTCCGGTCGGCCCGCTCGTGCGGACCGGCCGCGAGCTCTGCCTCGAGGCGGACCCCGCCGATGACGCGGCACACCGACGTCATTCGGCGTCCTGCCACTTCAGCGAAAACGAGAGCCACCCGCTCACGATCTCCAGAGGAGCAAGCGCATCATGACCCGACGTCTCGGTCTCGACGACCTGTACGACATCGCCGTCCCCAGCCAGCCTTCGCTTTGCCCGGACGGCGACCGGATCGTCTACGTCCTGCGCACCGCCGACCGCGACGAGGACCGGACCGTGTACACGCTCTGGGAGGTCGGCGCGACCGGCGGTGAAGCGCGGCAGCTCACGCGCGGAACCGCCGACATGGCACCGAAATGGGCGCCGGACGGCACGCGGATCGCGTTCCTCCGCGCCCAGGACGGACCGCCGCAGGTGTGGTTCCTGCCGTCGTCGGGCGGGGAGGCCGAGCGGATCACCGAACTCCCGCTGGGTGCGGGCGCCCCGGTCTGGAGCCCGGACGGCGCCAAGATCGCGTTCTCGGCCGCGGTCGACCTGGCTGGCGGGGAACTCGCGCCCAACGCCCCGGTGGTGGCCGACCGGCTGGACTTCAAGGCCGACGGCGCCGGACTGATCAAGACCATCCGCAAGCATCTGCATGTCCTCGACGTCGCCACCCGGGAAGTCCGGCAGGTGACCTTCGGCGATTGGCACGCCGGCGAGCCGGCCTGGTCGCCCGACGGAACCCGGCTGGCCTTCTCCGCCGGGCGTGACGGTGACGCGGATCTGACGTTCCGTTCCGGTGCCTACGTGCTCGACGTGACCACGAAGACCTCCGAACCGCGGCTGATCGGCTCGGGCGAAGGGATGGCGGGCACGGTCGGCTGGACCGCCGACGGAACCGCGCTGCTGGTGGTCGGCAGGCCCGATACCGAGGTCGGGCACCTGGGGCTGTGGCGGGTACCGCTGGACGGCGGCGAGCCAAGCGATCTGGCCGCCGCGCTGGACCGCAACGTGATGTCCGGCGGCCCCGGCTATCCGGGAGCCCTGCCGCAGGTGACCGAGGACGGAGCCGTGCTGTTCGGCGTCCGGGACCGCGGGTGCACCCATCTGTACAAAGTGGACGCTACGGGTGGGGAGCCGCGTCCGGTGCTGGCCGGCGCGGACCGCGTCGTGTCCGGAATGGACATCGCGGGCGGCAGGGTCGTGGTCGTCCTGGCCACGGGCACGTCGTTCGGCGAAGTCACCGTCGTAGACCCGGCCACCGGCGCGGTCGACGTGCGGACGAAGCACGGCGAGTCCGACATCGAGCTTTTCCGTCACGAGGAACGGGAATTCACCATCGGCGACGGCACGGTCGTCCACGGCTGGCTGCTGCGGGACCCGTCACGAACGGGTGCGGCGCCACTGTTGCTCGACATCCACGGCGGACCGCACAATGCCTGGAACGGCGCGGCCGACTCGATCCACCTCTATCACCAGGAACTCGTGACACGCGGCTGGGCGGTGCTGCTGCTCAACCCGCGCGGCAGCGACGGCTACGGCGAGGACTTCTACACCGGCGCCGTCGGCGCGTGGGGGGTCGCCGACGCGGCCGACTTCCTCGAACCCCTCGACCAGTTGGTCGCCGAAGGGGTCGCCGACGCGGACCGGCTCGCCGTGGCGGGCTACAGCTACGGCGGGTTCATGACGTGCTATCTGACCAGCCGCGACGACCGCTTCGCCGCCGCTGTCGCCGGCGGTGTGGTCAGCGACCTCACCAGCATGGGAGGCACGTCCGACGCCGGGCACTACCTGGCCGTCGGCGAGCTCGGCGGTCCGGCCTGGGACAAGGCGAACGAGCGCTTCTCGCCGTTCGCCCGCGTCGCCGACGTGCGGACGCCGACGCTCGTCGTCCAAGGCGCGAACGACGACCGGTGCCCGGTCGGTCAGGCCGAGCAGTGGTTCGGCGCTCTGCGCGCCCGAGGTGTCCCGTCGCGGCTGGTGCTGTACCCGGACGCCTCGCACCTGTTCATCCTCGACGGGCCGCCCTCGCAGCGCGTCGACTTCAACCGGCGCGTTCTCGAGTGGGTCGAGCAGTACGCCGCGCCCGCGGACGGGGTGTCGCGGGTGCCGATCGAAGCGGCGCACTGGCGGCGACGGCTGGCCGAACTCGCGCGCAAGCACCGCGTCCCCGGTGCCGCGCTGGGCATTACGCGGGTCGGCGACGACGCCGAAGTCTTGGCCTCCTACGGCGTGCTGAACACGAAGACCGGGGTCGAGGTCACCGAGGACTCGGTGTTCCAGATCGGTTCGATCTCCAAGGTGTGGACCGCGACCGTGGTCATGCAACTGGTCGACGACGGCCTTCTCGACCTCGACGCGCCGATCGCCGACGTCGTCCCCGAGCTGCGGCTCGCCGATCCGGACGTCGCCAAGCAGGTGACCATGCGGCATCTGCTGACGCACACCAGCGGGATCGACGGGGACGTCTTCACCGACACCGGCCGAGGCGACGACTGCCTCGAACGCTATGTCGAAATCCTCGACCAGGCCGCGCAGAACCACCCGCTCGGCGAGACGTTCTCCTACTGCAACTCGGGTTTCGTGCTCATGGGCCGGGTGATCGAGAAGCTCACCGGGCAGACCTGGGACGCCGCGATGCGGGAGAAACTGTTCGCGCCGCTCGGTCTCACCCACACCGTGACGCTGCCCGAGGAAGCGCTGCTGCTCCGTGCCGCCGTCGGGCACGTCGGTGGCGCCGACGAAGACCCGAAGCCCGCGCCGGTCTGGGGATTACCGCGGAACATGGGCCCGGCGGGCCTGATCACCGCCACCACCAAGGACGTGCTCGGCTTCGCGCGGCTGCATCTGACCGGCGGGCTCACCCCGTCCGGCGAGCGGATCCTGACCACGGCGTCCGCCACCATGATGGCCGAGAAGCACGCCGATCTCCCCGACAAGCACTCGCTCGGTGACTCCTGGGGCCTCGGCTGGATCCGTGACGAGTGGAGCGGACAGCGGGTCATCGGCCACGATGGCAACACGATCGGGCAGTCCGCGTTCCTGCGGCTGCTGCCCGACCAGGGGCTCGCTGTCACGTTGCTCACCAACGGCGGCAACACGCGCGACCTGTTCGAGGAGCTGTACCGGGAGATCTTCGCCGAACTGGCGGATGTGGCGATGCCGCGGCCGCTGACGCCGCCCTCGCCTCCGGTCACCGTCGACGGTTCGAGGCACGTCGGCGTCTACGAGCGGGCCGGGGTGCTGATGGAGGTACTGTCCGAAAAGGACGGACTCCGGCTGCGGCAGACCGCCACGGGCCCGCTGGCCGAGCTGATGCCGGAGAAGACGATGGAGTTCGACCTCGTCCCGGTGACCGACTCGCTCTACGTCTGCCGTGAACCGGGCGCGCAGACCTGGATGCCGGTCACGTTCTACACGTTGCCGACCGGTGAGCCGTACATGCACCACGGCGTGCGCGCGACGCCGAAGGTGTCCTGAAAGCGCTCGGCCCGCCCGGACTTCCGGGCGGGCCGAAGTGTTCAGGCCCTGCGCCGGGCGACGTAACGGACGATCAGCAACACGATGCAAACGACCGCGACGGCGCCCGCGATCGTGCGGAAAGTCCAGTCCAGCCCCGCGAACTGGCCGATCGCGTTGGTGGCCGAGCTGACGAGGAGGACCAGCCAGAGGGTGGCGGTGACGAGTGCGCCGCCGGCGTTTTTGGTGTCGTTCATGGGAAAGACGCTATGGTCCGGCGGATCGGGGAACCAGGGGAGTGACCCCCGTCGTGGGGTGGTGCCAGCGCTACCGCGCCTGCAGGACCGGTCGTTGGGCGTTGCGAAAGCCACTTTCGCAACCTTCAACGTTGCGAAAGTGGCTTTCGCAACCCCTCGGGTCCTCGTGAGTGGGGACCGCACCACCGCCCCCCCGTGCAGTACATGAAGGACCCCTTCACTGCGTCTAGCGCAGTGAAGGGGTCCTTCATGTACTTGCCGCCCGGACCTCGGGAGAGCCTCAGCCCTTACCACCCAAGTAAGCCAGCACCGCCAAGACCCGCCGATGCCCGCTGTCCTCCGGCAACCCGAGCTTCGCGAAGATGTTCCGGATGTGCTTGTGCACCGCGCCGTCGCTCACCACCAGCAGTTCCGCGATGGTCGTGTTGTTGTACCCCTCCGCCATCAGCCCGAGCACCTCGCGTTCGCGCGCGGTCAGCCCTTCGAGCGGATCGGTCGCGCGGCGGTGCGCCATCAGCTGGGTGATCACCTCGGGGTCCATCGCCGTCCCGCCCTTGACGACCCGGTCCAGCGCGTCGAGGAACTTCTCGACCTTCCCCACCCGCTCCTTGAGCAGATACCCGACGGCACCCTTGCCGTCGGCGAGGAGTTCCGCCGCGTAGCCGGTTTCGACGTGCGCGGACAGCACGAGCACGGGCAGCCCGGGGTACATCTTCCGCGCCTTGACGGCCGCGCGGAGGCCTTCGTCGGTGTGGGTCGGCGGCAGCCGGACGTCGGTGATCACCGCGTCGGGCCGGTCCTTGGTGACCAGTTCGAGGAACTCGTCCACGTCGTCCACCGCGGCGGCGACGTCGATGCCCGAGGTGTTCAGCAGCATCACCAGGCCTTCGCGCAGCAGCGCGTCGTCCTCGACGATCACGACCCGCATGGCAACTCCACTTTCAGTACGGTCGGCCCACCGGCGGGGCTCGACAGTTTCAAGGTCCCGTCGAAGGCCTCGGCGCGTTTGCGGATCCCGGACAGGCCGCTGCCCGCGGCTTCGTCGGCGCCGCCGTGGCCGTCGTCGCGGATTTCGATGAGCAGGGTGTCGGCGGTGCCGTCGAGAGTGATCCAGGCGTGTTCGGCGCCGGAATGCTTGGTGATGTTGGCCAGCATCTCGGCGACGACGAAGTAGGCGGCCGCTTCGACGGCGGCGGGACGGCGACTGCGGCTGCGAACGTCCACAGTGCACGGAACCGGGCAGCGGTCGGCCAGCGCGGTGACGGCACCGTCGAGGCCGCGGTCGGTCAGCAACGGCGGATGGATGCTGCGCACGACGGTCCGGAGTTCGGCGAGCGCGCCGGTCGCGGTGTCCTGTGCCTTGCCGAGCAGTTCGCGCGCCCGCTGCGGATCCTTGTCGAACAGCGAATCGGCGATCCCCAGCTGCAGCACCACCGCGGCGATCCTCGCCTGGGTCCCGTCGTGCAGGTCGCGTTCGAGGCGACGGAGTTCGGCGCCGTGGGCCTCCAGCGCGGCGGCCCGCGACGCGGCCAGTTCGACGACGCGGTCGGTCAGCACCACCCCGGGCGCCGGCGCGAGCAGCCTGCGCGCGATGGAAGCCTGCCAGCGTGCCAAGCGGGGATACAAGAACAGGAGCGCGATCATGCCGGCGCCGGTGACCGCGCTGAGCGCCGCGAGCGGCCACGACGTGACCATGAACCCGAGCGAGCTTTCCACCCCGCCGGGCACCGCGGGCCAGATGAACGCCGTCACGATCTGGCGGAGCCCGCCGAGCGGAAAGGCGATGGCGAAGATGCCGATGATGAAACCGGTGGCGGCGTGGAAGACGAGCCAGGCCAGATCCCGTCGCGAGGCAGGGTCGGTCACCGGGTTCCCGGATCGGTACGGCTCGGGGATGGGCTCGTCCAGCAGGCGCGCCGATCGCCGTCGTTCGAAGTTGACCGGATACCTGATCAGCTTGAGCGCGTGCGGCACCGCCGGGATCCCGACACCGAACGGGCACATCATCAGCACGAACAGCATGCCGACGAGGACGAACCAGGAGACGATGGACGAGGCCGCGCCGACCGCCAGGTACCGGATCGCGGACCAACTGGACCGGAGCCGGGTGATCACCCCGTCAGTCTTTCATCCGGCCGTCGGCGGCCTCGGAGCGGAGCGCGTGAAGGCCCGCTTTGCGATACTCGGACCATGATCCTGATCGTTCTCAAAGCACAGATCCGCCCCGAGAAGCGCACCGAATGGCTCGCGGGTATCGAGCGCTACACGCAGCAGGTGCGGAGCGAGCCGGGCAACATTTCGTTCGACTACTACCAGAACGCCGGCGACGAGAACGAATTCGTCCTCGTCGAGGTCTTCGCCGACAGCGCCGCCGGTGACGCTCACGTCGCCACGCAGCACGCACAGGAGTTCTTCCCGTTCATGGCGACCGTCGTCGCCGAGAAGCCCCGGATCAACTACCAGAACCTCGACGGCGACGCGTGGTCGGAGATGGCCGAGGTCACACCGGTCGACTAGCGGCCTCCGTGGCGGTGCGGTCGATGATGGCGGCGAGCGTCGTGGCCGCTTCTTCGGGCACCCAGTGGCTGACGCCGGTCAGGATTTCGAGCCGGTAGGCGGCGTCGACGTACTGGCCGGCGAGTTCGGCGCTGCGCCGGGACAGGGCGGTGTCGCCGTCGCTCCAGACGTGGGTGGTCGGCACGGTGACCCGGGCGCGGAGGGCGGCCGGGTGGTTGAAGACCATCGCGCGGTACCAGTTCAGTCCGCCGGTGAGGGCGCCGCCGCGGACGATGTCCTGGCGGACCTGGTCGATCTGGGCGGGTGTCATCCCGGTGCCGGCCAGCGTGCGTTCCAGTACGCGTGGCCGGCTCCGGATGGCGAGTTCGGGCAGCCAGGGGAGCTGGAACAGGAACATGTAGTACGACCGGAACAGCTGATCGCTGCCGAGCATCGCGCGGAGGAACGCCCCGGGATGGGGGACCGACACGGTGGTCAGGGAGGTGACCAGGTCGGGTCGCCGGGCCGCGGTCGACCAGGCGGCGACGGCGCCCCAGTCGTGTCCGACGAGGTGGACCGGCCCGGAGCCGAGGGTGTCGATGAGGGCGACGGTGTCGGCCACCAGGCGGCTGGACCGGTAGGCGAAGCGCCCCCGCGGGCGGGCGCGGGGTGAGTAGCCGCGCTGGTCGGGCACGATCGTGCGGTATCCCCGCTGGTGGAGCAGGGCGGCGGTGTCGTCCCAGGAGGCGCCGGTCTGCGGGAACCCGTGCAGCAGGACGACGAGGGTCGCCGTCGAGCGGGCCGGTGTCCCGGACATCGAAGACGAGTCCGTCGTGGTCGAAGGTGGCGATGCGGCGGGGCGCGGTCATGGGCGGATTTCCCCTTCTTTCGTGGACTGCTCGTATATGTTACCTTGAGTAACAGTGAATCGCGGTAACAGGTAGCCGCGCACTCTGTCGACGTCGTCAGGGAGGTCCGTATGACCAGCACCGATGTGCCACGAACGGCCGGGGCAGGCCGCCACGAGACCGCGCAGCGGCTCCTCGATTCGTCCGCGATGCTGTCCTACGACCCGGCCACCGAGGTGGACTGGGAGACGCCGCTGGACAAGGACTTCCACGGGGCCAGCCCGGAGTGGAGCACCCTCTACGGCACGAGCTACTGGGCCGAGATGAGCACGGAGCAGCAGAAGGAGCTCACGCGCCAGGAAGCCGCTTCCGTGGCGAGCACCGGCATCTGGTTCGAGATGATCCTGCAGCAGATGGTGCTGCGCGACTTCTACGCCAAGGACCCGACCGATCCGGCGTTCCAATGGGCGCTGACCGAGATCGCCGACGAATGCCGTCACTCGATCATGTTCGCCCGCGGCGCGGCGAAGCTCGGCGCGCCGCCGTACCGCCCGCGCAAGCTCGCCGTCGAACTCGGCCGGATCTTCAAGGCGACGGCCAGCGGCGAAGCGGCGTACGCGGCGATCCTCGTCGCCGAGGAGGTCCTCGACGTCATGCAGCGCGACTGGATGCGCGACGAGCGCGTGGTCCCGTTCGTGCGCACCATCAACAACATCCACGTGGTCGAGGAGTCCCGGCACATGAAGTTCGCCAGGGAGGAGACGCGTGAGCAGCTGAAGGGTGCGGGTTTCCTGCGCCGCCGGATCGACGCGCTGGTCATCGCGATCGCTTCGTACTTCATCGTCAGCAGCATGATCAACCGCGACGTGTACAAGCACGCGGGACTCGACACCAAGCGCGCCTTGCGCGAGGCGAAGGCCAACGAGCATCACAAGTCGATGATGCGGTCGAGCTGTGCCGGGTTGATGGAGTTCCTCGGCTCGTGCGGCCTGCTCACCCGCCCCGCGCTGGTGTTCTACAAGCGGGCGAACCTGATCTGACATGGCCTTCGCGATCACCCAGACCTGCTGCAACGACGCCACCTGCGTGTCGGTCTGCCCGGTCAACTGCATCCACCCGACGCCGGACGAGCCCGATTTCGGCACCACCGAGATGCTCTACGTCGATCCGGACACGTGCATCGACTGCGGGGCCTGCGCGGACGCCTGCCCGGTGGACGCCATCTTCCCGGCGGACCTGCTGACCGGACCGCTCCAGGTCTACGCGGGAATCAACGCGGCCTTCTACGCCGACCGCGAGCCCGTCGCCTCGGTGGATCCTGCGCCGAACTTCCACCGGTGGAGCCCGCCGACGTTCGACCGGGCCATCCCGAGCGACTTCGCGCCGCCGGACATCGCCGTCGTCGGCACCGGCCCGGCCGGTATGTACGCGGTGGAGGACCTGCTTCTCCACACGAACGCGCGGGTCACGCTGATCGACCGGCTGCCGGTCGCCGGCGGGCTCGTCCGCTACGGCGTCGCCCCTGACCACCCCGCCACGAAGCGGATCGGCGAGACCTTCTCGCGTCTTCACGAGCATCCGCGGCTGAAGATGCGCCTGGGCACCGAGATCGGGCGCGACGTGTCGGTGGACGAGCTGGCCGAGCGGCACGACGCCGTCGTCTACGCGGTCGGTGCCTCGTCCGCGCGCCGGCTCGGCCTGGACGGCGAGGATCTGCCCGGCAGTATCGCCGCGACCACCGTCGTCGCCTGGTACAACGGCCATCCGGACGTGCCCGCGAACGCGGTCGACCTGTCCGCGGAACGTGTCGTGCTGGTCGGCACGGGCAACGTCGCGCTGGACGTGGCCCGGATCCTCACCGCCGACCCCGACGACCTCGCCGGGACGACGATCGCGCCGCACGCCCTGGAACGCTTGCGCACCAGCAAGGTCCGGGAGGTCGTACTGCTCGCCCGACGCGGACCGGAGGACGCGGCCTACACGTCTCCGGAGCTGCTCGCGCTCGCGGGACGCGCCGGTGTGCCGCTCGTCGTCGACGACGCCGACCCGCGCACCACGGCCGCGATCGACGCTGGCAGCGGCAAAGCGGCGCTGCTGCGCGACCTCAGCCGCGAGACCGTCGACTGGACCGTTCCGCCGGGTTCGGACGCTCGCCGGATCGTCCTGCGGTTCCACTCCGCGCCCAGCGAGATCGTCGGCGACGCCCAGGTGCGCGGCCTGCGCGTCACAGGGCAGGACGGGCCGGTGGAGATCGCCGCCGGTCAGGTCGTCCGCGCCGTCGGCTATCGAGGTGTCCCGGTGCCGGGGCTTCCGTTCGACGACGACCGCGGCACGATCCCGAACACCGCCGGTCGCGTCGACGGGCGCAGTGGCGCGTATGTGGTCGGCTGGATCAAACGCGGTCCGTCGGGCGGGATCGGCGCGAACCGCACTTGTGCGCGGGAGACCGTGGCGACTCTGCTGGAGGACATCACCTCCGGCGCGCTTCCGGTGCGGGCGCGGCGATCGCCGGTGGCCGCGCTGGCCGCGCGGTTCCGCGGACGGTGACGCTGCCCGCACTCGCGTGATCAGGCGCGTGACTCACGTGATTAGAGACGTGACTCGCGTGATTGGAGGCCGCACTCGGTGTTCCGTCTCTGATCACGCGAGTTCCGGCTTCAATCACGCGAGTGCGGCATTCGCGACACAGACCTGACCGAGTTCGACAAGACTTGCTCGACATCTGGCGGAATCGGCCACATCATGGGCGGATGGATCCACTCGACCTCCGCATCATCGGCGCCCTGCAGGTGGACGGACGGGCGTCGTGGCGGCGTATCGCCGAAGCGCTCGGCGCCCCCGAACGCACCGTGGCCAGGCGCGGGGTGAGGTTGCTGGAAACCGGGATCGTCACGGTGATGGCGGTGACGCCCTACGGCGTGCCGATGCTGGTGCGCGCCAAATGCGCCGCCGGGCTCGCCAGGACGGCCGCGACGGCGCTGGCCCGCCGCGCCGAGGCGAGCTTCTGCTACCTGCTCACCGGGCAGGCCGAGGTCGCCGCCGAGGTGTGCTGTTCGCGCGAGCGGCTCGCGGCCTACCTGTCGGAGGACATCGCCACGACCCCGGGACTGCACGAGCTCACCGCGGATCCCATCACGAAGTACTACCGCACCGTGCACGAATGGCAGCCGGGGATCCTGACCGCGGCGGAAGTGGCCGAACTCAGCGAACTTCCCCAGCTGACGCCGCAACCCCGGCATCCGGACGGTGACGTCTTCACCCCGGACGAGCGCGCACTCGTCCGGGCGTTGCGCGAGGACGGCAGGCGGACCCACGAGGAGCTCGCCCGGCTGGCCGGGGTGTCGGAGTCGACGGTGCGCCGCCGGGTGGAATCGCTGCGCCGGAGCGGGGAGATGTTCATCCGCGCCGTCGTCGAACCGGCGGTGCTCGGCCTGCCGATCGAGGCCTTGCTGTGGATCCGCAGCCGTCCGTCCGATGTGGACGAACTCGGCCGGGGACTGCTCGCCTCGCCGTACGTCCGGTACGCCGCGGCGACCATGGGGGAGCACCAGCTGATGGCCGACGTGACGCTGCCCGATTTCGAGACCCTGCACCGGTTCGTCGCCGAATCGGACTGGGCACGGCTCGCGGTTTCCGTGCACACCGGGCTGGTGACGAAGGGACTGAAGCGGAGCAGCGTGCTGACACCCGAACTACGAGTCTGAACTCGGGCTCTTGAGCCGGACCGGCAGCGATCGATGGCCGTTGGAGATGAACGAGTCGAGATGCCGTAAGGCGTCCGGCGACGCCGCGAGGGTCATGTCCGGGAAACGCTCGAACAGGGCCGGAAGGGCGATCGCCGCCTCCAGCCGGGCCAGCGGCGCGCCGATGCAGAAATGCGCGCCGTACCCGAACGCGATATGCGCTTTGTCCTTCCGTGCCACGTCGAACGCGTCGGCGTCGTGCCCGTGCAGCGCCGGGTCCCGGCCGGCGGCGGCGTAGCCCGCCAGAATCGCGTCACCCTGCCGGATGACCACACCGGCGACGGCGATGTCCTCGACGGCGTAGCGCAACGGCAGGTTCGCCACGGGAGCCTGCCACCGCAAGGTTTCCTCGATCGCGTCGCTCCAAGAGACCTGCCCCGCGCGCAGCAGTGCGAGCTGATCGGGATGGGTCAACAGCGCGGTGATGGCCTGGTCGAGGAGATTCACGGTGGTTTCGTGACCGGCCGAGATGAACAGGATCAGGGTGTCGATCAGCTCGGTTTCGTCCAGCCGGGCGCCGTCGTCCTGCGCGGCGATGAGCGCGGTGGTGAGATCCTCGCCGGGGTTCTCCCGCTTGGCGGCGACGAGCTCGGTGAAGATCGAATGGATGTCCTGGTACGCGGCCAGCATCGCCTCCTGGCTCGCCGACGTCCGGAAGAAGACGTCGACCGAGTGCCGCAGTCTGCCTCGGGCCGAATCCGGTACGCCGAACAGGTGGCAGATCACTTCGATGGGCACCGGATAGGCGAAGTTCTCCCGAAGGTCCACGGGTTCGTCGGCGGGCAGGGCCGCGAGCCCGTCCAGCAGATCGGTGACGATCCGGGTGATCCAGGGCTCCAGCGTGGCGATCCTGCGCGCTGTGAAGGCCTGCGTCACGAGCGAGCGGAGCCGTTTGTGGTCGGCGCCGTAAGCGGTGAACATGTTCCGCACGTTGACCCACACCAGCAACGGCCAGTCCGCGGTGACCTCGGCCAACGCCGGCCAGTGCTGGCGGGCGTCCTTGGACACACGCGGGTCGCTGAGCAGGTCACGCAGGAGTTCGTAGCCGGTCACCGACCAGGCCACGACACCGCCCGGCAACTCGACCCGGGAGATCGGGCCTTGTTCGCGGAGTCGTTCGTTCTCGGCGTGGATGTCTTGGCCGTTCGGGTCCAGAACCAGGGGACGCGTCACCGGGGATCACCCTTTCTCGGCGGAGCGGACCGGGTCCAGCCTGCCAGCGGCGCCCGTCGCCCGGCTATTCGCCAAACGGTGGTCGCCCAAACGGTGGTCGCTCAGTACAGCTCGATGACGAGCCGGTCGGTGAGCGCGCGCGAAACGCAAAGTGCCATCTGGCCTTCGCGGTCGGCCGCGGTCAGGCAGTTGTCCCGATGATCCGGGGTGCCTTCGAGCACGCCGGACACGCACGAGCCGCAAATCCCTTCCTCACAGGACTTGAAGACCTCGATGCCGTTGTCCTCGAGCACCGCCAGGATCGATTTCCCGGCCGGTACCTCGAATTCCTCGCCGGTGTCGAGTTCGACGGTGAGGGGACGGTCGCCGGAAGTGTCCACCTCGGCGGCTTCGAAATGTTCGACGTGCACGTGGTCCGCGCCGACGACCGGGCCGAGCACGTCGCCGACCTGTCGCATGAAACCGTCGGGGCCACAGGTGTAGACGTGGGTCGACGGGGTCAGTCCCTCGGCGATCGTCCGCAGCACGGCGGGATGTCCGGCGCGGGGGACGCCGAAATGCGGCCGGATCCGGTCGGCGAACTCGACCCGTTCTTCCAGCAGTTCCACGAACGCCGCGGTTTCCCGCGAGCGCGCGAAGTAGTGCAGCTCGAATTCGCTGCCCCAGGTGTAGAGCTCGTAGGCCATCGAAAGCAGCGGCGTGATGCCGATGCCGCCGGCGACGAGGACGTGCCGGTCCGCGTCTTCGGCGACGGTCAGCAGATTGCGCGGCTCGCTGATCTTGAGGTGATCGCCGACCGATACCTGGTGCATCGCCACGGATCCACCGCGCGAGGCCGGTTCCCGTTTGACCGCGATCAGGATCGAACGCGGGTCGTCGGGGGCGCCGCACAGCGAATACTGCCGCAGCACCCCCGTCGGGCCGACCACGTCGACGTGCGCTCCGGCCCGGTAACGGACGCGCAGCGGCTCGTCGTCCTGCCGGACCAGCCGCAGGGTACGGATTTCCGGTGTCTCCTCGGTGATTTCGACGACGCGGAAAAGGACGTTCGTCATCTGGATGCCTCCTGGTCAGCGCATGAACAGGCCGCCGTTCGCGTCCCAGCAGGCGCCGGTGACGGAGGCGGCTTCGGGGGAGGCGAGCAGCGCCACCATCTCGGCGATGAACGTCATGCTGCCCAGCCGTCCGACCGGGACGCCTGCCGTCAGCTTCGCGAGGTTCTCCTCACCGACGATCCGGTGGACCATGGGGCTGTCCTGCGGTCCGGGGGAAACCGCGTTCACGGTGACTCCCCGTGCGGCGAGCTCGCGGGCGAACACCTTGGTCGCCGTCAGGATCGCGCCCTTGGAGGACGCGTAGTGCCCGCCGGTCGAGGTGCCGCCGTTCTGCCCGGCCAGCGAGGCCAGGTTCACGATCCGGCCGTACCCTGCTTCGGCCATGTGCGCGCCGAACAGCTGGCAGGCGTGGAAGGTGCCGTTGAAGTTCACCGCCATCACCTCGTCGAGCTCCTGCGGCGTGATCTCCAGCAACGGTCGTGCCTGGGTACGGGCGGCGTTGTTGACCAGCACCTGGACGCCGCCGAAATCGCCGAGCACCGACGCGAGCAACTGGTCGATGTCCGGGCGGCTGGCGACGTCGACGCGATAGCTCTGGGCGTGCGCCCCGGTCCGGTCCAACTCGGTCGCGAGCCGTTTCGCGGCGGCCTCGTCGAGGTCGGCGATCGCCACGCGGTGGCCGCCGCCGTGCAGGCGCCGGACGATCCGCTCGCCGAGCCCGGTCGCCCCGCCGGTGATCACGGCGACCGGCGCGGGGCCGCTCACAGCAGGAATCCCGCGGCGGGAACGGCTTCGTCGGCGTTGACCAGCCGGACGACCTTGCGGGCGAAGCGGTCTTCGTCGCCACTGGCGCCGAGACGGACGACGTAGTCGACGTCCGCGGCCCAGAGGTCGTGACGGCCGCGTTTGTACGCCACGATGATCTGGGCGGCCTTGAGCGTGACCGACCGGTCGTCGACGTCCGTGGGGATGAAGCGCGAGACGGTCCGCACGGTGATCGCCGAGTCCACCGCGGCGATCGCGTAGCCCTCGGTCATCCGCCGCACGCGCAACCCGCGCATCCGGGCGTCGTCGTGGACCATGTTGAGGACGTCGTCGAAATCCTCGGCGTCGCGTTCGATCGGGATGACGTACCGCGCGTCGTCGGCGTAAAGCCCTTGCCAGGCTTCGTATTCCTTGGCGTCCAGCAGCGCGGCCTCGCGCCAGGCCAGCTCGATCGCGCGGACCACCCGGGGATCGGTGAGGGTCTCAGTCATCGCTCATCATCCGCTTCCATTGGGCGTACGCCGCCCGCATCCCGGTCTCGTCGGTGACGTGGCTGGTCGGCCAGCCTTCGGCGGAGGGCTTCTCGCGCCCCAGACCGCGGTTGACCATGATCGGCAGTTCGGGCGCGCCCTGGGCGCCGCGCTGCACCCGGTCCCAGCCCTCGGAGTCGTCCGGGGTGCCGAACCCGAACGGACCCTGGAAATGTTCGTGGGCGCGCAGCCGCTCGCGGTTGACCGGCCCGACGATCTCGGCCGGGCCGTCGCTGCCGAGGGCGACGTGCTCGATGACGGTCTCGTCGACGCTGATCGGCCGCAACACCCGGAAGAACGAGATCGACATCGACACGTTCGGGAACAGGTTGAGGTTGAACCCCGTGCCGTGCACGGCACGGACGAGCCTGCGGATCTCGGCCTCGTCCGCCCCGGCGGCTTCGAGCTGGGCGACCAGGCCGTCGAACCGCGGCTGGAGCGGTTCGCTGCCGTCGTCCGCCTCCAGATCGGAGTGTTCGGGGACCATCTGCATCACCGAGTGGCCGTTGCCCAGGTCGTGGGTGACCGCCGTCGGATCGGTCATGAACGACATCATCTCGGCGGTTTCCGCGTCGACCGAGGCCATCCAGGAGCGGTGCACGATGGGGAAGTGGTACCCGTCGGTGGTGTTCTCCAGCTGGATCTTCCAGTTGCCCCGGTAGGTGAACCGGTGGGTGCCGAGCACCTTCACCGGATAGCCGCCACCCTGCGCCATGAAGCGATCGATCCACAGCTTGACGTCGCCGAGGAAGTCGGCCAGCGGCTCGGCGTCGGCGTCCACGGTCGCGAAGATCATCCCGCCGTAGGACTCGGTGCGCAGGGTCTTCAGCCCGAGATCCGCCTTGTCCATCACGCCCTCGTACCCGTCGGGGTACGGGATGCCGCGCAGTTTGCCGTCCAGCCCGTAGGACCAGGCGTGATAAGGACAGGTGAATCCGTTGGCGTGGCCGGTCTTCTTCTCGCAGAGCGACGCGCCCCGGTGGCGGCAGCGGTTCACCAGCGTGCGGATCTCGCCCTTGCGGTCCTTGGTGACGATGACCGGATGCCGTCCGACATGGGTCGACTTGAAACTGCCGGCCTTGGGCAGTTCCGATTCGTGGGCGACCCAGATCCAGGACCGCTCGAAGATCTTCGTCATCTCCTGGTCGAAGATCGCGGGGTCGGTGTACATCCGGCCGGCGACCCGGTCGCCGAGGACGAGGTCCGCGGGCGGCAGGTCGTACACGGTGGCGGCGGTGAATTCGGTCATCGCGATCAGCCCCGGTATTCGCGCGGTGTGAGGGCGCGGCCGATACGCGCTTCGATCTTGGCGTACTTCCACAGCTTCCACGGGCTGTCGCCGACCGGGGTGCTGCGCAGGAAGTCGCACGCCTGCTTGACGGTTTCCTGCGTGTCGACGTCGCAGAGCAGGTAACACGTCCACGGCCACCCGTCGGACGGCCCGACCATATGCGAGTCGTCGTCGATGTCGCCGATGAAGTCCACGCCGGGCAGGCCCTTGATGCCGTCCATCAGCGCGACGAAGGCGGTCCAGACGTCTCCGGTGGCGACGCCGCCTTCCGGAAGGTCGAAGAAGTTCTGGTTGATGCCGATGCAGAACAGCACACGCAACGGGGTGTCGCTCATGGTGGTGGTCCAACTCCTCGTCGGTCGGTGGTGGGTCACTGGAAGCCGGGAACGGTGGGCGGATGGCCCATCAGCACGGCACCCGCGGCGTCGTACATGGCCGGCCCCAGGAAGGCGTGCTGCTGCGGGACGAGCGCGTCGCCGAGCAGCCACTGCAGCGGATGACTCGTGGCGATGGCACCCGTCCCGGACAGGCCGATGACCCGGTTGACGGTCTCGGCGGCGGTCTTCGCGAGATGGGTCGAGGCCAGCCGGAGGTGGGCGTTCTGGTGCGGCGCCACGGGATCGCCGCTCAGCACGGTCTGCCACGCCTCGTCGGTGACCTCGTAGAAGTACGCGCGCGCCGAACGCATCGTCGCCTCGGCTTCGGCCAGTCCCGTCCGGTAGTAGGCGCGGTCGGCGAGTTTCGGCGCGCCCGTGACACCCGAACGGCCGCTGCCGACCTCGGTCGCGAAGTCGAGCGCCGCGCGGGCGACACCCGCACCGACGACCGCCAGCACCTGGGAGGCGTAGGCGAGGGTGGGGTAGCGGTACAACGGCTCGTCGATGGTGGGTTCACCGCCGCGGATGAACGTCCATTCGCGTGGCACCTCGACCTTGTCGACGACCAGGTCGAAGGACCCGGTGCCCTTCATCCCGACGACGTCCCACTCCTGGACGATCTCGACCTGCTCGGGCCGCAGCAGGGCGGTGCGGGGCTTTCCGGCGGTCGTGTCGTCGCCTGGGATCCCGACGCCGAGGATGTCCGCACCCATGCAGCCGCTCGCGAACTTCCAGCGCCCGTCGACCAGGAAGCCGGAGGCGGTGGGCTCGGCTCGTTGGACGGGGAAGAGACCACCGGCGAAGCACACGTCGGGACCGTCGGCGTAGAGCTCGGCCTGCGTCTCGACGGGCAGCGCCGCGAGGTAGACCAGCGCGGAGCCGAAGCTGGCCACCCATCCGGTGGATCCGTCGACGACGGAGATCCGCTCCACCATCCGCAGGAATTCGGCCGGGGGCAGGGGCCTGCCGCCGAACCGTTCGGGCGTCGCGGACCGGTAGACGCCTGCCGCCTTGAGCCGCCCGACGAAGTCACGCGAGACGTACCTCTGGTCCCGGAACTCCTGACGGCGCTCGAGGAGTTCGGCCAGGACATCGTCGAGTGTCACGGCCGGGCTCTCCTGGATCTGGGCCATCGGGCGCTCCTCGCGTCGTAGGGAAGATGTCTCCGACGCTAGGGATCACCGCCGCGTGTGGCCATTGGTCATTGCCTGCCGACGGCCGGGGATTCCCACGCAGACGGGTAGGGGAAATCCTTACCGGAGGGCCCGGCGGCGAACTCCTATGCTGAGGCCGTGGAGGTCGACCCGATCGCGCCTGAGCTGGCCACCGGCGACTTCGTGGCGATGATGAACGCCTCGAAGGCGTGCGTGCTGGTCCACGACGCGGCGACCAAGAACATCCTGTGGGCCAATCCCGCCGCGTGCGAGATGCTCGAATTCAGTCTGTCCGAGCTGCGCCCGCTCAAGGCCAACCACATGAGCAGCTCCGCCCAGCAGTACGACCGGGTGATCGGTCGAGCGTGGCTCCAGGCGGCGGTGGACCACGGTTCGAGCCGGATCGTGTGGCACTACCGGAGCAAATCCGGCCGGGTCATCCCCACCGACGCGGTCGCCATCCGGGTCGAGCTGGAGCGTGGGCCCGCGGTGATGGTCCAGTTCCGCGACATCCAGCGCGCGGAGGAGATCGAACGAGAGCTGAAGCTGACGACGTCGTACGTCGACGCGCTGGCACGGCACACCTCGACCGTGGCGTTCATGCTCGACGCCGCCGGCGCGGTGCGGTTCGCGACGGACAGCGCCCTGACGTTCCTCGGCCTGACCGGCGACGACGATCGGCTGGCGGGGGAGCCGCTGACCGCGTACGCGCGGCTGTACCTGGGCGGCAGGCCGGTGCGCTGGGCCGAGGTGGTCGCCGGTGCCGATCCGGTCGGTCCGGTGCAGCTGGAGTTGCCGGGGGAGAGCTCGACCTGGCTGGAAGGGAGCCTGGAGCGGCTTTCCGAGTCCGAGGTCGACGCGTATCTGATGATCCTGCACGACGTGTCCGAGCGTGTCCGCGGCGAAGCACGGCGAGAGCTGGAACTGCGGCACGAGAACTACTTGGCGCGCTACAACGCCATGGGGGACATGGCGATGGCGATCGCCCACGAACTCGGGCAGCCGCTGGCCGCCGCCGCGAACTTCATCGCGGGGATCCGCGCGCGGGCCGCCACGATGGCGGATGGCGGTGACGTCCGCGAGCAGATGGGCTACGGCCTGGACAGCGTCGCCCGCCAGATCGACCGGGCCAAGGACATCGTCGGTTCGCTGCGGTCCTTCGTCGGGCATCTGGAACAGGTCGAGCAGGTGGTCGACCTGAACGAGATCGTCCGGGAGTGCCTGTACTTCATCGAGCTGAGCGCCGCGCCGAACTCCGTCGCCGTCGAGGTCCGGCTCGATCCTGCGCCGGTGCTGGTGCGGTGCGAACGCGTCCTCACCGGGCAGGTGGTGATGAACCTCTGCCTCAACGCGATCGACGAGACCGCCGAATGCGAACCCCCGCAGCGGCGGATCACGGTGGGCACTCAAGCCAAGGAAGGGGTCGGCGTTCTCACCGTCGACGATCACGGCCGCGGCGTCGCCAGGGATCCCTTCGCCGAGTCTTTCACCAGCAAACCCGGTGGCAGCGGGATCGGGCTGGCGCTGAGCCACCGCATCATCACCCGGCAGCACGGGAGCATCTGGGCCGAGCGGCGGGAAGGCGGGGGCTCGCGGTTCGGGTTCGCGCTGCCGCTGGACACGTAAGGGAAATCCTCAGGCGGCGCGGTGGAAGTCGGGATATCGCCGGTTTCGGCCCCGGCTCTAGCGTCGAGGTATGCCCGATGAGCTGACCACCACCCAGCGACGGTTTCGCGCGGCGATGGCGAACCTTTCGACGGCTGTCAACATCGTCACCACCGACGGCGTCAGCGGCCGCGCCGGCATCACGGTGAGCGCGGTCTGCTCGGTCACCGACTCACCGCCGACCCTGCTGGTCTGCGTCAACCAGTCGAGCTACACGCACGACATCTTCCGGACCAACGGCAGGATGGCCATCAACGTCCTGGCCTCCCAGCACAAGGATCTCGCCCTGCAGTTCGCCGGTGCGACGGACGTGCCGATGCTCGACCGGTTCCGGTTCGAGGTCTGGGACCACGACAGGTTCCGCATCCCCGTCGTCCGCGACGCGGCCGCCGTCCTCATCGGAGGAGTCGGCGCCGAGTTCACCCAAGGGACGCACACGGTGCTCTTCGTCGAGGTCGAGGACGTCTTCGTCGACGAGGACGCCGGGGGACTCGCCTACTTCCGCCGCGAATTCCACCGGATCGCGCCATGAGCGAGCGCACCACGTTGATGTGTTACAACGACAACCACGGGTACGGCTGGCGCCACGTGGATCTCTTCGTGCACGACTCCGAGGGCCGCGAGCTGAACTGGGTCCATTGGCAGGCTCCGGCCGACGGTCCCGCCGCCGCCGACGAAGTGACGGCGCGGGTCGAACCCAGGCTGAAGCGGACGTCCGAGTGGCGGCACGCGGTCAGTGCCGGCGGCGTCGACTACTGGGAAGCGGACGCCGCTTGGGAGGACGAGTGAACCTCATGCGCCCGTGGTCGCTGCGGGAACTCGTCCAGGACCTGCGGCAGGGGCGCACCACTCCGGAGGCGGCTTCGCGACGCGCGCTCGCCCGGATCGCCGAAACGGACGCGGAGCTGCGCGCGTGGGTCGACCGGACGGACTTCCTGCCGGGCGCGGGTGTGCCACTCGGAGTCAAGGACATCATCGATCTGGCGGGTGTGCCCACCCGTTGCGGTTCGACACTGCGCGCGGAGGCCGCTCCGGCGACCTCGGACGCGGCGATCGTGACCGCGTGGCGCTCGGCCGGAATGGCTCCGCTCGGCAAGACGGTCACGACCGAGTTCGCGTTCTTCGCGCCCGGCCCGACCCGGAATCCCGCGGCCCTCGGCCACACCCCGGGCGGCTCGTCGA
This sequence comes from Amycolatopsis sp. w19, assembly GCF_051373225.1. Lineage (NCBI taxonomy): Bacteria > Bacillati > Actinomycetota > Actinomycetes > Pseudonocardiales > Pseudonocardiaceae > Amycolatopsis > Amycolatopsis sp. w19. Next base: position 963,599 of record NZ_JBPQFM010000001.1, on the reverse strand, counting down.
GCGGTTCGGCCGCCGCGGTCGCGTCCGGGCAGGTGCCGTTGGCGCTGGGTTCGCAGACCGCCGGATCGGTCACCAGACCGGCGTCGTACTGCGGCGTTGCCTCGCTGGTCATGAGCCACGGCAGGTACCCGGTCGCCGGGGTGACGGGATTGAGCCCCAGCCTGGACAGCCACGGCGTCTTCGCGGCCACGGCCGCCGATCTCGCGCTCGCGTGGTCCGCGCTGACCGGCGATCCCGCACAGGAACCGCGTCCGCCGCGGATCCTGGTGTGGGCGGCCGACGCGCTCGACGTCGTCGAAGCACCGATGCGGCATGCGCTGACTCAAGCGGCGAAACGTCTGCGGGAGGCCGGGGCGACCGTCGAGCCGTTCCGCGACGAACAGCTGATGGCCGAGCTCACGGCCGCACATCCCGTCGTGATGGCCTATGAGGCAGCGCGGGAAAGGTCTGCCGAACTCGCGGTGGCCGAGCGGTTGAGCGCGCCCTTGGCACAGCTGCTCCAGGCCGGGGCCGCGACGTCGGTCGACGAATACGAAACCGCCCGCGCCACCATCGCCGACGGCGCCGTCCGTCTGGCCGACGTGTTCGACGTCGTACTCGGCCCGGCCGCACCCGGCGCGGCGCCACACGGACTGCAGGCGACCGGGAACCCGGTGCTGAGCCGAGGCTGGCAGGCACTCGGCCTGCCCGTGGTCACCGTTCCCGGATTCACCGACGCGGCCGGCCTGCCGCTCGGCCTGCAACTCGTCGGCCGTCACGGCGGGGACAACGAACTGCTCGGGCACGCGTGCTGGGCGGAGCGGGTGCTCGCCGGGGATTCATGGTAAGGAGCTCTCCATGGTCACCACCGATTCCGCGTCCGGCGGCGAGACGTCGCCGGTGGTCTACATCGTCGACGACGACGAGGCCATCCGCCAATCCCTGGTGTTCCTGTTGGAGAGCGTCGGCATCCAGGCGCTCGTCTACCCGGACGGGCCGACCTTCCTGGAGGAGTTCGACCCCGATGAGCCGAGCGTGCTGATCATCGACGTCCGGATGCCGGGGCTCAGCGGCCTGCAACTGCAGGAGAAGCTGGTCGCCCGTGAATTCCCGGCCCCGGTGATCTTCTGTTCCGCGCACGGCGACATCCCGATGTCGGTGCGGGCGCTGCGCCTGGGTGCGGTCGACTTCCTCGAGAAGCCGTACGAGCCGCAGCGGATGCTGGAGGTCGTCCAGGCGCAACTGGTGGTCGCGGCGGAACGGTTCGCGGAGGCCGCGTGCCGCAAAGCCGTCGCCGAGCGGATCGCGACGCTGACCCCGCGCGAACGGGAGGTGCTCCGGCTGGTGATCGACGGTCTGCCCAGCCAGCTGATCGCGCGACGGCTGGGCACGAGCGTGAAGACCGTCGACGTGCACCGGGCCCGGATCAAGGCCAAGACCGAGTCGGACAGCCTCGGCACTCTGGTGCGCGATGTCCTTCAGCACCAGGTCACCGTCTAGGTGCGCGGGAATTCCGGCGCAAGTCCGTGAAGGCCTCCTTGAGGGACCCAGAGTCCCTCAAGGAGGCCTTCACGGACTTGGGCACACAGGACGCGCGGCGTGAGGAAAGGCGTGACTCGCGTGATCAGGGACGTGACTCGCGTGATTGGGGGCCGCACTCGGGTGTTCCGTCTCTGATCACGCGAGTTCCGGCTTCGATCACGTGAGTGCGGTGCCAGGTCAAGCCATCAGTACGGAAGTCGCCGGGAAGTCCGAAGCGAACCCCGCGGGCAGCGGCGCGATGAAGACGTTCTCGGTCCGCGTACGGGTGATCAGCCAACGCCCGTCCTCACGCCGGAACGCGTTGTTGAGCCTGCTCGACCGCAGCAACCCGGTCCCGTCGGCGTACAGCCACGGCTGGACGTGGATCCATTGCCCGTCGGCCCGGTCGCCGTCGATGTGGATCTGTTCCGAGGTCAGGTAATGGGCGTTGAGGACCAGCGCCGGGTCGCGTTTCTCGCCCCAGAACCGCTGGAAATGCGCCCGGATCGCGTCCTTGCCCACCGCGCGGCCGAACTGCCCGTCGTAGTGCTCGCCGACGCCTTCCCAGACGGCGTCCTCGGCGTAGAGCTCGAGGATCAGGTCGATGCGCCGGTCGTCGTCGGTGACGCCGTACTCCGGGCACGGAGTGTCGCAGAGGAACATGTAGCGGGCCTGGACACGGCGGATCTCGGCCTCGGCCTCCAGCACCTCGACGCGGCGCCGGAGTTCGGTGAGTTCGTCGTTCATCGGTGGGTCCTCACGGGTGCGGTTTCGGGAAGGGCCAGCAGGCAGACGACGGTCAGCGCCATCCCGCCTGCCAGGTAGTAGCCGACCGACGTCGAAGTACCCGTCCATTCGATGAGCCGGTTCGCCATCGATGGCGCGAGACCGCCGCCGAGTACCGCACCGATCTGGTACGCCAGCCCAGCGCCGGACTGCCGTTGTTCGGGCGTGAACAGTTCCGTCAGGTAGGTGATCAGCGGGCCGAACAGGAACCCGGTGAGCGCGAAACCGCCGGCGATGGCGAGCGCCCAGGCGGTCAGCGTGCCGACCCGCGCGATCGGGAAGAGCGCGAACATGTACGCCAGGACCGCGACGGACGCCGCGAGCATCACCGGTTTGCGGCCCAGCCGGTCGGAGAGCCGGGCACCGAGCACGACCGTCACCGCGTGGATCGCGAGGCCGGGCAACGTGCACCACAGCACGTCCTGGATGTCCAGGCCGAGGCCCTTCGGCGCGGGACCGGCGGCGTAGGAGAGCATGAATCCGGCCAGGACGAACATGACGCCGTTGAGCCCGGTGTTCGCGCCGGCGGCGAGCAGCAGCCTGCCCCAGTTGTCCCGGATGACGTTCCAGATCGGGATCTTGACGATCTTCTCGTCCAGCTTGCTGGCCGCGAGCTCGTGGAACACGGGCGATTCCTCGAGCGCGCGCCGCGCCCAGACACCGATGGCGAGGACGACCGCGCCCGCGATGAACGGGATCCGCCAGCCCCAGCTGGTGATGACCCCTTGCGGTAAATAGAAGATCAGCACGAAGGCGAGGTTCGCCAGCAGAGCGCCGAGCGGCGAGCCCAAGGCGACGAAGGCGCCGAACGCCGCCCGTCGTGACGGCGGCGCGTGCTCGACGGCGAGCACCGACGCCCCGCCCAGCTCACCACCCCGGGAGAAACCGTGCACCAGGCGCAACAGGACGAGCAGGAACGGCGCCGCGACCCCGATGGTGGCGTAGCCGGGCAACAGTCCCATCAGGACGGTGGCCGCGCCCATGAGGTAGAAGGTGATGAGCATGGCGCGACGGCGGCCGTAGCGGTCGCCCACCCAGCCCATCACGATCGCGCCGAGCGGCGCGACGACGTAGCCGATCGTGTAGGTCGCCAGGCTCATGAACGAGGCGAACCAGGGATCGGTGTCGCCGGAGAAGAACACCTTCGGGAAGACCAGCGCGGAGGCGACCGTGTAGATGGAGAAGTCGAAGAACTCCAGCGAGGTCCCGGCACCCGCGCCGATCGCGAGCCGGCGGGTCTGGGACGAGGTGGTCCTGGATGGAGCGGTGGATGCTGTCATGCGCGCTCTTCCTTGAACGGTGACGGGCGGTCGACGTTGCGCCCCTCCCCGGCAACGTTCGTCCCAAGGTAGGAAGGCGGGGGTGCCGCGCCTATTGGAGGAACCTGTTGGCGGGCTGAAGGATTTCCCTACCGCGGGCCATCAGGTGCCAGAATCGGCCATGAATGTGGCGATAGTCGGCAGTTCCAACCCACTTCTTGTCCGAAAGGGTCATCGGGTGCGATGGTGTGCGTCGTGAGCGCGATCAACGATCTGCCGGCCACCGTCCAGGCCGGACTGCTGGCCTCCGGCGAGTTGTCGGCGAGGGAACTGCTCGACGCCACCCTCGATCGCGTGGCGGCGGTGAACCCGGTGCTGAACGCCGTCGTCAGTATCGACGGGGAGCGGGCGTGGGCCGCCGCGGCGGCGGCCGACGAGGCACGGGCCGCCGGTCGGTCGCTCGGGCCGCTGCACGGGCTTCCGCTCGCGGTCAAGGACCTCCACGCGACGGTGGGGATGCGCACCACCTTCGGCTCGCCCGCGTTCGCGGACAACGTTCCCGACGCCGACGAACTCGTCGTCGCCCGGATGCGCGCGGCCGGGGCGATCGTCTTCGGGAAGACGAACGTGCCCGAGTTCGGCGCCGGTTCACACACCTTCAATCCGGTGTTCGGTCTGACCCGCAATCCCTACGCGCCGGACCGTTCGGCGGGCGGTTCGAGCGGAGGCGCCGCCGCCGCGCTCGCGGCCGGGATGACGTCGCTGGCCGATGGCAGTGACATGGGCGGATCGCTGCGGAATCCCGCCTCGTTCTGCAATGTCGTCGGCCACCGGCCGAGTCCGGGGCGGGTGCCGACCTGGCCGGCCAAGGACGCCTGGTTCACCCTCGGCGTGCAAGGCCCGATGGGACGCACGGTCGCCGACACGGCGCTGCTGTTGTCCGTCCAGGCGGGCCCGGATGATCGCGCTCCGCTGTCGCTGGCCGAACCCGGCAGCGTGTTCACCGCCGCATTGCCGTCCCGGTTGCACGGCCTGCGGATCGCGGTCTCGCCCGATCTGGGCGGCCTTGTGCCCGTGGACGCCGACATCGCGACGGTCGTGGAAGGGCAGGTGGACGTGTTGCGCCGGCTCGGCGCCAAGGTCGTCTCCGGCTGCCCGGATCTGACCGGGGCGGAGGAGGTGTTCCAGACCTTCCGCGCGCTGAACTACGCGCAATCCGTCGGCGACCTCGTCGACAGCGAGCCGGACAAGGTCAAGCAGACCGTCCGCTGGAATGTCGCGAAAGGACGTGCGCTCACCGGAGCGGACATCGCGACCGCCAACCGTCTGCGCACCGAACTGTTCCACCGCGTACGCGCCTATTTCGCCGACGTGGACGCCGTCGTTCTTCCCGCCAGCCAGGCACTTCCGTTCGACGCGGAGCTGGAGTACCCCAAGACCGTCGGTGGGACCGAGGTCGAGAACTATCTGCACTGGATGCGCGCGGCCTACCTGATCTCGGCCACGGAATGCCCGGCCACGGCCGTCCCGGCGGGGTTCACCGCCGACGGGCTGCCGATCGGAGTCCAGGTGGTCACCCCGCATCACACGGATCTTCGCGCCCTCGGGATCGCGCACGCGCTGGAGAAGGCGAACGGTCACACCGCTCGCAGACCGGCCTGACCGTCTCATGGTGGTGCCAGCGCTACCACGAGTCTTCCCTCACGCGGGATCGATCACGGCCCTCGCCGCCCGTAGGTTTTGGCGAGAGAGATCACCACCGCTAAGGGGAGACGATGAATTCAGGGGGCGCGTGCGCCTTGTCGCTGGACTCCGTGAGCAAGGTCTACGGATCCGGTGACGGCGCGGTCACGGCTTTGAACGGGGTGACCGTCGAAGTGCGCCGGGGCACGTTCACCGCGGTGATGGGACCGTCGGGCTCGGGCAAGAGCACCTTCCTGCACTGCGCGGCCGGGCTGGACAAGCCCAGCTCGGGCCGGGTGCTGCTGGGGGACACGGAACTGAGCAGGATGCGGGAGAAAGCGCTCACCGAGCTGCGGAGGACGCGCATCGGGTTCGTCTTCCAGGCCTACAACCTGCTGCCGTCGCTGAACGTGCTGCAGAACATCACGCTGCCACTGCGGCTGGCCGGGAAGAAGCCGGACCCGCAGTGGCTGCGCGAGATCGTCGAGGGCGTGGGGATCGCGAAGCGGCTCGAACACCGTCCGTCCGAACTGTCCGGTGGCCAGCAGCAGCGGGTCGCGATCGCCCGCGCGCTGGTCACCCGGCCGGAGGTCGTCCTCGCCGACGAGCCGACCGGGGCGCTGGACACCCGCACCGCGAAACAGGTCCTCGACCTTCTCCGCTCCATTGTGGACGGCATGGGGCAGACCGTGCTGATGGTCACCCACGACCCGGTCGCGGCGTCGGCCGCGCACAGCGTGCTGTTCCTCGCCGACGGCAAGCTGGCGGGCCACCTCCCGGCGCCGACCCCGGAACGGGTCGCCGAGCGCATGACCCACCTCGGGGAGTGGTGACGTCATGTGGGATTTGGCCTGGCAGACGACGAAGACCCGCCTGAGCGGTTTCGTCGGTGCATTCGTCGCGATCCTGTGCGGGACGGCGCTGGTCGCCGGCTGCGGCGTCCTGATGGAATCCGGTCTGCGCGCCGGTGTCCCCACCCAGCGGTACGCCGACGCGGCGGTCGTCGTGGGCGGCGGGCAGACGGTCGCACCGCCCGGGACCGGCGCGCTCGACGGCCAGCAGGTGGCCGAGCAGGCGACGGTGCCGGTGACGCTCACCGGTGCGATCACCGCGGTGCCCGGCGTACGTGGTGTCGTGGCGGAGCAGAGCTTCCCGGCCACCGTGGTGACCGCCGACGGCCGGCCGTTGAACGGGCCGGAAGGCGGCCAGTCGCTCGGCCACAACTGGGACGCCGCCGTGCTGGCGCCGTTCTCCTTGCGCGACGGCCGTGCGCCCGCCGGTGCCGAGGAGGTGGTCCTGGACGCGGACCTCGCGTCACGGAGCGGCGTGTCGGTCGGGCAGCGGGTGAAGATCGCCGTCCGCTCGACACCGGTCGAGTTCCGGGTCTCCGGGATCGCCGCCCCGAAGACGGGCGACGGCCTCACCCGGCAGTCCGCGCTGTTCTTCTCGCCGGAGAAGGCCACCGAACTCGCCGGGATCCCCGGACAGGCGCACGCGATCGGCGTGCTGGCGGAGCCGGGTGTCACGCCGGGCGACCTCGCCGAGAAGATCAGCGCCGCGGTCGGCGACAAGGTGACGGTGGCGACCGGGGTCGAGCGCAGCACGGTCGAGTTCCTCGACGTCAGCCAGACCCGGATGCTGCTGATGGCGCTCGCGGGATCGTTCGGCGGGTTCGCGCTCCTCATCGCGGTGTTCGTCGTGGCCAGCACCCTGGCGCTCGTCATCAACCAGCGCCGCCGGGAGTTCGCCCTGCTGCGGGCGATCGCGGCGACACCGCAGCAGATCCGCAAGCTCATCGGCGCCGAGACGATGATCGTCGCCTCGGTCGCGGGGGTCCTGGGCAGCGGTCTCGGGGTCGCGGTGGGCTTCGGCCTGCGGAACGCCTTCGGTGCCATCGGAGTGATCCCGCCGGACTTCGAACTGGCGATCAGCCCGATCCCGCTCGTCGCCGCGCTGGTGCTGGGCCTGGGCACGGCGCGGTTGGCCGCCTGGTCGGCTTCGCGGCGGCCGTCGTCGATTCGCCCGGTGGAGGCACTCGGCGAGGCCGCGGTGGAGCGGCGCGAACTCGGCCGGGTGCGCCTCATCGTCGGCTGCGCGCTGGTGGTGACCGGTCTCGCCGGGGCGATGGTCCCGATCTTCGTGCGCGGTGAGGCGGGATTGGCGGCTTCGGGCAGTTCGGCGCTGGTGATCGTGATCGGGCTGGGCGTGCTCGGCCCGAAGGTGGTCGCCCTCATGACGCGGCTGGTCGGCCCGGTGCTGAACCGGACTTCGCGGATCAGCGGCTACCTGGCCGCCGCGAACAGCCAGGCCAATTCTCGACGGCTGGCGGCCGCGGTGACGCCGGTGATGCTGGCGGTCTCGTTCGCGCTGACGATGTTCTACAGCCAGACCTCGGCGGCCGCGGCTCGCCAGGAGGAGACCGTCGAGTCGACCACGGCCGACTACGTGCTCGCCAGTGGTACCGGCGGGCTGTCCCCGGAGGTCGCCGAGGCGGCACGGCGTGTCCCCGGTGTCTCCGCCGCGACGCCCGTGGTGCGCACCGAGGTGCTGAACACCGTGCAGGAGCAGGACAAACTGCGCGTCGAGCGGTACGCGGCGCAGGGACTGGACGGCGCGCAGGTCCGCGGGAACGTCGATCCGGGCGTCGTGTCGGGCAAGATCACCGACCTGACCGGGAACACCGTGGCGATGAGCGAATCGGAAGCCGACTGGTACGAGAAGAAGGTCGGCGACGAGGTCGAGTTCTTCTTCGGTGACGGTGCTCCGGCGAAGCTGCGGCTGGTCGCCACCTACACCCGTGAGCAGGCCTTCGGCCGTTACGTGCTGCCCGCCGATCTCGCGAGGGCGCACACCGGCGACCGGATGGACGATTCGGTGCTGGTGCGGCAGCAACCCGATGCGGATTCCGCCGCTGTGACCGCCGCGCTGAACGAACTCGCGGTCCGGTATCCGGGGCTGGCCGTGACACCGGGATCGGCGGTGGCCGCACCCGCGAACGGGCAGCAGGACGCCCAGTTCTACGTGAACCTGGTCGCCGTCGGGGTGATCCTCGGCTACGTCGTGATCTCGGTGGCGAACACGCTGGTGATGAGCACGGCGCAGCGCTCGCGGGAGTTCGCGCTGCTGCGCCTGATCGGCACGACGAAACGCCAGGTGGTGCGGATGATGCGGTTCGAAGCACTGGCGACGGTCGGCGTCGCGGCCCTGCTGGGCACCGTGGTGGCGGGGATCCCCCTGATGCTGCTGAACCTCGGCCTGCGCGGGACACCGCTGCCGTCGGGCACGGTCACCGTCTTCGGCGGGGTCATCGCCGGGGCGATCCTGCTCGGCCTGGTCTCGCTCGGCCTCGCCACTCGCGTGGCGCTGCGGTCGAAGCCGATCGAGGCCATCGGTCTCCGCGAATAGCCGATCCCTGTCGTCCGGTCAGCCCTCCGCGGCGGGCCGGACGGCGGGGATCTTCCCGCCGCGGAAGGCGTCCACGAACAACCGGTGGTCGTCCCGTGACTGCTCGGCGTAGGCCATCCCGAACTCGGTCAGCGTGCGGACGAACTCGTCCTCGCGGTCGCCGATGACCCCGGCGATGGCCTCTTCGCTCTGGAAATCGACCAGCGTCTGCTCGGAGTCCGAATCGGACACACAGTGCATCTTCGCGGTGGCACGGCCGAGATAGTCGAGGACCGGCCCCATCTCCGACGGCTCGGTCAGCTCAGACCAGTCCAGATCGTCGACGTAGGGCGACAACTCCGAGACGACGAACCCGGTCCCGTCGATCTCCGTGTACCCGAGCCACGGGTCCGCGTGCGCCTGCAACGCGCGCTGGGAGACGGCGGTGCGATGCCCCTCGTTGGTGAAGTAGCCGCGGATGCGCTCCTCGGCGACGATGCGGCTCGGCGCCGCGACGTTCCCCTGTTTCATCGACAGGACGACGTCGTTCTCGAGCGCCTGCGTCCGGCCTTCGACGAGGATGTTGTACGCGGGCAGCCCGGCGGAGCCGATCCCGAATCCGGTCCGGCCGACGATGTCCTTGACCCGGTAGGTGATGCTGCCGAACCGCTTGTTCTCCGGGATGGTGTCCAAATAGGACTCGAAGGCCTGGATCGCGATTTCGCGTTCGGCCTGGTCGAGGACGCGGACGCCCGGCCCGTGCCGGAACCTGCGGTCGTAGTCCTCCACGGTGGTCAGCTCGTCGAGCAGATCGATCCGGGTTTTGAGCCGGGCCCTGAGCAGGACGTTGTGCAGGACACCCTCGGTGCTGTCCAGCTGGAGCCGGACGAGTTCGTCGCCGGGTCGCTCGGCGTACTCGCGGACCTGTTTGACGTAGGCGCGCAGATAGGTGCCGATCAGCGTCTCGATGTCGTCGTCGGAGATCGCCTTGCTCCACGCCAGCAGCGCGACACTGGCGGCCAGCCGTTTGAGATCCCAGGTGAAGCAGCCGAGATAGGCCTCGTCGAAGTCGTTGACGTCGAACACCAACGTCCCGGACGAATCCATGTAGCTGCCGAAGTTCTCGGCGTGCAGATCGCCCTGGATCCACACGCGGCCGGTCTCGGCGTTCGACCACGGATCGTCCTCGTGCGCCATGTCCGCGTAGAACAGGCACGCCGAGCCCCGGTAGAAGGCGAACGGGGCGGCGGCCATCTTGCGGAACTTGCGGCGGAACGCGTCGGCGTCCGCGCGCATGAGATCTTCGAAGGCCTCCACCAGCACCTCGACGATCCGCGCCTGACGAGCGTCCTCGCCCTGCTCGCGGATCGACTCGACCACACCTGCCATCACGACCTCCCGACGTCGTTCACGGTGCCACAGGTCGCTTCGCCGGGCAGATCAGATCTTGCGGAAACGCGCGTCCAGTAGCGCGAAGGCGCCGAACGCGGCGATGCCCGCCGCGAGCGCGAGGAGCATCGGACCGCCGTACGGCTGAGCGGAGAGCGTCTTCAACGCGGCGTCGAGGCCGCTCGCCTTGGCCGGGTCGAAGGTGACCGCGGCGACGACCGTCAGCACGCCGATGGTGCCGTACGCGGCGGAGAGCGCGATCCAGCCGATCTGCCCGAGCCGGATCGTCACGGTCCTGGCCGTCCCGGTCGCACCGCCGAAATCGAGCTCCCGCACGAAGGTCTTCCGGAATCCGCGCTGGGCGAGGAACACCGCCACCGCCACGACGGTGACACCGGCGAGAGTGACCAAGACAGGTCCGTAGGACTCCGCGAGGATCCCGGCCACGAGGGAGCCTTGACCGTCGTCGGCGCCCGCGAGGGCGATCTTCACCGCGCTGTAGGAGACGAGGCCGTAGAGCACGACTTCGATCCCGCTGACGATCCTGCGCACGGTCCGCCGCCGCGTCTTCACGTGCCGGTGCCCGGCGATCGCCTCGCCGAGCTGCCACATCGCCAGCACGGCGAGACCGGCCGCGATCAGCCACAGCAGCCACGCGCCTCCTTCGGCGACGACCAGCTGCAGGGCGCCCGCTTTGTCGGCTTTCGCGTGGTCGCCGAGCGCGACCTGTGCCGCGAGCCAAGCGACGAGCAGGTGCACGACCGCGTAGCAGACCAGCCCGCCCCGGGCGATGAGGCCGAACGTCTTGCTGTCGCGCATCGGGCGATCCTCGCCGAGCCGACGTCCGCCCACCAGGCCCGGCCGGAGCAATGTGCCCGAAATGTCGGGCAGGTCACTCTTGATCTCCACCGAGGTCGAGGGTGAAGGCTGGGTTTCATCATCGGCTTTCGAGGAGTGAACATGAGTGAGGACAAGGGTTTCTACTCGATCATCGAGTACGCGGTCGACGGGCCGGAGACCCAGGCGGCGTTGGTGGAGGCCTTCGCCGAGATCCAGGACCGCTGGGTGCGGTTCTACCCGGGCTACGTTTCGGCCCGGTTCCACGCGAGCGTGGACGGGACGCGGGTCGTCAACCTGGTCAGCTGGGCGAGCGAGGCGGACTACCGGCATTTCGAGGAGACGTCCGACACCGAGGGCCGGCTCGCGGCCATCCAGGCGGCGCTCGACGGCCTGCCCGGCGAGGTCGAGTCGCGGGTGAGCGCGAACCCCCGTTACCGCGTCGTCCGGGAGACCGGCCCCGGCCCGCGGGCAGCTGACTGAGGGCCGAAGGTCCCGATCCGGAAAGGACCACGGCCACTTCCGGCCCCGGCTCCCGCGCGAAAGGCTGAGGTGACCTCCACGGGCTAGGGAGCCGCGATGATCCTCACCGAAGCACCGGTCGTCACCGCCGCGCTGGAGGCCGCCGTCCGGGCACCGTCACCCCACAACACCCAGCCGTGGCTCTTCGAAGTCGGATCGGACGTCATCGGCGTAGTCCTCGACGAGGATCGCGTACTCGAGGTCTGCGACCCGGACCGCCGGGAAGCGCGGTTGTCCTGCGGCGCGGCGTTGCTGAACCTCGAACTCGCGATCGCCGTCGCGGGGCGGTCCTGCGACGTGGAGTTCCTGCCGGAGAAGGACCGGCCGGAACTGCTGGCCAGGGTGGGGATCGGGCCCCGGCACCGGGCGAGCGCGGCGGAGCAGCGGCTGGCGGCGTCGATCCGCGTGCGGTACAGCAACCGGCGGCCGTTCGCCTCGACCCCGGTGCCCACCGGAGCCCGGCACGCGGTGCGGCGGGCCGCCGGGGACGAGGGCGCGAAACTGGTCCTGCTCGACGAGGTGGGTCTGCTGGAGGCCGTCGCGGGACTCATCCGGCGGGCGGATCACCTGCAGACCCTCGACGACCGCTTCCAGGCGGAACTCCGGGCGTGGACCAGGGAAAGCGGGGGCAACGACGGCGTCCCGGCCTACGCGGGCGGACCGCGTCCGTCGGGCGGCCTGCTGCCCGTCCGGCATCACGGGGAGAGCGAGCAGGCCCGGGAGTTCGAACGCGATCCGGTCGTCGCGGTGCTGACGACACCGACCGACGGGCCGCTCGCCCAGATCCGGGCCGGACGGGCGATGCAGCGGGCGTTGCTGACGGCGACTTCGCTCGGCCTCAGCGCGTCGTTCTACTCGCAGCCCATGGAGATCCCGTCCGCTCGCGCCGTCCTCCGGTCGCTGCTCGGCGAGAACGCGCACCCGCAGGCCGTTTTCCGCCTGGGTTACGGCTTCCCGGGGTCCACCACCCCTCGCCGCCCGGTCGGCGACGTCCTCCGGATCATGCGGTAGAGGGCTCGGATCCCGAAGGCCACGAGCAGCCCGAGGACGGCCAGCCCGAACGGGCGCAGCGTGATCGTCCAAGGCCACGCCTCGCCGTCCAGCGCGAGATGCCCCGTCTCGTACTCCAAGGTCCTGGCCGTCCACCGCGTGGTCGCGGTGTCGGTGGTGCGCACCAGGTCTTCGAGCACGGCGTCGAACGGGAACCCGGGCCCGGCGTGCAGGTACACCGGTGAGAGCGCGGAGTACCGATCGGCGGCGTGACCCGCGGCGGCCTCCGCGCCGGGCACGACGAGCCGGTCTTCAGCCGTCGGCGTGCCGCGTGGGACGAAGGTCAGTCCGTGCCGGGACCGGATCGGCGAGCCGTCGAGACCGACGGCCGTCGTTTCGACCGCTAGCGACTGGCCGTAGGTGTCGAACACCGCGGCGAGTTCGAGCTCCCGGACCCCGGGAGTCAGCAGGACCCCCAGCATCGGCTTGTCCCACCGGAACGCGGTGTTGAACCCGACGACGGTGTCCGCCGCGTCGAAGCTGTTCTGCGTCATCGGCCGGCTCGAACCGGGGGAGTAGTGGGTCCAGCCGACGGCTTCGGCCGCCTTCCGGGCGGTCTCGGTGCCGGCGAAGCGCTCGGTGACGTGGAGCGCCCCGTCGATCCCGGAGAGGATGCCTGCCGTGGTCACGATGTTCCCGTCGTCGACGTAGCGCGTGCCGCGGATCCAGTCCACGGAGGGGAATTCGTCGTCGAACCCGCCGATGCGGATCCAGTGCGCGGTGGCCTTCCGCCCGTCGAGGAGCCCGGCCGAGGCGAGGACGCCCGAACCGTTGCAGACGCTCATGAGCAGCGAGCCCCGCGACGACTGCCGCTTCAGCCACTCGGTCACCGGCCGCGTGGTCGGCTCGCCGAGATCCGGCAACGCGGGTACCACCACGACGTCCGGGGCTTTCGACGACAGCAGGCGGTCGAGATCGGCGAAACCGAGGTCCGGGCTGAGATCGAGACCGCCGGTCAAGGTGACCGGCCGCGCCTGCGGCGCGACGGTGTAGACGTTGAACGCGCCGGACGCCGCCAGGACCTCGTACGGTGCGAGCGCGTCGGAGACGACGGCGCCCTCGTTCCCGACGACGACCACCGCGGTCGGCTTGGCGGGATCGTGTGCCTTGGGTGTCGGCGGCGGCGCGACCCCGTCGGTTCTCTGCGTGTAGCGGTTCTCGAAGCTGGCGCTGAGCGTGACGGCGCCCAGCGTGACCGGCAGTGCGAGTGCGGCGACGGTGAACGCCAGCACGGTCAGCGTGACACGGACGAAGGATCGCATGGTCAGGCTCCGTACTCGGCGCGGCGGCGGAACATGGCGGCGAGCATCGCGGGCACCATCAGCACGTGCCCGGCCGTCATCAGGGTCGATCCCGAGATCAGGCCGGTCCAGAAGAACGGCAGGAACAGCAGATAGGGCACGTACATCGCGGCCGACATCTCCGCGATCGAAGCCCAGCCGTGGCGCCGGATCCGCATCCACAGCGCCATGCCGAGCGACATGTTCGTCGCCATCACCAGCGCGTTCGCGGTCACGTTCGCGGCGAGGCCCGGCCACAGGAACGACCAGACCGGCTCGAGGACGATCATCCCGGCCACCATCGAGATCAGCATCTCCACGGCGTGGCGGGTGAAGCGCAGGACGGCCTGCTTGCGGGTCTTCTGTTCTGTCGTGTGGTTCATTTCCGGCTCCCTCGGTCGTTGCGACGGGAGCAATGTTCGGCCGCGGCGGGGCACGAGGGCAGGTGCCGGAAGTCATGCGCGAGGTCATGTGACCGGTGTTCAGTCACGCGAGTCACGTCCCTGATCACGCGAGTCACGCCATTACTCACGCTGGGCCCAGTGTGCCCAGTCCGTGAAGGCCTCCTTGAGGGACCCAGAGTCCCTCAAGGAGGCCTTCACGGACTTCCGACCGGAGTAGGTACCCAACGCTCAGAACAGGCCGAGTTCCTTCGCGCGCAGGGCGGCCTGGGTGCGATCCCGCACCTGGAGCTTGGACAGGACACTCGTCACGAGGTTCTTCACCGTGCCCTCGGCGAGGAACAACGTCTTGGCGATCTCGCGGTTGCTGCGGCCGTCCGCGAGGAGCCGGACGACCTCCAGTTCCCGGTCCGAAAGCGGCGTCGCCGACGGCCGGGGTGTCTCGGCGGGGAGCCGGGCCACCCGCGCGACGAGTTTGGCCGCGACGGAAGGCTGCAGTACGGATTCGCCCCGTTCGGCCGCCACCAGCGCTTCGACCAGCCGCGTCGACGAGACGTCCTTGAGCAGATAGCCGACGGCGCCCGCGCGCAACGCGGCGAACACGTCTTCGTCGTCGTCGAACGTCGTCAGCGCCAAGACGCGCACGCCGGGCTGCTCGGCCCGAAGCCGCGCGGTGGCCGCGATTCCGTCCAGCACGGGCATCCGCAGATCCATCAGCGCGACGTCGGGGCGGAGTTCGGCGCAGAGCCGCACGGCCTCCTCGCCGTTCGCCGCCTCGCCGACGACGTCGATCTCAGGCTGGACTTCCAGCAGGGTCGCCAAGGCCTCGCGGAACAACGCCTGGTCGTCGACGATCACCACGCGGACGGTCATCCCGGCACCTCCACGGTGAGTGTCAGGCCCTGGCCTTCGGTGGAGTCGACCGAGACCCGGCCGCCGAGGCCGGCGACCCGTTCGCGGAGCCCGATAAGGCCGAAACCCTTGTCCGGTGGGGAATCCCCGGTGAGCCCGAGACCGTCATCGCGGACTTCGAGGCGGACTCGATCGGTGACGGCGTAGTCGAGCACCACGGTCGCGGCCTTGGCCCGCGCGTGCTTGCGCACGTTGGTCAATCCCTCCTGGGCCGCCCGGAACAGCGACTCCTCCACGTCGGCGCGGGTGTCCCTCGCGGTGCCCTTGACTTCGAACCCGGTCGGCACGCCCGCAGCGGAAGCCTCGTCCGTCAGCGTCCGCAACGCGTCCGTGAGCGGCTCGGAGCGCGGCTCCCTCAACGCCGACACCGACCGCCGGACCTCCGCCAGCGCCTCGCGCGACTGATCCTGTGCCTTGGCGAGCATCCCGTCGGCCCGCTCCGTGTCGCCGGTGCCGATCACCGCGCGGGCGGCCTGCAACATCATCTGGACGACCGTGAGGTGATGGCCGAGCCCGTCGTGGATGTCGCGCGCGAGCCGGTTGCGCTCCTGGATCGTCGCGAGCTGTTCGGCCTGGGCGGCGTGGTCGCGAAGACGTTCGTGCGCCTCGGCCAGCTCCTCGCGCGCCCGCTTCTCCCGCACGACCAGTTCGGTCACCACGGCGGCGAAGACCATGACCGCCAGCGTCCCGAGCCCCTCGCGGAGGCCGTCCATCGGCGCCATCGGCAGGTGGATGAGCGGGATCACGACCGCGACCCCGAACGCCACCGGCAAGGGCAGCAGCAACACGGTGTGGCAGACGAGGACCACGAGAAGCAGGACCGCCCCGACGGCGGCGCCCGACAGCGAGAACAGGGTGAAGCCGAGCGGTAACTGAACGCAGACGTACGCGATCGCCCACGCGCGTCCGTGTTTCTGCACCCAGGGGAAACCGACGATCGCTATCGCCGCGTAGACGAGCCCGGCGAGGAGCGTCGGCAGCACGAGCGTCTCGTACTTGGCCGAGCCGAGCGGCAACGTCACGTACGCGACGAGGGTCAGCACCGCCAGGGCCCGGTTCACGGACACACCATGCCACGCCTCCCGCTTTTCGTCCTCTGAATGCGGTCCTTGTGCACGCAACTACCGCATTCAGAGGACTAAACGCGGGGTTAGGCGATCGTGCTGTTCCGGATTTCGAGCGAGAAGGGGGTTTGGACGTCTTCCGGTTCGAGGTCGCTCCCACCGGCTATACGCCGCCGTAAGAGATCGACGGCGGCCCGCGCGATCGCCGCCTTGTCCGGTGCGATCGTCGTCAGGGACGGCAGGCTGTACGCGCTCTCCTCGTTGTTGTCGAAACCGACGATCGCCATGTCCGACGGCACTTGGACGCCGCGTTCGGCCGCGGCGCGAAGGGCGCCGATGGCGAGGAGGTCGTTGAAGCAGAAGACGGCGTCGGGCGGCTCCGGCAGAGCGAGGAGATGCGCCATCGCTTCGGCGCCGTTGGCGCGGTGATACCGCAGCGCGGGCAGGACCAGTTCCGGGATGGGCGCGAGCCCTGCCTCGGCGAGCGCGGAGTGGTAGCCCTCAAGCCGCTGCGCGGCGGTATGGCGCTGCGGATGCGCCCCGATCGCGGCGATCCGGCGGCGGCCGAGCGAGATCAGATGCCGCACCGCGATCCGGGCGGCCTGGACGTTGTCGATACCGACGTGGTCTATCGGGACGTCGACGACGTGCTCACCGAGCATCACCAGCGGGACACCGGGTGCGAGATCCTCGAAGTCGTTGGTGTGCAACGCCTCCGGGCTGATGATCGCGCCGTCGATCAGATGCGGGCCCAGTGCGGACAGCGCGTTGCGCTCGCGTTCCCTGGTGCCGAGGGTCTGTTCGATGAGGACGTTCCACTCGTGCTCCTGCGCCGCCTGAAGCACCAGGCCGGCCAGCTCGCCGAAGTACGGGATGCTCAGCTCGGGCAGCATCAGCCCGAGGAACCCGGTGCGCCCGCGGCGGAGGTTGCGGGCACCGAGGTTGGGCCGGTACCCGGTCGAGGCCAGTGCCTCCTCGACGCGTTTGCGGTTCTCCGGCTTGACGAAGTCGTAGCCGTTGACCACGTTCGACACGGTCTTGACCGAGACGCCCGCAAGCTTGGCGACGTCCTTGAGCGTGGCCACCCTCGCTCCCCTCCGCAGTGCTCCGGTACAGATCCGGCACAGCCTAGCCGCGCGAACGGCGGATTTACAACGTTGTACCAACGATGTAAATCTGGCATCGTCCCTACGAGTGACATGGGTCACCGCAGATCCGTGTACTCGACTTCCCCGAGGAGCGATCGATGTCCCTGCCCATCCGCCGCACCCTGCTCCTGGTGACCGGCCTCGCGCTCGCGCTGACGGCCTGCACCAGCCGTGAGACCCAGCAATCCGCCCCGTCGGGGGCCGGTCCCGCCGCTTCGGCGGCGCCGAACCAGGCCGCGGGGCCGGGCTGCGCCCGCGAGAAGACCGGCTACCCGCAGGTGGACGTGAAGAACGCGGTCATCGGCTTCTCCCAGTCGGAGAAGGAGGCGAACCCGTTCCGGATCGCCGAAACACAGTCCATCAAGGACGAAGCGAAGAAACTCGGTGTCCCGGACGACAAACTCCTGGTCACCAACGCGCAGAGCGATCTCAACAAGCAGGTCAGCGACATCAAGTCGTTGCTGGACCGGGGCGCGCAGCTGCTCATCGTTGCCCCGCTGAACTCCGACGGCCTCCAGCCCGCCCTCGACGCGGCGAAGGCCAAGAAGGTCCCGGTCATCACGATCGACCGCAAGGTGACCTCGCAGCCGTGCGCCGATTACCTGACCTTCATCGGCTCGAACTTCGTCGAGCAGGGCAAACGCGCGGCGCAGGAGATGGTGAAGGCCACCGGCGGCACCGGCAAGGTCGCGATCCTGCTCGGCGCGTCCGGCAACAACGTGACCACCGACCGCACCAAGGGTTTCAAGGACGAGATCGCCGCGACCACGGGCATCCAGGTCGTCGCCGAGCAGACCGGCGAGTTCGACCGCTCCAAGGGGCAGGCGGTCATGGAGCA
Source organism: Amycolatopsis sp. w19 (assembly GCF_051373225.1). Taxonomy (NCBI): domain Bacteria; kingdom Bacillati; phylum Actinomycetota; class Actinomycetes; order Pseudonocardiales; family Pseudonocardiaceae; genus Amycolatopsis; species Amycolatopsis sp. w19. Next base: position 945,546 of record NZ_JBPQFM010000001.1, on the reverse strand, counting down.
GCTCATCCAGAGCAACCCCGAGATCACCGCGGTCTACGCCGAGAACGACGAGATGGGCATCGGCGCGGTCACCGCGCTCAAGGCCGCGGGCAAGACGCCGGGCAAGGACGTCAAGATCGTCTCGATCGACGGCACCCGCAACGCCGTCCAGCTCATCGCCGACGGCAGCTACAACGCGGTGATCGAGTCCAACCCGCGTTTCGGTCCGCTCGCCTTCTCGACGCTGCAGGACTTCGCCGCGGGCAAGGAGATCCCGCCGACCGTCGTGATCTCCGACGACCAGTACGACTCGGCGAACGCCGCGCAGAAGCTCGGAAACGCGTACTGACGATGGAACCGGTTCTCGAGGTCGAAGGCGTGACGAAGACGTTCGCCGGGGTGCGCGCGCTCGACGACGTGTCGTTCGCGCTGCGACCGGGCGAGGTGCACGCGCTGGTGGGCGAGAACGGCGCCGGCAAGTCGACGCTGATCAAGGTGCTCACCGGCGTGCACAAGCCGGATTCCGGCACGATCCACGCGCGAGGCGCGATCTCCACGATCTACCAGGAGGTCAACCTCATCCCGCTGATGAGCGTGGCCAGCAACGTGTACCTCGGCCGTGAGCCGAGGAAGCGGTTCGGGCTGGTCGACTGGGCGCGGATGAACTCCGACGCGGCGGCGCTGCTTGCGGACTACGGCATCGACGCCGACGTCCGCCGTCCACTCGGGACACTCGGCGTCGGCGCCCAGCAGATGGTCGCGCTGGCCCGCGCGGTGTCGGTCGACGCCGACGTCGTGATCATGGACGAGCCGACGTCCTCGTTGGAACCGCGTGAGGTCGAGACGCTGTTCGAGGTCATCGGCAGGCTGCACGAACGCGGGATCGCGATCGTGTACGTCAGCCACCGCATGGACGAGCTGTACCGGATCTGCGAACGCGTCACGGTGCTGCGGGACGGCAGGCGTGTCCACACCGGACCGCTCGCCGACCTGCCGCGGCTGGAGCTGGTGTCGATGATGCTCGGCCGCAGCGTCGGCGACATCCGCTCGCACGGCGCGACGGCCTTCGAGGGCGACCATGAGGCAGGCCGGGAACCGGTGCTGCGCGCGGAGAACCTCACCAGCGGCAACCGGCTGGGCGGTGTCTCGGTGGAGATCAAACCCGGCGAGATCGTCGGTCTCGCGGGGCTGCTCGGCTCCGGCCGCACGGAGACCGCGCGGGCGATCGTCGGCGACCTGCCGCTCTCCGGTGGCACTGTGCTGGTCGGGGGAAAGCAAGTCCCGCAAGGGAATGTGGCGGCCGCGATGCGTGCGGGCGTCAGCATGCTCGCCGAGGACCGCAAGACCGAAGGCATCATCCCGCATCTTTCCGTGCGGGAGAACATCGTGCTCGCCGCGTTGCCGAAGCTGTCCCGTTTCGGTCTGGTCAGCCGGGCCCGGCAGGACAGGATCGTCGACACGTTCGTGAAACGCCTGCGGATCAAGGTGTCGAGCCCGGACCAGAAGGTCGCCGAGCTCTCCGGCGGCAACCAGCAGAAGGTGCTGCTGGCCCGCTGGCTCTGCACCGAGCCGAAGGTGCTGCTGCTCGACGAGCCGACCCGGGGTATCGACGTCGGCGCGAAGGCCGAGGTGCAGGCGCTCATCGACGAACTCGCGAAAGAAGGGCTCGCCGTCCTGCTGATCTCGTCGGAGATGGAAGAGCTCCTCGACGGAGCGGACCGGCTGGTCGTGCTCAAGGACGGTGCGGTGGTCGGGGAACTCGCGGGGGAGCAGCTTACGCAGGACCACGTGCTGGCCGCGATCGCTTCGGGTGGCGCGGAATGACCAGTACCCAGCGGAGAACGGAGGAACCGGGACCCACCATGACGGACACGGCGAAAACGGTGGACCGGACCCGCGTGGCGCGGTGGCTGCAGGAGTACGGCGTGTACGTCGCAGTCGTCGCGCTCGTGCTGTTCAACATCGCCTTCACGGCGAACTTCCTGACCGTCGGCAACTTCCGCACCCAGCTCATCCAGGCCGCGCCGGTACTGGTGGTCGCGCTCGGGATGGCGCTGGTGATCGGCACCGAAGGCGTCGACCTGTCGGTGGGCGCGGTGATGGCGCTCTCGGCCGCGCTCGTCCCGCTGTACCTCGGCGCCGGGACCCTGCCGGCGGTGGCGGTCGCGCTCGCGGCGGGGCTGGCCGCGGGGACGCTGAACGGGGTCCTCGTCGCCAAAGTCGGGATCCAGCCGATCGTGGCGACACTCGCCTTGCTCGTCGGCGGGCGCGGGCTCGCGCTCGTCCTCGCCGACGGCCGGCTGATCCAGTTGCACGATCCGGATTTCCTCGCGCTCGGCAACGGCGAGGTGCTCGGGATCCCGGTGAGCGTGCTCATCGCGGCCGTCCTGGCGGTCCTGGTGGCGGCGCTGGTCGGGAAGACGGCGTTCGGCAGGCGGCTCGTCGCGATCGGCGGCAACCGGCGGGCCAGCGTGCTCGCCGGGCTGCCGGTCAACCGCGTCCTCATCGGCGTCTACGCGATCTGCGGCTTGCTGGCGGCGTTGGCCGGGGTGCTCTCCACCGCCCGGCTCGGCGCCGGCGACCCCGCGGACGCCGGATTGCTGATGGAACTGTCCGCGATCACCGCGGTCGTGGTCGGCGGCACCCCGTTGACCGGCGGCCGTGTCCGCATCCTCGGCACGGTGATGGGTGTCCTGCTCATGCAGCTCGTCCGCGCCACGCTCATCAAGCACAACCTGCCGGATTCGACCGCGCAGATGATCCAGGCCGCGATCATCGTCGGCGCGGTGTACGTCGCACGGGAACGGAGCAGCCGATGACCGCGGCGCCCACGATGGCCGCCCAGGACTCCACCCGGCGCGAGCTGATGACCGGGGTCCTGCAGAAACAGGGCGCGGCGATCGCGCTGGTGCTCATGGTCGCCGTCGCGTGGCTGCTGTTCCCGCGTTTCGGCAGCCTGGACAACCTGCGCGACATCGCGTTGCAGAGCTCGTTCCTCGCGATCATCGCGCTCGGGATGACGTTCGTGATCATCACCGGCGGGATCGACCTCTCGGTGGGTTCGGTCTACGCGCTCGGAGGGGTCCTCGCCGCCTATGGATCGCAATGGGGCTTCCTTGTCGCACTCCTGCTGCCGTTGGCCGTATGCGGGCTGATCGGCCTGATCAACGGGTTGCTCGTCGCGAAGACCGGGATGGCGCCGTTCATCGTCACGCTGGCGTCGCTGCTGTTCGCCCGCGGACTGCTGCTCGCGATCACCACCGAGGGCGCGACGACGTACAAGATCCCGGAGGGCGAGGCGTTCGTCGAACTCGGGCGCGGCACGCTGTTCGGGTTCGGCTATCCGGTGTTCATCGCGGCGGCGCTGTGCCTGATCGGCGGGCTCCTGTTGCGGCGGACCCGGTTCGGGCAAGCGGTGTTCGCGACCGGCGGCTCGGAGCAGTCCGCGAAGCTGATGGGGCTGCCGGTGGCGCGCACCAAGGTCACCGTCTACGTGATGAGCGGGGTACTTTCCGGGCTCGCGGGCGCGCTGACCGCGGCCTATCTGCAGTCCGGTGTCACGGTGATCGGCGTCGGCCTCGAACTCGACGCCATCTCCGTCGTCGTCATCGGCGGCACCCTGCTGACCGGCGGGATGGGCACGATTCTCGGAACGGTCATCGGCGTGGGCATCCGAACGGTCATCCAGAACGTCATCAACCAGATAGGAACTCTCGACAGCAACTACCAGTCGGTGGTCAGCGGTGCGTTCCTGCTGGTGGTCGTTGTTCTGCAGCGGTCACTGGCGCGCACGACCGCCAGGAGATAGGGGAGATCGCATGCACCGAAGAACCGCGCGCGCCCTGAGCGTCGTGGCCGGTCTGCTGGCCGCCGCGACGACACTCGTTCCCGTCGCTCAAGCCGCTCCCGTACCGCTACCGACCCCGTGGACGGACCAGGTCTCGCCGTCGAACGCGCTGCCCGAGTACCCGCGCCCGCAGCTGGTGCGCCCGGAATGGCTCAACCTCAACGGAACCTGGGGATTCACCGGCGCGCCGAACCTGAATTCGCCGCCGATCGGCAGGCCGTTGAGCGAAAACGTACTCGTGCCTTACCCGATCGAGTCGATGCTTTCGGGGATCAAACGGCATGAGGACAACATGTTCTACCGGAGGACGTTCACCGTTCCGTCCACTTGGGACGGTCGCCGGGTGAAGCTCAACTTCGGCGCCGTCACCTGGGAGACCAAGGTCTGGGTCAACGGGACGTCGATCGGGAGCCACACCGGTGGTTTCGACGCCTTCTCCTTCGACATCACCCCGGCGCTGAAGGCGGGGGAGAACGAGATCGTCGTCGGCGTCGCGTCGCCGGTCGACGGCAGCCGGTACCCGGTGGGGAAGCAGCGCAAGTCGCCCAGCGGCATCTTCTACACGGCGGCGTCGGGGATCTGGCAGACCGTCTGGCTGGAACCGGTCCGGGCCGAGCACATCACGCGGCTCGACACCACTCCCGACGTCCCCGGCGGCGCGCTCGACCTCGTCGTCCAGGGAACCCCTGGGCAGCAAGCGACCGCCGAAGTGCTTTCAGGCGGCCAGGTGGTCGGCACCGCGACCGGTGCCGTCGGGTCTCATCTGCGGGTCCCGGTGCCGAACGCGCGGCTGTGGTCGCCCGACGACCCGTTCCTCTACGACCTGCGCGTGCGGCTGCCGGGAGGCGACGTCGTCACCGGATACTTCGGCATGCGTTCGCTGGGCAAGGCGATGGTCGGTGGCGTGATGCGGCCGCTGCTCAACGGCAAGTTCGTCTTCCAGCTGGGCACGCTCGACCAGGGCTACTGGCCCGACGGCATCTACACCGCGCCGACCGACGAGGCGCTGCGCTTCGACCTCGAACGCCAGAAGGCCTTGGGCTTCAACATGGTCCGCAAGCACATCAAGGTCGAGCCGGCGCGATGGTTCTACCACGCCGACAAACTGGGGCTGATGGTCTGGCAGGACATGCCGTCGCTCGACTCGATCGACGAAGTCCCGAACGGGCACGCGAACTACGAATCCGAACTGCGGCGGATGATCGAGCAGCACAAGGACATCACCTCGATCGTGCAGTGGGTGCCGTTCAACGAAGGCTGGGGTGAGTACGACGCCGGTCGCATCGTGGATCTGGTGCGCTCGATCGACGACACGCGGCTGATCAACCACAACTCGGGATCGAACTGCTGTGTGTCCGATCCGGATCCGGGCAACGGCGACGTGATCGACGACCACGCGTACCAGGTCTCCATCGGCACGAGGCAACCCGACGCGCGAAGGATCGCGGTGCTGGGGGAGTACGGCGGCCTCGGGCGACGCGTCACCGGGCACGAATGGGAGCCGGGCAAGGGCTTCGCGTACGGCGCGCTGTATCCGGACGAGACGTCGCTGACGAACCGGTACGTCGAGATCACCGAACAGGTCGGGCGGTTCGTGCACGGACGGGGGCTTTCCGCGTCGGTCTACACCGAACCGTACGACGTCGAGAACGAGGTCAACGGCTTCTACACCTACGACCGCCGCGTGCTGAAGATGTCCGAAGCGCGGGTGCGCGAGATCAACCAGAAGGTGCTCGCCATCGCCAAGGGCACCGAGGTCGGCCGGGGCGAACTCCTGTCGCTTCGGGTCACGACGGCCGGATACACGGATCGCTATCTGCGGCACCAGGACGATTTCGTCCGCACGGACGTCCTCGGTGAAGGCAGTGCGGACCTCGGGAAGAAGGACGCGACGTTCTGGGCCCGGCAGGGACTGGCCGACGCGTCGTGCCTGTCGTTCGAGTCGCGGAACTACCCCGGGCACTTCCTGCGCCACGCGTCGTCGCGGATCCGGAAGGACGCGAACGACGGTTCGGCGCAGTTCGCCGGGGACGCGACGTTCTGCGCGAGGGAAGGCGCCGGGGGAACAGCACTGGAGTCGTTCAACCAGCCCGGTGCCTTCATCCGCCACTACGCCGCGACCGTCTATCTCGCGCGCAGCGGCGGGCCGAACCCGTGGGACACGCCGTCGAGCTTCGCGGCGGACACGACGTGGGCAGCGACGATCCCGCTCTGGCGTAGTGGCGCCGATCTGCCGCTGGACCAGGCACGCTCGTTCAAGGTGACCACACCCGGCTTCACGGACCGCTTCCTGCGGCATCGTGACGGCCTCGCGCGGACGGACGTGGTGAACGCCGGGAGCGCGGCTCTGCTGAAGGCGGACGCGACGTTCGTCGTACGGCGCGGTCTCGCGGATCCGTCGTGCTACTCGCTGGAGGCGCGGAACTATCCGGGCAATTTCCTGCGGCACGCGGACTTCCGGGTGCGGCTGAACGGGAACGACAACACCGACCTGTTCCGGAAGGACGCGACGTTCTGCGCCCAGCCCGGCGCCGGCGGCGTGCGGCTGGCGTCGGTGAACGAACTGGGCACGAACATGCGGCACTACGCCGAGGAGGTCTACGTCGCCACCAGCGGCGGCGGCCACCCGTTCGACAACCCGGTCTCGTACGACCAGGACGTCACGTGGGCGGTCTCCGCGGCCTGGGCTCCGTAGTGGATCTCGTGCGTGGCACGGACTGACACATAGGCGCGGCGTGAGCGGAGGCATGACTCGCGTGATCAGGGACGTGACTCGCGTGTTTGGAGGGCGCACTCGGGGTGTTCCGCTGCTGATCACGCGAGTTCCGTCTTCGATCACGTGAGTGCGGTGCCACCTTAAGTACCTACTGGACTCTGGCTGTGGCTGATCGCGGGTCGGGTCCGTGAAGGCCTCCTTGCCTACCTTGAAGGTAGTGAAGGAGGCCTTCACTACCTTCAGGGACCGCCACCTGCGGCCCACCTGCACCAGCAACCACAGCAGTCACCGCGGCGGCGCGTGAAGGCCCCCTTCCCTCGGATCAGCCGAGGAAAGGGGGCCTTCACACCCTCTCCAAGTACATGAAGGACCCCTTCACTGCGCCTAGCGCAAGGAGGGGGGCCTTCATGTACTTCAGGTGCCCAACCCTCGTGAGTGGCAAGGACGGTTAGAACCGTCCTTGCCACTCACGAGGGCGGTGACCACTCCCGGTAACCTTGCCTCCATGACCGGCCCGGACGCCCCCGCCTCCTTCAAGCTCGCGTACGTCCCCGGCGTGACGCCCTCGAAGTGGGTCCGGATCTGGGACGAGCGGTCACCCGACGTCCCGCTCGAGCTCGTCCAGACGACGGCCGCCGAGGCGGTCGGGCTCGTCCGGGAGCGTGAGGTGGACGCCGTCCTGCTGCGGCTCCCGATCGACCGTGAGGGCCTGCACGCGATCCCGCTCTACACCGAGACGACGGTCGTGGTGGTCCCGAAGGACCATATGGTCGCCGCCGCGGACGAGGTCTCCGTCGACGACATCGCCGACGAAATCGTGCTGCACCCGCTCGACGACACGCTGGACTGGGACACGCCGCCGGGGAAGCCCGCGCTGGAGCGGCCTGCCACCACCGCGGACGCCATCGAACTGGTCGCCGCCGGGGTCGGGCTCCTGATCGTCCCGCAGTCGCTCGCGCGGCTGCACCATCGGCGTGACCTGACCTATCGTCCGATCTCCGGCACTCCGGAGTCCGGGGTCGCGCTGTCCTGGCCGGACGACGAGACCACGGATCTGATGGAGCAGTTCATCGGGATCGTCCGCGGCCGGACGGTCAACAGCACGCGCGGTCGGCAGCAGGCCCAGGAAAAGCAAACGCCGGCGAAGAAGGCCCCGGTCAAGGGCAACCGTCCCCAGACCGGCGGCCGGAAGCCGCAGTCGGGGAATCGCCGCGCTCCCCAGGGCGGGAAACGCGGCAAGCCCCGTCGTCGCGGCTAGCTTTCGGTGCGGGCGGCCTTGAGCCGCGCCTCCTCCTTGCGGACCTCGGCCTGGGTCTCGCGCTCCCGCTGCAGCCAGTCGGGGTTTTCGCTCTTGACCGCGTCGATCTCTTCGGTGGTGAGGGCGCCGGTGATCCCGCCGCGTGCCAGACCGCTGATCGAGACGCCCAGCTTCGCCGCGATGACCGGACGCGGATGCGGACCGTTGCGGCGCAGGTCCCGCAGCCACTCGGGCGGCTCGGTCTGCAGTGCGTTCAGCTCGTCGCGGGAGACGACACCCTCCTGGAACTCCGCCGGGGTTGCCTCCAGGTACACACCCAGCTTCTTCGCCGCTGTCGCGGGCTTCATCGTTTGAGGGGTTTTCTGCGACGTCATTGCCTCAGGGTAACGAGCGGCCCCGGCACCGCCGATCACACCCGGTGATCAGCCCTCGGCCTGGTCTTCCAGAAGGTTCGGCAGCGGGCACCTGCGCGACGACGAGGCCGTTCAGGAGGGGATGCGGGCTGTCCGGATCGGGGCCCTGCAGCGACAGGCCCGCGTCGTGCCCGGACAGCCAGGCGTCGAGCGCCTGCTTTCCCACGAAGTCCGGCACAACGGCCACGGTTCCTCACCCACGGCCAGGGTACCGTCAGCCGCCCTTCGCCGGGAGGGTCACGACGCCGAGTCCGGTGAGCACGGCGACTGCGGCGAGGACGACCCACGCGATCGGATGCCCGAGGTTGAGCGTCCAGTAGGTCCCGACCCGCCGGTGCACCAGCAGCGCCGGATCGTTCCGGTTCAGGTAGACCATCCCGGCCGCGTACCAGTGGCGGTCGTCGTCGCGTTGTTCGTAGCGGGTCTCCGGTTCGTCGCCGGCGCGCGGCAACCGGTGCCCGGCGTCGCCTGCCCGGACGGTGAAACCGATCCACGCGATGAACGCGGCGGCGAGGGGAAGGTACGCCACGATCGTCACCGGCACCGTCGTATCGACGACACCCCACAGCTGAAGCGAGACGACGAGCAGGGTCGCGTTGACGCAGCCCGCCGAGATCAGCAGCAGTGCGAGCACGCCGTGCAGATACTCCCGGTACCGCGACGCCGACGCCGACGGCTGCGCGGCGTCGATTTCCGGCCTGGCCCGTGAGATCGCGACGGTCATGAGCGAGGTCAGCACGATGACCAGGACCTGCGCGAAGACCATCGAGAAGCCCGTCGCCCCGGTGAACCATCCGCCGGCCGCGGCAGCGACCGCGAGCACGACGGCGGGCGCCAGAAGGATCCACTGTGGACGGACCGGATCCGAGCGCAGCGAGGTGTCGGTGCCGACTGCCTGCCGCGTGCCGGAATACCAGCCTTCCTCGCGTTTCGCGGTGGCGATCGAGCGGTGGACCAGGCAGCCGAGCAGGGAGTAGATGCCGGCGAGAACGAGCAGGACGACCTCGGGCGTGAGCCAATCGAAGAGAATCACGACGCAGGCCACGATCGCTCCCGCGCCGATACCCCGGTTGTAGCGGCGCCGGGCGAGGAGGACGACGGCCTCGCCGGAACGCCGGGCCGGGATCCGGACGCCGAAGGGGAGTGTCGGCCGGGCGAGCGCGGGCGCGGAGGCGAAGGCCGCCGCGGTGAACGCGATCAGGGCCAAGTACAGCCAGATCATCGCCGCGCGCTCACCGCGAAGGAGTCCAACACCGTTTCGCAGCGGCTTGTCACTTCGCGCGGGCCCACGCCGAGCGCGACGGCCTCGGCGAGCAGGGTGCGCAGGCGCTCCTGCCACTCGTCCGCGTAGCCGTCCTCCGCCGGACCGGAGGTCGCGTCCCGCCGGACGACCGCGCCGGTCTTGCGGTTGATGCGGATGAACCCCTGGGTCCGCAGCAGGTCGTAGGCCTTGTTGACGGTGTGGAAGTTGATCGCCAGGTCGGCGCCGAGCTGACGGGTGGAGGGCAGGGCGCTGCCCTCGGCGAGCGTGCCGTCGGCGACGGCTTCGACGATCCGATCGCGGATCTGCTGGTAGATCGGAACCTCGCTGTCGAGGTCGAGAGTCAGCAACACCCGGTCAGGATATCTGCTATACAGTTGCTATAACAACTACATCAGCTGGCTATGCAGGGGAAGGTGGTCATGATGGCGACGATCGACATCGCCGATGGCGGAGTGCGGGTGAGGTTCTCGTCCTGGGAGCGGCTGGCCGTATGGCGTGACGAAGTGCTCGTGTCGTCGTCGGCGATCAAGGCCGTCGAACTCGTCGAAGAGCCCGTGCGACGGACGCGCGGGGGGCGGGCCGGGGTGCTGATCAGCGGAGTGCTGAAGGTGGGTTACTGGGGGCTGGGGACGGGGACGCGCCAGCTGGTGTCGGCTCGCCGGGGCGTGCCGGGGCTGCGGATCGAGATCGATCGCGCGGTCGCCGGGCTCCCCTTCGACGAGGTGCTCGTCAGCGCGCCGAACGCGGCGGATCTCGTGGGCGTGCTCGTCTAGAGGTAGTCGAAGAACCGGTCCCACCAGGAAGGTGGCCGATCCGGCGGATACAGTGCGTCGAATCCGCTGATCCCGGTGTACTTGGTCCACAGCGGGTGTTCGGAGACGGGCAGGTAGCCGAGCGCTTCCAGCTCGTCTTCGACCTGTCTTCGCACCTGCGCCGGGAAGAACTCGCGTTCCTCGTCTTCGTCGTAGCTGCCCGGATTTCCCAGTGTCACCGCGACGAGACCGCCGAAGTTGCTGACCGTCACGGTCACCTGGTCCAGTGCGGCGGTCGCGTCCGCCGGGATCACGATCCGGCCGAGGTGGCTGGCGTCCTGGACATGGCGGTCGACTTCGCAGGAACAGCCGAACAGTCGCTCGAATCGTTCGGCCAGCCGCTCGAACCGGGCCCGTGCGGCCGGTCCGTCGAAGTCGTGCGGCACCTCCCAGTGGCCGGGTTCGTCCAGCTCTCGCAGCAGTGCCCAGGTCTGCTGTTCGTCGAGGGGCATCGTCGCCTCCCGGCCTCGGGTGGTCTAGTCCACTTACCGGACTGACCTTAGCCCAGCCACGTCCCGCGCGGACAATGGTGGGACGAATTCCGGTCGAAAATTTTCGTGGGGTAGCGCCAGCACCACCCCGGATTCGGGAGCCTGCACTGCTGATCTTCGCCTCCGCCTCGGCCAAGGTAGTCAGTGTCGATTTCGTCGGAGAGGGAGTGCGAATGACGGTACGCAAGGGTGTGGTGGTCCTGACGGTGGCGGGGCTGATGGGCGCCGCGTGGACGACGGCGGCGGACGCGGCTCCTGCCAAGGGGGCGGAGCTGCGCAAGAGTCTCGACTCGTTGGTGCGTCAGGAGAAATTCCCCGCCGCGCTGGTCGCCGTGTCCGACGGCAGGCGGACGACGTCGCTGGTCGCGGGCTCGTCGCGGATCGACCGCCAGGTCCCGGTCCCGCGGGACGGCAGGGTGCGCGCGGGCAGCAACACCAAGACGTTCACGGCGGTCGTGGTCCTGCAACTGGTGGCCGAGGGCAAGGTCGAACTGGACGCGCCGATCGAGAAGTACCTGCCCGGCATAGTGCGCGGAGAGGGCATCGACGCCACCAAGATCACCATCCGGCACCTCCTGCAGCACACGAGCGGGCTGCCGAACTACACCGAGTACCTGGGACTTCAGGATTTCGAACAGGTGCAGCACCGGTATTTCCCCACCCACGAGCTGCTCGCCGCGGCACTGAGTCACCCGGCGACGTTCGCGCCCGGCACCAAGTGGGAGTACAGCAACACCGGGTACCTGCTGGCGGGGATGGTGATCGAGAAGGTCACCGGACGTCCGCTCCACGAGCAGATCACCGAACGCGTGATCAAGAAGGCGGGCTTGAAGAACACCTACTGGCCGCAGGTCGGTGACCAGACCATCCAGGGACGGCATCCGCAGGGCTACGCCATCGGCAACTCCGCCACCGGCAAGGTGATCGACGCGACCGAACTGGATCCGTCCTGGGGCGGTGCCGCCGGTCAGCTGATCTCGACGCCCGGTGACCTCGGCGAGTTCTTCCGCGTTCTGCTCGAAGGCAGGCTGCTGCCCGCCGCGCAGCTGGCCGAAATGCGGAAGACGGTCGACGCGCCCCTGTTCCCGGGGACGAAGTACGGGCTCGGCCTGATGAGCAACCCGCTCAGCTGCGGCGGGGTGTACTGGGGCCACGGCGGGGACATCCACGGGTTCGAAACCCGCGGTGGCGCCACGGAAGACGGCCGCACCGTCGGGCTCGCGGTGACCGCGTTGCCCGGGACCTTCGGCGACGGCGACAAGGGCTCCAAGGCGGTCATGGCCGCTGTGGACACCGCCTTCTGCAAATGAGGACACCAAGTCACAGCTTCCCGATGGCGGTACGGAATCCCTCCAGCGCCGCGCGATAGAAGCGCGGGCCGTACGACACCCGCGCCACACCGAGTTCGCGGAGTGCGGCCAGATCCAGTTCCTCGCCGACGTTCCCGTTCACCGGGCACGCGAGTTCGGTGACCAGCGCGGCGAGATCGTCCCGGCCCCGGACCCCGATCGGGTACACGCAGTCGGCACCGGCTTCCCGGTAGAGCCTGCCGCGCCGGATGGCCTCGGCGAGTCTGTCGGGCTCCGGGATCCCGCGGTCGCCCAGGAACGTGTCGACCCGCGCGTTGACGACGATCGGGACTCCGGCGCCGGTCGCGGCCGAACGGATCTCCGCGATCCGCTCGGCGTGCTCGTCCGCGTCGGCCAGTCCGCCCGACCGGTGATCGGTGTCCTCCAGATTGCAGCCGACGGCTCCCGTCTCCAGCAGCCGTTCCACGAATTCCCGCGGTGCCAGGCCGTAGCCGGCTTCCGCGTCCACGGTGACCGGAACCGGTACCACGCGGGCGATCCGCGCCGCCGCCGCGAACATCTCCTGCCACGGCGCGCCTTCGCCGTCGGGGTACCCGAGCATCGCCGAGACGGCGGCGCTCGCCGTGGCGACCGCGGGGAAACCCGCCTCCGCAACGATTTCGGCGCTCGCCGCGTCCCAGACGTTCGGCAGCACGAGCATTTCCCCGCTGTGCAGGCCTCGCAGTGTTTCGGCCAGCGTCTTCGGATCGGTCATCGGTTTCCTCCTCGATCGGCAGTGGACAGGGCGGTCGGCATGCGTAGCGCGACGAGCATGCCGACGAAGGCGAACGCGACGACAGCGGCCATCGCCGCCGTGAAGCCGCTGCCGAACTCCTCCGGGGACAGATGGCTTCCGGCACCGGCGAAGACGGCGACCACCACCGCCACCCCGAAGACCCCGCCGAAGATCCGCAGCGTCATGAACGCGCCGGACGCTTGGCCGATCTCGGCGGGCCGCACCGCCCCGACGGCCGAGCGCTGTGCGGCGGGCATGGCCGACGTGATCCCGGCGCCGCTGACGATCAGCCCCGGCAGCAGGACGGCGTAGCCCGCGCCGGGTTCGGCGACCAGCACGATCCAGCTCATGCCGATCGTCTGGAGCAGCAATCCGACGGCGACGAACATCCGCGCGCTGTACCTGTCCGCCAGCTTTCCGGCGACGGGCGCGCAGATCGTCAGGGTCGCGGTCCACGGCATCATCCGCAGTCCCGCCTCGAACGGCCCGAGACCTTGCGCGGTCTGGAAGTACTGGGGCAGGAGGAACAACGTGCCGTACAGCGAGGCGAAGACGCAGAAGTTCGCCGCGTTGGCCGTCGAGAAGGCTCGCAGCCTGAAGAACCGCATCGGCAGCATCGGCGCTTCGCTGCGTCGCTCCCACGACACGAAGCCGATCACCAGCGCGACGCCGAGGGCCAGCGAGCCCAGGACCTCGGCGCTGTCCCAGCCCGCGAGGTTTCCGCGGACGAGGCCCCACACGATGCCCATCGATCCCAGTGACACCAGGACGACGCCGCCGTGGTCGAGCTTGTGACCAGGACCGGTCTTCTCGTCGACACGCCGGAGTGTCAGCAGGACCGCCACCACGCCGACCGGCAGATTGAGCCAGAAGATCCACTGCCACGCCAGCCCTTCGGCGATGACGCCGCCGATGAACGGGCCGCTGAACGTCGCCAGCCCGGTGAGCCCCAGGTAGCGCCCCATCGCCTTGCCCGCCGCTCGGGCGGGAAGATCGCGCTGATCAGGGTGAGCGACAGCGGCAGCACCATCGCGGCACCGGCGCCCTGCACCGCCCGCGCGACGATCAGCGTGCCGATGTCCCCGGCCACCGCGCAGCCCACCGAAGCGAGGGTGAAGACCGTGAGACCGGTGACGAACATCCGGCGGCGGCCGAACCGGTCGCCGAGTGCCGCCCCGGTGAGCAGCAGGACGGCGAAGCTGAGGTTGTAGGCGTTGACGATCCATTCGAGTTGCTCGATCGACGCGGACAGATCCTCGCGGACCGTGCTCAGCGCCGTCGTCACGACCTGGCTGTCCAGCGCCATCATGAATGACGCCACTGAGGCGAGCGCCAGGACCCACGCCTGTTTCGGGGTCAAGATTTCTCCTTGGTGGAAGTGTTTCCGGGCATGACGAGGCACACGCCCGGCGGGGCGTGGCCAGGGAAGCCTGCGGTCAGCCGCGCAGGGAGCGGGGCAGCCCGAAGGCCGCGAGCAGTGAGTTGTCGAGGAACCGGGTCACCGCGGTGACCCGATCGCCCGCGAGTTCCAGTACGAGCACGCCGTGCGCGTGGCCGATGGGCGTCCTCGGGTCGCGGAGGTAGCAGCCGAAAGCGGGTTGACCGTTGGCGCGAGTCGGGATCAGCGAATACCGGCGGCCATCGCAGAGCGCCACGGTCGCCAGGAAGTGCCCGACAGCCTCCGGACCTTGGTATTCCAGAGGAAGCGGGGGCATGGACAGCCAGGCGTCGTCGGTCAGAAGCGCCACGATGGCCTCGACGTCGCCGTTCTCGAAGGCACGGGTGAACTCGTCGACGATCCGGCGTTCCCGCGGGGAATCGGGCAGGGGAGCGGACTCCCGTTCACCCGGCGGCATCTCCTCGGCCAGCGCCGAACGCGCCCGGTTCAGCGCACTGGTCACGGCGTTCTCGGTGGTGTCGAGGATCCCGGCCACCTCGGCCGCGCGGAACCCGAGGACGTCGCGCAGGACCAGCACGGCCCGCTGCCGGGGAGGAAGCCGCTGGAGCGCCGCCAGGAACGCGAGCGAGATCGACTCCCTTGCCTCGTAGCGAGCCTCCGGGCCGGGCACCCGGTCGGCGATCTCGGCGAGCAGCAGATCCGGGTACGGCTCCAGCCAGCTGGGTTCGGGGCGGCGGCGGGTCGGCTCGGGCAAGGGGACCTCCGGTCGGTAGGCCGCGTGGTCGTGTGGACGGCGGGCACCCGCCCGCAGCGCGTTGAGACAGCGGTTGGTCGCGATCCGGTACAGCCAGGTCCGGATGGACGCGCGTTCCTCGTACGCGTCGATCCCGCGCCACGCGGCCAACATCGTCTCCTGCAGCAGATCCTCGGCGTCCTGCACCGAGCCCAGGATGTGGTAGCAGTGCACCTGCAGTTCACGGCGGTACGGCGCCACGAGATCACGGAACGCCTCGCCGTCACCGGTTTTCGCCAGGGCCAGCAGTTCGTCCACCCGCATGCGGGGTTCCCTCCTCTTGTGGTGTCTCTCGAAGGGATGGACACCGCCGTCGCCGGAAACTTGTCGGTCGCCGACCGGTTTCCCCCGAATTCGCGGAAAACCGGTTCGCAGTCCACAGCGGAGTGGCTACACTCGCCACGAAATCACCCCGGCGAGGAAGGACAGGACCGTGCGTCATCACCGCGCCGTCGTCGTCCCCTCGGCTCGCTACGAGGTGATCCTGGTGTCTCCGCGCACCCGGTGCCGGCCGCGCGGCTAGCACCGGCCCGTCTCACGAACGCCTGCCCTCTTCCCGTTGCCGCGCAACGGTGAGAGGCGCCTGTCCGCGTTCGCCGAATCGCGCCGTCGGAGTTTCGCCAGTTCAGCCCGAAAGGCCCGCGCCATGCGCACCGTCCCGCTGTCCGCCGTCCGCAACCTGGGCATCCTCGCCCATGTCGACGCCGGCAAGACCACCCTCACCGAACGGATCCTGTACATCACCGGCACCACCTACAAACGAGGTGAGGTCCACGACGGCACGACCGTCACCGACTTCGATTCCCAGGAGCGAGACCGTGGCATCACCATCTTCGCCGCCGCCGTCAGCTGTTCGTGGGACGGCCATCGCGTCAACCTGATCGACACCCCCGGCCACGTCGATTTCTCCGACGAGGTCGAGCGGTCGCTGCGCGTCCTCGACGGCGCGATCGCCGTGTTCGACGGCGTCGCCGGGGTCGAACCGCAGAGCGAATCGGTGTGGCGTCAGGCAGATCGGCACGGCGTGCCGCGGATCGCGTTCGTCAACAAACTCGACCGCGCGGGTGCCGACCTCGACGCGGCCGTGGCGTCCATCCGGGAGCGGTTGCATCCGCGTCCCCTGGTGGTCCAGCTGCCGATCGGGGCGGAAGACGGTTTCGTCGGCGTCGTCGACCTGCTGCGGATGCGGGCACTCGTCTGGACCGACGGCGCCGAGGCCGCCGAGGAAGGACCGATTCCGGAGTCCCTTGTGGACGAAGCGAACCGGCGACGGCGCCTGCTCGACGAGGCCGTGGCGGAAGCTCATCCTGGGGCGCTGGAGGAATTCTGCGCGTCGTCGGCGGTGTCGACGGACACGCTGGTCTCGGCGCTGCGCGAGCTCACCCGGACCGGCGACGGCGTCGTGGTCCTGTGCGGCTCGGCCTACCGCGACCGCGGGGTGGAGCCGTTGCTGGAAGCCGTGGTGGCGTACTTGCCCGCGCCGTCGGATGTTCCGCCGGTCCGAGGTGAGTACGAGGGCACGGCCCGGGAACGTCTCGCCGATCCGTCGGCACCGTTCGCGGCGCTGGCGTTCAAGGTGCACGCGACCGCCACCGGGCGGTTGACGTTCCTGCGGGTGTATTCGGGCACGATCCGGACTTCGGAGGCGGTGATGGACGTGGGCAGCGGCCGTAGCGAGCGCGTCGGCCGCATCCTGCGGGTTCAGGCGGACCGGCACACCAGGGTGGACAGCGCCGTCGCGGGCGACATCGTCGCGGTGGTCGGGCTCAAGACGGTCCGCCCCGGCGCGACGCTGTGCACGCCGTCGGCGCCGATCCTGCTCGAGCCGCCCGTCGCGGCCGATCCGGTCGTCTCGGTCGCCGTCGAACCGCGGAAGGGCACCGACACGGAACGCTTGATGTCGGCGCTGGCACGGCTGGTCGAGGAGGATCCCTCGCTGGTCGTCCGGACCGATCGTGAGACCGGTCAGACCCTGTTGTCGGGGATGGGCGAACTGCATCTGGAGGTGGCGGTGGAGAAGATCCGGCGCGACCACGGGCTGGACGTCGGCGTCGGACGGCCTCGGGTCGCCTGTCGCGAGACGGTCGCGCGCGGCGTGTCCGGTTTCGTCCACCGGCATGTCAAACAGGACGGCGGCGCCGGGCAGTTCGCCCACGTCGTCATCGACACGGAACCACTGGAGGAAGGGGAGTTCGCGTTCGAGTCCACTGTGGTCGGTGGCCGGGTGCCGCGGGAATACGTCCGTGCCGTCGAAGCGGGTTGCCGTGACGCACTGGCGGAAGGCCCGCTCGGCGGGCATCCGGTGACCGGTGTCCGGGTCACGCTGACGGACGGGGCGACCCATCCGAAGGACTCTTCGGAGCTGGCGTTCCGGGCGGCCGGACGGTTCGCGCTCCGGGCCGCATTGGCCGCCGGTGCGATGACGCTGCTGGAGCCGATCGCCGAAGTGACCGTCACGGTGCCCGAAAGCGCCGTCGGCGTGGTGCTCGGCGACCTCGCCGCCCGGCGTGGCCGGGTGCTGGGATCGGTGGTGCGCGCCGGAACGACCGTGGTCACCGCGACCGTGCCGCTGGCCGAGTTGTTCGGCTACGCGACACGGCTGCGGAGCCGGACCCAGGGCCGGGGCACGTTCACCGCCCGGCCGGTGGGTCATGCTCCGGCACCGGAAGGCCTGCCGGTCCAGTAGTTCGCACCATTCTGGTCTCGGGGTGAAGGGCGCTTTACCCGCATACGACGCGGGTAAAGCGTCCTTCGCCCGGTGAGATGAGGGATCGGCCGACGCTGTGTACAGGAATCACGAGTGGCGGTTCGGGTTAGCGCGGGGCTGATGCGCGAGGTGGCGGTATCGCGTGACTGGATGGCCGGCGCGTGTGATCAGACGGACGACACGCGTGTCCAGGCGGACGGCTCGGGGCAGGCCCCGGCTACGCGTGTGTCGTCCGTCCAGTCACGCGTGTCGGCCGCTTGATCACACGCGCCGTCCCTTCGAACACACGCGCCCGCTGAAGCGATACGGGGTCGTGAGTCGGACATACATCCATCAAGCAGGCAGTAGCCCGACGATGGCCCGCCCACGACACTGTGGGCGGGCCATCGCCCGAACCGCTGTCACCCGGCTATCGGGCGCCGGGCGGCAGCCGTCTTCAGCCGGTCACACCGAAGGCCACGGAGGACGGCAGTTCTGCCGCGGCAGCGCGTGCGATCCGTTGGTGTACACGCCGTCCGCGATCGTGTCCTCCATGATCGAACGGTGATCGGTGGGGCGGGCCCACTGGTAGCAGAGGTGCTGGGCGAAATAGCCGCCAGGCGCCTCGATGGTGTCGAAGTGGCAGACACCGTCGGTTTCGATGCAGTAGCGGATGAACGGGATGCCGCCGAAGTCGGTGCGGCCGGGCCCGAACGACACGTAGCCGCCGAACGGCGACGGTGCCCCGGTCCCCGCCGGGAGCACCGCGCTGATCCCGCGTCCCGGAGGACCGACGGGCTGCATCGGGTCGGCGAAGATCTTCGCCCGGAACCGCGACTTGTCCACGGCCAGCTTCCCGTCGGCGATGTCGTTCAGCACCAGGTTCGCGACGAGGGCGCCCTGCGAGTAGCCGACGACGGTGAATTCCGCCCCGGGGTTCTCGTCGAAGGAGCTCTGGACGACACGGCGGGCCTCTTCGTGCCCGCGAGCGACGCTCTGGTCCATGGGCGTCTGGTCGCAGTTCGGTGCTCCGGCGGCCCCTGCCGGGTAGTGGACCACCTTCTTGATCCCGCCCCGCAACCAGGCGTCGTTGTAGACGGTCGCGGCCCCGTCGCAAGTGCCGCCGACGAGGATGTAGTAGCGCGCCTGGTCGGCCTGGGCCGACGGCGCCATGACGCTGATCAAGCCGGTGGCCAGCGCGGCCGCCGCCAGGACCCCCCTGAGTTTCTTCACATTCATCGTCCTTTCCTTCGACTACGGTGCGTGGTCGAACGCTAGGGACGAGTCATGAAATTTTGATGAAACCCCCTTCGGACGTCAGCGGTGGGACAGGACGTTGACCACGTGCCCGCTCGGATCCCGGACGAAGAACCGCCGGACACCCCACGGTTCGTCGGTCAGTTCGTGCACGATCTCCGCACCGGAGGCCTTGGCGGCCGCGTACCTCGCGTCGACGTCGTCGACCTCGATCGAAGCGATCGGCACGACGGGCGCCGTCTCGTCATGGGTCATGAGGCTCAGCTGGACCTCCGGCCGCTCCGGATCGGCCAGGGTCACGATCCAGCCGTGATCCATCACCACCTCGAAGCCGAGAACCTGTACGTAGAAGGCCTTCGCTTCCGCCAGCGTCTTGGTCTCGAGGTCGGTGACCACTCTCTTGATCGACATGCCCGGATACTGGCACAGGGGTCCGACGGTTTCGGGGGAGCAGGAGCGGTGTCGCCAGCATGAGCGCCCCGGCGATGCCGACCGCGGCGCGCGGGCCGGTGACCATCGCGAGCAGGCCCCACAGCGCGGTCAGGCCGGCGGTGGTGAGCTTCCCGGCGATCGACCAGGCCGACAGCGTGCGGGCCGCGCGGTCGAGGGGCACCTGTTCGAGTCTGCTGGTGGCGAGTACCGGGTTGAACACACCGATACAGGTGATCAGGCAGAGTTCGACGACGATGACCAGGATCAGGCCGGGAACACCGGGCTGGATGAAGACCAGCCAAACGGGCCAGCAGACCCGTAGCCACCCGAAGACGAAGAGGACCTTGTCCCGGCCGTACCGGGCGACCAACGGCCGGGAGAGCCGCGCCCCGATCAACCCGCCGAGACAGGGCACCGCGAAGGCGACCGCGTACTCCCAGGGCGCGAAGCCGAGTTGCCCGAGCATCAGCACGGCGAACAGCGGCGCGGTCGCCATGATCAGGCCGTTGACCACGATCGTGTTGACGAACAGGGGCCGCAACAACGGATGGGCGAGGATGAATCGCCAGCCTTCCCGCAGGTCGCGGCCGGTCAACCGGGCGCCTTCCGGCTTCGCGGGCGGCGGCTCCGAACCGCCGACGGCACGGATCCCGAGCGCCGAAAGCAGATAGCTGACCGCATCGGCGGCGATCGTGATCACCGGCCCGAACAGACCGACGGCGAAACCCCCGAGCGGCGGCCCGAGCACGGTGGCCGTCCAGGTGGTCGACTCGAACCGGGCGTTCGCGACCAGCAGATCTTCGCGGGGCAGCAGGGTTTTGAGGAAAGCCCCGCTGGCGGCCAAGAACGTGATGTCGGCCGCCGCGACGACGACGGACACCGCGAGAAGCTGGCCGAAGCCCAGCAACCCGAACGCGTACGCCACCGGGACGGTCAGCAGCGCCACGCACCGGACGAGATCCATCGCGATCATCACCGGCCGCTTGCGGCGGAACTCGACCCACGGGCCGAGCGGCAGCGCGACCACGGCGCCCACGACGAGACCGGCGGCCGCCAGCAACGAGACCTCGGCGGTGCCTGCGCCGAGTACGACGATGGCGATCAGGCTGAACGCGTCGAACGCGAACCTCGTCCCGAACGCGCTCGCCGCGTACGCCGCCCACAGCCAGCCGAACCGTCGCCCCAGCGATCTCCCACCCACGCGCGAGATCAAACCAAGCCGGGGCCCCGAAGTCGAACAACGGGTCGTTGGTGGGTCACAACCGCGAGTTGTGCGACCCGCTCAGAGCTCCCCGAGCGCGGTGACCGGCGATTCGACGCAGTCCGCGACGAACCGCAGGAACCCGCCGGCGGTCCCGCCGTCGCACACCCGATGGTCGAACGCCAGCGTCAGCTCGCAGATCTTCCTCGCCACCAGCTCGCCGTCGACCACCCAAGCGCGGTCGATGATCCGGCCGATGCCGAGAATCGCCGCCTCCGGGTGATTGATGATCGCGGCGGAGCCGTCCACCCCGAACACCCCGTAGTTGTTGACCGTGAAGGTTCCGCCGGTGAGGCCTGCCGGGCCGAGCTTCCCTTCCCTGGCTTGCGTCGTCCGGTCGCCGATCGCCGCCGAAAGCTCCCTTGTGGACAGTGAGCCCGCGTCACGGACCACCGGCACGACGAGACCGCGGTCGGTCTGCGCGGCGAAACCGAGGTTGATGTCCCGAAGCAGGACGATCTCGTCGCCTTCGACCCGAGAGTTCAGCTCGGGGAACTTCCGCAGGCCCGCGACGGCGAACCGGGCGACGAGGCCGAGGAGACTGACGGGGCGATCCGGTGCCGAGGCGTTGAGCGACTTCCGCGCGGCGACGAGTCCGGTCGCGTCGACGTCGACCCAGACCGTCGCCTCGGGGATCTGACGCCGCGAGGTCGTAAGCTTGTCGGCGACCGCCTTGCGGACGCCGGTCAGCGGGATCCGTGTCTCGCCGTCTCGCTGCTCCGGGACGGCGAGGGCCGCTTCGACGTCGGCGCGCCGGATGATGCCGCCCGGGCCGCTGCCGGTCAGCTTCGTCAGGTCGACCTTGTTGTCCACGGCCATTTTGCGGACGAACGGCGAGATCACGCCCGGCGCTTTCGACGGCTTCTCCGGGGTGGCGACGACGGTGCGCGTCCGGCGGCGCCTGGTCGTGGTGGTCGTGCCGTAGCCGATGAGGACGTTGCCGCTGCCCTCGCTCGCGGTCGTCACGCCGGGTTCGGTGAACCCGGGGCCGATGGTGAGCAGGGGAGCGCCGACGGGCAGCGACTGGCCGGGTTCACCGTGGAGGCGGGTGACGACGCCGGCGAACGGCACCGGCACCTCGACGGCGGCCTTCGCGGTCTCGACCTCGACGACGGGCTGGTCGACGCCGACGGTGTCGCCCTCCGCGACGAGCCAGGTGACGATGGTGCCCTCGGTTAGGCCCTCGCCGAGGTCGGGGAGCAGGAAATCAGGCACCGGCCACCACCGGTTCGTCGTTCCACTGCAGCCGGGCGACGGTGTCCAGGATCCGGTCGACGTCCGGAAGCTGATGGCGCTCCAGTTTCGGCGGCGGGTAAGGGATGTCGAGCCCGGTGACGCGCAGGACGGGCGCGTGCAGCTGATGGAAGCACTGCTCGGTGATCCGGGCGACCACTTCGGCGCCGTAGCCGCCGAATCCGGCCGCCTCGTGGACGACGACCGCGCGTCCGGTGCGGCGCACCGAGGCGGCGACGGTCTCGTCGTCGAACGGGCTCAGCGACCGGAGATCGACCACCTCGACGTCCCAGCCTTCGGCGGTCGCGGCCTCCGCGGTCTCCAGCGCGGTGGCGACCATCGGGCCGTACGAGATCAGTGTGACGTCCTTGCCCTCGCGACGCACGACCGCGCGGTCCATGGGCGCGCCGTCCCGGGTGAAGGACACGGGTTCCTTCGACCAGTAGCGGCATTTCGGTTCTAGGAAGATCACCGGATCCGGCGAGTCGATCGCGTCGCGCAGGAGGTCGTAGGCGTCCTGGGGAGTGCCCGGAGTGACGACGCGCAGGCCGGGCGTGTGGGTGTAGTAGGCCTCGCTCGAATCGCAGTGGTGCTCCACGCCGCCGATGCCACCCGCGTAGGGGATCCGGATGACCATCGGCAGCGACAAGGCGCCGCGGGTGCGGTTCCGCAGCTTCGCGACGTGGGAAGTGATCTGCTCGAACGCGGGGTAGGCGAAGGCGTCGAACTGCATTTCGACCACCGGACGGAACCCGCCCATCGCCATGCCGACCGCGAAACCGACGATGCCGGATTCGGCCAGTGGCGTGTCGAAACAGCGTTGCTCGCCGAAATCGGCGGTGATGCCGTCGGTCACCCGGAACACACCGCCGAGCGGGCCGACATCCTCGCCGAAGATCAGCACGCGGTCGTCGTCCTTGACCGCGTCACGCAGGGCGGCGTTGAGGGCTTGTGCCATCGAGATCTCGGTCATCAGGCCTCCAGTTCGGCCGCGACCAGCGCCCGCTGGGCGGCCAGCTGACGGGTCGGGACGGCGTACACGTGCTCGAACAGCGACAACGGATCCGGCTCCACGTCGGCGTTGAGGGTGTCGCGCACCCCGGCGGCGAACGTCTCCGCCTCGGCCCGGAACCGCTCGATGTCGTTGTCGGACAACAGGTTCTCGGTGGTCAGATAGGTCTCCAGCCGGCGAACCGGGTCGGCCGCCCGCCACTTCTCGACCTCGGCCTGGTCGCGGTAACGGGTGGCGTCGTCGGCGTTGGTGTGCGCGTCGATCCGGTAGGTGTGCGCCTCGACCAGGACCGGCCCGCGACCGGAACGCGCGTG
Organism: Amycolatopsis sp. w19; assembly: GCF_051373225.1. Classification (NCBI taxonomy): domain Bacteria; kingdom Bacillati; phylum Actinomycetota; class Actinomycetes; order Pseudonocardiales; family Pseudonocardiaceae; genus Amycolatopsis; species Amycolatopsis sp. w19. The sequence goes on along the minus strand of NZ_JBPQFM010000001.1, from coordinate 922,294 downwards.
CGCGACGGCGTCGTCCAGCACGGAAAGGACCGCGAGGGCGTCGTTGCCGTCGACCTGCTCGGAGCGGACGCCGTAGCCGACACCCTTGTACGCCAGGGCGGGCGCGGCGCTCTGCTTCTCGAACGGGACGGAGATCGCGAACCCGTTGTTCTGCACGAAGAACACCATCGGAGCCTTGAACACGGCGGCGAAGTTGAGCGCCTCGTGGAAGTCGCCCTCACTGGTGGCGCCGTCGCCGATGAGCGCGAACGCGACGGCGTCCTCGCCCCGGCGTTGCATCGCGTGGGCGAGGCCGGCGGCGTGGAGGGTCTGCGTCGCCAGCGGCGTGCACTGGGGAGCGACGCGGGTCTTGGCGGGGTCGTAACCGCAGTGCGCGTCGCCGCGGAGCAGCGTCAGGATCTCGCCCGGTTCGAGGCCGCGGGCGACCAGCGCGACCGAGTCGCGGTAGGTGGGGAAGAGCCAGTCGGCGTCGGTGAGGGCGAGCGCGCTCGCGACCTGGCAGGCCTCCTGACCGGCGCTGGACGGGTACACGGCGAGGCGGCCCTGCTTGGTCAGCGCGGTCGCCTGCGCGTCGAACCGGCGGCCGAGCACCATCAGCCGGTAGGCCTCGACGAGCCGTTCGGCCGGCGGCACGGTGTAGTCACCGTGCTCGTCGACGCGCGTGCCGTCCTCGGCGAGGAACCGCACCGGGATCCCGGACGGCAGCAACGCGGCGGCAGGGGTCTCCCGCGACATGGCGCAGCACCACCTTTCACAGACATATGATGCTGAGATCGTGGTTTCCGAAGTCCCAGTGTTCAAGAGGTGCGCGAAATGAGCGACAAACTGTCGTCAGAATCGGTTCAGCCGGGCCGACCGTCCGGTAGTGGCGTGGCTCACGGGCCGGATCCGGGACGAACGGTCCTTGCCCTCGACGACATCGATCGCGCCATCCTCGCCGAACTGACCGCGGACGGCAGGCTCGCCGTCCGGGCACTGGCGGAACGGCTGCACATCTCGCGCACCAACGCTTACGCGAGGCTGGACAGGCTGATGTCCGAAGGGGTCATCACCGGCTTCGGCGCCCGGATCGACCCTCGGCGGGCCGGGCTCGGAACGAGCGCGTACATCCTGATCACCGTCGAGCAGACGTCGTGGCGCACGATGTCCGCCGAGCTGCGGGAGATCCCGTTCGTCGAGCACGTCTCGCTCGTCGGTGGCGACTTCGACATCCTGCTGCTGGTGCGGACACCGGACAACGCTTCGCTGCGGGACGTCGTCCTGGAACGCCTGCAGGCGCTGGACGGCGTGCGCTCGACGCGGACCTGGCTGATCTTCGAGGAGCAGCCAGGCGTCGCCCCTCGTGAGTGGTGAGGACCTGGCACCGCACTCACGTGATCGAAGGCGGAACTCGCGTGATCAGCGGCGGAACACCCGAGTGCGGCCTCCAGTCACGCGAGTTACGTCCCTGATCACGCGAGTCACGCCTTCGATCACGCCGCGGTCTGTGTGCCAGTCCGTGAAGGCCTCCTTGAGGGACCCAGAGTCCCTCAAGGAGGCCTTCACGGACTTCGGACTGGTAGGTACATAGGGGGGCGGTTCACCCTCGCCGCTCACGAGGCAGTGGTGGGCAGTGGCCGGTCGTTGACCACCTGCTTCATCACGAGCGTCGAGTTCAGCCGCTGCACCCCGGGCAACGCGGACAGCACGTCGTCCTCAAGCCGCTGATACGCGGCGAGGTCGGCGGTGACGATGCGCAGCAGGTAGTCAGGGTCGCCGAAAAGCCGCTGCGCGAGCAGGACGTTCGGGATCTGCGTGACGGCGTCTTCGAAGCTCAGCAGCGTCTCGCGGTCCTCTTGCCGCATGGTGACGAACACGAGCGCTTCGAAGTTCAGCCCCAGCGCGGCTGGATCGACCACCGCCCGGTACGCGCTGATCGTGCCGTCCCGTTCGAGCGCGCGCAGCCGGCGGTGGCACGGCGACGCGCTCAACTGGACCCGCTCGGCCAGTTCGGTGAGCGTCAGACGCCCCTCCTCTTGCAGTATCGCAAGAATCTTCCGATCGACAGCGTCCATGGGGAAGATTCTTCCACGCTTGCCGCCCGACGGGGCAGAAGTTGGAAGCACCTTCGGCCGGATCGCGAATAGCTTTTCGAGCATGCCTCTCGGATCCGTTCTCGCCTTCTGGGGCGTCGCGGCCCTGCTCATCGCGGTGCCCGGCGCCGACTGGGCTTTCGCGATCAGCGCCGGACTTCGTCGCCAGGCCCTGCCGGCCGCCGGCGGCATCGTTCTCGGCTACCTGGCCATGACGCTGGTGGTCGCCGCGGGCCTGGGTGTCCTCGTCGCGTCGACGCCGATCGCCTTGCTCGCGCTCACCGTCGCCGGTGGGCTCTACCTGATCTGGCTCGGCTTCAAGACAGTGCGCCATCCGTCGACGCCGGGTAGCGCTCCCGGGGAAGTCGGGAGCCGGGGTGGAACGCTGCTGGAAGGGATGGCGGTCAGCGGGCTGAATCCCAAGGGACTGCTGGTCTTCGTCGCGATGCTGCCGCAGTTCACGGACCCGGCCGCGCGCTGGCCGATGCCGGTCCAGCTGGCCGTGCTCGGGCTGACCTTCGTCGGCACCTGCGCGATGGTCTACCCCTGCGTCGGCGTGGGAGCACAAGCCCTGCTGCGCGCCCGCCCCGCCGTTTCCCTTGTCGTTTCCCGGGTTTCCGGAGTCTCGATGATCCTGGTGGGAGCACTCCTGGTCGTCGAGCGACTGGTGGCGTGAGCCGAATGGTCCATTCCACCGGACAGGTCGCCGAACAAACCTGGCCGCACCGTTGGAAAATCTCATACCCTCCGAAGCGGGCCGAAGGGAGCTGACCTGATGCGGTGGACCTGGGTGCGTACGGCGGTGGCCTTGGTGGTCGCCGCGTCGATCGTCCAAACGAGTCAGCCGGATACGGCCGAAGCGCAGGTGAGCTCCGCCGCGGCCGGCCGGTCCGCGATCTACGGCGGGGGACCGTTCTATCAGGACGGACAGGGTGTCATGGACGTCCTGCGGTCGTCGGGTTTCACCACGGTCATCCTGTGGAGCATCCACGTCCACGACAACGGGGATCTGTACTACAACGACCACCTCGTGGTGAAAGACGGCCAATATGTCGGCGACGCGGGGTGGCCGGCGCGGCTGCGGACGCTGAAGCAGGCGCCAACGTCGGTCGATCGCATCGAGGTCTCCGTCGGTGCCTGGGGCACACCGGACTGGGAAGCCATCGACAACCTGATCATGCGCGACGGCACCGGCAGCGGGACCGTGCTGTACCGCAACTTCCTGGCGCTGAAGAACGTCACCGGCGCGGACGCGATCAACAACGACGACGAAGCGCATTACGACGTCGACTCCACCGTCACGTTTGCGCGGATGGCGAACGCGATGGGCTACCGGAACTTCACGCTCGCTCCGTACACCGCGGTGTCGTACTGGCAAGGCGTGAAGAACGGGCTCGGCGGCCTGGTCGATCGCGTGTACCTGCAGGCTTACGCGGGTGGCAGCGGCAACGACCCGGCGACCTGGACGCGGTCGCTCGGCATGCCGGTGGATCCGGGACTTTGGTGCAAGAACGGCTCCGGCTGCACAGCGGGGGATTCGCCTGCTCAGGTGGAGAGCAAGATGCGGGCCTGGAAGTCGTCCGTGGGGATTCCGGGTGGCTTCATGTGGTTGTACGACGACATCAAGAAGTGTTCGGCGCAAGGCACGGCCGCCGACTACGCGCGGGCGATCAACACCGCCACAATGAGCTGACGCTGTAACGCTCTCCGCGCCTACGCCGAATACAGGCGGGTTCGATGGCGGAGGCGGAGGAATCGTGGCGCGTGTGCTGATCCTGTTCGCGGTCGCCGCGGTCTTCTTCGCGGCGACCGCCTGTGCGCGGACGGAACCGGCGTCACGTCCCGCTGTCACGGCGACGACGAGCGTCGAGCCGGCCGCGACCGACCCGCCGAGCACGGACGTGACCACGACGGTCGTGACGACTTCGGTCACCGCCACGCCGACCACGAGCAAGGTGCCCGTCAAGTCGAAGGCGGACCAACGGAGAGCGGCTTGCCGCAAGGACGAGAAGCAGTGCTACGAGCCAGGGACGAACTCCAAATGCCAGACCGGCGGCTGCGTCAATGCCGGACGCGGGATGACGCAACGCGACGTCGAGAAACAGCGCGACAAGTGGCTCCGCGAGCATCCGGGTTGGTGCCCCGCGGGCGAGACCGGAGCGGTGGCACCCTGTTGACCGACACACGCCATTCGGGTGATAACGGTTCGGCATTCGATGTATCTGCCGTACACCCCATTGACACCTTCCTGCGATCACGGCGACTGGGTGGAGGAATGCGGTGACGGTGGAGAACGAGGGTCAGGACTACCTGACGCGGCAGATCGGGGCGCTGCTCGAAGCGATTCGCGAAGAGGGGCCGGTCGGCGAGGGCAGACGCAGTTTCCGGATCGCCGGGCATCTCGCCGCGGAGGGCGGGTTCCACCTCGGCGACATCCTCGCCGCGACCGCGCAACTGCTGGCGGTCCACGCTTGGAACAACGGCTACCTCGCCGCGGCGGAGCTGCTGACGCGCCGCATGCGGGAGTTCGGCGCCGAGTCGGCGGAGCTGGTGCGCTACCTCGTGCGGCTGGAGACCGGCTGCGAGCAGGGCTGGCTCCCGCACGCGGATCGCGACGAACTCATCGCCTACGCCCGGCGCGTCCAGCGCGCGGACATCGAGGCGCGCGCGCAGGCCATCGAAGCGTCGTTGTCGGGGGTCACCGATCCCGAGCGTCCTGATCGGATGGCGAGTGAGTCGTGAGATGGTGCTCGGGGTCCGCGAGGATGCCGCGGATCACGGAGCCGGCGGCGCCGCGGACGGCCGCGCCCGTGCCGAGCGCCGAGCGGACGACGCGCACCGGCGACCACGCCGTGGTGGGCACGCGGCGTTCCAGTTCGGCGAGGAGTGGCTCACGCAGCCACGGCTCCAGCCGCGCGTAGGTTCCGCCTAGCACCACCGCCGGGACGTCCATCAGGTTGACCACAGTGGACAGTCCGACACCGAGATGTCCCGCGGCGATGGTCACCGCGGAAAGCGCGGCGGCGTCGCCGGATTCCAGTGAGGAAACCAGTTCGTCCACCGTTTCCGCTCCCGCGAGCCGCAGGATCTCTTCCTGGCCGGCCATTCGTTCCAGGCAGCCGTTCGCGCCGCAAGAACACGGCGGGCCGTCGGGCGCCACGGGCAGGTGGCCGATCTCGCCGCCCGCACCGCGGACGCCTTCGAACAGGGCGCGGTCCAGCACGATGCCCGCCCCGATCCCGATCTCACCCGACACGTGGACGAAATCCGGCAACGCCGAGCCGTGCCAGAGTTCGGCGAGCGCCGCGAAGTTCGCTTCGTTGGCGACGGTGAACGTCCCGCCGAGCCGGTCGGCGAGGTCGACGTCGCGCCAGCCCAGGTTGGGGGCGAGCCGCACGAGGCCGGATTCGACCAGGCCCGGCACCGCGATACCGACGCCGCCGACCGGGACGCCCAGCGTGTCCGCCTGCTTCCGGGCTTTACGCAGGAACGCCGACACGCGCTGGAAAACCCGCGGGGTCCGGTTGTCCGCGTATCGGACCTCCTGAGCCCGGACGGCGCCGGTCAGATCGACGAGACAGGACGCCAGATAGTCGACGCCGATCTCGATGCCGAGTCCGTGCGGGCCGGTGGGGGAGAGCGAAACGACGGTGCCGCGCCGCCCGGGGCCGACGCGTTGCTCCGGCTCGCCTTCGGCCACGAGATCCGCCGCGATCAACCGGTCGACCACGCTCGACACGGTCGCCTTCGTGAGCCCGGTGGCGGCGGCCAGGCCTGCCCGCGACGTGCCGGGACCATCCGCGATCGCCCTGAGGACGAGCGCAGCGTTGTGCTGCCGCACGGTGTGCTGTCCCGCCGGGCGAGTGCCGATCATCGCGCGATTGTATTCGTTCGATGCCTGAACGAAAGCCTTGACCCGCCGGGTCGGGCGTCGATAAGTTCAGGCATCAAACTAATAGGAGGCGAGATGGCTCAGGCACCGACGCGTGAGGACAAGTTCAGCTTCGGGCTGTGGACCGTGGGCTGGCAGGCGAACGACATGTTCGGCCCGGCGAGCCGCCCCCCGCTCGACCCGGTCGAAGCCGTGCACCGCCTCTCGGACCTCGGCGCGTGGGGGATCACCTTCCACGACGACGACCTCGTTCCGTTCGGTTCGGCCGACGACGACCGCGCGCGGCAGCTGAAACGCTTCCAGGGCGCGCTCGCCGAGACCGGCCTCGTGGTCCCGATGGTGACCACGAACCTGTTCAGCCACCCCGTCTTCAAGGACGGCGGCCTGACCAGCAACGATCGTGACGTCCGCCGCTACGCGCTGCGGAAGGTGCTGCGGAACCTCGACCTCGCCGCCGAACTCGGCGCGTCGACGTTCGTGCTGTGGGGCGGCCGCGAAGGCAGCGAGACGGACGCCGCGAAGGACGTCCGCGCGGCGATGGACCGCTACCGCGAGGGCATCGACTTCCTCGCCCAGTACGTCCTCGACCAGGGCTACGGCCTCCGGCTCGCGCTCGAACCGAAGCCGAACGAACCTCGCGGCGACATCCTGTTGCCGACCATCGGCCACGCGCTCGCGTTCATCTCCACCCTCGACAACCACGAGATCGTCGGCGTGAACCCCGAGGTCGGGCATGAGCAGATGGCCGGGCTCAACATCGTCCACGGCATCGGGCAGGCGCTGTGGCAGGGCAAGCTGTTCCACATCGACCTCAACGGCCAGCGCGGCCCGCGGTTCGACCAGGACCTCGTGTTCGGCCACGGCGACGTGCTGTCGTCGTTCTTCCTGGTCGATCTGCTGGAGCACGGCGGCTACGACGGGCCGCGCCACTTCGACTACAAGCCGCTGCGCACGGAGAACATGGACGGTGTGTGGGCCAGCGCCGAGGCGAACATGGCCAGCTATCTCCTGTTCGCCGAACGTGCCCGCGCCTTCCGTGCCGATCCCGAGGTGCGGGCCGCGCTGGACGCCGCCCTGGTCCCCGAGCTCGCGACGTCGACACTGAACGAGGGCGAGACGGCGGCGGATCTGCTGGCGGACCGGTCGGCGTTCGAGGACTTCGATCCGGACAAGGCGGCGGAACGCGGTTACGGCTTCATCCGCCTGTCCCAGCTGGCCCTCGAACACCTCACCGGGGCCCGCTAGAACCGGTCGACGTCGAGGACGGCCTTGGCGAACTCCTCCGGCGCCTCTTGCGGCACATTGTGGCCGATGCCGTTCAGGACGCGGTGCTCGTACTTGCCGGAGAACTTCGACCGGTACGCCTTGCCGTCGGTGTTCGGGCCGTCGAAGTCGCTGCCGATCGTGATGGTGGGCACCGAAACCGCCGGACCCTGCGCGAGCTTCTGTTCGAGGGCGTCGAGTTTCGGGTCGCCCTCGGCGAGACTCAGCCGCCACCGGTAGTTGTGGATCACGATGGCCACGTGGTCCGGGTTGTCGAAACAGGCCGCCGAACGGTCGTAGGTCGCGTCGTCGAAGGTCCACTTCGGCGACGCGATCTTCCAGATCAGCTTGTTGAAGTCGTGCCGGTTCTTCGTGTAGCCGAGGATGCCGCGCTCGGTGGCGAAGTAGTACTGGTACCACCAGCCGAGTTCGGCGGCGGGGGAGAGCGGCTGCTTGTTCGTCTCCCGGTTGGTCACCAGGTAGCCGCTCACCGACACGAGCGCCTTGCACCGCTCGGGCCACAGCGCGGCGATGATCACGGCCGTGCGGGCGCCCCAGTCGAAGCCACCGAAGACGGCCTTCTCGATCTTGAGCGCGTCCAGCAGTGCGACGATGTCGGCCGCGATCGCGGACTGCTGGCCGTTGCGGAACGTGTCCTTCGACAGGAACCGCGTCGGCCCGTAGCCGCGCAGGAACGGCACGATCACCCGGTACCCGGCCGCGACCAGGCGTGGGGTGACGTCGACGTAGCTGTGGATGTCGTAGGGCCAGCCGTGCAGGAGGACCACCACCGGGCCGTCGGCGGGGCCGGCTTCGGCGTAACCGATGCTCAGTTCTCCGGCGTCGATCTGCTTGAGCGGGCCGAACGAGGTGTTTCCGCCGGTCGTGGCTGGCGCGGCCATCGGTGCCGCCGCGGGCTGGGCCGAGCAGCCCGCCACGGTGGCACCCGCTGTCGCGGCGACGACGGCCTGCGCGAACCTTCTCCTGCTGAGCATCTGATTCCTCCCGCGAAACGCCTGGTACGGGACGAAATTAAGGGGACGGCTCCGGGCGCGGCGACCGTCGGACGACGTCACCGGTGTAAGTCGCCCTAGGCCACTTCCGGCTCGGCGGCCACGAAGGCCGCTTCCAGACGGCGGATCCGCGCCCAGAACTCGGCCTCCCGGCCGGATTCGAGAACGCCCAGGTATCCGCCGGGGACGACGCGGCCCACGAACGGACCGGACGTCCACACCCGCCAGCCGCCCGTGGCGTCGTCGCCCGAAGCGGACGCGGGATCGTCGGTGCCGCGGATCGCCGCGATCGGGCACGGGAGCTGGGTCTTGGCGGGCCCGCGGTAGGCGTTCAGCAACTGGAGATCGCCGAGCAGCAGGTCCAGGGCGTACTCCCAGCTTTCGGGCGAATCGCGGTAGCCCGCGACGGGGGTGAGCCCGGTGCGGCCGAACACCCGCCCCATCGCCGAGGCCCCCGCTTTGGCGTTCTTGTCCGGCGAACGCCGTTGCGGGGCGCACGCGTCCACGACGATCAGCGCGCGAGGCGACACACCCAGCCGTTGAGCCGTTTCCAACGCGACGAAGGCGCCCATGCCGAATCCGATGGTCACGGAGCGGCTGAACCAGGCCGTCGGCATCGCGGCGGCGGACTGCGCGGCGAGTTCTTCGACGGCGGAAGCCGGCGGCTCCGCGAGCCTTCCCCCGTGTCCGGGGTATTCGACGCCCCGAACGTCCGCATCGGCCGCGCCGGCGAGCGGGTCGAACGCGCGCAGCGTGCCGCCGGCGGGCGGAAACACCAGGTAGCCGCGGCCACGACTGTCTGATGTGGACAGTGGAACGAGTGCGGCCGTCATGATCCGAAAGATACGCGCCATTAACCCGAATGGGGTAACGGTTCGGATTCGACCAAGATCAATTCACCCACGAGGGGGAGCTCTTCGGGAAAAGATGCCCGGCCGTGTCGTATCTGGCACTTCCTGTTCGACGTCTTGATAAGAGCCGGAAGGAGAAAGCGATGAACACCACGACACTGGCCTCGACCACGCGGCTGAACCCGGTGAGCCGCACCCTGCCGGTTCTGCTGGCGATGGAGGACGACGCGGAAGACGTCGGCCGCCTGTCCCCGGACGACCGGCTGACCTGCCACGTGCACGGCCGTTGGATCCACCAATGCGTGGCTTCGCCGCTGCACGTCAACCCGATCACGCGGCACCGCTGGTGCCGTTCGTGCGCGACCGCGTTGACCGTCTCCATCGACGAATTGTCCGGCGACGTCACGATGTTCTGCCCGCGGTGCGGCCACGGCGAGAGCGCCGCCTCCGCCCGGCTGATCGCCGCGTGCCGGGCCAGCCTGGCCGCCGCGCGCCGCCGTTTCGGTGCTCGGGCCGCTTAACCGGACCGGCCGAGGACGCGCTCGATGATCCGGTCGCGATCCGGCGGGCGGAGATAGAGATAGTGACCGGCGTCCGGCAGGATCTCGACGTCGGCATGGGGGACGAGGCTTTCGAGTCGTGTGGCGGCGGTGACCGGATCGTGCACGACGCTGCGTCCGCCGAACAGGGCGAACGTGGGCACTTCGACGGACCGTAACGCGGCTTCGTTCGGGCGAACCTGGAACGGCACCCGGGCGCGATAGCACCGGATCCCGGCGAGGATCAGCCGGGCGGCGGGCTGGTCGAGGACGTCCTCTCCGGCGGTCCACGCGACGAACCGCCGCCACAGGCGATCGTTGTCGAGTACGGCCACTGGCAAGCCGTACCAGGACACGCGCCGGGAGAACGGCGCCGAAACGGTGGTGGCGTCCAGCAATCCGATGGACGCGAGTCTTCCGGGCGCGTGGATCGCCTGGTTGACCGCGTGCCAGCCACCGGTCGAACCGCCCACGAGATGCACGTCGGTCAGTCCCAGGTTCTCGAAGACGTCGTTCAGAGCGCTCGCCCGGTCGCGGATGTCTTTGAACGGGGCCTTATGCACGCTTCGGCCCGCTTCGCCGAGGGTGTCGATCGCGTAGACCGAGTGTCGCTCCGCCAAAGCGGGGATCAGGGTCGCGAAACAGGCGGAAGTGGCCATGAGCCCCGGCAAGAGAACGATCGGCGTGCCGTCGTTCCCGTAGCGGTAGACCCGCGTGGTGCCATGGTGCGTTTCGACGTCGAAGACCGCGTCCGGCTCCGGGCACTCGGCCATGGCGCGGTCATAGGCGGCGAAGTAGTGCTCCTCGGCCGCCGGATTTTTGAAACCCCCGATTTTCCGCATGAGCGGAACGCTAGGCAAAGCCGCGTTTCCGGTCTTGAACGAAAGTAAGGTGAAGGCATGGGCGGGTGGGGTCTCGTGGTGCCGCGGCGGGATATCGCCCGCGCACCCGGCGAGCGGGTTCTCCGGTGGCCCCATCCCGCGCTGGCCGCCCACGTGGCGAGCTACGTCGCGCACGACCTCCCCGACGCGGGCGCGAACTCCTGGCAGATCACCCCGTTGTCCGTGCTCACCTGGATGATCGACCTCGACGCCCCTGCCCGCGGTGCCGAGGTTCCCGATTCGCCGGTTCTGGGGCTGCGAGACCGGCCGTTGCGTGTCGAACAGACCGGGGCTTCGCGCGGGATCGTGGTCACCCTGACCCCGCTCGGCGCGTACGCGTTGTTCGGGATTCCGTTGCGGGAACTGACGAATTCGGTGGTCGCGGCGTCCGCGCTTCTGCCGGTCGGGGCGTTGACCGAACGGCTGGCCGAGGCGGCGGACTGGGCGGAGAGATTCCGGCTGCTGGACGAATATCTCGCGGCGAAGCTGGCTCGCGGTCCCGTGCTGGCCGCCCCGGTCCGGCACGCGTGGGACCGGCTTTCGGCGGGCCCGGTCCGCATCGACGCTCTCGCGGACCAGATCGGCTGGAGCAGGCAGCATCTCAACGCCCGGTTTCGCGAACAGATCGGGCTGAACCCCCGCACGGCCGGGCGGATCGCCCGGCTCAATCGGGTGCTGGCGTTGATGAGCCGGGCGTCGTCCCTTCCGTGGGCCGAGGTCGCGCACCTGGGCGGCTACAGCGATCAGGCGCATCTCGTCCGGGAGTTCCGGGCGTTGACCGGATGCAGCCCGACCGAGGCCGGGAAACCGGCTGGGCTATTTGTTCCGCCACGTGACGGCGCGTGAATCAGCGCTTTCGTAAGGCTGCGAGGTGTACGACAGCGACGTGATCGGATCGGACGCGACCCCGAAGTGCAGACGGCAGGACTCGAAGACCGCGCCCATGGTCGAGAAGTCCTTCGGTGCGAAATTCTGGTCCTCGCACCCGGTGACGTCGGCGTCGCCCATGCCCAGAAGTGAACCCGGCCAGCCGCCGCTCTTGGTCTTCGCACTGAGGATCGGGGTGTACACCTCGGCCATGTTGGAGCCGTCGACGTTGGTGAGCTTTTCGCGGACGAAGAAGAAGTTCTTGCCCCGCAGCTTCGCCTTGTCCTCATCCTTGAGCGGCAGGCCGTCGATGTCGGCGTCGGGCGCTTTGACCGATTCCACGGTGACCGTCAGCCCGATGACCCCTTTCGCGTAGTGGCTGTAGAACGGGATGATCGCCTGCTCGCCGAATTTGAGCTTCGTACCCGGTTTGACCGCCTCGCCGGTGACCTCCAGGGTCGGCGTGGTGGTGAGATACGGCTTCGGCGTCGTCGTCGGTTCACTGGCCGACGTCTCGCCGGAAGTGGTGGCGCCGGCGCTCCGGGCCTGACCGACGTTCTGCGGTGGCGTGCAGCCGACCAGCGCGGCACCGAGCATCGCGGCGACGACGGCATGACGAACTATCGGACGTGTGGGCACGACCGATCTCCCCTCGGAAAAGTGAAAACATTTGGATTTCCCCCGAAGTGCACTTTAGCCAACGAGCGTTCACCCGATCGGCGGAGGTAGGTTGCGGACATGACCCAGGTTTCGCCGCCTGCCGAGGCTGCCACGAGGATCACCGGACGCGCCGTCTCCGGGCAGAGAAGCCTCTCGAGCGGGGTGACCGAAGTGGTGCTGGACAGCGGCGACACCGTGGTCGTCAAACGGGGCCATGCCCGGAACGCGATACCCGCGGAGGCCGCTGGCCTGCGGTGGCTGGGGGAGCCCGGTGCCGTGCGGGTGCCCGAAGTGCGCGGCCACGACGACGAGTGGATGGTCACGGATCTGGTGGGCGGAGGGCGGCCGACGCATCACGCCGCGGAGCGGTTGGGGCGAGGGCTCGCGGCACTGCACGCGGCGGGCGCGCCCGCGTTCGGCGCGGCGCCGCCGGACGGCCCCGTCGACGCGTGGATCGGCCTGGCCCCGATGAAGAACACGCCAGGAAACGACTGGTCGCGGTGGTACGCCGAGTATCGAGTCCTGCCCTATGTCCGTCGCGCGGTCGACGAGGGCACTCTGAACGCTGACGAGGCCGCAGTCATCGAGCGGGCCTGCGCGCGGCTCCCGGAAGTGGCGGAACCTCCGGCGCGCCTGCATGGCGACCTGTGGAACGGCAACGTGCTGTGGGGGCCTGTCGAAGCCTCGCTCATCGATCCGGCGGCGCACGGCGGTCACCGCGAAACCGATCTAGCCATGCTGCAGTTGTTCGGCTGCCCGTTGCTCGACCGGGTGCTCGCCGCCTACCAGGAGGTCGCCCCGCTCGCCGACGGCTGGACCGACCGGATCGGCGCGCACCAGCTGTTCCCGCTCCTGGTCCACACTGTCCTTTTCGGACGGTCGTACGCCGGTCAGGCGGTCGCGGCGGCGAAGGCCGTCGGCCGGTAGGTCACCGCGCGAGGCGGTCGAGCCATTCGGCGAGCATCGCGTGCTCGGCCGGGGTCAGTACGTCCCCGTGTTCCTTCTCCAGCGCGGCTTTGAGCGCGATCGCACGGCTGGGGACGTCCGACGCCTCGTCCGCGCTGTCGGTGGTGATGGCCGCGATGACATGTTCGCGCGCGGCGACGATCAGGTCCGGGTCGCGTTGGTCGGGCGGGCTGGCGAGGAACGAGAGGATCACGCCCATGCCGGTCGCGTGCACCAGCTGCGCGGCCTGTTCGACCGGGACGCGCAGCCTGCCGGCCTCGGCGATGCGGCCGACGATCCGGCGGAGGATCGCGTCCGCCTCCCGGCGGGCTTCGCGGACGCGGGGCTCGCCGTACATGAGCATGTAGAAGGCGGGCTGCTGCAGGCCGAACTCGACGTGCAGGTCCCAGCCTCGCCGCAGGTCGCCCACCGGGTCGTCGGTCTCGCCGAGGGCGTGCTTCCCCTCCAGGTAGCTCTTGAAGCCATACGTGGCGACTGCGTCGAGCAGCCCGTCCTTGTCGCCGAAGGTCCGGTAGAGCGTGGGCGCCTGCACTCCGGCGGCGGCGCTGACCGCACGCGTCGACAACGCCTCGCGTCCGCCCTCCCGCAGCAGCTCCGCGGCCGCGCGGACCAACCGGTCTTTCGTCGTCAACGTCATGTATCGACGATAACACTCGTCCGGTAGCAGTGGTTCGATATCGGTGATACTGTGATCTCGTTATCAATGGAAACGCCTGATGGGAGCAAGTCATGGCACGCGTAGCGATCGTCACCGGCGGGTCGCGGGGCATCGGCAGGGAATCCGCGGAGCGGCTCGCGTCGGATGGATTCGCGGTCGTCGTCGTGTACGGCGGCAACAAGGACGAGGCGCAGGCCGCGGTCGACGCGATCACCGGCAGGGGCGGCCAGGCGATCGCGGCCCAGGCCGACGTCGCCGACGAGCAAGCCGTCGCGGCCGTCTTCGACATCGCGGAGAAGACGTTCGGCGGTGTCGACGTCGTGGTCCACGCGGCGGGAATCATGTACCTCGCGCCGGTGGCCGAACTGGATCTCGACCGGCTGGACCGGTTGCACCGCACCAATATCCGCGGCACCTTCGTGGTCGACCAGCAGGCCGCCCGCCGCGTGCGCGACGGCGGCGCGATCATCAATTTTTCGACTTCGGTGCTCGGTCTCGCCCTGCCGGGATACGCCGCCTATGCCGCCACGAAGGGCGCCGTCGAAGCCGTCACGCTGGTCCTCGCCCGCGAACTGCGCGGCCGCGACATCACCGTGAACGCGGTCGCCCCCGGCCCGACCGCCACGGCGCTGTTCCTCGACGGCAAGGACGAGGCGACCATCGCGAGCATGGCGGCGCAGCCCCCGCTCGAACGCCTCGGCACCCCGTCCGACATCGCCGAGGTCGTCTCGTTCCTCGCCGGTCCGGCGCGGTGGGTCAACGGGCAGGTCCTTCGCGCCAACGGCGGTATCGTCTGAGGCCCTCGTGAGTGGTGAAGGCGGTTAGACAGGTTGTGAAAGCCACTTTCGCAACGTTGAAGGTTGCGAAAGTGGCTTTCACAACGTCAGCGGAGGCTGCATCGCCGACGCTCGGGGCCCCCTTGGGCTCACAATTTGTCCTTTGTGGACAGAAAGGTCAGACGACGGTGCCCTCGGCGTCGTCGTCCGAGTCGGTCTCCTCGATCTTCCACTTCAGCTGGAACTCGACCTCTTCCTCACCGTCACCGCGCTCGTGCTCGATCGAGAACTGCGCGCGGGCGGGGACGCGGAACCGTTCCCCGGCGATCTGGATGCGGAACGAGGTCTCGGACTCGAGCGCGTCGGCGAGCCTGCGCAGTTTCGCGACGACGTCGGCGGTGGAGTAGACGCGTTCGACGTCTCGGGGAGCGGTTCCGGTCACGGTTTCCTCCAGAGGTCCGACACCCTGGCCGGGTGTCCTGGCGTCATTCAATCGGGTGATCGACACCTGCGAGAGGCCGGGGTCACAGTGACCGGGCGAGGCGGAAGCCCACGTCGTCGACGCGGAACGTGGGGTGGCTGCGACGCCGCACCGAGGCCCGGCAGCTCCACTGCTCGTCGAACCAGCCCCCGCCCTTCAACACTCTGTACTCGCCGTACACCTCGGCGTCGTAGACGTCCCAGCACCATTCCCAGACATTGCCGAGCATGTCGTGCAGGCCCCACGCGTTGGGCGCCTTCCCGCCGACGTCGTGCACGGACTCCGCCGAGTTCCCGCGGTACCAGGCGATCTCGTCGAGTGGTCCGTAACGGGGGCCGGTCGTGCCGGCGCGGCAGGCGTGTTCCCATTCCGCTTCGGTGGGCAGGCGGTAGCCGTTCGCGGACCGGTCCCAGGTCGGCGAATCCAGCTCATAGACGGGAGTCAGACCCTCGCGTTCGGACAGGGCGTTACAGAACAGGAGCGCGTCCTGCCAGGAGACGTCGACGAGGGGAAGCCGTCCGGTCTCCTGGGTGACCGGAACCGGGCCGAGCAGGAACGACGCGACATCGACGGTCCAGCTCCGCTGCGTCCGCCGGTCCGCCAGCGTCGCCCGGCCTGCCGGGACGGTGATCATCTCCATGGTCCGGCCGATGTTACCCAGCCGGACCCGCCATGATGGGCGCGTGCCTCTGCTCATCGAGCCCGCTCTCCCCGCCGGTACCTTCCGCTCGGCCCGGCAGCCGTGTCTGATCGTCGACGACAGGCTGGTGTTGCGACCCTGGTGCGCTGACGACGCGGAGGACGTCGAATCCGCCTTCGCCTGCCCCGTCATCCAGCGCTGGCATGTCCGCCGTATCGACGGGGCGGACGAGGCCCGCGAGTGGATCGCGAGCTGGGAACGGCGCTGGACGGACGAGACCGACGCGAGCTGGGCCGTGGTCGACGCGCGCGAAGACCGGCCGGTCGGGCAGGTCGGTCTTCGCGCGATCTCGCTCTTCGAGGCGTCGGCGCAACTGTCCTACTGGGTTCTCCCGGCCGCCCGCGGCGCGGGGATCGCGGGCGACGCGGTGGCGGCGTTGACGCGGTGGGCGTTCGAAACCGTGCGGCTGAACCGGCTGTTCCTCCTGCATTCCACCGCGAACGCCGCCTCGTGCCGCGTCGCGGGCAAGGCCGGGTACGAACTCGAAGGCACGCTGCGCTCATCGATGTTGCACGTCGACGGGTGGCACGACGTCCACCTGCACGCGCGGCTCAGGAACGGACCGGCGACCTCTTCCGCAGAACGAACGGAAGCGGGACAAGCGCGATCGCCGCACTGATCCAGATGGCGTAGCGGTAGTCGGCCGTCGACTCCGTGACGAAACCCGCGAGGACCGGCCCGAGGAACGCGCCGACGTTGAGCGCGACCGTCGCGAACGAACCCCCGAGCGTCGGAGCTCCGGGAGTCACGTGCATGACCCGGGCCACGAGCGCGGAACCACAGCCGAACGACAGTCCACCTTGGACGGTCGCCAGGACGAACAACGCGATCGGGTGCGCGCCGGTGGCCGCGAGAGCGGCCCAGCCCACCGGCAAGGCGCACAACGCGAGCACCAGACCGCGCCGGAGTTCACCATCGCCCGTGCGGCCCGCCACCGTGACACCGAGGAAAGCGCCGACGCCGAACGCCGCCAGCAGCCCGGAAACCGCGCCGGCCGGAAGATCCGCGACGTCCGTCGCGATGACCGCGAGGAAGGCGAACGTCGCGAAGGTCGCACCATTGACCAACGCGGCCAAGAGCATCGACTGACGGACGGGACGCGCTTTCAGTTCGCGCGCTTCGCGCCTGATCGAGACTTCGGGCGGCGTCGCCGCGCCGGAGGGTGCCGAACGGAACACCAGCACCAGCGCGGGAAGGCACAACGCGGCCACCGCCCAGAACGCGGAGCGCCAGCCCGCGAGATCGCCGAGCACGGCGCCCGCGGGTACTCCGGCCACACACGACAACGTGATGCCCGCCAACAGGATCGCGGTCGCCCGCGCCTGTTTCCCTTGTGGCGCCAGAGCGACCGCGACCGGCATCGCCACGGCGAGGAAACCGGCGTTGACCACCGCCGCGACGACCCGGGTGCCGAACAGCAGCGGGAAGCTCGTCGTGACGGCGCCGATGACGTGCACGACGACGAAAGCGGCCAGGAACCCGGCCAACGCCCGGCGCCGGGGCCAGCGCGCGCTGAGCACGGCCATCGCGGGAGCGCCGACGATCATTCCGACGGCGTAGGCCGAGGTCAGCGCGGCGGCCGCGCCCACCGGTACGGACAGCTCGCCGGCGATCCCCGGTACTAGACCGGAGGCCATGAATTCAGAGGTGCCTTGCGCGAAAACGGCAAGGCCGAGGACATAGACGAACAGGGGCAACGGACGACTCCCATGGGAAAGGCGATCAGGAGGAGCCGTGCGCTGGACAGGAGGAAACCCGGCCGGGCGCACGGAACAGCGCTCCGGTCACCGGGAGGCGAGAGGACCTAACGGCAGGAAAGGAAGACTCGCCGCCGGATGACCGGCGGCGGGGTTCTGTCCGACTCGGGGCTCGTCACGAGAGCGCACACTACACAGACGTCGCGCGACCGGTCCAACGGGTATTGCCGGACGCGGGGAAAACGGCGCCCGTTCCGCGTACCGGAACGGTTTCGTTGCCCGCTCGAATGAACCCGAGTAATGCGCTTTGACCTGCGGTTTCGTGACTGTTCCGGTACTGGGAACCGCACTTGGATTCGGTTAATCTCGACTCCATGATTCCCACGGTTGTCTGGGGTACGGGCAACATCGGCCGTGCCTCCATCCGGGCCGTCGACGCGCATCCGGCGCTGGAACTCACCGGAGTGCTCGTGCACGATCCCGCGAAGGTCGGCCGTGACGCGGCCGCGCTCGCGGGGATCGACGGCGAACTGGGTGTGGCGGCGACCGATGACGTCGAAGCGGTCCTGGCGGCGGGTCCACGGGCGGTGGTGTACGCGGCGTCAGGTGACATCCGGCCCGCCGAAGCGCTGGCCGACATCGTCCGCGCGGTCCGGGCCGGTGCGGTGGTGGTGACGCCCGCGCTCTACGCGCTGTATGACCAGCGTAACGCGCCGGACGAACTGCGTGAGCCGGTGCTCGCGGCGATCGCCGAGGGTGGCGGTTCGCTGTTCGTGTCCGGCGTGGATCCCGGCTGGGGCAACGACATCCTGCCGTTGCTGGTCAGCGGGCTCGGCACCACCGTGGACGCGGTCCGCTGCCAGGAGATCTTCGACTACTCCACCTACGACCAGCCGGATTCCGTCCGCTATCTGGTCGGGATGGGGCAGCCGATGGACTATCAGCCGCCGATGCTGGCCCCGTCGGTGCCCACGATGGTGTGGGGCGGGCAGGTCCGGCTCATCGCGCGCGGTCTGGGCGTCGAACTGGACGAGATCCGCGAGACGCTCGAGCGCCGCCCGCTCGAGGAAACCGTGACCACGCGGGCGATGGGCGAGTTCGAAGTGGGCACGCAAGGCGCCGTCCGGTTCGAAGTGCAGGGGATCGTGGACGGCGAACCCCGCATCGTCGTCGAGCACGTCACCCGGATCCACGCCTCGTGCGCGCCGGACTGGCCGATGCCGCCCAGCGGCGACGGCGCGCACAAGGTGATCATCGAAGGCCGTCCCAGGATCGAGGTCTCGGTCGAGGCCACCGACGAGGGCGAGAACCGGTCCGCCGGCGGCAACGCGACCGCGGTCGGCAGGCTGGTCGGCGCCATCGACTGGCTCGTGGACGCGAAACCGGGCCTCTACGACGCACTCGACGTCCCCTTGCGACCGGCCACCGGCAAGCTCGGAAGGAGCGCGCGATGAACATCGACATTCCCGAGGGCAAGGACCCGATCGGTTACGTGTGGGGCGAGATGGTGCCCGGGATCGGCGTCGCGGCGTCGAATCTCTCGCTCGCGGTGTACTCGCACACCACGCTGGGGCTGCGCGAGTTCGAGGCGGCCCGGCTGCGGATCGCGCAGATCAACGGCTGCGTCTTCTGCCTGGACTGGCGGACCGAACGCGACGGGGTGAAGGTCGAGGAGGAGTTCGCCGACGCGGTGACCGAGTGGCGCACCACCGACGCGTTCGACGAGCGGACCCGGCTGGCCGCCGAGTACGCCGAACGCTACGCGCTCGACCACCACGGCATCGACGACGAATTCTGGAAGCGGATGGCGGAGCATTACAGCCAGAAGGAGATCGTCGAACTGAGTATGAGCATCGGTTCTTGGCTCGCCTTCGGACGGCTGAACCACGTTCTGGGCATCGACACCGTCTGCGTTCTTCCGAAGATATGACAGTGCTTGTTCAAAGAATAGGCCGGGGTGGCGGCCCCGGCCTATTATGGATCGTCGTCACAGATCGGTGGCGACGATCTTTTCGATGTTCCTTTCCGCCAGCGCGGTAATGGTGACGAACGGGTTCACCGACGTATTACCCGGAATCAACGCGCCGTCGATCACGTAAAGCCCCGGATGGCCGTGGAGCCTGCCGTAATTGTCGGTCGCCTTGCCGAGCACCGCGCCGCCGAGCGGGTGGTAGGTGAGGTGGTCACCCCAGATCTTGTACGTGCCGAAGAGGTCGGTCCGGTAGATCGTGCCTTCCTTCGCGTTGATCTTGTCGAAGATCGTCTTCGCCATCTCGATCGACGGCTGTTTCCAGGCGGTCTGCCAGTTCAGGTCGACCTTGTTCGCGCTCGGGTTCCAGGAGAACGTCGCGCGGTTGAGGTTCTTGGTGATCGACAGGTAGAACGAGGCGTAGGTCTCGATACCGGTGGGCAGCGGCGCGACCTCGGCGAACGCTCCGCCGGCCGCCCAGTTGTCGATCCCCGCGGTGGGGATGGACGACTGCAGGGCCCCGGTGGCGTCCCACATGTGGTTCGCCCGGCCGCACATGACGTTTCCGTTGTCGCCCCAGCCTTTTCCGACCTCGTTGTTGAGGTTGGGCAGGGCGCCGGTCGCCTTGAGCTTGACCAGCAGTTTGCTCGTGCCGACGCTGCCGGCCGCGAAGAAGACCTTGTCCGCGGTGACCGACTTCGTCGCCGTCACCGTGCCTCCGGTGTCGAGTTGTTCCATCACCACGGTGTATCCGCCGCCGGACGCGGGCGTGACCGACGTGACGCGGTGCAGCGCCGAGATCGTCACCCGCCCGGTCGCCTTGATCCGCGGGAGATAGGTCTGCTGCAACGACCTCTTGCCCGCGTTGTTGCCGTAGAGGATCTCCCCGGCCAGCGCGGACCTCGGGACCGTGCCGGCCTGTTCCTTCTTCATGTAGTCCCAGTCGTACACGTCCGGGACGAACAGGAACGGGAAACCCGACCGCTGCGCGTGTTTCCGGCCGACTCGCGCGTACTGATAGCACTCGGCGGTCTCGAACCAGTCCGGGTCGATGGTGGCCACGCCGAGACCCGCGTTGGCGCGCGGGTAGTAGACGCCGTACATCTCGTCCGCGTCGACCGTCGGTAGAACCGACCCGAAGTTCTCGCGCTTCGGCGTGACGGCCATCCCGCCGTTGACCAGTGAGCCGCCGCCGACACCTCGGCCCTGGTAGACGGTGATGCCACTGAACTCTTCGGCGTCGAGGATCCCGGTGTGGCGCGGGACGTCCTTGTCGAGCGGGAAGCCGAGGAAGTTGCTCAACGGCTGCTTGGTCCTCGTCCGCAGCCAGAAGGAGCGATAGTCGGGCTTGGTGGTGTTGGCGAAGATCTTGCCGTCCGTGCCCGGGGTGTCCCATGCCATGCCGAGTTCGACGAGGTGGACGTCGACGCCGGCTTCGGCGAGCCGGAGCGCGGCGACACAGCCGCCGTATCCGGAGCCGATGACGAGCGCCGGGATTCGGGCGGCGTCGGCGATCGAACTTTTCGCGGAAGCCGTCCCACCGAGGGCGGCGGCCCCCAAGATAGAACCGGTTCCAGCAATAAAGAGGCGACGTGATAACTGTCCGGAAGCGCTTCTCCACATGGTTTCGTCGCTCACGTGATCTTCCTCACCGTTGAGGGATTTAGAACAAGTTATACCTGCGTCTATACCGAGTGGCAATAAAGTCGGCCGATAGGCCACTATGTACTGCTGTGGAGTCCACTCGAGTTGATCGTTGGCTGTGGGCCGTCCGGCTGACCAAGACGCGTCCGGACGCCGCAGCGGCCTGCCGTGGCGGCCATGTCCGCGTGAACGGCAAACCCGCCAAACCCGCGACCACCGTCGTGGCGGGTGACGAGGTCCGTGCGCGGGTTCACGACACGACGCGGATCTTGGAAGTCGCGCGGGTGATCCAGAAGCGGGTCGGTGCCGCCGACGCGGCGACCTGTTTCATCGACCGGACGCCGGCGCCGCCGCCGGAGGCCGCCGTACCGGTCGCGCGGCGGGAGCGGGGCGCGGGGCGTCCGACGAAACGGGAACGTCGAGTGCTCGATCGCTTCCGCTCCGGAGAGCACTGACCGTTCACATACGTGGACGTGATTCACATCCGTTGACGGACGCCAGGGACGTGAACTATAAAGACGGGGTCCGGGTGTACACGCCGCAACACCTTCCGTCAGTCCGTCACGGAGGTTTCGGGTGTCCCGAAAAAGTCCTCTTCGTCGTGCCGTCCTACCGGCGGTCGCCGCCGTGGTCGCCACCGTCGCGCTCCTGCAGATACCGCCCCCGGCGGCGGACGCGGCGCCGGGACCAGGCGCGCTGACCGGCCTCGACCTCGGCGCGGCCAATCGCCGCGCGCCGGTCGCCGGCCTCTACGACTGGTCCAAAGCCGGATATCGCGGTGGTGCCGCGCTACCCGGCGCCGGTGAAGTGAATCCGAACGCCGCCTGCCAGGTCACCGCGGCCGAACTGGCGAGCCAGTACAACGTCGAACCGGACGACGGCGCCGACGACACGAACGGGATCCAGGCGGCGATCGACGGGATCAAGAGCGCGTGCTCGCCGTCCGGGAGCTACACGAAGCTGAGCACGATCACCTTCCCGGCCGGCCGGTTCGACGTCACGCACGAGATCCACGTCGACGCCGACTACCTGATCCTGCGCGGCGCGGGCAAGGACGCCACGAAGTTCGTCTACAAGCCGGACGCGAACACCCTGTACGACGCCCTCACTCCGGACGGTTCCGACTGGGACGAGGACGGGATGACCTCGGGTGCGGGCAAGGGCGGCTGGCTGTGGCCCGGCCGCGGGCTGTTCCGCGTCCAGTCCAGGGGAGTGCACACGTCCTACGCGAGCGACTACGCCGCCGCGCCCGCGAACCGCAAGGACATCTTCGAGGGCACGATCAACGTCCACTGGAAGGCCGGAGTGAAGCTGCGGGGCAAGCCGGGTGACACGGCGTTCGCCGCGCGGACGGGGGACAAGGTCGTCCACCTGGCGAGCAGCGGCGCGCTGACCTCGCTCGCCGCCGGGAACCTGGTCAACATCCGGGCGGCCAACTCGCAGAAGTTCTACGAGCAGCAGCAGGCGACACCGACCACGTTCCCGTTGCTGAACATGCACATGCGCCAGCAGATCTTCACGATCGCCGCGCTCGACACCACGGCACGCACCATCACCCTCGACAAACCGCTCGAGTACGACGTCCCGGTGAACTCCACTTCGGACGGTTCCGCCCCGATCGACGGCGCCACCTACGACTCGAAGGCGGCACCGCTGGTCGACCCGGTGCTCGGCGTCGGGTTCGAGGACCTCGGGTTCACCCAGGACATGCCGGGTCTGAACCCCGCTGATGCGAACAACAACTACGGCAACATGGCGCCCGCCGCGGAGATGCACGGGATCGTGTTCAAGTGGGCGGCGAACTCCTGGGTCCGCGGTATCCGCGCGGACATGACCGGCTCGCACCCGATCGTCACCGAGGAGGCGAAGAACCTCCAGATCGTCGACAACGAACTCAACGGATCGTGGAACAAGGGCAAGGGCGGCAACGGCTACTTCCGCGGCTCCCGGGTCTGGGATTCGCTCTACGCGGGCAACACCTCGACCCTGCTGCGGCATTTCACCTTCCAGTGGTCCGCCGCGGGCAACGTGGTGATCGGCAACTCGTTCGACTCCGACCTGAACCTCCACGGCGGCTGGGAACGCAACAACCTCTTCGAGCTCAACACGGTCAAGGTCCCGTACGCGCACCGGTCCGGGAACTGCCGCGCCAACTGCGGCGAGGAGGGCGGTGGCGGTCCCGACGACTCGAACTGGTTCCCGATCTGGTGGGGCGCGGGCAAGAAGGCCGTCAAGTGGTCGGGTGCCTCCGGCTATCGCAACGTGTTCTTCAACAACGCCATGACCAAACAGCTCGCGGACAACGGCCCGTATAACGACTTCTACGCCGACCGCCACCGCGTCTACTCCTTCGGGTGGGACGGCACGGCGTACAAGCACCTCGACGTCGGCGGGACCCCGATCGCCGACTGGGCGAAGAACGAGCAGCGGGACTACACCGTCGGACACGGCGTCGACGCGTCCAAGACCGATGCCGCGTCGTCGCTGTTCCTGAAGGCCGTCGACGGGACGCCGCCGTCTTCCCCGACCAGCCAGAGCCCCACCACGACCACCCCTACCTCCACTACGACGACACAGAACCCCACTGCCTGCCTGAACGCGACCTTCACCCGCAAGTCGGTGTGGGACAGCGGCTACGGCGCCGGCTTCACGATCAGCAACACGTGTTCGGCCTCCGTGGGGTCGTGGGTGGTCGAGTTCGACCTGCCCGCCGGGACGACTATCACCGGCTCCTGGAGTTCGGTGCTGACCAGGACCGGGCAGCACTACCGATTCGGGAACGCCACCCACAACGGGAGCGTCAAACCCGGCGGCACGGCGACGTTCGGTTTCAACGCCGCCGGCCAGGGGCTGCCGTTCGCCTGCTCGATCGCCGGAACGAAATGCGGAGGCACGGAATGACGAGGAAGCGACTGCTCGCCGCGATCGCGGCCACGGCGTCGGCGGCGGGACTGTTCGGCGCCGTCGTCACGGCGGAAGCCGCCGCCCCGAGCCTGACCGTGACGTTCGCCCAAAGCTCGGCCTGGGACAGCGGATACGGCGGGAAGTACACGCTGACCAACGCCGGGGACGCGAACAGTACACAGTGGACGATCGAGTTCGATCTGCCCGAGGGCACCGCGATCACCACGTCGTGGAGCTCGGTGCTCACCAGGAGCGGGCAGCATTACAAGGTGACCAACGCCGCCTTCAACGGCACGATCAAACCCGGCGCCACGGCGTCCTTCGGATTCAACACCACCGGGCTGGGCCTGCCGACCGGATGCACGGTCAACGGCAGCCCGTGCGGGGGAGGAGCGCCGACCACGACCACCACCCCGCCGTCCCCGACCAGCACAAGCACTTCGCCGACGACCACCACCAGCGTGCCGTCCGGGGACGTCGTCGACGTCGGCACCGCGGCGGAACTGCAGGCCGCGTTGGCCGCGGCGATCCCGGGCCGGACCATCCGGCTGGCCGCGGGAACGTACCGGGGTTCGTTCGTCGCGACGAAACCCGGCACGGCGGCCGCGCCGATCACGGTGACCGGACCGTCGACGGCGGTCCTGATCAACGACGGCCCGTCCGGTGAGGCACCGTCCTGCCCGGCCCCGACGGCGGGCTGGGATTCCGGGTACGGGTTCTGGCTGTACGGTGCGCCGTACTGGCACCTCCAGGGCTTCTCCGTGCAGGAAGCCAAGAAGGGGATCGTCGCCGACAGCTCGCACCACACGGTGATCGAAGGGGTGCGGGTGCACCGGATCGACGAGGAGGCCGTGCACTTCCGCCGTTCCTCGGCCGACAGCGTCATCCGTGACTCGACGATCAGCCACACCGGACTCGTGCAGGCCGGGTACGGCGAGGGCGTCTACCTCGGCTCGGCGAACTCGAACTGGGCCTGCCACGGGAACTCCGGCGGGGTCGACCGGAGCGACCGGATCCAGGTGCTCAACAACCACATCGGACCGTACGTGGCCGCGGAGGGCATCGACGTCAAGGAGGGCACCGAAGGCGGCGTGATCCGCGGCAACACCTTCGACGGTCAAGGGATTTCCGGGCAGAACTCGGCCGATTCCTGGATCGACGTCAAGGGATTCGGATACGTCATCGAGGGGAACACCGGCACCTTCGCCTCGCCGGGAACCTTCGCGAACGGCTACGAGACGCACAATCCGGCCACCACCCCGTCGTTCCCGAACGGCTGCGGGAACGTGTGGCGGGACAACAAGTCCGATCTCGGCGGCGTCGGCCAGTACGCCATCAAGATCACGTCGACGTCCAAATGCTCGGAACGGCCGAACGTGGTCTACGCGTCCAACACCGTGTCCAGGGCGGTGAACGGGCTGACCAACGTCCCCGTCACGCCTTGACGGACGCCGGTGACGGGAGCGGCGCGGCTCCCGTCACCGGCGGGTCAGTCCCGGACCGCGGTGATCGCGACGGTGGCGTAGCGCGCGGTGAACCGGCCGCCCATCCTGTCGATCGCCGCCCCGACTTCAGCGAGGATCTCTTGTCGCACTGTGGATTCGACCCAGGTCAGCGAGCCGAACGTCGGAAGCTGGTCCAGCCATTCGTCACGGGTGTAGACCCGGTCCCAGTCGTAACGGCTTCGTTCCGGCTCGCCGAACCCGCCCACCTCGCGCAGACCGTCGGCGACTTTCACGATGAGTGGCCCGTACGGGTCAGAGGGCTGTTTCGGCACGCTCTTGAGATCGATCGGGGCGTCCGGCACGAGCCGCCGGTAAGCGTCCGCCAAGGCGTCCGCGACCTCTTCCGGCGGTTCGGGTACGTGCCAGAACGCGGCGAAGAGTCCGCCGGGCCGTAGGACCTCGGCGGCCTTGGCGGCGGCGGCCACGGGGTCGACCCAATGCCAGGCCTGTCCGGAGACGAGCAGGTCGAACCGGCGTCCGGCGGGCTCCCAATCGTCGAACTTCGCGACTTCGACGTCGATTCCGCTCTGCCGGGCGAACTCGGCCATTCGCTCGTCCGGCTCGACGCCCAGCACGTGACAGCCCGCCGCGTGGAACTGGCGCGCTTCGATGCCGGTGCCGACGCCGACGTCGAGGGTCTCGCGGCCGGGAGCGGCGGCGATGAGGTGTTCGACGAGTTCCGGGGGATAGGCGGGGCGGGTCCGGTCGTAGCGTTCGACGTCCACGCCGAAGGATTCCGCGGCCTGTCGATGGCGATGAGGCTCTTGCCCCGAAGGTAGAGTGGGCATGCGCCCACCTTAAGTGGGCACTTGCCCACTCGTCAACGCAAGGGAGCCGAATGCCGACAGGAGTGGCTTTGCGCGCCGTCCGCGCGCAGTTGTTCGACGCCGCCGAACGGGTCCTGCTGCGGGACGGGCCGAGCGGGCTCACCAGCCGTGCGGTGACCACGGAGGCGGACTGCGCGAAAGGCGTGCTGCACCGGCATTTCGACGATTTCGACGGCTTCCTCGCCGAGTTCGTGCTCGACCGGATCGAGAAGCTCGACGAGAAGGGCCTGCGGGAGGCCGTCGGCACCGGGACGGTCGTGGACAACCTCACCACGGCGCTCACGGCGGTTTTCGAGTCGGTCGCCGTCGCGATCGTCCCGCTCGTGATCTTCCGTGACGAGCTTCGCGCCCGATTGCGCCGCGAATGGCCCGCCGGGGTTCCGGTGCTGACCCAGGCCGCCGTCATGATCGGCGGCTACCTCAAGGCGGAAGGGGATCTGGGCCGGATCGCCGAGGACTCCGACGTCGAGACTTTGGCCGCAACGCTCATCGGTGCCACGCATCTGCTGTACGCGGACCGCACCGCGCCCGCGCCGGAGATCGCGCAGGTGCGGAAGGTGGTGGAGACGGTGATCGGGACCTGACGACGTTCGCCCGGCGGTGCCCGAGGCGTGACTCGCGTGATCAGACTCCGCACTCACGTGATTGAAGGCGGAACTCGCGTGATCAGAGCCGGATCTCATGAGTTCCGGCTCTGATCACGCGAGATCCGCCTCTGCTCACGCGAGTGCGGAGTTCGATCTCGGTGGATCAGGACTGCGCGGCGGTGACGGTGTGCCGCAGCAGTAGCGAGGTCGTGACGGGGCCGACGCCACCGGGGACCGGCGTGATCGAACCCGCGATCTCCTCGACCGCGGCCTGGTCGACATCGCCGACGAGCCCGCCTTCGGGAGTCGGGTTCGTGCCGACGTCGATCACCACGGCACCGGGTTTGACGTGGTCCGCGCCGATGAAGTGCGCGCGGCCGACGGCCACGACCAGGACGTCCGCGGCCTTGGTGACCGCCGCGAGATCCTTGGTGCGGGAGTGGCAGATGGTCACCGTCGCGTGCTCGCCGAGCAGCAGCAGTGCGGCGGGCTTGCCGACGATGGTCGAGCGGCCCACGACGGCGACCTGGGCGCCGGACAGGGCGACCTGCTCGCGCTTCAGGATCTCCAGGACCGCGGCGGCGGTGGCGGGAGCGTAGGTCGGGAGGCCGGCGGTGAGGCGGCCGAGGCTGACCGGGTTGGCGCCGTCGACGTCCTTGCGCGGGTCGATATGCGCGCCGACGTCGTCGAGCGTCACGCCTTCGGGCAGCGGGGTCTGGCAGATGATGCCGTGGACCGACGGGTCCGCGGACAGCTTGTCGAGCTCGCGGGTGACGTCCGCGCCGGTCGGCTTTTCGAGCTGGACCACGCGGCAGTCGACGCCGACCTTCTTGGCGGCACGCTCGATCGAGCGCACGTACCAGGCGGTGGCGTCGTCGTCGGTCGGCACGAGCACGGCCAGCGTCGGGGCGGTGCCCGATTCGCGAAGCTTGGCGGCGGTCTCGGTGACCTCGGCGGTGATGGCGGCGGCGATCGCGCGCCCGTCGATCAGGGTCATCGGGCGAGCCTTTCGCGAACCTGGGCGATCAGGGCGTCGGCGCGCCCGGCCGCGGGGGTGTACTCGGTGAGGCGGGCCTCGGTCTCCTTGCGGAGCTGCTCGTCCGACATGGACGCGAGGTTGACCTCGACGTTGACCACGCCTGATTCGAGCGCGGACTTCGCGGACGAGGCCGCGACCGCGATGTCGGAGATGACGTTGGTGTTGGCGCCTTCGAGGATCGAGGCGGCGACGTCGATGACCTCGGCGGCGAGGGCGGCCGTGCGCAGCGGCACCTCGGCGGCGCCGACCAGCGCGGCCTGGATCGCGGCGGTGCGGGCCTGCTTCTCCTCGTCGGTGGCCTTGGGGAGTTTGTACGCGGCGACCACGGCGTCGAACGCGGTGGCATCGTCGGCGGCGAGGCCGAGAGCGCGTGCACGGAGGTCTTCGGCCTTGGTGAGCGCCTCGGTCATGGTTGCCTCGTGCTCGGCGTACTTCGGCTTGCCGATGGTCAGGTTGCACACCATGGAGACCAGGGCGGCACCGACGGCGGCGTTCATCGCGGCACCCGCGCCACCACCGGGCGTCGAGGCCTTCGATGCCAGCTCGTCGAGCCACTGACCGACCGGTTGAGCCTCCACGCGATGTTCCCTTCCCGCTGGTTTTGCCGTCGCGCCGAAGCCTACCTGGGCGTTCCCGGACAGCCCGAAGGCCACCTTCGCGACGATCTACGTCGGTGAAGGTGGCCTTCGGTGAAGGTGTTCAGGAACGCAGGTACTCCTCCCAAGTGAGCTTCGGCGACACGGCGGGGCCGTCGTCGGCACCGCGACCGGCGAGGCCGTTGTAGCCGAGGTAGTAGTCACCTGCCTGGTGCTGCGCGCCGGACGACAGGTCCGGATCGGACAGCGCGATGGCGTGGATGTGGTAGGCGAAGCCCTGGGCCGGGGTCCGGACCCAAGCCGCGAAGCCGACCTGGCGCAGCTTCCGCGCGACGTCAGTCCGCGTGGTCGAGGACATGCCCTCGACGCCGATGTCGAGCGCGCCGCCACCGTCGTGCGTCCCGGCCGAAGCACCGACGCCACCGGGGTTGTACGAGCCCTGCGTGATGGTGAGCTGCCTGCCGAGCAGACCCTCGGCCTTCACCAGCATCGCCTTGGTCCGGGTGTTCATCGTCTTGCCGTGGTAGGTCAGGCGGCTACCCGCCGAGACCACCGCGGTGACGGTGTAACGGTTCTCGCCCAGCTTCTCGAGCGACGTCTTTCCCGGCAGGCCGGAGGCGTCGATCCCGGTGTAGCCCAGCGACTTCTGGTAGCTGGAGTACGCCGTGATCGTCGACGTGCCGAAGTGGCCGTCGACGTATTGCTGGTCGAGCAGTCCCTTGGCGGCCAGTGCCTGCTCCACCAGCAGCACGCTGTCCTTGGCGCCGGGGGTCAGCGCGCTGTCCGCGCGGCGCGGGTCGATCTGCGCGGCCTTGAGCACCGCTTCCATGCTGGCGGTCGGCAACGCGGTCACTTCGGCGCCGGCCGGTGCGGCCACGCCGAAGGAGAGCGCGGTCGCTGTCGCGAGCACGGCTACCTTGGTCAACAATTCCTGCCTCCTGAAACGGATCCGGTTGGTCCGGGCAGCATGGGCAGCGGGAGTACAAGGTCCGTACAAACGGATCTTCTTCAGGTTTGGTCGCGGCCGGTGACGAACAAGGTCACCGCCTCGGACAAAGTCCGGCAAGCGGCGTCGTCGGGGTGTTTGGCGGCTTCTCGCTCAAGCGGGCGCAGCCGGTCTCTCGTGCGGACCGATTTGACCGTTTCGGCGCTTTCGATCGCTTGGATGCCGACGGACAGCGCCTGGTCGCCGTCTCCGCCGAGAACGTGTCCCGTGGCCAGCATGGCCAGGCACAGGGAACGGCTGCGCGCCATTTCGGGACCGTATCCGCGTACGGCGTCGGTGAGCGCGGCGATCGCCTGTCCGACATGGCGGCCACCCCTGCGCAAAGCCAGGTCGGTGTGCACCGAGCCCGCCATCGCGGAAACGTCGACCTCGGTGAAGAACCTCGCCCAGTCGGGTGACTCGGCGTCACCCTTCTCGGCGAATTCCTCGCCTGCTTGGCCCATCAGCCCGACGGCGAGGTTCGCGTCGCCTTTCTTGGCGTAGGCCCAGCCTTGGTTCGCGCTCAGGATGCTCGCGGCCAGCTTCGAGCCGGCCCGCTTCGCGGCGAGCCTGCCCAGTTCGAATTGTGCGAGGGCTTCGTCCATCACTCCGTAATGCAGATCGATCCGGCCTCGCCGGTAATGGATGTTCGCGATCAATTCGGCGTTTTCGCCATCGGCGGCGAGCTTCAGCGCGACATCGAGATGATGCTGCGCGGCGCCGACGTGACCGCTGTCGAAACACGTCCATCCGGCGAGGTTGTGCAGGTCCGCGACCGCGGAGAAAAGCCTGGCCCGCAACGGTTCGGAGATCGACATCGCGAGCATCCGATGGCCGCGCCGGATCCGGACCACGACCGCGTCGCGGCACATCCCGCCCCCGCATTGGTAGTCGACGGCACGAAGCGCTTTCGTCTGTGTTTCCAGCGCCTCGACATCATGGTCCCGCACCCGGTCAGGAATGAGGTGGCGGCGAGAGGCGGCTTCAGGATCTGTCATGGTCATTAACCCCTGACGTAACCCCAGCGCGATTTCGTGGCTCAAAGCGTAGCCCGGACGACGCGCCGCCGCGACTGTCTCACCGCGAAACTCAAAGTGCGCTCAGGTAAGAAGACAGGTAGTTGTACGGGTGTCGCCCAGGCGGAACGAGAGCAACCTGGTAGGACTTCCAGTGGATGCCGAAAGGTCGAGACCCACATGGTGCTAAGTGCTACACCGCCCTCGCGAGCCCGTCTCCGGTTGGTCTCCTCGGAGGATGCGCGTACGACACCCCGGGCGGGCGGTCGTCTGGATCGGTACGGCGAGCTCGCCGACCGTCGGCTGGCCGCGATCCTCGCCGCCGAGGACGTGGCGGAGGAGCACGGGTTGAGCGCACACGCGCGTACGACCTGTTACGTGCACCGCTGCTGGTTGCACCAGTGCATCTCCGATCCGTTGCACGTACTGGTCGTCACCGGGCATCGCTGGTGCCGGCGCTGCGACCGCACGGTCGACGTCGAGATCGACGAGACCTTTCCGGGATCGGTCGAACTCTCTTGCGACGGCTGTGGTGTCCCACCGGACACGGTCGCGAACCGCGAGGTGCTCTTCGCTTGCCGGACCAGCCTCGTGGCCATGCACGGAGGCGACGTGTCGACGCTCTATGTGGTGCCGGACTAACTGAATCCGGATTGGGCTGACCGAGCGAACGGGCCACTGGCTTCGTTGACCGCCGGTCGCGGGCGTCCGTACGGTTCTGGGGTGGGCACCGCGGCCGCAGCAGACCGGCCGGGCAGCCTCCCCGCCGGGACCACGAGTTTCGTAGGTCGGAAAAGGGACGTCGCCGAGGTCAAAAGACTGCTGTCCAAGGCGAGGCTGGTGACCTTGACCGGGGTCGGCGGCGTCGGCAAGACGACGCTGGCCTTGCATACCGCCGCCGAACTGCGCCGGGCCTTCCCCGACGGTGTCTGGTTCGTCGAACTCGCGGATCTGTCCGACCCGGATCTGCTGGCTCACACGGTGCTGGAGGCGCTCGGCGTCCGCGACGACACGGGCCGTGACCAGGCGGACGTGCTCGCGGATCACCTGCGGGGGCGCCGGATCCTGGTGATCCTGGACAACTGCGAACACCTGATAGAGGTCTGTGCGGCGTCGGCGGATCGGCTGCTGAGGGTGTCGCCGGGGCTCCGCTTCCTCATCACCAGCAGGGAACGGCTCGGGATCCCGGGAGAGCATCTCTGGCAGGTCGCGCCGCTACCGCTGCCCGCGCCCCGGATCCCGCTGCGATCGGGGGCCTGGCGTGACTATCCGGCTATGGCGTTGTTCGCCGAACGGGCGGCCGCGGTCGAGCCGGGATTCGTCGTCACCGACGAGAACCAGGCTTTGATCGCGAACGTGTGCCGGATGCTCGCGGGGATACCGTTGGCGATCGAACTGGCCGCGGTCCGGGTCCGGGCGCTGTCGCTCGACGAGCTCGCGACCCGGCTGGCTGACAACTTCCACTTGCTCGCCAAGGGGGAACGCGGCGGACTGCCCAGGCACCAGACGCTGCTGGCGGCAGTGGAGTGGAGCCACGACCTGTGCGGTGCCGCCGAGCGGGTCCTCTGGGCGCGCGCATCGGTCTTCGGAGGCGGGTTCAGCCTGTCCGCGGCCGAATTCGTCTGCGCCGGGGAGGGGCTGTCCGCTCGGTCGGTGCTCGGGCACCTGGCCGGGCTGGTGGACAAGTCGGTCCTGCTCTTCGAACGCGACGGCGACCGGACGAGATACCGGCTGCTGGAGCCGCTTCGCCAGTTCGGCAGGGCGAAGCTGCACGGCATGGGTGACGAGGACGCGGTCCTGCGCCGCCATCGGGACTACTACCTCGCGCAGGCCGAGCGGAGCGAGCGGGACTGGTTCGGGCCGAAGCAGGCGGAGATCTGCGCGAGGACCAAACTGGAGCACGCGAACCTGCGCGCAGCGCTCGACTATTGCCTCGCCACGCCGTCCGAAGGCAGGACCGGGTTGAAGCTCGCGGGCACGCTGTGGTTCTACTGGGCGGGCTGCGGCGTGCTGGGGGAGGGGAGACACTGGCTCGATCACGCGCTCGAAGCCGTCCGCGAAGGCGGCAAAGACCGCTTGAAAGCCTTGTGGGTCAACGGATACGTGTCAACGCTGCAGGGTGACGTCGTGCGTGCGGTGACTCTGTTGGGGGAGTGCCGCACCGAAGCGGGCAGGGTCGGGGACGAGGCGGCGCTCGCCTACGCGATCCACCGCCTGGGTTGCAACGCGCTGGTCGGCGACGACGTCGGCTACGCGAAGGACCTGTTCCAGGACGCCCGGATCCGCTATCGACGGCTGGGCGAGCTGAACGGCAACGTGATGCTGGCCGGAATCGAGATGGCGATCGCGTCGATATTCCTCGGCGAGTTGGACGAGGCCGCGGAGCTGTGCGAAGAGGCGCGCGCGATCGGCGCCGCGCATGGCGAGGAATGGGCCTATGCCTATGCGATCTACGTGCTGGCGCTCGTGGCGCTGAACCGGGGCGAATTCGAGCCGGCGATCGGTTACGCGCGCAACTGCCTGAGGATCAAGCGCACCTTCAACGACCTGCTCGGCATGGTGTTGTCGATCGAGGTGCTCGCGTGGATCGAGTCGTCGCTGCGGCATTGGGCGCGTGCGGCGACCCTGCTCGGCTGCGCCGGGCGGATCTGGCAATCGGTCGGCTACCCGATGTTCGGCTCGAAGTATTTCGGTGCCCCGCACGGTGACTGTGAGGCGCGGACCCGTGAGGCGCTCGGTGACAGCCGGTACGCGGTCCTGTCGCGGTACGGGAGCGAGTTCACCTTGGAAGAGGCCGTCGCCTTCGCGCTCGACGAAGCCGAGGGCACGGAGAGCGGTCCCGTCGCCGAGGTCGAGACCGTACTCACCGACCGAGAGCACGAGGTAGCGCTCTTGATCACCGACGGCCTGTCCAATCGGGAGATCGCCGATCGGCTGGTGATCTCCCGCCGCACCGCCGAGGGCCACGTCCAGCGCATCCTGCGGAAGCTGGACTTCGATTCCCGTGCGCAGATCGCGGCCTGGGTGACCCGAACGGCGGTACGAGGCGAGCGGAACGGCGGTACTCGGAGGGGCTGTCCGGAGTAGTCAGTGGTTTGGACCACCAGTGTTACCGAAGCGTGATCTGGACATATCGCACGGACGGCTACTTTGTTGTGGCGCGCAACGAATTGCTTCGCCCGTGGATTTCCAACGCCGGAGGTGTCACGACGTGAACCGGATCTTTGTGCAGCCCGAACGGCGGAAAGGGTTCCGGGGCGCGCTCGCCCTCGGCCTTTCCGCGCTCCTGATCGCGGCAGGGCTCGGCGGTGCCACCGCCGCGGCCGCCGACTACAGCCAGAGTGCCGCGTCCTTGAACGCGACCCAGGCGCAGTTCTCCTTCACTCCGGCGAGCCCCGCGCGCTACGTCGACATCCACTACACCGGTGTTCCGGGAGTGGGACAGCAGAACGTCCGCATGACCGACAACGGGGGCACGTGGCGGCACACCGTCGGCTCGCTTTCGGCGGGCACGGTGCTCGACTATTGGTTCACCTACGAGAAGAACGGGCCGCAGTACGACACCCCGCACTTCACGTACACCCATGGCGGCAGCGGCACGACCGTCGCGTCGCCGGCCTTCGATCCGCCGGGTGGCAGTTACCCGAGCGCGCGTTCGGTGACGCTGTCGAGCGCGACCTCCGGCGCGACTATCCGGTACACAGTGGACGGTTCCACGCCGACGGCGTCGTCCACTTTGTACACCGGGCCGATCACGGTCTCCACGTCCGCGACGATCTCCGCGATCGCGCTCAAATCCGGCTCGGCGAACTCCCCGGTGGCGTCGGCGAGCTACACGATCGGATCGACACAGGCGACCTGCCCGGCGCAGGCCGAGGTCCCGGACTTCGGCCCGAACGTGCGGATCTTCGACCCGGGGATGTCCGCGGCGTCGATCCAGTCCCGGCTCGACGCGGACTTCAACGCGCAGAAGGACACCTTGACCGCGCAGTTCACCGAGCGGCGGTACGCGCACCTGTTCAAGCCCGGTGTGTACAACGGCATCCACGACAACGTCGGCTACTACACCTCGGTCGCGGGGCTCGGGCAGAACCCGGGCGACGTGGTGATCAACGGTGACGTGACCGTCGACGCGTTCAACGAGTCGGACAAGGGTGTGGCGCTGCAGAACTTCTGGCGCTCGGCGGAGAACCTCGCCGTCGTCCCGAGCAGCGGTTCGACCCGCTGGGCCGTCGCGCAGGCCGCGCCGTTCCGCCGGATGGACATCCGTGGCGGGCTCCAGCTCTACCCGGCCAGCTACGGGTTCGCGAGCGGTGGCTACACCGCAGACACCAAGGTCTCCGGACAGGCCGCGTCGATCTCGCAGCAGCAGTGGTACACCCGGGACAGCAGCTACGGCAGCTGGGACGGCGGCGTCTGGAACATGGTCTTCTCCGGGACGAGCGGCGCTCCCGCGAACACCTTCCCGAACCCGCCGGAGACGACGCTCGGCACCACGCCGGTGTCTCGTGACGTCCCGTATCTCTACCTCGACGGCTCCGGCAAGTACCGCGTGTTCCTGCCCGCCTTGCGCACCAACGCTTCCGGGCCGAGCTGGGCCAACGGCGGCACCCAGGGCTCCTCGCTGCCGATGAGCCAGTTCTACGTCGTGAAGGCGGGGGACACGGCGTCGTCGATCAACACCGCGCTTTCCCAGGGCTGCAACCTGTTCTTCACGCCGGGCGTCTATCACCTGAACCAGACGCTCAATGTGACGAAGGCGAACACCGTCGTCCTCGGCGTCGGCTACCCGACGCTGGTCCCGGACAACGGCGTCGACGCCATGAAGGTCGCGGACGTCGACGGCGTCCGGCTCAAGGGGCTGCTGTTCGACGCCGGCACGACCAACTCGCAGTCGCTGCTCACGGTCGGACAGACGGGCTCGGCGACGAACCACGCGGCGAACCCGACGACCTTGCAGGACGTGTTCTTCCGGATCGGCGGCCAGATCGCGGGGAAGGCGACGAACAGCCTGATCGTCAACAGCCGTGACACGATCATCGACCACATCTGGGCCTGGCGGGCCGACCACGGCAACGCGGGCACCTACGGCTGGACGATCAACACCGGCGACACCGGCGTGGTCGTCAACGGCGACAACGTGCTGGCGACCGGCCTGTTCGTCGAGCACTACCAGAAGTACCAGGTGATCTGGAACGGCCAGAACGGCAGGACGATCTTCTTCCAGAACGAGATCCCGTACGACGTCCCGGACCAGGCGGGCTGGAAGAGTCCCAACGGGCTCAACGGGTACGCCGCCTACAAGGTGGGGGACAACGTGACCACGCACGAGGCGTGGGGCCTGGGCAGCTACTGCTTCTTCAACGACAACCCGTCGGTGAACCTGTATCACGCGTTCGAGGTGCCGAACCGCTCCGGCGTCCGGTTCCACAATCTGGTGACGGTCTCGTTGAACTACAAGGGGACCATCACCCACGTGATCAACGACGCCGGGGCTGTGACGCCGCCGGACACGCGGCCGAGCAACCTGGTGAGCTACCCGTAACTCCGGACTGACGGTCGCTTTCTTCGCGCGTCGGTGCGGCTGGTCGTGAGTGGCGTTTCGGGTTCTAACCCGAAACGCCACTCACGACCGCCGGGTCGGGCACCTGAAGTACATGAAGGCCCCCTTCCTTGCGCTAGACGCAAGGAAGGGGGCCTTCATGTACTCGGGGAAGGTAGTGAAGGCCTCCTTCACTACCTTCAGAGTAGGCAAGGAGGCCTTCACGGACCCGACCCGCGATCAGCCACAGCCACAGCCACAGTCCAGTAGGTACTCAAGGCACCCGTCGCTCTGGCCGTCCTCACCACTCACGAGGCATTGGCACCGCACTCATGTGATCGAAGACGGGACTCGCGTGATCAGCGGCGGAACACCCGAGTGCGGCCTCCAGTCACGCGAGTCACGTCCCTGATCACGCGAGTCACGCCTTAGGCTTCTGTATAACGCCCTATACCGCGCGGCAGTGACCGCCCACGGTTAGGCTCAGAACCATGATCAGCAGCGATGCCCCCGCCGTCGTCGAAGAACTGCGCACCCTCTTCCGCTCCGGTGTCACGAAACCGGTGGAGTGGCGGCGAACGCAGCTCACGGGCCTGCGGACCCTTCTGTCCGAGCAGGCCGAGGTCTTCCTCAAGGCGCTCTACGCCGATCTGCGCAAGAACACCGCCGAGGCGAAGCGCGCGGAGATCGCGCTCGTACGGAACGAGATCGACCACACGCTGGAGAATCTCGACTCCTGGCTGAGCCCGGAGCCCGCCGGCCTGCCGTATCCGCTGCGACCGGCCGACGGCCGCGTCGTTCGCGAGCCGCTAGGGGTCGCGCTGATCATCGGGCCGTGGAATTACCCGCTGCAACTGGTGCTCGCGCCGCTGGTCGGCGCGTTGGCGGCGGGCAACTGCGCGGTCGTCAAGCCGAGTGAGCTGTCGCCGAACACCTCGGCCGCGATCGCGGAGCATCTGCCGAACTACGTCGAGGGCGTCCGTGTCGTCGAAGGTGCGATCCCCGAGACGACGGCGTTGCTGGAGCAGAAGTTCGACACCATCTTCTACACCGGCAACGGGACGGTCGGCAGGATCGTCATGGCCGCGGCGGCGAAGCATCTCACGCCGGTCACGCTGGAGCTGGGCGGTAAGAGCCCGGCGATCGTCGAGCCGGGGGCGGACCTCGCCGTGACCGCCCAGCGGCTGGCCTACGGCAAGTTCGCCAACGCGGGCCAGACCTGCGTCGCGCCCGACTACGTCCTCGCGATCGGCGACACCGGCCCGAAGCTGGCGGAACACCTGGCCGAGGCCGTCCGAGCGATGTTCGGCGACGACCCGGCCACCAGCGAAACCTACGGCCGCATCATCTCGACCCGGCACCACGACCGGCTCGCCGCCTTGCTGGACAACGGAACCGTGGTCGTCGGCGGTCAGGCCGACCGCGACGAGAAGTACATCGCGCCGACCGTGCTCACGGATGTCTCGCCGGACGCCCCGGTGATGCGGGACGAGATCTTCGGCCCGATCCTGCCGATCATCGACGTGCCCGACGTCGACGGGGCGCTGGCGTTCGTCAACGAGCGCGACAAGCCGCTGGCGCTGTACGCCTTCACCGAATCGGAGGAGACCAAGCGCAGGATCGAGACGGAGACCTCGTCGGGCGGGCTGGTGTTCGGCGCGGCGATCATCCATCTCGCGGCGCCGGAGCTGCCGTTCGGAGGGGTGGGGGAGAGCGGGATGGGCCGCTATCACGGGCGCTACTCGATCGAGAATTTCAGCCACGTGAAGGCGGTGCTGGACAAGCCGCTCGCGGGATGAGTCAGCGGCCTTCGCGGCTGCCCTCGTAGGCGCGCTCGCGCAACCCGGTGAGCCAGCGGGGCCGCAGCTCCCAGCCGGGGGGAGCGTTCAACATCGGATCGAAGGCGGGGCGCGAGGCGTCTTGGTCCACCTCGTGGAGGGTCAGCGTCGCGCAGGGTTTCCGATGCCCGTTCGCGCGGACGGTTTCGACGAGGTAGGTCACCGGTCCTTCGTTCACCAGTCGGCTCAAGGCGTCCAGCGACGCTTCGGTGTGCCGCGGCGTTTCCGCGCGGGCCGACAGCCAGACCAGTTCGCCGTTCACGCGATAGGGCAGCAACGAGCTGAAGCGGCCGGTGGTCCAGGATCGCGCCGGCCGCGGCACCACCCGGACAGCCGAAGTGGTCAGGGTGAGATCCCACGGATCGCGGTCGGCGGCGGGGACACGGACCGCGAGCCCCAGCGCGTCGGGGATTCGACCCGGGAGCCCGGCCCCTTTGGACATTCGAACGGTGACGGTCACCGGTTCCGGCGGCAACGCGAGGTCGTCGCGCCTCAAAGCGTGAAGTTCGCCTTTGAGCAGTAGGCCGTTCGGGTGGAACGCTCGCGCGCCGCGAAGTGCGGAGAGGGCGTGGAAGCCGGCCCGGAAAAGCCTGCCGATCGGCCCTGCCTGCAGTGCTTCGTGCTCGGCCACGATTTCCGCCTCCTTGCGATGTGAGTACTGGGCGGTGGCTACCCCGGCGGCATCGGATTACACGGGAATTCCCACGAATTCGAAAACACCGATTCCCCGGTGTGACCGGCTCCGGCACGGGTACTCGATGCTCCAGAAGTTCATTCCACCTGGATCGGAGGAAATCATGACTGCATCGCCGGCCACCGTTCGGCGGGCTCCGCGCCAGCTCATCGCCCTCGGCGTGGGCGCGGTCTTCCTGCTCGTCGGCATTCTCGGCTTCATTCCCGGCATCACGACGAACTACGAGCAGCTGAGCGGGGCCGGGCACGAGTCCGGCGCTTTGCTGCTGGGCGTGTTCCAGGTTTCGATCCTGCACAACATCGTCCACTTGGCGTTCGGTGTCGCGGGCATCCTGCTGGCCCGGACGGCGAGCGGCGCGAAGGCGTTCCTCGTCGGCGGCGGAGTGATCTATCTCGTGCTCTGGCTGTACGGCCTGCTGATCGACCACGGGTCGGCGGCGAATTTCGTGCCGGTCAACAGCGCCGACAACTGGCTGCACCTCGGGCTGGCCGTCGGGATGATCGCACTCGGGCTCATTCCGCTTTCCGGCTCGAAGGCGCCGATCGCCGACTCTCGCTGATCCGTTCTTCCCCCCAGTATTCGGAGGTAATCAGTGTTCCGTCACACCAAATCGCTCCAGTTCGAGGCCAAGCCGGAAAAGCCGGACGCCTTGTACGCCCGAAAGCTGCAGGAACTCATCGGCGGCGCCTACGGCGAAATGACCGTCACCATGCAGTACCTCTTCCAAGGCTGGAATTGCCGGATCGAGGGCAAGTACAAGGATTTGATCATGGATACGGCGACCGAGGAGATCGGGCACGTCGAGATGCTCGCGACGATGGTCGCCCGGCTGCTGGAAGGGGCACCCGCCACCATGGTGGCCGAGGCGGCGAAGGATCCGGCCACCGCGGCGATCCTGGGCGGGATGGACCCCCAGCAGGCGATCATCTCCGGTGGCGGGGCCACGCCGAGCGACAGCCAGGGCTACCCCTGGAACGGCCGCTACGTCGTCGCGTCGGGCAATCTGCTGGCCGATTTCCGGGCGAACGCCGCGGCCGAGGCGCAGGGCCGGTTGCAGACGGCCCGGCTGTACAACATGACCGACGACCCGGGTGTGAAGGCCATGCTGCAGTTCAATCTCGCCCGCGACACGGTGCACCAGAAGCAGTGGCTCGCCGCGATCGAGGAACTCAAGGCCGACGGCCTGGAAGGCGACATCGCGCCGACGGCGTTGTTCGACGAGGAGAACCAGGACCACAACAACACCGTGTGGCATCTGTCCGACGGGCCGGACGGCGCGAAGGGCGGCTGGAGCTTCGGCGAAGACGGGATCGAGTACCTGATGGACCCGGAGCCGCTCGGCGGTCCGGGCACCGCTCCGAAGCCGGATCCCGCGCTGTTCGGCACCTATGCGCCGCTGCAGGACGCCGTCGGGACGGTCAAGGGCAAGGCCAAGGACGCGAAGAAGAAGAAGGCCACCAAGTCGCGCAAGAGCTAGCCCGGTTCGCGATGGGGCTCACGGTCCGTGGAGTGCTGGAGATGTTGCGAAAGCCACTTTCGCAACCTTCAACGTTGCGAAAGTGGCTTTCGCAACCTCCGCGGCGACGGCCGAGTCCTATTGAGTGTCGTCCGTCCAGACACGAATGGCGTCCCACCGGTCACGCGAAACCGCTCGACCGTAGGCACCCAAGACACCCACTCACGAGGCGCGCCCCCTGTAGTACGTGAAGGCCCCCTTCCTCGGCTCAGCCGAGAGAAGGGGGCCTTCACGCGAATCCGCTGTGGCTGCTGGGGCTGATGGTGTTGCAGAGCCGCGGGTGGCGATCGTGTAGTCCGTGAAGGCCTCCTTGCCTACCTTCAGGGTAGGGAAGGAGGCCTTCACGGACCTGCGGCCGACGGCCACCCGCATTCAGTAGGTACCTAAGGCAGCCTTGGTTCTAACCGTCCTCACCACTCACGAGGCCTGCGTGGAGCCGGAGGCGGCGGGACCGTCTTCGCCAGGACGATGTCCGCCAGCCGGATCGTCGCGAGTCCGCGTTTGGTCTCCACCGTGCATTCCGTGTCGTCACGGGAGCGCAGGTAGCCGAGGGCGTCGGTGAACCCGCCTTCGATCCGGTACCGCACGACGACCCTCGTGCCGACCGGGACGTCCGGGAGGGTCACCGGTTCAGGTGCGCGGTGAGCTCGTCGTCGCTCGGCTCGACCAGGTGGGTGCCGTCCGGCCAGACGATGGTCGGAATCCGCCGCTCACCGTTCTGCAGCGCGCGCACCG
Source organism: Amycolatopsis sp. w19 (assembly GCF_051373225.1). Classification (NCBI taxonomy): domain Bacteria; kingdom Bacillati; phylum Actinomycetota; class Actinomycetes; order Pseudonocardiales; family Pseudonocardiaceae; genus Amycolatopsis; species Amycolatopsis sp. w19. The sequence continues at coordinate 881,581 of NZ_JBPQFM010000001.1, read as the reverse complement.
TCTCCTCCGCGCCGGAGTCCGCTTCGACGTCGATGTAGTCGTACTCGACGCCCTTCGAATCCAGCAGGGCCCGGCTGCGTTTGACGTCGGGGCACCAGCCGGCGCCGTACACGGTGAGGTCGCTCATGGCTCACAGCATGCCAGGTCGCGGTCCGGCGGCGTGTTCGGCGAGGGCCGCACGGTCGGCGAGCCCGGTCTTGGCGAGCAGGCTCGCGACATGCTTCTCGACCGTCCGGGGCGAGATGTGCAGGCGGGCGCCGATGTCCTTGTTCCCCATCCGCTCGGCGAGCAGCACGAGCACCTCGTATTCGCGCACGGTGACCCCGGCCGCGCGCAGGTCGCCGGGCACCCGGTCGACGCCGGAGCGCCGTTGCCGGACGGGGGCGCCGAGCTTGCGGAGCAGCGTCCGGCAGGCGGCCGCCACTGCCTGGATGTCCCTGCCGTGGAAGTACTCTTCGGCCTCCTTGAGCCAGCCTGCCGGATCGCCCCAGCCGTCGGCCGCGGCCGGCTCGGCGATCAGCCGGAGCCCGAGATGGCGGGCCAGGGGATAGGGCGCCGACGTCTCCAGGGCGGAGGCCACCGCTCGTTCGGCTTCGGCCGCGTCGCCCCGCCTGCCGTGCTCGACGGCGCGCGCGAATTCGACGAACTGCCGGTTCCACCGCATCCCGCTCACCGCGGATCCGTCCTCCGGGCAGGGCGCGCCGCCGAGAGTGTCGACGAGCGTCCGGAGCCCGTGCCGGCCGGCGAGGTGGAACCGGCTCGGCCGCCGGTCCTCCAGCTCGATGACCTGGCCGAGTTCGCGGCGGGCCCGGTCGAAGTCCTCTTCGAGCAGCGAGCAGAAGACACGCGCCAGCCCGATGCTGAGCACCATCTCTTGCGCGTTCTCGCCGCCGCTCTCGCGGAAGTCGTCGAGTGCCTGCTCCATCGCGGGCCGGTCCGCCCGGTGCCCGGCCGACATCGCCCTGGTCATATGCGCGTACTGCAGCAACGCGGTCAGCCGGAGCCTGCCCAGCACGGCGAGGTTCTCCGCGAGCAACGTGTGCGCGGTGCCGAAATCGCAGCGCAGGATCGCGTGCATGGTGCGCACGGAATCGACCGCGCAGTGCAGCGTGATCGACCCGGTCCGCTGGGCGTCGGCGCGAGCGAGCAGCAAGGTCTGCTCGTCGCCGTTCATCAGCACGCGATGCCCGCCGAGCCGGACCAGCGCCTGGGTGCGGAGATGGTGCAGATGGTTGTCCTCGGCGGTCCGCCGCGCGAGTTGCATGTAGTGCTCGGATTCGCTGAGGTCCCGTGACAGCGCGAGCATCCCGAGCACTTGCAACGCCTGGCAGACGACGAACGGCTGCTCGGTCGCCTCGGCGACCTTCCACGCCTGACGCGCGAGCCGCTCGGCCGTGCCGGTCTTGCCGGGGACGTCGAGCCAGAGGTTCGCTTCGACGGCGTCGAGTGCCGCCTGCTGAGCGGGGGTGATCGCCGAGCCGAGGGGAGCACGGGCGCGTTCGATCTGGCCGAGGCATTCGTCGTGCCGCCCCGCGATGTAGGCGGCCCACGCCAGCTGGGTGCGCAGTTTCGCGGCCCGTTCGAGCGTGCCGATCTCGCCGAACGCCGCGGAAAGCTCGACGGCCCGGTCGAACTGACCGGTCTGCCCGAGCGCGTGCACCAGCGTCTCCAGCACCTCGGCCCGATCACCCGCGTCGGCCCCGGCGAGCAGGTCGAGGGCCTTGGTGAGCATCGTGACCGCGGAGTCCGCGGCACCCGCGTCGAGAGCGCGACGGCCGGTCTCCGCGAACAGCCGGCCCGCCGCCCGCTCGTCCAGGGCGGTCAGCCGGAGAGACGCGACGAGCGCGCACAGGTCGCCCGGCAGTCCCGGGTACAGCTCCTCGACCGCGTCGGCGGTTTGCCGGGCGAGTTCCGCCTTCCGCGCCGGTGACTGGCGCGCCAGCAGCGCTTCCGCGGTCAGCGGATGTCGGAAGGCGTACCAGCCGGGCGTCATCTCGTCGGTGGTCACCAGGTTCGCGGAGACCGCGGCGCCCAGGTGGTTGTGCAGCGTCCGGTCGTTGGTCCCGGTGACCGCCTGCACCACCGTCAGCGGGAAGCGGCGGCCGATGATCGCCGCGACCGAAAGCAGTTCGCCGGCCTGCTCGCCGAGTTGCTCCATCCGGGCACCGATACTGGTGACCAGCGCGGCGGGGACGCGGGCACGGAGTTCGCCGATGACGCGCCAGCCGTCGCGGCCTTCGACCAGCAGACCGTCGTTCACCATGCCGTGGAGCAGTTCCTCGACGATGAACGGAAGGCCGGCGCTGTTGCGCCACAACAGTTCTGTCGCGGTCGATGGCAACTGCCCGGGTTCGGTCTCAAGGCAGGCGGCGGCGAGCGCGTGGGTGTCGGCGAGGCCGAACCTGCCGAGTTCGACGACGGCGCAGCTCATCCGCTGCGCTCCGGAGGTCGCCAGGCGCAGCGCGTCGGAGGGCTCGTTGCGGAGCGTGCCGACGAACAGGGTCTGCGCCGCGGGCAGGTTGTCGACGAGGTATTCGAGGATGAACAGCGTCTCGGCGTCGGCGTCCTGGAGATCGTCGAGGACCAGGAGCGCGCCGCGGTCGCGGCTGGTGACGGCCAGCAGCCGGAACACCGCTTCGGCGAGCACCAGCAGGGAGCCGGACTCTCGTGGCCGGTCTCCTCGGCTCCAGTCGGGGATGAGCTGGGCGAGCACGGGGACGAACGGGTCGAGTTCGGTCGCCTCCGGCGGGCCCCCGCCGCGGAAATGCGACAGCAGTGCCTGGGTGAGCGGACGGAACGGGACGAGCGGGCCGATCGAACTGGCCCTGCCCTGTAACACCGGAATGTCGGCGGCGACCGCTCGCGAGGCGGCTTCGACGGCGAGCCGGGATTTGCCGATGCCGCCTTCGCCCACGAGAAAGATCGCGCCGCCGCGACCCGCGATGGCGCGATCGAGAGCTCCGGAGAGCTCGGCCAGTTCGGCGTCGCGGCCGATCACCCGCGACGAACGGATACCCACCGCCGTGACTATAGCGAGCGGATTCCGCTGTCACGGCCAAAAGTTGATCACGAAGGCGGGCGGCGCGAGCCCGCCTCCGTGAGCCTCTCTTAAATCCAGCCGCCGGTAAAGACGCTGACGACGGACGGCGAACCGGTGTCCGTGGACAGGGTGGCGAGCGGGTTGGCGCTCAGCCGCGGCTTGCTGCCCGCCAGCGCGTGGTTGCGCGAGCCGACCTCGAGGGCGCGCGGCAGGTTCACGGCGCCGAGGACGTCTTCGGTGGCGGGCAGATCTCTTTCGTACATGTGGTTCTTCTCCTCATACTCGGTTTACCGGCGGAAAAACGGTGGCCGCGGGATGCGGCCGGTCGGGGCGGAGCAGGAGCGCGGAAGGGACCCGGTCGCCGAATCCCAGCCGCAGCAGGCCGTAGCCGATCCCTGCCAGGCCACTCAGCAGCCCTGGCGAGGGGACCGCGCCGGGTGTCCCGCAGCGGGCACCGCGCTGGTCGATGGCGGCGAGCAGATGACCGGTCCGGCGGCGTACCGCGGCCGCGGCGCCAGTGTGCCCGTTCTCCGCCAGAACGCACAACACGTCCAGCACTCCGGACTCGCCGTGGCACAGGCTGAGATCCTTGAGCGGTGCCCCGTCGGTCAGCCGCCTGATCGTCCGGTCCAGGTCCCTGGCGTGCTCGGGATCGGGCAGGTGCGCGGCCATTCCGAGGGCGTCACCCGCGAGTCCGTCGCACCAGCCGCCGGTGCTTTCCGCCCGATCGTCCGCCTTTCCGGGTGGTTCTTCGCCGGGACGGTCGTGTGCCCGGAGGACCCAGTCGATCCCGGCCGAACCGCGGGCGAAGGCCTTCTCCGATGGACGTTCGCGTTCGAGCAGTTGTGCGGCGTAGCGGTCGGCTCGCGCCAGCGCCGTCTCCAGTCCTGTTTGGACATACACCGAACGCATCGAGGCGACACCACCCGCGAGCCCGGTCGTGAACCCGGATGGCGTTTCGGAGGTGGCCTCGGGCATCAGCTCGACGGCTTGCTCGATGAGGTCACCCGCGGGAAGGCCGACCAGGGTGCTGAGCCGGGCGATCGTGTACGCGACACCGCCGAGTCCGAGAAGCCCGCCGCAGCCGGCGGTGGCGGCCAGCTCGCGATCGGCTCGGAGGGTGGCGAAGAGGCCGGGAAGCGGGCTGATCGCGTACGCGGCCAGATCGCGGTACCGCGCGATCCCGGTCAGCTCGGCGAGCTGGGCGAGGAACAACGCGACACCGCAGTAGCCCTCGCCGAGGCCCGCGCCCATCGGGAGAACGGTCCAGTAACGGTCGTCGACGAGTTCGATCCCGAGCCAGTTGGAGCGATGCTCGTCGGAGAAGGCGTTGGCGACGATCTGGTCGGCGATCCCGCACGCGGTGACCAGCAGCCGTTCCGCGTCCGGCGCCTGATTCGGCACCGCCGTTTCCGCGGTCTCGCCGCCGCCGTGGTGGCCGTCGGCCGCCGTGCTGATGGCGAGGGTGGCCGAGATCAGCCATTCCTGGTCCCGCTGGTCGAGCGGATCCATTTCGGCGACCTTCGCCAGCACGGTGTCCAGCGACGGCTGTTCGACGACCCCTTCGACGCTGTCGCCACACGAATCCAGCAGCGACGTCGAACCGGGGTTCGAGGTGAACATCGGCACGTCGCCCGCCCACAGATCGTCCCGCTCGTGCGGCACGAGCCGGAGCAGTTTCTCCTCCCGCACCGAGTCTTCTTCGAGCAGGTCGAACGCGTGGTCGCGGTCGGCGGCGTCGCGAAGCAGGTCGGGATGGGTGGTCTCGTCCAGCAGGCGGGAGTAGAAGTTCGTCGGCCGGATGAGCACCCGGATGGGATCCTCGGCGCAGCGCCGGAGAAGCTCGGCGAGTTCGTCCCGTCCGGTGGAGATCGCGTCGTAGCCGAGCCGGAATCCGGCCAGCAGCGCCGCGCTGTGTTCGGCGGGGGCGACGTCGCGGCCGTCGAGGCGGGGCAGGTTGTTGCTCCCGGCGAGTTCGCCGGGCACCCGGACCAGCCGCATCCGGTCGGTTCCCGCGTCGGCCCAATCGACCCGGTCGGTGGGCAGTTTGCCACCGCGGCCGGCGAGGCCGGAGATGTCGACGGCACCGTGCTCGCCGGCGAAGAGCTGGGGGAGCAGCAGCGTGCGCTGCACCGAACGCGCCAGCATCGCCGCCGCGGGGTCGCCCTCCGGCGGGACGGGCGGCGACGGCTGGAACAGGGTCTCGATGTCGATCAGTACCGGCTGGTCGCCGCAGGCGATGATGTTCTCGTAGTGGACGTCGGTGGCGTCCAGCGCGTGCAGGAGCGCCAGGAGGATGCCCTGCCTGCGGTAGAAGCGGTCGACGTCGCCGAGGTCGGCGCACGGCTGATGTTCGACGAACCGGAGCCAGCCGTATCCGTCACGCGTCAGCGCGTCGGCGGTGCGCAGTTCGAGCCCGGGCAGCCGTTTGTTGAGCTGTTCGACGACGTCGGTGAACCGCTCGTGCAGGATCAGCGAGCGCGGTTTGTAGATCACCTTGGCGCCGCTGGAGAAGCGGAGCAGCTTGACCGACCGGCCGCGGGCGTGCGAGTCACCGAACCCGCCCGCGACCTCGACGAGCGTGCCGAGTTCGCCGTCGATGACCGAGCAGGGCAGCAAGGCCGCGTCGGCCGAGAACCGGGCGAGCATTTCGGCGTGGGCCTCGGCGGCGTACAGGCAGGCCTGGGCCAGGAGCCGGGCCAGCACCGGGTACTCGCCGAACAACCGGACCAGCCCGGCCGGAGTGGATTGCCGGCGCACGAAATCGGAGAAGCGCTCTTCGGGCGTCTCGCCCTGGAGGGCTCCGGCTTTGCGGGCGCGGTGGAGTTCGAGGACCAGCGTACGGACCGAGAGGTTGAGCAGATGCTGGTCGAGTTGCGCCGCGAAACCCCGACGAAGCGCGTCGACGTCGGCGCCGGGGAGATCGTCCGGGACCGCGTCACGCGAGGCGGCGTCGACGAGAGACCTGAAGACCCCGGCGAACCGCACACGCCAGTCACCGACTGGGGGGCGCTCCGGCAGAAGCGTGGTGACAGCGTGTTCGGCGAAGTCGGCCCAGAGGGGCTTGTCCGCTGTCCGTTCGCGCGGGGTCCGGCCGTGCTCCCACCACCTCGGCGGCAGGGACGTCGCCGATGGTGGGGGCGTCACGGCGGTAATGCTTTCAGTCCGGCGCGGTACGCACATGGGGGCGGCACCCCCACATTCAGCGCACACACGAAGATGTCCGGAGAGTGACCGCCGGGCACGGACGGTGGCCGTTCGACGCCGCACCGGAATATGGGGTCCCGGCACCCATGCGCGGGCACCGGTCCCGGTCGCACCATGGTCGGGCGGGGCCGGACGCGGGCCGGTTTCTGGGGGTCCGGCCCGCGCCGGCGAGGGGCTCCTCGGGCATGATCGGCTCATGCGCGTCTTGTCGGAGAGCCAGCTCGGTTCCGTTCTCGCGGGCGTGCCCGCTTCAAAGCCGCGAGTAGTGGTGAGCGGGAACTTCGCCACGCCGATGCGGGCGCTGAAGGTGCTGGACGCGGCACTGGCGGAGTACCGCTTGTTCGCGCTGAACGCGCAGGCCGGCATGCCGGACCGTGAGGGTGTCATGCTGGAGACGCCGTTCGTGGGCGCGGGTATGCGCGGCCGCCCCGGGCTGCGGTACTTCCCGTCCCGGCTTTCGCTGGTGCCACAGCTGCTCAAGCACTCGCTGCCGCCGGACGTCGTCCTGCTGCACACCTCGGCCCCGGTGGACGGCGTCGTGTCGCTGGGCACGGAGGTGAACATCCTGCCGGCCGCCATCGAGGCGGTGCGGGCCCGCGGCGGCCTGGTCATCGCGCAGCTCAATCCCGAGATGCCGTTCACCTACGGCGACGGCGTCGTGCCGGTCGACGAGATCGACTACGGCATCGAGGTGGTGGAACCGCTGCTGTCGCCGGTCCCGCGGCCGGTGGGGGACACGGCGCGGACCATCGGTGAGCGGGTGGCCGGGCTTGTCGAGGACGGTGCGACCCTGCAACTGGGCATCGGCGGGATCCCCGACGCGACCCTGGCGGCGGTGACCGGACGGCGCGGGCTCGCGATCTGGTCGGAGATGTTCAGCGACGGCGTGCTCGCGCTCGACCGAGCGGGTGCTCTCGATCCGGCGGAACCGGTGACGGCGTCGTTCGTGTTCGGCAGTGCGGACCTGTACCGCTGGCTCGACCGCAATCCGCGGATCCGCCTGCTGCGTACGGAAAAGACGAACGATCCCGCCGTGATCGCCCGCCAGCGAGGTCTGGTCTCGGTGAACAGCGCCCTCGAAGTCGACCTGTACGCCCAGGCCAACGCGAGCCGGGTGAGAGGGGCGATCTACTCGGGGTTCGGCGGGCAGACCGATTTCGTGGTCGGAGCGTTGCATTCACCCGGTGGCCGGGCGATCATCGCGCTGCCGTCGTGGCATCCGAAGGCCGACGTTTCGACGGTCGTGCCCCGGCTGACCGGTCCGGTGACGTCGTTCCAGCACAGTTTCGTGGTCAGTGAGCACGGTGTCGCGACCATCTGGGGCAACGACGCGAGCGAGCAGGCGCGGCAGATCGTCGACCAGGTCGCGCATCCTTCGGCGCGGGAAGAACTCATCGCGCGGGGCAGGGACCTGGGATTCGCGCTTTAGCGGTATTTCTTTCGGCTCGAAAAACCGGAACCCGGTAAAGGGACACGATCGTGCCCCTTTACCGGGTCGCAAACACGAGGGGCCGACCCGCGCCAACAGATTGGCCCCCGTCAATCCCTGTGCTTAGAGCGTCAGACCAGCCATCCGAGCACGTGGGCCAGGTGCGCGAGCAGACCCGAAATGAGGTCGTGACCGTGGTGCACGTGCTGGGTGAACATCTGCATTGAGGGGCTCCTTGTTCGGATTTCGTGTTCGGTTGTGCTCTCGCGAGGAGCGATCGAAGATTTTCACCACGTTGGCGACCTGTCAAAAAACGATTTCCCGGGCGTTCGGCGGGTCGTGAATCTTCCTACGATAAACACGTAAGTCTTTCGTGTTTTGGGCCAGGGGTGGGTTTCGTGGGAGCTGACACCGTGCGTAGCGGGGTTGCGGCGCGCTGATGTGGACGTTAAGCCTCCGCTACGGCAAGTGGGCGGAGGGGTGACACGAACCGGTGATCCACATGCCACGAATGGTGAGTCGGCGAGGATCACCGATACGGGTGACCGGGCCAGGGGAAGCGCGTTCTCATCGAGGCTCGTCGCACTCGTCTTTCACGGGCTCACCGACTTACATGCGCGATTACGACGTGCTCGTCTACGCGACGGCGGATCCTCGGACGGGGATCCGGCCGGAGTTCCTGCGCTATCGCTTCAAGCATTGTGTCCGTGCGTCGGTGGCTTCCGCGGTGACACGCGAGACGTGGAGCCGGTCGTTGGACGATCGGCTGGTCGACTTCGAGCAGGGGCGGGCTGGGCCGGCCGTTCCATGAGGCGATGATCGAGGCCAACGGCCACACCATCTCGCTCGTGTTCTCCGACCTGTCGGTCGACCGCGTCGAGATCGGTTACTCGCCCTTCACCGCGGCCGATGACGGCGACGCCCAGGAAGCGTCCGCCTCAGCCGCCGAACCGCTATCACGGATGGATGGGCGCGCCCCAGTCGTAGAGCTCCAAGGGAATGGCTTTGACCGCTCGGGCCTTGGAATCGAGGTAGCGGCATGAGATGCCGGGCACGTAGATCCACTCGCCGACGACTGACGACCCGGACGGCCGTCGCCGGGTGGAGTCGAATCCGAAGCGCACGTGCTCGGGCATGTCACAGGCCGTGTATTCGGTGCTGTTCTGGTAGCGCAGCACCGACTCGACCTGGTCGCGGACGATCGGCCCGGCGGTGAGGTCCGCCTTGTAGGAGACGGTTCCTTGTTCGGTGCGGCCGTCGGTCAGCCCGGTGCCCTGGAACTTGATGTCGCGCAGCACGTAGTCGTAACCCTCGCCGAGATAAGTGACCGTGCAGGTCACCGTGGTGGTGCGCCCGGGGTCGAACGCGGGGCAGGACGAGCGCGCCGCGGGGTCGAGGCGATGCGCGAATCTGGTCACTTTTTGCAGTGCTTCCCAGGCGATCCGCTCCCGCAGCGGTGCGGAGTCCGCGGGCTTGGGTGGCAACTTGCTCATATCCGGCTCGGGGTACTTCGCCGGGACCGCGCCTTGACGCAGGGACGAAAGATCGACCGTCGGCGTCGTACTCGTGGGTGCGGTGGTCGCCGGAGACGACGATGGAGTGCTGGGCGGGGGAGTCGTGGGAGTACTGCAGGCCGCCGCGAACAGGAGCAATGCCGCCCCCGCCGAGCGCCCGAGGACGGTGCCTTTCACGCCGGTCATCTCCGATCCCGCCGATTCGTGACCAGGTCCCCCGGTCCCTCCGGGAAGGAAACTAGCGCGGAAACGGCGGGGGTATGAGCGTAAAAATGCCGTTCCCGGTGAATTCGTTCAGCGTCGTCGGGGATCGCGCCAGCGTGCGCCGGTTTTGTCTGTGGCCTTCAGCAGTTCGTCGGAGTGTGGTGTGTCCGGCCAGATTTGGATCAAGTGCTGTTCGACCGGATCGTTCGGTCCACGGTCTTCACCGGCGTCGCGGTGACGTACTGAGTCCCCGTACTCGAAAGTCGCCGTCCGGAGTCGGCGGCAGCGTGATGGGGGTATCGGTATCCGCGGTGACGGTGATGTCGCCGAGATGGACGCCGCAGGTGACCGCGACGAAACCCGGTGCCGTGGCGAGCAATCCCGTGGTGTCGGGGGGCGGGGAAGGCTCCGAGGGAGAAAACGTTGTCCTCGATGAAAATCGTGCCCGTGGACCGGTGGAGCATCAGCAGAAGACCTCGGTGAGCAGCTTGACGAACGCCGGGTTCGGATCGCCTCCGGTCGGCGCGCTCGTGGCCGAAAGCTCCAGCCGCTTATGGGTGTCCGGCGTTGTCAGCAGCTGCGAAGAATAGCCGGGGATACCGCCGCTGTGGCCCCACACCCGGGCACCGCACGGCAGGGTCTGCACCTGCAGGCCGAGACCGTATTCGGGGCTGACCGTCGTGGTCTTGGTGATCTCCTGCTGCTGTGCGGGTTTGAGCAGCCTGCCGCCCGCCAGAGCCACGCCGAAAGTGTCCAGATCACGGGTCGTCGAGATGATCTCGCCCGCGGCCCACGCGACCGAAGGGTTGAGGCGGGTGATGTCGGTCGGCTTGCCCGCCACGGACACGTAGCCGTGGGCGTGCGGGCCGGTGATGTCGACGTCGTCGCCGGGAACCTCGGTGTCGTGGAGGCGTAACGGCTTCAAAATCCGTTGCTCGACCGCCTTTTCGTACGGCCTGCCGGTCAATCGTTCCACCAGCAGACCCGCGACCACGTAGTTGGTGTTGGAGTAGCTCCACCGGGTTCCGGGCTCGAAGTCGAGCGGCTTGCCGGTCGAGATCTTGAGCAGTTCCTGCGGCGTCCAGTGCTTGTAGCGGATCTTCTCGAACTCGGCCGGGTCGAGCGGCAACGCGTCGGTGTAGTTGTAGAGGCCGCTCGTGTGCTGCAGGACCTGGCGCACGGTGATGCGGCCGTCGATCAGGCCGGGCAGGTAGCGGACGACCGGCACGTCCAGGTCGAGCTTGCCCTCGCCGGCGAGTTGCAGCAGCACCGTCGATACGAACGTCTTGGTGATGCTGCCGACGCGGAACCGGCCGTTCTCCGGGACCGGCCGGTTCGAACCCAGTTCCGCCTTGCCGGAGCGCGCGGTGAAACGCTGGTGGCCATCGGTCACCCTGGCCTGCGCGCCGAGCGCTCCTCCAGTCGTGGTGAGCTGGTCCAGCGCCTCCTGCACGACCTTGCCATCGGCGTCGGCGTCGGCGTCGGCCAGCGCGGTGCCCGTGGTGGCGATCAGACCGGCCGCGGTGAGCGCGGCGACGAGCCGGATTCGCAGCGAAGCCCGCGAGAGTTTTCTTTGCACGATGCGAAAATCCCCCTTAGAAGCCCGAAGGCTCTCCCCGAACGACGGTGAGCCGACGCTAGCGGCCGGCGTTCGCCACCCGCAGTACCTGAAAATCACAACCACTCGAAGAGAGCAGATCGCCGGGCACACGGGGGAGTGGGCCGTCACACGACGTCCACCACGCGGTGGCAACGGGTCGGCGGGCTCCACCAATGGTAGGAATGCCTGGTGACCGAACCGAATTTGATCGAAGCAGCAGCCGAAGAGGCAGTCACCCTCACCAGTGAACTGATCCGCATCGACACCACCAACACCGGTGACCCCGACACGCTGGTCGGTGAACGCGCCGCGGCCGAGTACGTCGCCGAGAAGCTCACCGACGCGGGCTACGAGATCACCTATGTCGAGTCCGGCGGCAAGGACCGCCACAACGTGATCGTCCGGCTGCCGGGCGCCGACCCCTCGCGCGGCGCGCTCCTGATCCACGGTCACCTCGACGCCGTCCCCGCCGACGCCTCGGAGTGGTCGGTGCACCCGTTCTCCGGCGCGATCCAGGACGACTACGTCTGGGGCCGCGGCGCGGTCGACATGAAGGACATGTGCGGGATGGCGCTCGCGCTCGCCCGTCACTACAAGATCAACGGCGTTGTCCCGCCGCGTGACCTCGTCTTCGCGTTCCTGGCCGACGAAGAAGCGGGCGGAAAGTACGGCGCGCAGTGGCTGGTCGAGAACCGGCCGGAGCTGTTCGAGGGCGTCACCGAGGCGATCAGCGAGGTCGGCGGCTTCTCGATCACGCTGAAGGACAACGTCCGCGCGTACCTCATCGAGACGGCCGAAAAGGGCATCCGCTGGATGAAGCTGCGCGTGCGCGGCACAGCCGGTCACGGCTCGATGATCCACCGCGACAACGCCGTCACCAAGCTGTCCGAGGCCGTCGCCAGGCTCGGCAACCACCGTTTCCCTCTGGTCATGACCGACTCCGTCCGCGAGTTCCTGGACGGCGTCACCGAGATCACCGGCTGGGACTTCCCCGAGGACGACATCGAGGGTTCCGTCGCGAAACTCGGCAACATCTCCCGGATGATCGGCGCGACCCTGCGTGACACGGCGAACCCGACGATGCTCACGGCGGGCTATAAATCGAACGTCATCCCCTCGGTCGCGGAGGCTTCGGTCGACTGCCGGATCCTTCCCGGCCGTCTCGAGGCGTTCAACGCCGAGCTGGAGGAGATCCTCGGCCCGGACATCGAGAAGGAGTGGATGGAGCTGCCGCCGGTCGAGACGACCTTCGACGGTGCCCTGGTCGACGCCATGACCAACGCGGTCCTCGCCGAGGACCCTGGCGCCCGCACGCTCCCGTACATGCTCTCCGGGGGCACCGACGCGAAGTCCTTCCAGTCGCTCGGGATCCGCAACTTCGGGTTCGCCCCGCTGCAGCTGCCCGCGGACCTCGATTTCTCGGCGCTGTTCCACGGAGTCGACGAGCGCGTCCCGGTCGACGCGCTGAAGTTCGGCGTGCGCGTGCTCGACCGCTTCCTCCGTTCGGCCTGATGCCCGGTCTGCTGGCCGCCGACGGGACACCCCTGCATTTCGAACGCTGGGGTGATCCGTCGGCGCCGGTGACCGTCGTCCTCCTCCACGGGTACGCCCTCGACAGGCGAAGCTGGCGCGCCATCGCGCCGGTGCTGGCGGAAGCCGCGGAGAAGCCGGTCGCGGTGCTCGCCTACGACCAGCGCGGGCACGGCGAATCGGGCGAGGTCCGGGCCGCGTCGGCGACCATGGGACACCTCGCCGACGATCTGGCCGAGGTGCTGGAGAAGGTCATCCCCGACGGCAAGGTCGTCCTGGTCGGCCATGACATGGGTGGGCTCGCGATCCTGTCGCTCGCCCAGCGCCACCCGGACGTCTTCGCGGCGCGAGTGGCGGGAATCGGGTTGCTCGCGATGTCGGCGGGCGGTGTCACGCCGGACGCGATCTGGCCGAACGCGCTCGGCAAACTCGGCCGTGACCTGGAGATGGTCTTCGGGACCAAACTCATCGGCCTGGTGCGGGAGCACACGAGCAAGGCGGTGACCGCCGGGCTGCGGTGGTGGCTTTTCGGGGACGACCCGGTGCCCGCCGATGTCGAACTGACGGTGCGGATGATCCGCGGCAACTGGCCGCAGACGGTGTCGGCGTTCCGTCCGGCGCTGGACGCCTACACCCGGGAATCCGCGTTGTCGCAGGTCGGCGCGGTGCCGGTGATCGCGATCGTGGGGGAGCGCGACAGGCTCGTGCCGACGGCGGACGTCGAGGAGCTGGCCGGTGCGGTGCAGAACGGCACGTCCGTGGTGCTCCCCGGGGTCGGGCACGTCGTCCCGCTCGAGGCGGCCCCGCAGGTGGTGCCCCGCTTGCTGGCACTCGCGAACCGGGTGCACCGACAAGACTGACTTCCTTGACAAAAACTCTTTTCGGTGACACCTTCTTGGCATGTTCTCCGTTGCGGTGATCGAGGACGCGGAAGCGGCCGAAGTGTCGCTGGATCCGGTCCGGGCCAGGCTGCTCGCCGAACTCGCCGAGCCGGCGTCGGCCACGATGCTGGCCGCGCGGGTGGACCTGCCGAGACAGAAGGTGAACTACCACCTTCGCGCGCTGGAGAAGCACGGGTTGGTCGAGCTCGTCGAGGAACGACGGAAGGGCAACGTCACCGAGCGCATGATGCGTGCGACGGCGTCCTCGTACGTCATCTCGCCGACGGCGCTCTCGGCCGTGCAGCCCGATCCGGCGCAGTCGCCGGACCGGCTGTCCGCACGCTGGCTGCTCGCGGTGGCCGGGAGGCTCGTTCGCGACGTCGGCCTGCTGATCACCGGTGCGACCAAGGCGCGCAAGCGGGTCGCGACCTTCGCGATCGACGGCGAGGTGCGGTTCTCCTCCGCCGCGGACCGGGCCGCGTTCGCCGAAGAGCTCACCGTCGCGATCACGAATCTGGTGAGCAAATACCACGACGAGGGCGCCGAACAGGGCCGCGATCACCGGATCGTCGTCGCCGTCCATCCGAGTGTCAGAACCGACCCCGAGGAGCGCTGAGTGGGCCACGAATTCGAGATCACCGACCGCCTCGAGGTCGACGCGACGCCCGAACAGGTCTGGGACGCCATCGCGACCGGACCCGGGATCACGTCGTGGTTCATGGGCCGCAACGAGGTCGACGGCGGCGTCGGCGGAACCGTGAAGACCGCGTTCGGCGGCTACGAACCCACGTCGGCGATCACGTCCTGGGACCCGCTGGAGCGGCTCGTCTACGGCACGGAACCCGCGCCGGACGGACGGTTCGTCGCGTACGAATTCCTCATCGAGGGCCGCTCCGGCGGCAGCACCGTGCTGCGGACCGTGACGAGCGGCTTCCTGCCCGGCGACGACTGGGAAGACGAGTTCGAGGCGATGACCGCGGGTGGCGAGCTGTTCCTCCGCACCCTCGTCGAATACCTCAACCGGTTCGCCGGCCGGAAGGCCGTGCCGGTGACGGTGTTCGGGCCGATGATCGGGGACTGGGACAGCGCGTGGCTGAAGCTGGGCCGGGAACTCGGCCTCGCGGGGCGGCCGGAAACGGGGGACCGGGTACGGCTTTCCACCGACTCGGTGTCCACTGTGGAGGGCGAGGTCTATCTCGCGAACACGCAGACGGTCGGCATCCGGACCTCGGACGCTTTCCTGCGCTTCGTGCGCGGGTTCGCCGGGCCGATGGTCGCGATGCATCACCTGTTCGGCGATGTCGATCCCGCGGAACAGGACGGGATCTGGGCCGGCTGGCTGGGCCGGGTCTTCAAGAGCTGAAGGGGCCTTTCGCCGCATCGCACGCGGTGAAGGACGCTTTCGTCGCGCGTGCCAAGTCCGTGAAGGCCTCCGTGAGGGACCCAGAGTCCCTCACGGAGGCCTTCACGGACTTGCGAGTGTCACACGCGCCCCACAAGCCCCAGCAGTCGCAGCGGCAGCGCGTGAAGGGCCCCTTCCCTCGGCTCAGCCGAGGAAACTCGACCTTCACACCTTCCCAAGTACGTGAAGGCCCCCTTCACTGCGCTAGACGCAATAAAGGGGGCCTTCACGTACTACAGCGACCACCCGACGGCACGGAGCCGGTCGGGAGGGCCCACATCATCGGCTGCTTCTCAAGTGATGAGGCCGGGCAGCGGCGTAGCGGTGCGCTTCCGGCGCAACCACACCCTCCGGGTCCCGTCCGAGTAGAGCCGGACGGTCGAAAGCTCCCAGCCGGCGAACTCGGCGTGGATCGACAGCTGCGTGGCCGCCGCCCGCCGGGAAACACCTGGAGGCAGCTGCAGCCGCCGGTACTCCCAATCCCCTTCGACCACCGCCTCGTCCACCACTGTCATGGCGTGATCACCTGGATCCCTTCTCCGATGGCCGAGCCGACGACCACACGGCCGCCCTGCTCGTCGACGGTGACCGAATCTGGCTGCCGCACGGTGGGGAACCGGTGCTTCTCGATCGGCTCTCCACCGCGGACGTCGAAACCGACGACCTCGTTGCGTTCGGTGAGCGTGACCCAGGCGAGGCCGCGCGTGCGGTCGTAGGCGATGCCGTACGCCCCGCCGGGAACGGGGTAGCGCTGGCGCAACAGCAGCGGAGTCGTGGAGAACGCCAGCAGGGCGCCCGCGCGCGCGTCGGTGACGAAGACGCGGCCGAGATCGTCGGTGACGGCGTTGGCCGCGCCGTCGCCGGCGCGCAGGCCTTCGCCGATTTTGCCCTCGGTGAGGTCGACAGCGAAGAGGGCAGTGCGGAGCTTGTCGAGCACGACCACGCCGTCACCGGTGTTCAGCACGTCGTCGGCGCTGTAGATCTGCCCGGTGATGGTCCTCGGTCCCGCGTTCTTCGACAGCACCTCGACGGCCTTGCGGTCCCGGACGGAGACCAGCGTCGCGTCGCCGTCGGCGAGACCGGCCGACGGCTGCCCCGCGACCGGGACCGTCTCCAGCGCGCCACCGGGGAGGGAGACCTTCGCCAGGAGACTCTTGCCGGGAACGCTGGCGAGCACCTGGGAGCCCGAGACCGTCAGGCGCTCGGCAGGACCGGGCAGGGCCACCGTCGTCTTCGGGGCGTCCAAGGCGGCGAGTTCGTAGATACGCAGCGACGGCGGCTCCGAAACGGCGACGACCAGCGACTTGCTCGCCTCGTCGGTCACCAGGGCCCGCACCCCCGGCACCGCGAACACCGAACCGGCGGGTTTGACGGTCACGGCGGGGGAGACCGCCGCGGTCGCCGCGACGGGGTTCTGCACGATCTGCAAGGAGTCGTTCGGCGTGTCGTCCGAACTACAGGACGAGAGCACCAGGACACCGGCGAGCGGGATCGCGATCCGGGAAACGGCGGACAGCCGACCCACCTTGGTGCCTCCACCTGCTACTCGTCGAACGGACTTGTCCAGCATCCTCCTGGAACTCCACCACGTCACGTCAGCGTCACCCAACAGTCACCTAATCCAATATTCGAGACGGCTCAGAGGCCGCGTTCCGGGTACCCGACCTCGATCGCGCTGACGTCGTCGAGCGCCGAGCGGATGGCGGGCGGGAGCGTGATGTCCTCGGCGGTGAGCGAGCCGGTCAGCTGACCGGTGTCACGGGCTCCGACCACGGGCGCGACGACTCCGGGCCGGTCGCGGACCCAGGCCAGCGCGACCGCCAGCGGCGAGGTGCCGAGGCCGTCGGCGGCCGTCGCGACCGCCTGCACGATCCTGGCCGCGCGATCGGTCCGGTGATGTTCGACATAGCCCGCGAAAACGCTCGAAGCGCCGCGCGAATCGGCGGGCGTCCCGCTGCGGTACTTGCCGGTGAGCACGCCCCGGCCGAGCGGTGCCCACGGCAGGAGCCCGATGCCGTGGTGCTCGGCCGCGGGGACGACCTCGCGATCGACCCCGCGCTCCAGCAGCGAGTACTCGACCTGCGTCGAGACGAGCGGGGCGACGGCCGAACTGCGGGCCGCGGCGGTCGCCAGCTGCCAGCCCGAGTAGTTGGAGACGCCGACGTAGCGGGCCTTTCCGCTGGTCACGGCGTATTCGAGGGCGGCGAGTGTCTCGTCGACCGGCACGGTGGTGTCCCAGGCGTGCAGTTGCCAGAGATCGATGTGGTCGGTGCCGAGCCGTCGCAGCGAGCCTTCGAGCGCGCTCAGCAGGGCACCGCGCGAGGCTCCACCGCCGAACGGGCCGTCGGTGCGGCGGGCGACGGCCTTGGTGGCGAGCACGATGTCGTCGCGGGGGACCAGGTCGCCGAGCAGCGCGCCCAGGACGCGTTCGCTCTCACCCTCGCCGTAGATGTCGGCGGTGTCGACCAGGGTGCCCCCGGCGTCGACGAACGCGACCAGCTGGCTGGCCGCCTCCTCCGAGTCGGTGTCGCCACCCCACGTCATGGTCCCGAGGGCCATCCGCGAGACCCGAAGTCCCGACCGGCCGAGCTGTCGCTTTTCCACGACGGGCGAGCCTAGCCGGAAGGCAAGTGCGGGTCGCGGAGCAGGTGAGCGTGTCGTGATCGAGTACCACCGTGCGGGTCATCGGCTGTCAACACCCTGAACGGAGGAGTGACACTCCGATGGATACATTCACGCCGTGCGACTCGGACTGAACTTGGGCTATTGGGGCGCGGGGAACGACGCGGCCAACCTGGCATTGGCGAAGAAGGCGGACGAACTGGACTACGCGGTCGTCTGGGCCGCGGAGGCCTACGGTTCGGACGCGCCGACGGTGCTCTCATGGGTGGCGGCGCAGACCTCACGGATCGACGTGGGCAGCGCGGTGTTGCAGATCCCCGCGCGGACACCGGCGATGACCGCGATGACGGCCGCGACCCTGGACACGCTTTCCGGCGGCCGGTTCCGCCTCGGCCTCGGTGTTTCCGGCCCGCAGGTCTCCGAAGGCTGGCACGGCGTGAAGTTCGCGTCGCCGCTCGGCCGCACCCGCGAATACGTCGACATCGTCCGCAAGGCGCTGAGCCGCGACCGGGTCCGGTACGACGGCGACCACTTCCAGCTGCCGCTGCCCGGCGGGCCCGGCAAGGCGCTGACCCTGACCGTGCACCCTGTGCGCGAAGAGATCCCCGTGTACCTGGCCGCCATCGGCCCGAAGAACCTCGAACTGACCGGTGAGATCGCGAACGGCTGGCTGCCGGTCTTCTACTCGCCCGAGCACGCCGGTGAGCAGCTGAAGCTGATCCAGGCCGGGGCGGACAAGGCCGGGCGCTCCCTCGACGGATTCGACGTCGTCCCCACCGTCCCGCTCGTGGTCGGTGACGACTGGAAGGCCTGCGCCGACGCGGTCCGCGGGTACGCGGCGCTGTACATCGGCGGGATGGGCAGCCGGGAGAAGAACTTCTACAACCAGCTCGCCTGCCGGATGGGTTTCGAGCGCGAAGCGGCCGACGTCCAGCAGAAGTATCTGGGCAGGGACTACGAGGGCGCCATGGCGGCCGTCCCGCTGGAGTTCATCGACGCGACGTCGCTGCTGGGGCCCAAGGAGCGCGTCGCGGAGCGGATGCAGGCCTTCGCGGAGTCCGGTGTCACGACGCTGACCGTCGCGCCCGCCATGCCGGATCCCGAGGGCTCCGCACACGCCCTCCAGGTCGCCGCCGAAGCCGTCGAATCGGCCGGTGTCGCCTGATGGGATGGTTCGAAGCACTGGTCCTCGGGCTCGTCCAGGGCCTCACGGAGTTCCTGCCGATCTCGTCCAGCGCGCATCTGCGGATCACCGCGGCGCTCGCCGGCTGGGACGACCCGGGCGCCGCGTTCACCGCGGTGACCCAGATCGGTACCGAACTCGCGGTCATCCTGTACTTCTCGTCGAAGATCGGGAAGATCCTCCGCGCCTGGTTCTTCTCGATCTACAAGAAGGACTGGCGGCAGGACCCCGACGCCCGGCTGGGCTGGCTGATCATCGTCGGCTCGCTGCCGATCGTGGTGCTGGGCCTGCTGCTGCAGGACGCCATCGACGAAACCTTCCGTGACCTGCGGATCACCGCGACCACGCTGATCGTGTTCGGCCTGATCCTCCTGGTGGCCGACCGCATCGGGAAGCAGGAGCGCACCCTCGACCACCTGACCGTGCCGCACGGTCTCGGCTTCGGGTTCGCGCAGGCGCTGGCGCTGATCCCGGGTGTATCGCGCTCCGGTGGCACCACGAGCGCCGGGCTGCTGCTCGGCTACACCCGCGCGGAAGCGGCGGAATACTCCTTCCTGCTGGCGCTGCCGGCGGTGTTCGGCTCGGGCCTGTACAAGCTGACCGACATCGGCAAGGACGGCGCCCCGGCGCAGTGGGGGCCGACGATCCTGGCGACGCTGGTCGCGTTCGGTGTCGGGTACGCCGTCATCGCGTGGCTGATGTCCTACATCAAGACCAAGAGCTTCGTGCCGTTCGTGATCTACCGGCTCGTGCTCGGCGCGCTGCTGTTCGTCCTGATCTTCACCGGTGTCCTGGACCCCCAGGAGGGCCCGCACCTGTAACCCTCCCCGACGCGTTTCGTCCTCTGGATGCGGTCCTTGCACGCGCAACTACCGCATCCAGAGGACGAAACGCGGGAGGGGGGCAAAGCACGACACGTAGGGTGGGCCACGTGAGTACTGTGATCCTTCTGCGCCACGGCAAGTCCACGGCGAACGGTTCGGGTGTCCTGGCCGGGCGCACGCCCAAGGTCGGCCTGGACGACACCGGCCGGACGCAGGCGGCCGCGCTCGTCGAGCGCCTGGCGCCGGTCCCGCTCGCCGAGCTGGTGGTCTCGCCGATGCTCCGCTGCCGCCAGACGGTCGCGAAGCTGGCCGAGGCACGCGGTCTGGACAAGGTCAAAGAGCCCGGTTTGTCCGAAGTGGACTACGGCGAATGGACCGGGCGCGCGCTCAAGGATCTGGTCAAGGAACCTCTCTGGCGGGTCGTGCAGGCGCATCCGTCGGCCGCGGTCTTCCCCGGCGGCGAAGGGCTCGCCGAGATGCAGGCCCGGTCGGTCGCGGCCGTCCGCGCGCACGACGCCCGGATCACCGAGAAGTACGGCGAGAACGCGGTGTGGCTCTTATGCAGCCATGGCGATGTGATCAAGGCGATCCTCGCCGACGCGCTCGGACAGCACCTCGATTCCTTCCAGCGGATCGTGGTCGACCCGGCGTCGGTTTCGGTCGTCCGGTACACCGAGACTCGTCCGTTCGTGTTGCGCGTCAACGACAACGGCGGCGACCTCACCGGTATCGCCCCACCGCCGCCCAAGGCGAAAGCCAAGCGTGGCAAGGGAAAACAGAGCTCCGACGCGGTGGTGGGCGGTACCACCGGAGCGTGACCATTCCCGTTCGCGGTGTCACGCCACGGACGGCATCCACCGGCCCCTCACTGCCCGTAAGGTGGCCAGAACAGCAGATTCGACGACCCGGGAGCAACACCGATGATTTCGCAGGACAACCCGTTCGCCGCGCCGAGTGAGCTGCCCTACGCCCTTCCGCCGTTCGACCGGATCGCCGACGAACACTTCCTTCCCGCCTTCGAAGCGGGCCTTGCCGAGCACGCCGCCGAAATCGAGGAGATCGCCAACTCCGCGGAGCCGCCGACCTTCGAGAACACGATCGTCGCGCTCGAGAAGTCCGGCAGGCTGCTGTCCCGCGTGTCCAGCGTGTTCTTCAACCTCGCCGGATCGAACGCGAACGACGAGATCCAGCGCGTGCAGGCCGAGATGGCGCCGCGGCTGGCCGCGCACGCCGACGCCATCAACCTGAACCCGGCGTTGTTCGGCAGGATCAACTCCCTGTTCGAGCGCAAGGACGAACTCGGCCTCGACACGGAGTCGCTCCGCCTCCTGGAGCGGCACCACACCGACGTGCGCCGCGCCGGCGCCGGATTGCCCGAAGCCGACCAGAAGCGCCTGCGCGAGCTGAACGAGCAGCTTTCCACCCTGTCGACCCGCTTCCAGCAGAACCTGCTCAAGGACACCAACGAGCTCGCCGTTGTCGTCGACGACGTCGCGGAACTCGCCGGCCTGGGTGAGGACGAGATCGCCACCGCCGCCGAAACCGCCGGCGAGGAAGGCAAGTACGTCCTCAAACTGACCTTGCCGACGGCGCAGGCAGCGTTGGCCTCGCTGGAGGATCGCGCGCTGCGCGAGCGGATCTTCACCGCGTCGGTCTCGCGCGGCAACCGGGGCAACGAATCCGACAACAACAGGGTCGTGGCCGAACTGGTCCGCCTGCGGGCCGAGCGGGCCGCCGTACTCGGCTTCCCCGACCACGCGTCGTACGTCATCGAGGACGAGACCGCGAAGACCGCTCAGGCCGCCGTCGGGCTCCTGGAACGTCTCGCGCCGGTCGCGGTCGCCAACGCCAAGGCGGAGGCCGAAGAACTGCAGCGCTACCTCGAAGCCGACATCCCCGGCGCGGTCCTGCGCCCGTGGGACTGGGCGTTCTACGCCGAGCGCGTGCGCAAGGACCGGTTCGAGGTCGACACCGCGGCGCTGCGCCCGTACTTCGAGCTGAACCGTGTGCTGACCGACGGCGTCTTCTTCGCCGCGTCGAAGCTGTACGGCCTGAGCTTCACCGAGCGGGAGGACCTGCCGAAGTACCACCCCGAGGTCCGGATCTTCGAGGTCTTCGACGCCGACGGCTCGGAACTCGGCCTGTTCCTGCTCGACTACTACGCCCGTGACTCCAAGCGCGGCGGCGCCTGGATGAACAACTTCGTCGACCAGACGAAGCTCCTGGGCACCAAGACCGTCGTGGTGAACGTGCTCAACGTCGCCAAGCCGCCGGCGGGCGAGCCGACCCTGCTGACCTTCGACGAGGTCGTCACCGCGTTCCACGAGTTCGGGCACGCGCTGCACTCGCTGCTTTCCGACGTCGAGTATCCGATGTTCTCCGGCACCAACGTCCCGCGTGACTTCGTCGAGTACCCCTCGCAGGTCAACGAGATGTGGATGCTGTGGCCCGAGGTGCTGGCCAACTACGCCAAGCACCACGTGACCGGCGAGCCGCTGCCGCAGGAGCAGATCGACAAGCTCCTGGCGTCGCAGCAGTACGGCGAAGGTTTCTCGACCACCGAGTACCTCGCGGCGTCGCTCCTCGACCAGGCGTGGCACGCGCTGGGCACCGAGGACAACGTCGACGACGTCCAGCGGTTCGAGGCCGAGGCGCTGACCAAGGCCGGGGTCGCGTTGGAAGCGGTGCCGCCGCGCTACCGCACCACCTACTTCGCGCACATCTTCAGCGGCGGCTACAGCGCCGGGTACTACTCCTACATCTGGAGCGAGGTCCTCGACGCCGACACCGTCCAGTGGTTCCGCGAGAACGGCGGGCTCTCCAGGGAGAACGGCGACCACTTCCGCCGCGAACTGCTCGGGCGGGGCGGCAGCGTCGACCCGATGGCCGCCTTCCGTGCGTTCCGCGGCCGTGACCCGGAGATCGAGCCGCTGCTGAAGCGCCGCGGCCTCGCCGGGGCCTGATCCTCCTGACGGTCTTCCCGCCCGGTCACCCCAGTGCCCAGGCGGGGAGACCGCGTTCAGGCGGCGAGTTCGGCGACGGCCGCGGCGACGTCGTCCACTTCCCGCTCGGTGTTGTAGTAGTGCGGGCTCAGCCGCAGGCACCAGTCGACGTCCTTGTCCCCGAAGTCGAACTGCGCGAACTCCCGGTAGCTGAGCGCCGAGTTGATCCGCCTGGCGTCCATCGCCGTTTTGAAGGGCACGGCCTCCCAGCCCTTGATGGAGAACGTCACCAAGGCACCCAGTTCCGGGCCACGGTCGAGCACTTCGACGCCCGCGATGGCGCGGAGACCGTCCCGCAGCCTCGCCGCGAGCGCGGGAGTGCGCCGTGAGATCGCCTCCAGGCCGACCTCACGGGCATACCTCGCCGCCGTCGCGCAGCCGAGCACGGTGGCGTAAGGGAATTCCCATTCCTCGAACCGGGAAGCCGACTTCGCGGGTTCATACGTGCCGGGCGCGCTCCAGCGGGCGCCGTGCATGTCGATGAACAGCGGCTCGTGCCCGGCTTCGAGGAACCGGTCGGAGACGAACAGGAACCCCGAACCGCGTGGGCCGCGCAGGAATTTACGGCACGTCGAGGTGAGCAGGTCGGCGCCGATCTCGTCGACGTCGATGGGGTACTGGCCGATCGACTGACAGGCGTCGACCAGATACAGCAGGCCGAGCTCCCGGCAATGCCGCCCGATCTCGGCGACCGGCTGGACGAGCCCCGAGTTGGTCGGGATATGCGTGGCGGCGACCAGTTTCGGTTTCCTGGTGCGCATCAGGGTCGCCATGGCCTCGACGTCGACACCGCCTTCCCGCGTGTCCGGTGCGTGCACGATCTCGACCCCGAACCGCTTTCGCAGCGACAGGAACGCGATCTGGTTGGAGATGAAGTCGTTGCGGGTGGTGAGCACGACGTCGCCGGGCTCGAACCGGATCGAAGAAAGCGCGGTGGAGTAGGCGTGGGTGGCGCTCGCCGCGAAGGCGATGTTGCGGGGCCGCGCGTTGATCAACCCGGCGATCTCGCGGTAGAAGCCCGCGACCTGATCCGACCGTGCCGCGGCGGCCTCGTAGCCGCCGAACTCGGCTTCGAGATTCAGATGATCGAGCATGGCGGCCAGTACCGGCTTCGCCAGCAGTCCGCAGCCCGCGTTGTTGAAGTGGACGACCTTCTCGCTGCCCGGCGTATCGGCCCGCAGCGCGGGAATGTCCAGTAGTGATTCCGCGTAATTTTCAGTAGCACTATCATGGTCCTTCATGTCGGATAGTAGCACTTCCGCACTCGTCCTCCAGCTGCGTTCCCTGATCCGCACGGCGGCCGCGGGGGACCGGTTGCCCAGCAGCCGCGAGCTGATCGAGCGCTACCGGGTCGGCCCGGTGACGGTCTCGCGCGCGATCGCTCTGCTGGCGGCCGAGGGCGCTGTCGTGACCCGGCCCGGAAGCGGGACGTATGTGGCTGCCCGGCCGTCGACGTCGGACGGGCCACTCGACACGGCATGGCAGACCGTCGCGCTGACCGATCGCAGCGTCGACACCACATCGCTCACCGGCGTCCTCGGCCCGCCACCGGAGGGCGCGATCCTGCTCGACGGCGGATATCCACACCGATCCCTGCAGGCGACCCGTTTCCTGAGCGCGGCGCTCGCGCGGGCGGGGCGCCGTCCGGATTCCTGGGATCGGGCACCCGCTGCCGGGCTGGCCGCGTTGAGGTCGGTGTTCGCGGGGCCCGCCGGTGCGTCACCGGACGACGTCCTGATCACCGCCGGCGGCCAGAGCGGGCTCTCCATGGCGTTCCGGGCGATCGCGGCGCCCGGCAGCCCGGTCCTCGTCGAATCGCCGACCTATCCGGGAGCGCTCGCCGCCGCACGGGCTGCGGGGCTCCGCCCGGTGCCGGTTCCCCTCGACGACGACGGGGTCCGGCCGGATCTGCTGGCGGAGGCGTTCGCGATGACCGGCGCCCGGCTCTTCTACTGTCAGCCCACTTTCCACAACCCGACCGGGACCGCGCTCACGCCGGAACGCCGCACTCAGGTCCTCGAGGTGGCGCGCGCGGCGGGCGCTTTCGTGCTGGAGGACGACTTCGCGCGGCACCTCTCGCACGGAGCCACGGCGCCGCGTCCGCTGATCACCGACGATCGCGACGGCACGGTCGTGCATCTGACGTCGGTGACCAAAGCCGCCGCGCCGAGCCTCCGGATCGGGGCGCTGATCGCGCGTGGACCCGTTCTCGACCGGATGAAGGCGATCCGGCGGGTCGACGATTTCTTCGTCTCCCGTCCGCTGCAGGAGGCGGCCCTCGAACTGCTCAGCGCGCCGTCCTGGGAACGTCACGTGCGGAAGCTGGGCTCCGAACTACGGCAGCGATGCGGAAAGGCGGCCGCGGCGCTGGCGGGGGAGTGTCCTGAGTGGACTGTCGCGCGGTTGCCCGAGGGCGGGTTGCATCTGTGGGTGCGGTTGCCGGCGGGGAGTGATGCGAACGCGGTCGCTCGCGCGGCGAGGGAGCGGGGAGTCGTGGTGGGCGCAGGGGACCGGTTCTTCGCCGCCGAGCCGGCCGGACCGTTCCTCCGCCTCGGCTTCGCCGCCGCGAACGACGTCGCCGAGCTCGTCGAAGGCATCAAGCGGCTCCGTTAAGTGTATAACGACCTATACGGTGGGGCTCAGGTCAGAATCGCGTCAAGCAACAGGTAAACACCACCGCCGAGGACGACACCGGCGGCCATCCCGGCCGTGACCTCGGCTTTGGTGTGATCCCCGAGTTCGACGCGGGACCAGCAGACCCAGCCGACGCCGAGGAAGACCAAGGCGAGCCAGGGGCCGTAGACGCGGATCAGCATCACGGCCGCACCCGCCGCCACCATTGCGTGCATCGAGATCTTGAATTCGAGCCCGAAGGTGATCGCGAGCGCGGCGACCAGGCAGACGAGTTCGGCGGCCGCGAGCGCGATCATCTCGTGCGGGGCGCCGCCGGCGATCAGGACGACGAAGCCGGCGGTCAGCGAGCCGATGCAGACCGCGAACGGGACGAGCCGTCCGGCGCGATCGGTGACATGGTGGCTGTCCCACTTGCCCTTCCTGGCGCCGCGCACGATCACGGCCATCGGGATCAGCGAGCCGGTGACGCCGACGACGAGACCCCAAAGCACCGTCTCGCCGAC
Organism: Amycolatopsis sp. w19; assembly: GCF_051373225.1. Classification (NCBI taxonomy): domain Bacteria; kingdom Bacillati; phylum Actinomycetota; class Actinomycetes; order Pseudonocardiales; family Pseudonocardiaceae; genus Amycolatopsis; species Amycolatopsis sp. w19. The sequence continues at coordinate 856,006 of NZ_JBPQFM010000001.1, read as the reverse complement.
GTGGTATCCGGTGACCTTCCAGGCGACGATCAGCGGGAGACCGAGCACCCAGACCCAGGGAGCGAGCACCTCGGTCGCGATCCGCGCGAGCCGTCGGCGGGTCCCGGGGGCTTCCGTGGTCTGGGTCGGCATCGCGCGTGGTCTCCTCGATGATCGTGGCCGGAGCGGCTCCTGCCGGACTCGCGCCCGGCAGGAGCGGTGATCATCGTTCCAGACCTCGGCGGCCCGCCCGCGCGAGGATGTCCGCGGCCGCCGGGTTCGTCCGGACGGCCTCGTCGAAACTCTCCTTGGGCAGCACCGTGTTCCCGGCCACGGTCACCGTCTCGGGCGGGGTGTCGTAGCCGTCGGGCAGGGCGTCCCAGAAGTTGCCGATGAAGGCGACGTTCTCCATCGGCGGGCCCACCTGGAGCACGATCGGGGTGTCGGCCCGGTGGACGATGTTGCCGAGGACGGTGATCCACGCCGCGCCGTAGTCGGTGTAGAGGCCGAAGTTGTACGAGGTGAGGACGTCGCGGATGACGTTGCCGCGGACCAGCGCCCCGCCGGCGAACGACGAGCCCTGTGGTGCCGACAGGTAGATCCCGCCGCCGTCCATGAGCTTGCCCATGCTGCGCTCGACGAGGTTCGAGATCACCTGCGTGCCCTTGGCGCGCTCGCCGCCGGTGATCACGATGCCGTTGTGCGGGACGTCGTGGATCTCGTTGTGTGCCACGGAGGTCTCCGCGGACTCGACGACGAGGACGGCAGGCGAACCTCGGTACTCGGTGCCGATGTGATGGACGAGGTTGTCTTCGACCGCGACCCGGTTGCTCGCGTGGACGGCGATCCCGCTGCCCGAGATCTCGTCGAAGACGTTCGTCAGGATCCGCACGTCGGTGGCGTCCTCGATCAGCAGACCGCCCGCGCCGAGACGGGTGAAGTGGTTGCCTTCGAGGGAGACGCGGCTGACCGACGTGAGGCTGACGTTGGCGGGCAGCTGGACCGGCTCGGCAGGCACATGGACGTAGCCCACGTCCGCGCCGAGGTCGATCTTCTGGAAGTCGCCCCGTTCGTAGCGTGCGTTGCCGTGATAGTGCAGGTAGCCGCCGGCGCGGTCGGGACCGGACCAGGTCGCGTCGGTGAAGGCGAAGCCGCGCAGCACGAGGTCGTGCACGCCTTGTCCGCTGATGAGCGTTTCGAGCATCGGAGCGACGACACTGGTCTCGTTGATCTTCTCGCCGGGCCGCGGGCGGTAGTGCAGGACGTGATCGCCCGTGTCGGTGCGGCGGACGGCGAAGGATCCCGGTTCGGTCAGGAAGGCCACGTTGTTCTCGAGCGTGGACGGAGTGGCGAGGCCGTCCCAAGCGCCGTCGCCACCGGCGCCGTACCACTTGGCGTCGTAGAGGGATTTGGCGTTGTCGAAGGCGGGCTGAGCCATGGTGATCGTGGTCGAGGAGGCGTCGCCGGAGATGGACGCGACCGCGAGCCGGGCTTCGGACCACGGATAGACGCCCGGGTACACGAACTCCAGCCCGGAGGGGTCCGGCCACGATTGAGGCTCCACGCTGTCCGTGACGTAACCAGCGGCTGTTTTCGTCACGTTTCCCGGGAGCCCGTCCGCGCGGGCTGCCCGGGCCGCGGGCTTGCCGTCGACGGTGAGCCGTCGCGGTGCCAGGTCGCCGATCGGCGCGGTCCAGGCGCCGTCGTCGCCCGTCGACCAGCCGGTGATCTCGCGGCCGCCGCTCAGTTCGACCTTTGCCTGGTCGGCTGTTCCGTAGCCGTGTGCCTGGTAGATCACGCGGAAGCCGTTCGAGCCGGAATCGGCTTGTGTGTCGGCGAAGGAAAGGGGTTCGTCCAGTCGGTAGACGCCCGTCGTGAAGGAAACGATGACGTCGCCGGTCATGGTGGCCGTCGCGGCGCGGACCGCCTTCTGGGCGGCTTTCGGCGTGGCGAACGGCCGGTCGGCGGTGCCAGGCCAGTCGTCGCTGCCGTCCGGAGATACGAAGAACCTGATTTCGGGCATGCTGAAGCGCTCCTGCGAGAGGTATATGGGATATACTGAGGTTTATCAGCTAAACACGAACGAGCGAAGAGCGTCAAGGGAGTAGCGGGTGGCGGAAGACGACGCGCAGCCGGATCCGGAGCGCGCGATCGAACTGCTGTGGGGGACGTCCGAGCCGGAGCGGCCCGGATTGAGCCTCGGCCGGATCGTCGCGGCGGCCGTCGAGGTCGCGGACGCCGAAGGGCTCGCGTCGCTGTCGATGCGCAAGGTCGCGGAACGGTTCGGCACCACCACCATGTCGCTCTACCGGTACGTCCCCGGCAAGGCGGAACTGGTGGAACTCATGCGTGACGTGGTGTACGGCGAGTTCCCGATGGGGTCTTCGGGCGGGCTCGGCTGGCGAGCGGGCCTCGAACGTTGGGCGCGACTGGCCTGGGAGAGGTACCACCGGCATCCGTGGCTGGTCCACAGCGCCGGCTCACGCCGCCTGCCGGGGCCGAACATCATGGCCGGCTACGACCACGCGCTGGACGTGGCCTCACGCAGCGGTCTGGCGCCGGCGCAGGTGATCGCGGTGGTGAACCTGGTGGGCGGATTCGTCGAGTCGGCCGCGCGTCAGGCGGGGGAGGCCGCGGAACTCCAGCGGCGCACGGGGGTGACCCACGAGCGCTGGTGGAGCGAACGCGAGTCACTCTTCGAGCGCCTGGACCGCTATCCGGCGTTGGAGCGGCTGTGGAAGGCCGGGGGGATGGATGCTCCGCTGGACGCCTTCGAATTCGGGCTGCGGCGAACCCTCGACGGTGTAGAGACGCTCGTCCAAAGCCAGGGGAGTGAGGTAATCAGTGACGAAACCGGAGGAGGGGAGTGCGTCGTCTGCGGTAAGCCGTTGGACGGGGGAGGCCGGGGCAGGCCTCGGGACTACTGCTCGCGGGCGTGCCAGCAACGCGCCTACCGGCGCCGTCAGGCTCAGCTTTGAAGTGTGGAATTCAGGATGTCTATGACTCGAACCCTTGCCCTCGAAGGAGGCGGTCCGCTCCCGCTGGAGCGGACCGCCTCGGGGTCAGGTGAGCAGATTGTCGAATTCGCCGTTCTTGGCGCCGAGTACAAATGCTCGCATTTCATGTTGTTCGAATACGAGGACCGGGCTCTGCTCTCCGAGTTTCGAGTCCCGTACGCCTACGAAGCCGGGGACGGTGTTGTTGACCTCGACGCAGCCGGACGCGCCGGCGCTGTAGCTCGACTTCCACCAGCCGGTGAGGCCGACGAGGGTGGGTCGAGACGTGTCATTGATCATTGAGTTCCCTTGCCAAATTTTGGATGAAATCTCGTGTCCGCCCAGGATGCTCCGCTTGCGCTTGGAGACGTTCGAACGTTTTTCGAAATCGAAGAAGATCTTCCCTGTCTTCGTAATAGAGGCCTTCACGTCGATTCTCGACATAAACGGTTCCGGGGTCGCCTCCGAATTCCGGAGGGTAGTCCAAGAGTACGAACGTTCCGTCCGAAGCCCCATGGGCTCCTGCGGAGAAGGGGAGAATCTGGATATCGATATTAGGTTGCTCGGATAAATCCATCAAGTGTTGCAACTGGTCGCGCATGACCTTCGGGCCACCTGTCTGGCGACGAAGGACGCTCTCGTCCAATATCGACCAGATTTGTGGTGCGTCTTCAGGTCGGTTCAAGGGCTCCTGTCGTGCCATTCGGAGCTCGACCATGGTATCGAGTTCGGCCGCGCTGCCCCATCGACGGCCCTCGCGAATGACCGCGTGCGCGTAATCACGAGTCTGGAAGAGTCCATGCAGCACGACCAGGTCCACGGTGCTGATTCGGGCGGCACCGGTCTCCAGTCCCAGGTACAGGTTGAACCATTCGTATACCCCCTGATCAAATTTGATCCACCAGTCGCGGCCGCGTTTCGCCCGCTTCGTCAGGTCGCGGAAGAACGGTGCTCGATCCGGTACTCCGTAAAAGTCGAGCAGAACCTCGAGATCTGCGGGTGCAGGCAGATTCCGTGAGGTCTCGATATGTGCGATGACCGTCGTGGCCTTGCCGATGCGCTCCGCCGCGGCTGCTCGGTCGTACCCGGCGACCTCCCGGAGGCGCTTCATCTCGAGCGCGATCCAGCGCTTGATCGCGGTGGGGTTCAGGCTGCCCACGAAGTCACGTCCTCCCCGGCGTCATCACGGAGGGTAGTCCCCAGGATCACCCTCTTAGTCTAGAAACTACTATAGACGACCACAATGTAGAGTTCTACATTTGGGTAGTCTACAAACAAGGACTTTACATTGTGGAGGTGGGGTCGCAGGTAGGCGGGGGTGGCAAGTCGGTCTTGTCGGGGGAGAGGGGGTGGTCGGTGATGATCGAGATCGTGATGGTGGAGCGTGTTGACGCGATTCGCCATGTTTACAGCGGAGACAACGGTTGACCGAGGAGGGGTTCCGGTGCGTCCACGTATCAAAGACGAGCATCGTCCGGTTCGCTTCGGTGACGGTTGGATCCGGATCGGCGGGGAAGTCTTCGGCATCGCCGCCGAACTGCGAGACCCTGACGGCGCCGTGTGGGCATTGCTGGACCTTCTGGACGGAACGCGAACGGTCAGCCAGGTCGTTGACGACCTGGCTGACCGGATTCCGGGTTTCTGTCCCGACAAGGCAGCTGCCGCTATCGAGACGCTGATTGAACTCGGGTACGTCGAGAACGCCGACGAGCCGGCATGTATCGCGTTGACGGCGAGACAGCTCGAGCGTCATTCGAGAGGCCGGTCGCTGTACCGATGGATCGACCTCACGCGAAGAGACTCGAGTTGGGACTTCCAAGTTTCCTTGGCCCGAGCGCGAGTGGTGCTGGTCGGCGTGGGCGGTGTCGGCTGCACGGCCGCTCTGAGCTTGGTCATGTCGGGGGTGGGGCGGTTGCACTGCGTCGAACCGGACGTGGTCGAACTGTCGAACCTCAGCAGACAGATCCTTTATGCCGAACAGCACCTCGGCCTCCTGAAGGTGGAAGTCGCGGTGGACAGGCTACGTGCGGCCAACTCGGATGTCGAAGTCACCGGGGAGCCGACGAGGATCGAGAACGTCGGCGCGTTGCGGAGGCTGGCCGCCGACTGTGACGTCTTGATCATGACGGCCGATCGCCCTCCGGAGCTCCGGACGTGGACGAATCAGGCGTGCGCGTCGACCGGCACGCCCTGGGTGTACGGCGGCTATCACGGCCCGCAGGTCAACCTGGGCATCTACCAGCCGGGAGCGGGACCCTGCTATGAGTGCGCTCGTCTCGCGGAGCAGGATCGCGACGCTCAGCGACCGCCGCTGGCGACGTGGAGACCCGCGGCGACCATCCCGGCGCACGCTGCCAACGCCGTGACGGCCGGCGTCGCGGGCAACCTCGTCGCGCACGCGGTGATGCGCTTGATCACGAACGCGCCGAAGCTCGCGCTCAACAGTCAATACGGTTTCAGTCTCGCCACGATGGACCACAGTTTCATCACCAGCCTGGAACAGCCGCACGCGGAATGCCGAACCTGTCGAACGGCCGTGTGACCGGCTTCAGCACTCGCCGGTCAATCGCCGGGACACGCTCTGGATCAGCTGAGCCGCTTCGTTCCCTGCCAGGGCTTCGGCTTGCAGCCGGCCGAACATGTACTCGTACACGGCGATCTCGTCCGGATCCATGAACAGGTGCTCGCCGGCGAACGTCTCCACGACGACGAGATCCGCGTCATGAATCCGGAAACCGTGCAGCGGAGCGATCGGCATGGGGGCGCTGAAGGGCATGATCCGGAGGTCGACCGTGCGAAGGCCGACGAGAGAGCGAAGTCTGTCCAGTTGACCGAGCTGAGTCTCCAGATCGCCTATCCGGATCCACAAGGCTGCCTCGCCGATGACGAACGGCATGGCTTTGCCCGGTTCGTACAACTGCGCTTGCCGTTCGATGCGGACGGCCACCATGTGCTCGACGTCGGTGTCGGAGGCGCCGCCCGTGCTCGCGGGGCCGGAGGGGAGCGCAAGCAGTTCTCGCATGAAGCCGGGCGTCTGCAGCAGACCGGGAAGCAGCGCCGGCTGAAACGTGGCGACTCGGGACGCTTGCCGCTCCAGATCGAGAACCGATCGCTGTTGCGCGGTGGCCCCGCCGGGCTTCTGGAACTCTTGGCGAAACGACACCGACTCGATGCGGGCGCGCTTGAGTAGCTCGGTGACAGCGTCTTCCTCCGTGACAGCGTCGGCGGCGGCAAGCCATCGGCTGACGTCTTCGCCGGTCGGAAACTGTGCCGCGGTCTCTATCTTGGACACCCGCGATTGGGGCCAGCCCAAGGTCTTGGCGAATTGGTTGCCGGACAGTCCGGTGGCGGCCCGGATCGCCCGGAGTTTCATGGCGAGCCGTGCGCGGTCGGAAGCAGGGTCGGGCGGCGAAGGGGACATGAGCTTCTTTCGCAGGGTCGAGGCGGTTGGAGCTGTGGCTCGAGGTGTGATCATGCTACCCCCGGATAGCAATAGGTTGAGAATAGTACACGAATAGACGCTTCATGAGAGAATAGGTGGCGAATAACATGAGAGGGCAGAGCAAGCCGAGCAGAGGGAGTCCGATGTTCGCCAACTGGATACAGATCGCCGAACTCGCGTTGTTGCCACTAGGGCTGGCGATCGGCTACGGGGCAGGGCGAGTGTGCCGCCGGGACGAGAGTGTGTCTTTCGGGGGAGGGGGCTCGATCGGTCAGCGCGGCTCGGCTCCGGAGTATCGGGACCTCGACCGCGAGGCCTACTTCGTGACAGGGGAGTCGGACCCGTTCATTACCTGGAGGTCGACCTGACAGCTCAAGACCCGGGGGAGGGTGGCGGCAGGCCTCGGGTGGTGACCCCGAGGTCTGCCGTTCAATAAAGTGTATAACGACCTATTCAGCCGGGCATAGGACAAGATCAACTTCAAGCTCATTCCAAACCCGCAAAGACTGTCGGGGGCCCTGGCTAAGGTTGTCCGGTGATCACCGAGGTCTTGCTGGAACAGCTGGAAGAGGACGCCCCGACGTCCGTGCTGTTCCAGGGTTTTCTGGAGCCCGGTGCACAGGCGGCCCAGGCGCTGCTCGTGCTCGGGAAGGTTGCCCGCACCCGGTTCTGGATGCCTCCGTCCATGGTGAACCGGCTGATCGCCGAGTCCGATCCGGTGTTCACTGCGGACCGGACGACATTGCGCGCGGAGGCTTTCTCGCCGTGCTGTGGCCTGTACGCCAGGCTGGATCTCCTGGAAGCGGGTGACCTCGGCGAGGGTTGCACCAATGTGGACCTGTCCGAGGCGACGCGAACCGTTCTGGCCGGAGTCGTCGCCCAGGATCCGTTGCACCTGACCGTTCGTGGCGAGGGGATCCGGCTCCGCACTCTCGACGGGCAGAACGACGAGTCCGTGGTGCCGCTGCCGGATCGCTGGGTGTCGGGGTTCGCCGAGGTCGCCGCTGTCACGGCGGGAGCGATCGAGAAGGCGGAGCTGGACAAGGCGGAGACACGGAACTTCTTGCGGAGGCTGCCCACGTCGGTCGGCAAGTCGTGGGCGGTGGCGTCGGGCCGTGGGTTGCGGATGACGTCACGGCCGGGGCGGGATTCGATCCCGGCGACCGGGCTCCATCGGTTGCGGGTCGTCGAGCCGCTCGTCCGGTTCGCTCAAGGGTTGACCGTCTACACGCGACCGGACAGCGAGGTCGCGACCTGGGTGCTGCGGTTGGAGCGAGCGCGGCTCGTCGTCACGTTGTCCCCGGAGCCGTCCCGTGGTTTCTCGGGTGAAGGCGGTTGGCTGAACGCGCTGGCGGCGGGGCTCGATGTGCCGGAACTCGTCGCGGGTCGTGCCGGGTACGACGTCGTCGACGGCTCGTGGTTCCCGCGCGAGTTGCCGAGCGGGGCTGCTCCGGCGAACGGCCGGCTGGCGAAAGCCCGTGAGCTCCTTGCCGCCGGAGCCGTCCGGATGTTGCCGGACGGTGGCTACGAGATCACCCGCGCCGGCTCGGTGCAGCGCGTCCGGCTTTCGCCCGCCGGCTGCACGTGTGTGTGGTGGGCCAAGCATCAGGAGAACCGAGGGCCTTGTTCGCATGTGCTGGCGGCCCGGATGTCAGCCGCTGAGTCGTGACGCCGCCTTCGCCGCTTTCGAACTGCCCTTGAAGCCGGCGAGCCACTCCTTCGTTTCGGCGCTGATCGTGCCCGCGCCGCGGTCCACGAGGTCCGCGGCGAGTTCCAGCAGCGCGAAGATGCCGCGGTGTGAGGGCTCCAGCTTCGGCAGCAACGTGTCCAGTGTGGACAGTACGGCGATCGGGTGTTCGTTCGCGATCACCGAGAGCCGGGGCGCCAGTCGCGTGATGATGAGCTGCGGGCCGAGTGCGCCCAACGCCTCGCCGAGCGCGCGGGGGCCGAGCATCCGACGGTCCAGCAGGGTCAGCACGGCGTCCGTGCCGAGCTGGACGGCGGCGGGGCGTTTCAGCGCGAGGGTGGTGGCGAGGAGCATCGTGCCGGGGATGCCCGGGACCGAGGGGCTGTCGAGGAACGGAGGCAGCGCGGCCTTCTCCACGGGATAGCCGACTTCGATGTCGTTGAAGTACAGGTTTCCGGCGACGGTGGCTTCGAGGTGGTCGCGGTCGTAGGGGGAGGAGACCGCTTCGTGGCATTCGGTGAAGCCGAGCCACTCGGGGGCCCGGTTCTCGAAGGGCGTGCCCAGCCAGGGAACCTCCTGCGGGGCGGGTTCCGGGGTTCGTTCGATGTCCAGTGTGTTCGAGCCGTAGTCGGTAAGACCGGCTTTCAACGTCCAGGTGATCGACGGTCCGGGTTCGCCGCGGAGTGCGGCGGCGGGGTCGGCGGATTCGGGGTGCCGGGCGCGGGCTGCGGCGAGGGCGGTCCAGCCCGTGTCGTCGATGGGCGGCCCGCCGAGGGCGTAGCGGATGGTGCCGGCGTGCGGTCCGGTGAGTTCTGTGGCGAGGACGAGGGCTGCGGGCCGCGTGTCGGGAGCGAGACGGAGCAGTGCGTCGGCGACGTCGTCCTCCGCCGCGTCCGGGTGTTCGAGCATGCGGGCGACGAAGACGACGGGGTCGAGCCAGCCGCCTTGATGGGTGGCGGCGGAGACGGGGACGGCGGTGCCGTCGAGGAGGGCGGTGATCCGGTGGTGGAGGGGGCGGCGCCAGCCGTCGACCTGCGGTAGAGGGGCGACGTCGCGGCCGGTGAGGCCGAGGACGAGCGTGGCGATCATCTTCGGCACCGCCGCGCTGTACTGCTGGGCGGCGATTCGCGCGGCGCGTTTGACCAGCGGTTTGAGGGCGTCCTGGAGCTCGCCGGCGACACGGTGGGCCCCGTCGAGGGCGGCCAAGAGGAGGTCGGCCTGGTCGGGGTCGGCGAGCAAGGAGGAGAGGGCTTCGGCGACCGCGGCCGGGGTGTCGGGGACTTCGAGTGGGACGGTCAGCGTTTTGCGCTGGTCCCACGGTGTTCGGGTGGGTTCCGGGTACTCGGTGGTCTCGATGACGGGCGGCGCCTCAGGGGTGACACCGAGCCGGGTGGTGGCGATGGCGCGGACGTCGGAGGCTTCGTGGGTGAGTGCCGCTTCGAAGGCTTCGTTGGCGAGGCCGGTGAGTTCGGGTCGCCGGTCGGCGATGCGGCCGGTGAGTTTGAGTGCGAGTTTGGCGGTGGCGGCGCCGCGTCCGGCCGCTGCGGCGGGGAGGTGCTGGAGCGCGATTTCGTCGTCGAGCGTGCCTTGTTTGTCCACAAGGGACAGTGCTTTGACGGCGAAGGAGACGGTGCGTGGCAGGCTGCTTCCGCACAGCCGGGCGTAGCGGTGCTGAGCCGCTGTGCGCTCGTCCGGGGTGGGGGCGAGCGCTTCGTGGAGCGCGGCGTACCACTGGGCGCGGAAGGCGGCGAAGTCGCGGGCGAGTACGTCCAGGGTGAGGTCGAGAAGCCGAGTGCGGTCGAGTTCGCCGGTTCCGGTGAGTTCGAGCAGCGCGGTTGACCATTTGTCCTGGTCGCGGACGTACTTGTCGAAGGCGGCGAAGCTGCCGTCGGCGTTGCCTTCGATCGTGAGCAGTTCCCAGATCTCGGTGAGGGCTTCGCGTTCGGTCCGGAGCCGTTCGGCCAATGATTTCCCGCGGAAGCGTTCGGCCCAGCGGAACCAGCCGGTGTGGTATTCCGGTGTCCGGATGGGTTCGAGGTCGCCGTCGAGGACCATGCGGCGGACGGCTTCCCAGGCGGTGTGGTGGCCGATCATGCGTAACGCGATCGTCTTGCGTTCGGTGAGCGAGCGGTCCTGCAGGACGCGTTCGAGGATCGTGGGCGAGGCGATCCAGAGTTTGCGCAGCAGGGGGTCGCTCGCGGGGAGGGCGGTCCAGAGGGCGGTCGCGGCTTGCTGGGCCTTGAGCGGGTTGCGGGCGCCGTAGGTGTCGGGCTTGATCTCGACGAACTCGCGGCTGTCCTTGAAGGTGGCCAGTAGTTCGGGGACGAGGGCTTTCCGCTCGGCTTGGGAAAGCTCGAGGGCCCTGGTGAGGACTTCCGAGGGCTGGCCGGTGAGGAGCGCGTCGAGGTGCACGGCCCCATTGTGTCGTGCGTGGTGAGGACGCCTCCGCTCACACCGCGCCTTGTGCTCCTAGTCCGTGAAGGCCTCTCACTGAAGTGCGGCGAGCCTGGCGAACCCGTCTTCCCCGTGTCCCGCGTCGATGGCTCGCCGTACTTCGGCGCGAGCGGCGGACAGGACGCCGTTGTCGAGGTCTTGCGCGCGGATCGCGTCGAGGATGTGGTCCATCGTCGCGGCTGTGGAGTGGAGGGTGCCCGCGTCGCCGGAGTAGTTCCCGGTGGCGACCTGTTCGGCGAGCAGGTCGATCATGGCGGGGAAGAAGCCGAGGAGTGCCTTGGCGTGTTCGGCGATGTCGGCGGCTGGGATGCCTTCCGCCTTGGCGAGCGCGAACATGTGGATCACGCCGCTCATCGACGTCCAGAGCATGTCCTGCAACGACGCGTCGAACGCGGCGGCCCGGCCGGGGGAGTCGCCGACGTACAGCGCGTTCTCGCCGAGCGCGGCCAGAGTGGGCCGGTGTGTTTGGTTGACGTCGGCGGGGCCGCTGAAGAACAGGGCGGCGTCCGGGCCGCCGATGGCGTCGGTGGTCGCCATGATGACGCCGTCGAGGTAGCCGATGCCGTGCCCGGCGGCCCACGTCGCCATCGCGCGGGCCTGTTCCGGAGAGCCGCCGCTGAGGTTCACCAGGGTGCGGCCTTTGAGTGCGTCGGTGTCGAGGATCGATCGCGCGACGGCGTAGTCGCGCACGCAGACGATCACGAGCGGTCCGGCCGTGATCGCTTCGGCGGCGGTCGCGGCGACGGTGGCGTCGAGGCCGTTTTCCTTGCCAGGGGTGCGATTCCAGACGGTGGTGGGGTGGTCGGCGGCGATGAACGCGGCGGCGAGGGCGTGTCCCATGGGGCCGAGTCCGAGGACGGTCACGGTGGTCATGGCGGCTAAGCTAAACCTTGACATCCACGTGAGAGTCAAGTCCGGGGAGTGCGGATGCGGATCGGGGAATTCGCGCGGCGGACCGGCGTCAGCGAGCGCGCGTTGCGGTACTACGAGGAGCAGGGTCTGCTCACCCCGGAGCGGCGTCCGAGTGGTTATCGCGTCTACGGGGACGCCGACGTGGCGGCGGTGCGGCGGATCAGGATCCTGCTCGGGGCCGGGCTGAACACCGCGCAGATCCTGGAGATCCTGCCCTGCATCGTCGACGAGGACGGCTGGTTGACCCCAGATTGCCCGGAGCTGGTCGAAGCCCTGCGAGAGCAGCGTGCCCGGATCGACACCGCGATCGGCGAGCTGGAGAGCACCCGTGCGAACCTCGACACGATCATCGGCCGCGAAAAGGCGGCCGTGTCCCGGGGGACACGGCCGCCTTCGTGAGGTGGTTCAGGCTCAGATGAGGCCGAGCTTCTTCACCGCGTCGCGCTCTTCGGCCAGCTCGTTGACCGAAGCGTCGATGCGGGCGCGCGAGAAGTCGTCGATCTCCAGGCCCTGGACGATCTTGTACTCGCCGTTCGCGGCGGTGACCGGGAACGAGGAGATCAGGCCCTCGGGGACACCGTAGGAACCGTCGGACACGACCGCCGCCGAGGTCCAGTCACCCTCGGGGGTGCCGTTGACCCAGGTGTGGACGTGGTCGATCGCCGCGGAGGCGGCCGACGCCGCGGAGGACAGGCCGCGGGCCTCGATGATCGCCGCGCCGCGCTTGGCGACGGTCGGGATGAAGTCGTCGGTGAGCCAGGCCTGGTCGGTGATGACCTCGGTCGCGGCCTTGCCGGACACCTCGGCGTGCGCGATCGACGGGTACTGGGTCGCGGAGTGGTTGCCCCAGATCGCGACCTTCTTCAGCTCGGTCACCGGTACGCCCAGCTTCTTCGACAGCTGCGCGAGGGCGCGGTTGTGGTCGAGGCGGGTCATCGCGGTGAAGCGGTCGGCCGGGACGTCGGGCGCGTGCGCCTGCGCGATGAGGGCGTTGGTGTTGGCCGGGTTGCCGACGACGAGGACCTTGATGTCGCTCGCCGCGCCGGCGTTGATGGCCTCACCCTGCGGCTTGAAGATGCCACCGTTGGCCTCGAGCAGGTCGCCGCGCTCCATGCCCTTCGCGCGGGGGCGGGCGCCGACGAGCAGGGCGACGTTCGCGCCCTCGAAGGCCTGCTTCGGGTCGTCGAAGATGTCGATGCCCGACAGGAGCGGGAACGCGCCGTCTTCGAGTTCCATCGCGGTGCCCTCAGCCGCCTTGACCGCCTGCGGGATCTCCAGGAGCCGCAGCTTCACCGGGGTGTCCGGGCCGAGCAGCTGACCGGACGCGATGCGGAAGAGCAGCGCGTAGCCGATCTGGCCGGCCGCACCGGTGACGGTGACGTTGACAGGGGCTTGGGTCATTGCGGTTCTCCAGCTTGAGGCGACATCGACTTGTACCGCGATGCTAGTCCTGTCCCGAGTCGCCGTTCGGGTGCGTCCAGTCACTGTTTTCTTGATCGATGCCGTCGGCGGCCACGTTCGCGGCGAGTCGCGAGAGCAGCCCGGCCAGCGTGGTGATCTCTTCGTCGCTGAACCCGGCCCGGATCCGTTTGTCGTGCGCGATCGCCGCCTTCGCCAGCCGGTGGAAGACCGTTTCACCCTCGTCGGTGAGTTCGACGACGTGCACGCGCCGGTTGTCGGGATCGCGCCGCCGGGTGATCAAGCCCGCACTCTCCATGGCGTTGAGGTGGTGGGTGAGCGTGGCGCCCTGGATGCCGACCGCGGCCGCGAGCTCTCGCTGGTTGGCCACGCGCCGGGTCTTCAGCGTGATCAGGATCTGCCAGACGGGCTGTGAGCCGCCGTCGGCGGCCAGTGCCTGATCGAAGGCGCGCCCGACGGACTTGGCGGTCTTGGCGAGGACGACCCCGATGGGTGCCGCGGTGGGTTTCTGCACGTCCCGAAGCATAGCGCATCAATCTAAGGGTTTGACATCGAATCGTTCGATATCTAACGTTGAAGGCGTCGAACGAAACGGAGGAAACGCCATGCGCACTACGGAGAACGAGATCCGCGACCTCGGGGCCCGCTGGGCCGACGCCGAGGTCCGCGGCGACACGGAAGCACTCGACGCGATGACCACCGCCGACTTCACCCTGGTCGGGCCACTGGGGTTCGTGCTCGGGAAACCGCAATGGCTGCAGCGATACCGCGGCGGCGACCTGATCACCGAGAAACTCGACTGGACCGAGGTCGACGTCCGCGACCACGGCACGGCCGCCGTCTCCATCGGCGTGCACGCCCAGGAAGGCACACATCAGGGGAACCGGGTCGACGGCCGGTTCCGTGTCACCCACGTGTTCGTCCGCGACGACGACCGCTGGCTCATCGCCGGCATCCACCTGAGCCCGATCGGCGGCCCGCCGCCCTTCGAAACCCCTGGAAGATGAGGAAGATCATGCGAATCAGCGTCAGCGTCACCGATTTCTCCTGGCCCGGCGGACTGGTGGACAGCCTGCTCGAGGTCGCCCGCACAGCCGACGAGACCGGTCTCGACACCCTGTGGGTCGCGGACCATCTCCTGCAGGCGGCGCCGGGCAGCGCGCCGGACTCGGAGATGCTGGAGGCGTACACGACACTGGGCTTCCTCGCCTCGGCGACGTCCCGGATCCGGCTCGGCACCATGGTCAGCGCCGCCACCTTCCGCGCCCCCGCCCTGCTGGTGAAGGCGGTGACCACCCTCGACGTCCTTTCGCGGGGCCGCGCCTGGCTCGGGATCGGCGCCGGCTACCAGGAGGACGAGGCCCGCGCGATGGGACTGTCGCTCCCGCCGGTCCCCGAGCGGTTCGAACGACTGGAGGAGACACTCCGCATCGCCGGCCGGATGTGGGACGGCGACACCTCGGAGTTCGCCGGCAGGCACTACCGGCTGGAACGGCCGGTGAACAACCCCTTGCCGGTGCGGCGGCCGAAGGTGCTCATCGGCGGCACCGGGCCGAAACGGACCCTGCGGCTGGTCGCCGAGCATGCCGACGCCTGCAACCTCTTCGACATTCCCGACGGAGGCAAGACCGTCCGTGCGCGGCTGGACGTCCTCGCCCGGCACTGCGCCGACGTCGGACGGCCCGTCGAAGAGATCGAGAAGACCATCGCGACCCGGCTCGCGCCGGGGGAGTCCTCAAAGGACTTCGCCCGCCGGTGCGGCGAGTTCGCGTCCTGGGGGCTGGACCACGTCGTGGTGATCACCGCCGGCGCGTGGGAACCCGGCGCGGTGGCCGTGCTCGGCGAGGCCGCGAGCCTGGTGGCCGCCTGAACCGGCCTGTCTCCGCGGAATCGTCAACGGCGAAGCCGCGAAGCATCTTTCATATCGTGCGAATCGAATGGTGTTTTCCGGGGACAATGGTGTTCCCATTGGCCCCGGAAAACGGTTACAGTCCATAATATCTTTTCATGAACCGATTGCCGAGACGGTTTCGTCCGATCGGCGGGCGGCATCGTGATGATCGACTCGCTAGCATGAGTCCGCCCAGTTCCCCGCCCCCCGTGTGGAAGTTTTGGGAAGGACCCCATGCTCAATGCAGTGGTTGCCGCCGTATCTCTTTTCTCGTCGATAATAACGCCGAACAGCATGTCCCCGCCGCCCGGACCGCCGCCCGACCGGGTCGTCATCGACGTCGTCACCGTCAACGGGTCCGGTTGTCCGCCGGGTTCGTCCGCCGTGGCCGTGGCCAGGGACAACAGTTCCTTCACAGTCACCTACAGCGAATACACCGCACAGGTCGGCGTCGGCGCGAAGCCCACCGACTTCCGGAAGAACTGCCAGCTGAACCTCAACATCCACGTGCCGCAAGGATTCACCTACGGCATCGCCAGCGCCGATTATCGCGGTTTCGCATCGCTCGAATCCGGCGCCAAGGCATTGCAACGGGCGAATTACTACTTCCAAGGGAATTCGCCGACCGCACAGGTGAGCCATCCGGTCAACGGGCCACTGTCGGACAACTGGCAATTCCGTGACGAAGCCGAAGGTGGCGTCATCATCTACAAGCCGTGCGGCGAGGACCGGAATCTCAACGTGAACACGGAACTGAGGGTCGGCGCGGGTTCGTCGGATCCCAAGAAGACCACCAGTTTCATCACGATGGATTCCACCGACGGCGCGTTCAAGACCACCTACCACTTCTCGTGGAAGACCTGCCCGGCCTCCTGACCTCTCCTCCAGGGTGACGGCCTGCTTCCCGGTCCGGAAGAAGGCCGTCCCACCCATGCCCGGTCAGGGCCTTGGCCGCTCTGAACGAGGACTTCACCGCTCGTCGCCGCCCTGCCCGGCGGCGACGAGTCTTCTCGACGACCCCATTTCCGGCGGGCGGCAGGGAGAAATCGTCTCGCTGAATCCGCCGATCCCGCCGTGCCGAAGCTTTGGGAAGGATCCCATGCTCAACGTGCTGGTCGCTGCCGTAACGCTTTTCTCCTCGGTCGTCACCCCGAACGCGTGGGTGCCGCCCCCGTTGCCGTCCGACAAGATAGTCATCGACGTCGTGACGGTCAACGGAACCGGATGCAAACCCGGTACGGCGGCCGTTTCCGTATCGCCGGACAACACCGCGTTCACCGTCACCTACAGCGAATACACCGCCCAGGTCGGCGTCGGCGCGAAACCGACCGATCTGCGCAAGAACTGTCAGCTCAACCTCTACGTTCACGTGCCGCAGGGATTCACGTACGGCATCGCGGGCACCGACTACCGTGGATTCGCCTCCTTGGCCGCGGGAGCCACCGGACTGGAACGCGCCAACTACTACTTCCAAGGCAATTCGCCGACGTCGTACGTGAACCACAATCTCAAAGGCCCGTTCGAGGACAACTGGCAGTTCACCGACGACATCGAAGTCGGCGCCATCGTCTACAAACCCTGTGGTGAGGACCGGAACTTCAACATCAACACGGAACTGCGGGCCGCGGTCGGCACTTCCGATCCGAAGAAGACCACCAGCTTCGTCACCATGGACTCGACCGACGGTTCCATCAAGACCACGTACCACTTCTCGTGGAAGAACTGCCCGAAACCGAAGAACTGACCCCTGAAAACCTTGTGAGTGCTCGTGGATGGTTTGAAGTACATGAAGGCCCCCTTCCTTGCGTCTAGCGCAAGGAAGGGGGCCTTCATGTACTTGGGGAAGGAGGCCTTCACGGACCGACCTGGGACGTCACGGCTTCCCGGACGGCTCCGGATCGGTGGCTTCCACCCCGAACACCCGCCCCAGCGCGATCACCGTCTCGTCGAGGTGCCCGAGACTCGTCAGCACCGAACGCGCCCGCGGATCGTCGATCCGGTCCGCCACCGGCGTCCCGTCGTCCCGGACCAGCGTCCCGTGCCCCGAACCGCCGGGATCACCGATCGCCTCCCGCAGCACGGCGGTGTTCGCCCGGATCCGCCCGGTGTACAGCAGCAGCCGATCCGCCTCGTTGAGCAGCAGCCCCGCCTGCGAACGCGCCGCGACATGCCGGGCGCGGAAGGCGATCGTCTCCACCGTCGTGAGCACGTGCCAGCCGTAGTCCCGGCGGCTGCTGAGGTTCACCGGATGTGTCAGCGGTTCGATCGTCGTGCGGACCTTGTCCACCGCTCGATCGAGGTCACGCGACTTCTCGATGACGCTCACGTTCTCCGCACCGGACAACAGACCCGCGGTCTTCTCGACGAACTCGTCCAGTTCCTCCAGCAACGCCGAGACGTCGTCGAGCATCACCGCGCGCGTGCGCACCGGAACGATCACCACCGCCGCCAGCACCCCGGCCGCCGCGCCCACGGCGGTCTCCGCGACCCGGATCCACAGCACCTCGATGCTGAACGTCCCCAGCAGGCTGTAGAGCAGCCCGAGCATGCTGGTGATGAAGAACGCCATGATCACCTGCGACACCCGCGCCATGTAGACCATGCCGAACACGCACACCAGGATCAGCGCCAGCGTCGCCGGCACGCTGCCCGATACGAGCAGCGTCAGCACCAGCCCGCCCACGATCCCGATCAGCGTGCCGCCGATCCGCCGGACCCCCTTGACGAACGTCGCCCCCGCGGTCGACGAGCCGATGAACACCACGAACACGGTCAGCACCGCCCAGTACCACCGCTGGCTCGACACCAGCTCCCCGCCGAGCACGGCGAGCCCGCCGCCCACCACGGCCTGGATGGCGCTGCGCGTCTGGTTGTCGTAGGCGAACGCCGACGACTTCTCCTCGTCGGGATCCGCGGGATCGTCGACGGCATCGGAGACGTCGTGTTCGGCGACCCGCTGCGCGCGGACGTCGGCCAGCGCGAGTTCGGCGAGCGCGCGCCGGACGCCGTCACCGGGCGCGGCGTGCTCGTCGATCCGGCTGCCTTCCACCAGCATCTTGCTGAACTCTTCGGTCTCGCTGATCAGCGGAAGCTCCCGCGGGTCGCGCTCGATCAGCGACCGGAACCGCCGCATCCGCGCGATCAGATCGTCGCGGACGTCGTCGTCGAGATCCTCGGCGCAGGTGCGCTGCACCGTGATCGTCAGCCACTGCACCGCCAGCTCGACCTCGATCGCCCGGCGGCGCAGCCGGTTCACCGAATCCGCGCCGGTCACCTCCGGTGCCGTGTCCTCGATGAGCAGCACGGATTCGTGCATCCGGGCGTTCGTCGTGCGGAGCCGTTTTCGGGTGCGCTCACTGCCACCGACCGCGAGATGGTCCTCGGCCGCGCGCACCACAGCGGCGAGCCGCGCCCGGAACGCCCGCCGGATCCGCAGGAACTCCGCGTCGGTATGCCGTCGCAGCAGGACGAACCGGACCACCGCGTTGGCCGCGATCCCGATCGTCAGCGCCAGCAGCAGCACCGGGACCTGCTTCAAATGCGTCTGCAGGAACATCGCGAAGAAGAACAGGAAGAACGACAGCGAGCCGAGCGCGATCCCGCGCGCACCGAATCGCTGCGCGTAGACCGCGACGAAGATCAGCAGCACGAACACGATGCTGTCCAGCGGCGGCACCGCCGAGCCCACACTCGCCGCCGTGAGCGACGCCGCGCCGAGGACCAGCCCGAGTATCAGCGTCACCGCCTGCTTCCCGGGGGTCTCGTCGTTGACGGTGAAGGCGGACGTCATCGCGGCGATCGCGGCGACGAGGATGACCGTGAGCGGCTGGTGGAACGGCAGGATGGCCAGCACCGCGACCACGATGCTGAGCACGGCCGAGAAACCGAGCCGGAGCCGGACCAGGCCGGGATCGGAGGCGACCAGACGGTCGGTCGTGGCCTGGGTGATGCGGGAGATCATCGGGCGAGCAGCTCTCCTTGGGCGAGGGTGACCCGCCGGGCGGTGGACGAGGTGACGCGAAGACGGTATCGGGCGTGCTTCACCGGCCCGGCGAGGGCGAACGGCCGCGTCTGACGCCGCCAGCGGAACCGCTCACCTTCCCGCTGGTCCAGCAGCGTCCAGTGCTCGCCGTCGTCGGAGCCCTCCAGGACCCACGAACGCGGATCACCCCGCCGGCTTCCCGAGGTCAGCGTGTACATCACGACCTCACGCGAGGCGTCCTCGACCGGGAACTCGATGACGGGTTCGCGCCCGGGGAAGGTGATCTCCGTCTTGGTCGTGTCGTCGAACAGGGGGCCGTCGGCCACCGTGATGTCCGTGAGCGGGCTCGGGGCGGCGGGCTCGGCGGGGGAGCGGCCCCACACCGACGGCTGCTCGCCCATCGCGAACTTCAGCACCGCGCCCTCGGCCAGCACGAAATGCGACAGCGCGCTGCTGTCGTGTGGCCGTCCGTCGATCGTCAGCCCCTGGACGTACACGGTGTCCTCCGTGTTGCCGGGCGCCTCGACGACCAGGTCCTTCCCGTTCTCCAGGTGGACGGTCGCCTTCGTGAACAGCGGCGAGCCGATGACGTACTCGGGGCTGCCCATCGCCAGCGGGTAGAACCCGAGCGCGGCGAAGACGTACCAGGCGGACATCTCGCCGTTGTCCTCGTCGCCCGGATAACCCTGACCGATGTCGCTCCCGACATAGAGCCGCCGCAGCACCTCGCGAACGATCCGCTGCGTCTTCGACGGCGCGCCCGCGTGGTGGTAGATCCAGGGAATGTGGTGGGACGGCTGGTTGGAATGCCCGTACTGTCCCATCCGGACGTCGCGGGCCTCGGTCATCTCATGGATCAGCCCGCCGTAGGAACCCGGTTTGCGGCCGGTCTCCGGGGTCGCGAAGAAGGTGTCCAGTTTGGACTCCAGCGCTTCGGCGCCGCCGTGCAGCGCGGCGAGCCCGGCGCCGTCGTGAGGGACGGAGAACGCGGTGTTCCAGGAATTCGTCTCGGTGAAGTCGCCGCCCCACGCCTCGGGATCGTAACCCGCGGCGCCGAAATGCCGGCTCCCGTCACGGTTGCGACCCTGGAAGAACCCGATCAGGTGGTCGAAGTGGTTCGCGTACTGCTGCGAGCGCTGCCGGAAGTACGCGGCGTCGTCACTTCGCCCGAGCGCCTCGGCGAAATTGGCGAGGCCGAAGTCGTTGACGCAGCCCTCCAGCGCCCACGACAGGCCTTCGTGGACCGACGTCGGCGTGAACCCGAGGAAGATCGACTCGTGCAGCCCCTTCCGGCCGACGCTCTGGCCGCTCGGTGTCACGGTCGCGTTCTTCAACGCCGCTTCATAGGCGGCTTCGACGTCGAAATCGCGCACGCCCTTGAGGTACGCGTCGGCGAACGCCACGTCGGAACTGGTGCCGGTCATGAGGTTGGCGTAGCCGGGGGATGACCAGCGCGAGATCCAGCCGCCCTCACGGTACTGCTGGACGAACCCGTCGATCATCCGGCCGCACCGTCCCGGGGTGAGCAGGGCGTACGCGGGCCACGTGGTGCGGTAGGTGTCCCAGAAGCCGTTGTTGACGTACATCTCGCCGTCCACGACCTTCGCGCCGGTCCTGGTTCGCGTGCTCGGCCACCACCGCCGGATCACCGGACTCGCGTGACGGACGCCCTTCGGCGTGTCCTCGTGCGCGGAGTTCGGATACAGGAAGAGCCGGTAGAGGTTGGAGTAGAACGTGGTGCGTTGATCCTCAGTGGCACCTTCGATCTCGATCCGGTCCAGCACCTCGGACCACCGCGCGCGGGCCTGGTCACGGACCTGCTCGAAGCTCGTGCCTGCGGGGATCTCCCGGTCGAGGTTCCGCTTCGCCTGCGCGAGGCTGATCAGCGACGTCGCGATCCGCATCGTCACCTCACCCGCGGCGAACTCCAGGAACCCGGTCACCGTGCGCCACACCGGACGCCGGATCCTCCCGCCACGTTCGGCCGGGACGTCGAACTCGGCGTACACGAACATCCGCCGCGCCCCCGCCGACAACCGGCTGCGGACCCAGGTGTGCCCGGTGACCACACCGTTCGCCGCGTCGAGGCGCACACCGCCCCGGTTGCGGGCGTTGTCGAACAGCAGCCAGCCGCGATCACCTGGGAAGGTGAAACGGAACAGCGCCGCGTGATCCGCCGGGGCGATGTCGGTGGTGACGCCGTTGGCGAACCTGACACCGTAGTGATGCGGCCGGTCGATCTCGTCGTCGTGGGAGAACGCGAGCGCGCGGCGGGACCGGTCGGCCTCCACTTCTCCGATGCCCGGCATCACCTGGAAGGTGTGCCGGTCGCCCATCCACGGGCTCGGCTGATGCGACAGCGCGAACGCCTGCAGCGCCGGCCGGTTCTCGGCGTCGTTGTGCCGGTGGTAGCCGTAGATCCAGTTGGTGGCGCTCGCGTCGGTGACAGGGGTCCAGAAGTTGAAGCCGTGCGGGATCGCCGTCGCGGGGAAGTTGTTGCCCCGCGAGAACTTGTCGCTGGAATGCGTGCCGCGGGTGGTGCGGACGTGGTCGACCGGCTCACGGATCTCGATCGTGCGCTCGGCGAGCCGGACGTCGTCCACCCAGCCCGCGCTCTCGCCGTCCGGCGGTTCGCTGACCAGGACGATCCGGGTGATCCGCCGTCCGGCGAACGCACCCAGCCCGCGGCGCACGAGATTCCACTGGTCCACGTACAGCGTCTTGCCCAGGCCCTGCTCCGTGGCGCTGAACCCGGCCGACGTCCCGTCGTCGAACTCGACGTCCAGCGCCACGAACGTGCCGCGATAGCCGGGCACGTCGGACTCGGCCTCGGGGAAGACCACATAGGACAGTTCGGTGTGGCCGGTGACCTCGACGTCCACTTCGAACACCGTCGCGCGCAGCGTGTTCTCGTAGCGGAGCGCGTGCGCGCCGGTGAACCCGACGCCGGGCTTCGCCGTCGGCGACGAACGCGGTCCGGTGCCGACACGCAAGGCCGGATCGACCGGCTGCGGATCACCCGTTTCGAAGGAGGAGAAGAACCCGGTGATCGTCACCAGGCCACCGTAACTCCCGCGCGTGAGCCCGGCTCGGTGTGCCGCATCCAGAGGACTAAACGCGGGAGGAGAGGAACTCCTCGAAGGTGCCCACACCGGTCGCGTTCTCCGGGGTCAGGTTGCCGCCCGCCCGGAACGCCCTGGCCGCCTTGCCCGGCAGCCACAGCGACACGATCGGCTTCCGGCGCCTCACCGAGCGCTGATACGCCTCCGCCAGGTCACGCGCGCTCCGTACCTCCGGGCCACCCATGTCCGCCACCCGCCCCGACGGCTCACCGGACGCCAGCGCGACCAGCCGGCCCGCGACATCGCCGGTGCTGACCGGCTGGAACCGGAACCCCGACGGCATGATCGTCACCGGCAGCCGCCGCTGCGCCGACGACGCCCGCGCGACGAGCTCGTGGAACTGCGTCGCGCGCAGCACCGTCCACGGCAGACCGGACTCCTCGATCACCTTCTCCGAGGCCAGCTTCTCGTTGTAATAGAAGAACCGGATCACGTCGATGCCGACGATCGAGATGTACACCACGTGCGGATGTCCCGCCCGCTTCGCCGCCTCGACCAGGTTCCGCGTCACCTGCTCGTCCCCGCGGCCCAGCGTGGACGCGCAATGGATGATCGCCGACACACCGTCGACCGCCTCGGCGAGACCGTCACCGGTCTTCAGATCACACCGCGCCCACTCGTGCCGCACGTTCGCGGGCCGCGGCCGCCTGCTCATGACGCGGACCAGCCGATCTTCGGCCGCCAGCCGCCGCACCACCTCGCGGCCGAGGTCGCCGGTACCGCCGGTCACCAGAATCGGGTTCGCCACCTTGGTCCTCCTTCTCGAGAGCTTTCACCCTCAAGAACCAGTGGGCCACCCGGAACGTGACAGCTGCCCCGACAGGAAGGCGAGCTTGTCCGGATTGCCGACCGCGCGCAGCCCGCGGATCCGGCCGTCCACCACCTCGAACCCGAGGACGCCGAACAGGGCGTCACCGGCCGTCGCGACCACCGCCGGGCCGCCGTTGACCTCCAGGATCTCGATCGACACCTGGCCGGCGCCGGCGAACATCCCGGCGTACAGCCGCGCGACCTTGGCCGCGCCGTGTACGGGACGCCGCGCCGCGGTGACCTTGCCGCCACCGTCCGACCACGCCGTCACGTCGGCGGTGAGCAGACTCTCCAAAGCGGGCAAATCGCCGTCCCGCGCCGCGGACAGGAAGCTCTCGACCAGCTTCTCGTGATGGCGCGGGTTCGAAACCCGTCGCTCATCCGAGCGGTCCAACGCCTTTCGCGCACGGCTGTGCAGCTGACGCGAGTTGACCTCGGAGACGTCGAGGATCCCGGCGATCTCCCGATGGCTGTAGGCGAAGGCCTCTTTCAGCACGAAAACCGCGCGCTCCACCGGGCTGAGCTGCTCCAGCAGTACCAGCATCGCCAGCGACACCGAATCCCGCTGCTCCGCCGTCTCCAGCGGACCGAGCACGTCGGTCGAGGTCAGAACCGGCTCGGGCAACCACGGCCCGACGTATCGCTCACGCTGCGCCCTGGCCGACGTCAGCCGGTTCAGGCAGAGATTGGTGACCACCTTCGCCAGCCACGCCCGTGGCGAGCCGATCGACTCGCGCTCGGCGCCCGCCCATTTCGGATACGCGTCCTGAACGACGTCTTCCGCCTCGGCGGCCGAACCGAGCAGGCGATACGCGAGCCCGAACATGGCGGGCCTCAGGTGCTCGAATTCCGTCGCGCTGTCCATCGTCCCCTACGAATCCCTCTTGAATCCACTGTGGACACCATCCTGCCAGGGGTACCGCTCACCGGGATTGCCGTACCTGATCGGCGCTGACGTCCACTGTGACTGTATCGGTACGAATGGAACGTCTGCGTCACCACCGAGAGAGGGGTCTGGAGTGACGTCACGTTCGTCGCGTTCGCGTGCCTCGCTGTGCGCCGCGACCGCCATCACCGTATTAGCGCTGGTCACGGCGCCTCAAGCCGGTGCGGCGCCGGCACCGGGCGCCGTGCACACCACACCGGACAGATCAGGGAAGGACGTCGATGTCCGTGACACGGCGAGAACCAGTCCGCGCGTCCTGGCCGCGCGGGACCGGCTCGCGGCGTCGCGGGCGAACTCCGTCGCGACCGCGCGGGCGGAACTGGGCAACCAGGCCCTGCTCGACTTCGACGAGCTGACCGGCACGCCCCGGATCCTGGCCCGCACCGACGGTTTCCTCACCGGACCGAGCGGCAGGTCAGCCCGCGACATCGTGCTGAACTACCTGCGGGACAAGGAAGGTCTGGTCGGTCTCAGCGCCGCCGATACCGCGAAACTGAACCTGCGCAAGGACTACGTCGACGTCGAAGGCACGCACCATCTGTCGTTCACCCAGTCCGTCGGCGCGGTTCCGGTGTTCGGCAACGGATTGAAGGCACACGTCACCAAGGACGGCAGGCTGATCCAGCTGGACGGCGCCCCCGTGCGCGACCTTCCCGCGTCGCTCGGCGCGGCGACGCCGGCCGCACCCGGCCCCGGCTCGAAACAGGTCGCGTTCCTGACCGGCGACGGCATCCGTCCCGCCTGGTACACGCTGGCCAAACCCGCCGTGGACCAGATGTTCCAGGAAGTGACCGACGCCGGCACCGGGAAACTGCTCTACCGCAAGAACCTGGTCAACCACGCCAACGACGCCGACGGAGCCAAGGGCCTCGCTTGGGAGGCTCAGCCCGGTCCGCAGAAGCAGGTCAACCTGAGTCAGAAGGGCTGGCTGCCCGCCGACGCCAAGACACTGGACGGCAACGTCGCGCACGTCGCCGCCGACGTCAACGGCGACCAGAAGTTCCAGCCGCAGGAGGAAATCGGCCGGAACACCGACGGCACCTTCCGCTACAAGTTCAGCGACTTCAACGCCGCAGTCGGCCCGCCGTGCTCGACGGCGAGGCCCTGCTCCTGGGACCCGAAGACACCGGGTTCGTGGGCGAAGAACCGCGAGCAGAACGCCGTGCAGGCGCTGGCCTACGTCGGGAGCTTCCACGACCACCTCGCGTCGTTCCCGATCGGCTTCACTCGCGAGGCGGGCAACTTCGAGAAGGTCGACGGCGACGCCGTCCAGGTCCACACCCTGCTCGGCGCGCAGACGCCGGGCTACTACGACAACGCGTTCATGGGCACCCCGCCGGACGGCCAGGCGCCGACGATGGGGATGTTCCTGTTCCGCGACCCGAGGGATCCGACCGACCCGTTCCTCGCGGCGAACTCCGCGGACGACGCCACGATCATCCACCACGAGTACACCCACGGCCTGTCCAACCGGCTCGTCGTCGACGCGCAGGGCAACTCCACCCTGAGCTCCCTGCAGTCCGGCTCCATGGGCGAGGCCTGGAGCGACTGGTACGCCTTCGACTACCTCGTCGGGCGCAACGCGATCAAGGACACGTCGGCACCGGGTGAGCTCCTCGGCGGCGACTACGTCAGCAACGGCGTTCCGCTCGCCCGCACTCAGCCGCTGGACTGCCCGGTCGGCGCCGGAGCGCCGCAGTGCTCCGGCACGCCCGGAGCCGGCCCCGGCGGTTACACCTACGGCGACCTCGGCCGGATCATCGGCTTCCCAGAGGTCCACGCCGACGGAGAGATCTGGGCGAGCACGCTGTGGGACGTCCGCTCGGCGCTCGGGGTGCAACTGACGCGGGCGCTGGTCACCCGCGCGATGGAGCTTTCGCCCGCGGCGCCGTCGTTCCTGGACATGCGGAACGCGATCCTGCAGGCCGACACGGTGATCAACGGCGGCCGCGCGCACGCCAAACTGTGGAAGACGTTCGCCGCCCGCGGCATGGGCTACTTCGCCGCGTCGATCACCGGCGCCGACACCGCGCCCGCGGAGGACTTCTCCACCCCGCCGCCGGCGGGCACCCCGACCGGGACCGTGACCGGCAAGGTCACCAACCGCGACAGCGGCACCCCGATCGCGGGCGTCGCGGTCCGGTTCAGCGGGCACGACTCCGGTTTCGCCGGTTCGCTGTCCGCCGTCACCGACGCCGCGGGCGGCTACACCATCCCCGGCGTGCTCCCCGGCACCTATCCGAAGGTCTACGCCTCCGGAGGCGGCGCGGACAGCGAAACCCGCGCGGTCTCGGTGCGGTCGGGAACCACCAAGGTGGACTGGGCGCTGCGGTTCAACTGGGCGTCCGGCGACGCGGGCGCCGGCGTCACCGCGTTCAACGGTGAGGACTTCACCCCGTACGGCTGCGGTCCCGGTGATCTCGTCGCCTCGTCGGCGCTCGGCGGTGGCGGCTGGTCGACCGACAAGGTCGTCGGCCCCGACGGCAAGATCGAGACGCGCTTCGTCACGATCAAGCTGGGCAAACCGGTCAACGTCAGCGCCATCGAGATCGATCCGACCAATGTCTGCGGCGACGACCCGCCCGCCGCGGCCAAGGACGTCACGGTCGAGACCTCGGCGGACGGCACGACCTGGGTGAAGGCAGGCACCGGCGACTTCAAACCCGCCGACCTGAACAAGCTCACCGCGCTCCAGCTCGCTCCGGGCAGCGCGACCGGCGTGCGGTTCGTGCGCCTGACCGTTTCGTCCAACCAGCTGTCGTTCTATCCGGACAGGCCCTGCTCGCCGCAGCCGACGACGGCCGGGTGCCTGTACATGGACGTGCAGAAACTGGCGGTGCGGGGCGCCGCCGCCTGACCCGCCCACCGGTCTCGTGAGTGGTGAGGACGGTTCTAACCCGAATCGCCACTCACGACCGCCGCGCCGCCGCCCTTGCTCACCCCGAGTACATGAAGGCCCCCTTCCTTGCGCTAGACGCAAGGAAGGGGGCCTTCATGTACTCGGGGAAGGTGCCTTACGCGCCGCCGCTGTGGCTGCTGGAGCTGGTGGTGGTGGTGCCGAGCCGTGGGTGGCGATCGAGAAGTCCGTGAAGGCCTCCTTGCCTACCTGGAGGGTAGGCAAGGAGGCCTTCACGGACTTTCGGCCAATTGGCACCTACATTCAGTAGGCAATTAAGACAGCCTTGCCCTAACCGTCCTCACCACTCACAAGGACCTGGCACCGCACTCACGTGATCGAAGCCGGAACTCGCGTGATCAGAGGCGGAACACCCCGAGTGCGGCCTCCAATCACGCGAGTCACGTCCCTGATCACCCGAGTCACGCCGTTGCTCACGCGCGAACTTTTGACCAATAGGTGCGTTGGCCCTAACCGTCTGTACCGCTCACGAGTGCGATAGGCTGGAGGCATTGGGGTAGAAACGTGCTCACCTCGCTGAGCACGCGTATACGCGGTATCGAACGAACCGTCACTCCTTCTTTCCGAAGGAGTAGACCCTTTGCGTACCCCCGCTCTCGTCGAGAAATGGCCCGCGCTGGCCGGGCTCTCGGCCGTGTTCCTGTTCGAGATGCTCGACAACTCGATCCTCAACGTCGCGCTGCCGACCATCGGCCGCGAACTCGCCGCCTCGACGACGACACTGCAATGGATCACCGGCGCGTATTCCGTCGTGTTCGGCGGCCTCATGCTGGCGTTCGGCGCGCTGGCCGACCGGGTCGGCAGGCGCAAGATCATGCTCTCCGGTCTCGTCCTGCTCGGCGTGGCGAGCCTGGCCACGATGGTCGTCACCGCCGCGTGGCAACTGATCGCCGTCCGCGCGCTCATGGGTGTCGCGGCCGCGATGACGACGCCGGGTTCGCTCGCCCTCGCGTTCCGCCTGTTCGACGAAGACCTGCTGCGCGTCCGCGCGACCACACTGATCTCGACGGTGGGCCTGATCGGCCTCGCCGTCGGCCCCACCGCCGGCGGGCTGGCGCTCACCGTCGCGCCATGGCAGGCGCTGCTGCTGGTGAACGTGCCGGTCGCCGCGCTCGCGTTCCTCGGCATCCGGACCGGTATCCCCGCCGACGATCCCGCCGGCCTGCACCGCGAACCGATCGACGTCGCGGGCGCCGTCCTGGGAACCGCGACGATCGTCCTCGCCTTGCTTGCTCCCACGTTCTTCGTCGAAGCGGGCACCTCCTCGGCTCTGCCGTGGGGCGCCGCCTCGGCCGCCTTCGTCGCCGGAGCCTGCTTCGTCGTCCGTGAGAAGACCGCCCGGCATCCTCTGCTCGACCTGGAACTCGTCGCCAGGCCACTCGTGTCCAGTGGCCTGGCGCTGAAGGCCGCGGCCGGATTGGCGACCGCCGGACTGAGCTACCTCGTGACGCTGCACCTCCAGTTCGGTCTCGGCTGGGCGCCGGCCGAAGCGGCGCTGGGGATGCTGCCCCAGGTCGTCGTCCTCATCGCCGGCGGCGCCGTCATCAGCCCGCTGATCACCCGCGTCGGGCTCATCAAGGCCGCCTGGCTCAGCGCCGCCGCCGTCGTGTGCGGGCTCGCGGTCTACACCGTGTTCGGCGGACTCGGCTATGCCTGGATCGCCGTCGCGCTCGTCCTGGTCGCGGCGGGGATGCGGGTGGTCGGCGTCGTCGCGGGCACCAACGTCATGCGAGGCCTGCCCACGAACCGGACCACCATCGGAGCCGCGCTCGTCGACACCGCCGGCGAGGTCACCACCGGGATCGGCATCGCGTTGAGCGGCACCATCCTGGCGCTGGCCTTCCCCGGAGCGCTGACCGCGGCCCTGCACTCGGCCGACTTCCTGACGGCGACCACCTACGCGGGTCTCGCCCTCACGGTGCTGTCCGCGGCGCTGGTCGGGTTCGGCATCCTGCGTTCCCGAAGCGCGTGAAGGCCTCCTTCCCTCGGCTGAGCCGAGGGAAGGAGGCCTTCACGCGCATACCGGAGGACTAGAGCTTCGCGCACTGCCCGGCGGCCGGGCCGCGGACGGTGTTCTGCAGGTCGTAGTCCGTCGGAGCGGGGGAGTTGGCCGCGCACGCCAGAGGTCCGCCGATCGTGCTGGAAGTCAGCACCGGCCCCTTGTTGCCCGTCAACGCCACCGGCCCGCCGATCTCGGTCAGCTCGATCGACACCGTCCCGGTCGTCCCGGTGATCGCCACCGGGCCGCCCACCTTCGTCCGGTCCAGCACGACCTGCGCCGCGCCGTTCGCGGTCACCGGCCCGGAGATCGAGCCGCCGCGGACGATCAGGCTCGCGCCCGCCGCCACCGAGACCGGACCGGAGACCGTCGCACCGTCCACACAGGTCACCCCGCTCTGCACGGTCAACGGACCCTTGCGCTCACCCGTGATCGTCTGGGTGCACGCCGCGTCGGGCTTGCCCAGCACCTCGAACTCCGACAGCGACGCCTCGCCGCCCGTGGTCGCGGTGACCTCGAGCCGGTAGTAGGCGTAATGCGCCGGGTTCGCGATCTTGAACCCCCTGGTCTGCTGCCGCCACGAGAACTTCTGCTCGGTCCGCTGATCCGCGACCGCCCAGTTCTTCCCGTCGTAGGAGCCCTTCAGCACCCAGCTCTTCGCGTCGCCCGCGCCCTTGCCCGAAGTCAGCGTGTAGAACGAACCCGCCTCGTTCGTCGAGGGCACCTGGTACTGGATCGGCGCCTTGACCTTCGCCTCGGTCCGCGACGTGTTGTCGAAGAACGCCGCGTCCCCGCCGGAGACCGGCTTGGTCAGGTCGTGCACCGGCGTCGGCACCGCGTCACCCTTGGTGATCGACTTCGGCGCGTCGTCCGGGCCGGTGCCCCACGACGACGGGTTCGGACCCATGTCGAAGTCGAGCGTCCCGCCGTTCGCGATCGCCGCATGTGCCAACGACGTCGACGTCTGCGCCTTGCCGTTCACCTTCAGGCCCTGCACGTAGACGTTCTTCGCGCTGTTCTTCGGCGCGTTGACCACGATCTTCTTGCCGCCGGGCAGGTTCACGGTCGCCTTGGTGAACAGCGGCGAGCCGATCGCGTAGTCCGAGCTGCCGACCTGAAGCGGGTAGAAGCCCAGCATGCCGAACAGCCACCAGGCCGACTGCTCGCCGTTGTCCTCGTCACCGCCGTAACCCTGGCCGAGCTCGCTGCCGACGTACAACCTGGCCAGCGCCTCGCGGACCTTCGCCTGCGTCTTCGACGGCTGACCCGCGTAGTCGTACATGTAGAGCGTGTGGTGCGCGGCCTGGTTCGAATGCGCGTACATGCCCATCCGCACGTCCCGGGCCTCGGTCATCTCGTGGATGACGCCGGGATAGGTGCCGAATTTGAGCCCCTGCTCGGGTTTGGCGAAGAATTCGTCCAATTTGGACGCCAGCCCCGCCTTGCCGCCGTAGAGGTTCGCCAGGCCCTGTCCGTCCTGCGGAACCGAGAACCGCATGCCGTACGCGTTGGTCTCGGTGTAGTCGATACCCCAGACCTCCGGGTCGAACTGCTCCTTGCTCCGGGTGAACTTGCCCGCCGCGTCACGGCCCTGGAAGAAGCCGACACTCGGGTCGAACACGTTCACGTACTGCGTGGCCCGCTCGGTGAAGTACCCGTAGTTGTCCAGGTACTCCTGCTTGCGCGGATCGTTCGCCGGAGCCTCGTCGTAGAGCTTCTTCGACATGTTCGCGATGGCGTTGTCATTGACGTAGCCCTCGATCGCCCAGGAGAACCCGTGGTCCGCGGTGTTCGGCGCGTACCCGAGGAACGTGCCCTCGTCGATGCCCTTCCGCCCGACCGCGCCGTTCGGCGGGGTCACGGTGGCGTTCTTGATCGCCGAGTCGTAGGCCGACTGGACGTCGAACCCCTTGACTCCCTTGAGATAGGCGTCCGCGAACGCGGCGTCCGAGCTGGTGCCGGTCATAAGATCCGCGTAACCGGGGGAGGACCAGCGCGAGATCCAGCCACCGTCGCGGTACTGCTGCACGAAACCGTCGACGAGCTTGCCGGTGGTCTCCGGACTGAGCAGCGAATACGCCGACCACACCGTGCGGTAGGTGTCCCAGAACCCGTTGTTGACGTAGAACTCGCCGTCGACCAGTTTCGCCCCGGTCTGGGTCGGAGTGTCCTGACCGGCCTTCGGCGACACCGGGCTCGCGTACTTCTTCACCGGCTTCTCCACCGTGCCGACGTTCTCGAAGCCCGAGTTCGGGTACAGGAACAGGCGGTAGAGGTTGGAGTACAGCGTGATCAGCTGGTCCTTCGAGGCCCCTTCGACCTCGACGACCTTGAGCTTCTGATCCCACGCGTTCTGGGCGGCGTCGGCGACGGATTCGAGGGTCGCGTTCGGCGCGAGCTCCTGTTCCATGTTCTTCTTCGCCTGGTCCACGCTGATCAGCGAGGTCGCGATCCGCATGTTCACCGTCTTGTCGGCGCCCGCGTCGAACTTGAGGTAGCCGAGGACGTTGTCCCGCTTCTGGTCACCCGAACCGGTGGACAGCTTCGAACCGGCGGTCACCGGCTTGTCGAAGGTGGCGTAGACGAACATCCGGGTCGCACCGGCCGACAGCCCGCTCTTCACATCGCTGTACCCGGTGATGGACCGGCCGGCCGGGTCGAGAGTGAGCCCGCCGTTGTTGTTGACGTTGTCGAAGATCAGGTTCGAGTCCGCACCGGGGAACTTGAACCGGTACAGCGCGGCGTGATCGGTCGGCGCGACCTCGGTCTTGATCCCGTTCTCGAAATCGACGCCGTAGTAGTGCGCCCGCGCCGTCTCGTTGGAGTGCTTGAACGGCAGTTTCCGCGCTTCGCGGTCCGGGTTCGGCACACCACTCGCGGCCGAGGGCAGGAACTGGAAGGTCTGCCGGTCGGCCATCCACGGGCTCGGCGCGTGGCTCGCGGAGAACGCCTGCAGTGCCGGGAGGTTCTGCTCGTTGTTGCGCGAGTGGTAGGAGTACATCCAGCTCAACGTGCCCGCGTCGGTCGTCGGGATCCAGAAGTTGAACCCGTGCGGGACCGCCGTGGCGGGCATGTTGTTGCCGCGGGAGAACGACCCGTTGGACAGGGAACCGCGCGTCGTCAGCACGTTGTCGGACGGGCGCAGGCTCGCCGGCGGTGTCGGGGTCGCCGAGACCTTGATGTCGTCCAGCCAGCCCTGCAGTGAACCGGGTCCGTCGGCGTTGTCGTAGCCGACCAGGATCCGGTCGATCGTCTTGCCCTTGGCGACCACGCCGATCTGCGAGCGCACCAGGTTCCACTGGTTGGTGTAGAGCACCTTGCTCGCGCCCTGGCCCTGCGGGGAAAGCCCGAAGCCATACTGGTCGACGGCGCCGAGCTGGCTCAGGTAAGTGCCGTCGGTGAACGCCAGGTCCACCGCGACGTTCGTGCTCGGGTACTTCAGGTCGCCGCGGATGAACTCCGGCTGCACCTTGTACGACAGTTCCGAGGTCGCCGCCACCGGGATGTCGACGTCGAAGATCTTGTTGTACGACCAGCCGTGTCCCTGCGCCTTGTGGCTGCCGGAGTAGCGGAATGCGCGCAGGCCGGTGAAGCCGACCCGGTTCTTGCTCGTGTAGCCGCTGCCCGGACCGCTGTCGGCGAAGCTGCGCATGTTCGGCAGCGCCGGCGGCGCCGGGTCCTCGTTCGCCAGGAGCAGCTCCGAGAGCTGCATGATCGGGCCACCGTTGTTCTTGGTGACGTCGAGCCGGAAGAACTTGTACGCGGCACTCGCGGCGGGGAGGCGGTACTCCTTCGTCTGGAACGGCTCGCTGAACTTCTGCCCGGTCTGCTTGTCCAGATCGGTCCAGGACTTTCCGTCGGCGGAACCCTGAAGCGTCCAGTCCTGCGGGTTGCGGTTGTCGAAGTCGTTCGCCGAGGACAGCGCGTACCGGGTGATCGACGTCGGCTCGGACAGCGTGACCTGCGCCCAGCCGGTCGGGGTCCAGGCAAGCCACTTGGTGTCGGTCGAACCGTCGACGAGGTTCGCCACGCCCTCGTTCGGGGTGTTCTCGCTGTTGGCGGAGACCTCGGTGACCTTGCCGCGGATGTCGCCGGGGATGGTGGTGGCGTTCGCGCCGTCGACACCGAACGCCTTGGGCTTGCCCGAGGGGTCGACGTCGACGGTGTCGCTCCATGTCGGCTCCGGCTCGCCTGGTTCGAAAGACGAGTGGAAATCCGGTGGGAGCTCTTCGGCCGAGGCGGTGGCCGGGAGGGCCGCCAGCCCGGACGCCACCACCGTGGCACTCAGGAGGCCGCAGACCCAAGGTCTGACGCTTCGGGGCATCGTTGCACCAATGCTTTCTCGCGGGGGCATGCTGGGCGCCGTCCAGGCAGGGGGACCGGTGGCGCCAAGAGAGAAAAGCCCGGCTGTGACATCGATGTCAAGACACTCGGACAAACCTGGCCCGAACTGGACAACCCGGATGCCCGGAAACCTGGTGGACAACGGACAGGGCCGGGGCCAGGGTGAAGTGACGGCTGAAGTCGATCCGGGAAACTGGGGTGGGGACATGCGGCGGTTGTCCATGCTCGGCGTGGCGGCGCTCATCACGGCAGGCTCGATACTCACGGCTCCGGCGGCCACCGCCGGCGAAACGACGTTCCGCCCGGTGCGCACCTGCGCCGACCTGGTGCGGACCTACGATGTTCCCGGCGCGACCACACACGTCGAGACCGCGACCGTCGTACCGGCGACGGCGACCGAACCGGAGAACTGCGACGTCCGCGGCTACGTGGAGCCGGCGGTGCGGTTCCAGCTGCGGCTGCCGACCAAGACCTACGCCGGCCGGTACCTGCAGTTCGGCTGCGGCGGCTTCTGCGGAGTGGTCACCACGCCGCCGTTCGCCGACTGCGGTCTCCCGCACGGCGGCGACGTCGCCGTGGCGGCCACCGACGATGGGCACGTCGGCAAGACCCCCTCCGTCGTCGACGACGGCAAGTGGGCCGAGAACGACCAGGCGGCCCGCGACGACTTCGCGTTCCGTGCGCCGCACGTGGTCTCGAAGGCGTCCAAACGGCTGATCACGGCGTTCTACGGAGCTCCGCCCAGGAAGTCGTATTTCAGCGGCTGCTCCGACGGCGGCCGTGAGGCGCTCCTGCTCGCACAGCGCTACCCGCACGACTTCGACGGCATCGTCGCGGGCGCACCGGCCGGATACTGGGGCCCGCTGCTCGGCGTGTATCAGACCTGGCTCGCCAAGGTGAACACCGGCGCCGACGGCAAACCGATCCTGACCGCCGAGAAACTCCCGGCGTTGCACGCCGCCGCACTGTCCTCTTGCGACAGGTCTGACGGACTCGGCGACGGCGCCATCGACGATCCGCGCACCTGCCGCTTCGACCCGGCCACGATCACCTGCCCGCCGGGCACCGACAACGCGGGCTGCCTCACCCCGGCGCAGGTGGCCGCCACGAAGAAGATCTACGCGCCGCCGACCGACGAACGCGGCCGCGAACTGTACCCGGGCGGCCAGACCGTCGGCTCCGAACTCTCGTGGTACGGCTGGATCATCCCGTCGCCGGAAACCGGCGGCGTCCCCTTCGCGCAGGCACTCGCCGACAACTACCTGAAGTACATGGCCTACCCGATCGGCACACCGCATTCGTCGGTCGAGAAGTTCGCCTTCACCTCCCGTGAATTCGACCGGCTGACCCCGGAAGGCATCCGCTCCAACGCGATGTCGACGGATCTGCGCGAATTCCGCCGCGCTGGCGGGAAACTCGTGATCTGGCACGGCTGGGCGGACCAGGCGATCCCCGCCGCGGGCAGCATCGACTACTACGAGCGGCTCACCCGCGCCAACGGCGGCCCCGCCGCGACGGCGAACTGGGCCCGGCTGTTCATGGTTCCCGCGCTGTACCACTGCGCGACCGGCGACAAGCTGACCGAGTACGACCCGCTGAAGGAACTGGTCTCCTGGGTCGAGCGCGGCACAGCACCGGACCGGACGATCGCCACCGGCCGCGACGCCGACGGCAAGGTCTTCCGTACGCGGCCCGTGTTCCCGTATCCGCTGCAGGCCAAGTACGACGGCACGGGAAGCGTCGACGACGCCGCGAACTTCGTGCCGGTTCCGCCTTCGCGGCCTTCACGCGATCTCGTGAACTGGGCGGGGAACGGGCTGTACGGCAAGCCGGGGCCGGTCGCTCCCTAGCCGCGCCAAATGTCATGAAAGGGTCGTTCAGGACGAAAAACGTCCTGAACGACCCTTTCATGACATCCGGAAGCTAGGAAAGGACGCCGTCCAGCAGCCGTACCCGCCGGTCCGCGATCCGGTGCACCTCGTCGTCGTGCGTCGCCACGATGACCGCGGCACCTTCTTCGGCGCAGCGCCGCAACAGCCGCAGCACCCGCGGCGTGCTCCCCGCGTCCAGATGCGCCGTCGGCTCGTCGGTGAGCAGGACCCGAGGCCGCCCGCTGACCGCCCTGGCGAGCGCGACGCGCTGCTGCTGCCCGAAGGAGACCTCCAGCGGGTAGCGCTCGCCGAGGTCGCCGATCCCGAGTTCCTCCAGCAGTTCCGAAACCCGCGCGTGGATGTCCTTCGCGCTGGGCTTGGGGGTGTCGGACCGGAGCCGCAGCGGCAACGCCACGTTCTCCGCGATCGTCAGTTCGTTCGCCAGGCCGAGCGCCTGCGGCAGGACGGCGCAGGTGTGCCATGGCGGCGCGCCCGCTATCGGGACGCCGTCCAGCAGGACACTGCCGGAATCGGGCGAGTCGAAACCGCACAGCAGAGCCAGCAACGCGCTCTTGCCGGAGCCGGAACGGCCGGACACGGTGACCAGCTCACCCGCGGCCACTCGCAGTTCGAGCCCGCGCAGGACTTCGACATCTCCGCTGGGATGGGGGAACCGACGGCGTAACCCGACGGCCTCGAGGGCGGGTTCCGCCATCACGGCACGACCTCCCGTTCTTCGACCTTTTCCAGTCTGCCCTTGTGCATCCGCGCCACCCGGCTGCCGAGCTCGATGAGCCGGTCGTCGTGCGAGGCGACGATCACGGCGAAATCCTGACCCGCCAGGTACTTCAGGGTGTCGAGCACGCGGTCGGCCGAGGCTTCGTCCAATTGGGACGTCGGCTCGTCGGCGAGTACGACGGTCGAGCGGCGGGCGAGCGTGCAGCCGAACGCGAGCCGCTGCTGCTGCCCGCCCGACAGCGCCGAGATCCGCCAGCTGCCAGTGCCGCCGAGCCCCAGCTGATCGAGGATGTCGTCGGGCAGGCATTCGGTTCCGGCCGATTCCGCCGCCGCGCGGAGATTGTCGGCGACACTCAGATACCCGAGCAAGTTGTCGGTCGGGTTCTGGAACACCAGGCCGAGGTGGTTCCGCCGCAGCGCCCGCCGGTCGCGATGCCGGAGCTTTCCGGTTTCGGTGCCCTGGAAGGAGATCGTGCCCCGCACGGGCTGTTCGAACAGGCCGAGCGTCCGCAGCAGGGTGGACTTCCCGGAGCCGGACGGCCCCGCCAGCACGGTGATGCCGCGCGCCGGGATGTCGATGGTGACGTCGTCGACGCCGGTCACGGTGCCCGCCGGCGTCTGGTAGTCGACGCCGATGCCACGCAGCCGGAAGATCGGTTTCTCAGGCACGGATCAACTCCGCGGTCCGGGCGGTGCGCACCGAGCGCATCGCGATCCAGCCCGCCAGCGCCACGACCAGCACACCGACGGCGAGCACGGTCAGGGCGAGCGGGGTCGGGTCGGGCAGCGCCGATTGCGGCGGGAGGAACGTCGCCGGGTCGAAGCGCGGCACCGAAAGTCCCGCCACCGACACACCGCAGACGACGCCGATCACCACGGCGAGCCCGCTGAGCGCGCCCAGTTCCATCAGGTGACTCGCCAGCAGGGCGCGAGGCCGCATCCCCATCCGCAGCACCAAGGCCCCGGCCAGCGCGTTCTGACGACGGCGGACTTCGACCGCGACCAGGAGCGACAGCACAGCCACCACACCGAGGACGGCACCGAGCAGGGCCATGAACGAGAACGTCCACGACACCACGTAGAACGGGAGCGCGTCGAGCGCGGACTCGCGGGTGACGCGGTTGACCGCGGTCATCACACCGACGGAGGCCAGCGCCTCGGTCACCTGCGTCATCGACGAGCTGGACAGCAGGCTCCACTTGGGCACGGAGCGCAGCTGCGCCTCGCTGAGCGAATCCCGGGAGACCACGTACCCGGCCTTGGTGCCGATGATCGGGAACATCGGCAGTTCGCCGACCGCCCTGGCTTCCCCGAGACCGGCGGGCAGCGTGGCCTTCTGGGCGGGGTCGTGCCCGATCCGGATCGCCGGGACACCGGCGCAGGGGCTCGACAGGCCGCCCAGCAGCCGGTCGACCTCCGCTCCGTCGAGCGGGCCGAACGTGGCCGCCTGCCGGAACGTCCGCGGATCCACGACCAGCACGACATTGCCCGCACCGGTCAGCTCGCCGACGATCGCGGTACTGCCGGTGATCGAGGCCGGCAGGGCGACCTTCCCGGTGCCGACGACGCTTTCGGTGTCGACCCTGGTCTCGGCCCCGACGAAGATGGCGGACTTCGTCTGCAGCGCCTCCTCCTGGCCTCGGGCGATGCCGATCCCCGTGGCCAGCGTCCCGATGGCCAGCGTGCCGATCACGAGCACGCCGGTGACCGGGGCACGGGCACTGGCGAGCCGCCGGATGGCCAGTTGCAAAGCGGGCCGGGACCACAAGTGCGCGCGATGCGACGCGTGCAGGGCGAGCCAGGCCAGCCGCGCGGCGACGAGCCCGACGGTGAGCACGACGAACACCGGATACGTGAGCGCGAGCGGATCGACCTGGGGGAGCGGGTTGCCGATCCGCGATCCCTTGCTGTAGTCGACGAGCCGGTTCCAGCCGAGCAGGGCGACACCGGCGGTGAGCAGCTCCCACGGGAAGAAGGCCAGGAGCTTCACCTTCTTGCGCCGTCCGGAGCGGACCCGGCCGAGTTCGAATTCCCGATGGGTGCGGACGGAGATCACGCCGGCGAGCAGCGCGAGCGAAACGAGCAGGATCGCGGCCGCGACGAGCGACCCCCACAGTGTCGCCCCGTCGTTCAGTTCACCCGGTGGTCCGTACACGCCGAGCAACAGCCGGGCCAGTACCGCGCCGGCCGCGCCGCCCGCCACGATCGGGAGCCCGAGCTCGGCGACAGCGAGCAGTCCGAGCGCTCCCGGGCCGCTGCCGCGGGCCGACAGCAACCTCAGCTGCGGATGCCGCCGCTGGTACCACTGCAGGGCGACCGTGCCGATCCCGGCGCAGCCGACCAGGATGCTGATGGCCGCGAGCGGCAGGATCGAGATCAGGACGTTCGATTCGGCCTGGTTGCTGATCTCCACGGAGCGCTCGAACGGCAGCGACCCGATGATCGCGTCACCGAGGCCGCGCGAACCCAGATCCGCCTTGACCGCGGCGATGAGCGCTTTCCCGCGTTCCTGGAGATCCTCGGCTTCGCCCACGGTCTTGGGCGGGGCGTCGTAGAACGACATGTGGAGCGTCTTGATCGTCGGGATGTTCAGCGCGCGGACGGTGTCGTCGAAGGTCTTGCCGTCGTTGGCGAACATGACCGAGTCGAGCGGGTCGTTGGCGAGCCTGCTGACGACGGCGTTCCGCTGTTGCGAGCACCACCAGCGCGGCGCGGGATCGGGAAGGTCGCGGTACAGCCCGGTCACCGGTGGTATCGGGGTGCCCTTGATGCTCGGGGTGGCGCCGGGCTTGATGTTCTCCGCCCCGGCCACGACGGTGCCGAGCAGGAATCCGGCTCCCGACGATCCGCCCGCCACATCGAGATGGCCTTGAGTCGCCTGGTCCCGATGAGCGAGGACGACTTTGTAGTTGGGGTCGCCGTTGAATTCGGTGCCGAAGAGGTACGGCGTGTAGCGGGAGGTGACCGGCGCGGGGAAACCGTGCGCCGGCGCGTTCCGGCGGACCGAGTCGATCACCTGCGGAGCGACCGCGGCGGGGACGTTGTCCTTGCTGAACACGGGCCCGTAGTAGTCCGGGCACACGATGTCGGACTGGTACGTGACGGCCGCGCCGCCCGCGGCCGAGGCCTGCAGGACGGCGGCGGTGCCGAGGAAACAGGCCAGCAACGCGGTCACCGCCGCGATGATCAAGGTCAGAGGACTGGTCAGTGCCGCCTTCGGAGCCGCTCGCCACGGCATTGTCACCCTGGGCCCGCCGGGAGCCCCCCACCTCACCCGCATGGATACGCACGCTACCGGTCGAGGCGCCCGGGCGACAGAAAGAAATCACCGTTTGTTGCTGACGTGAAGTAAGGGATGGTCCATTGTGGTGATACGGGTGCATGCCTACTGACTGTCCGTCACCAACTGATCGATCGGTAAGGCCTCACCCGCCTCGCACTCCGCCGAGAATGCGGTTTCTCCGAGCGCCGCGACGACGACGCCGGTGATCCGGTCGACGTCACCGCGTTCGGCCTTCGGCAGGGGAGCGCCCACCGAACGGCGGGAAGCCGCCGCCGCACCCAGCAGCCGCGCGGCCAGGCGATGCGCACCGGCCGCCGCTTCCGCGCCGGCGAGACCTTCGAGGCCGAGCGCGATCGCACGGGGATCTTCGCTGTGGCGTGCGATCGCGAGACCGTCGAGCTGGAGTCGTTTCGCCGCCACCGCGTCTCCGCGCTGTTCGGCGATGAACCCGAGCTCGGCGAGGACCAGGGTGCTGCCCGCTTCGGACTCCACGCGGCGATGCCAGTCCAGTATGGACAGCAGGCGCCGCTCGGCCTCGTCGAACAACCCCTGGCGTCGCGCGCCGAGCGCGAGCCCGGTTTCGGCGTAGACCTCAGCGGGCTTGAAGCCGTGTTCGACGGCCAGCGTCCTTGCCCGCTCGTGGTACTCCCTCGCCTCGTCGAAGTCGCCCATGAGCAGCGCCGTCCGGCCCAGCCACGACAGTTTGTAGGCGACCTCCGGCCACAGCCCGAGTTCCTCCGCGCGGCGAAGGCTTTCCCGATGGACGCGGAGGGCGTGCTCGTAGTCCCCGGCGATCGACGCCAGCATGCCGAGGACGAACGACGCCTGCAGCCAGCCCCAGCGTTCGCCGAGTCCGTCGAAGATCGCGGCGCTCTGCGCGGCGACCCGGCCACCGCCGGTGAGGTCGCCGCCGGAGATCAGATGGGACGCCCGGTCGCTCAGCGCGGCCGCGGCGCTCCAGTCGTCGCCGATGTCGCGGGCGGTTTCCAACGCGTCGAGCGTGAGTTTCTCCGCGCGGCACAGGTCGCCGACCGTCGACCACGCGTAGCCGAGGAACCACGACATCCGCGCCCGGGCACCGGGATCGGCGATGCCCCGCACGGTCTCGTCCACGGCGGCGTCCGTGCCGGTGCCGTCGAGCACGGCGATCCCGGTGCGCCAGCCGAGAGCCTGGGCGTACTCGTCTCCGGCGTCGATCTCCATACCGAGCACGAGGTCCAGCGAGCGCCGGGCCTCGGTGAGCCGCCCGCGCAGGAACCAGAACCAGGTCGTCGCGTTCACCAGCCGCGCCGCGAGCCGTTGTTCTCCTTGCCTCAGCAGCGTTTCCAGCGCTCGCCGGGTGTTGGCGCCCTCGGCGTCCAGCCTGTCGAGCCAACGGCGCTGCTCCCGGCCGCGCAACCCCGCGTCACCGCGTTCGGCCAGCTCGACGTGGAAGCGGGCGTGCCGCAAGTACAGATCGTCGAGCTCGCCCGCTTGCTCGGCGTGCTCCAAGGCGTAGGCCGAAACGGACTCCAACAGCCGGAACCGTGGCTCGCCGGACCTGCCCGGCCTGCTGACCACCAACGACCTGTCGACGAGGCGGGACAGCAGATCCAGGACGTCCCCGGCGGCGATCTCCCCGCCCGCGCAGACCGACTCGGCCGCGTCGAGCCCGCACCCCTCTGCGTGGACGGCGAGCCTGCGCAGCACCATCTGCTCGGGCTCACTCAGGAGGCTCCAGCTCCAGTCGATCATCGCGCGGAGGGTCTGCTGACGGCGCGGCCCGCCTCGCCTGCCCGAGGACAGCAAGCCGAACCGGTCGTCCAGACGGGCGAGGAGTTCGTGCACGCCGAGCGTCCGGACCCGGGTGGCGGCGAGTTCGAGCGCGAGCGGGATTCCGTCGAGGGTGCGGCAGATCCGGGCGACCACCGCCGCGTTCTCCGCGTCGAGCGCGAACCCCGGCGCCGATGCCTGGGCGCGGGCCGCGAACAGCCGGACCGCGCTCGATTCCCGCACGACGGCGAAATCAGGGTGCTCGGGCAGTTCGAGCGGCGGCACCGCCCAGACGTTCTCCCCGGGCAGCCCGAGCGGTTCCTGGCTGGTGGCGAGCACACGCAGCCGAGGCACCGCCGCGAGCAACCGCTCCACCAGCGCCGCGACCGGCTCGACGACCTGCTCGCAGTTGTCCAGGACGAGCAGGATCTCCTTGTCCCGTAAGGCGGCGGCCATCGACTGCGTCAGTGTTCCGGTGGACGTCGCCTCCTCGCGAAGGTCCAGTACGGCCGCGACGACGACGGCGACGAGATCCTCCGGCGGGCACGTCGGGCACTCGACGACGTCCAGACCCGCCAGCTCGACGAGCCAGGTGCCGTCGGCCATCGTGAGCCGTGACGCGGCCTCGATGGCGAGCCTGGTCTTGCCCACACCGCCAGGGCCGGTGAGGGTGACCAGCCGCGCGTCGGTGACCAGCGCCCCGACCTCCTTGACCGCGGTCGTGCGGCCGATCAGCTCGGTCAGCGCCTCAGGAAGGTTTCCGCGCACCGGCTCGGCGGCACGAGCGGTCTCGAGCTCCGGGCTGCGGGTGAGGATCGCCTGGTGCAGCGCCGCGAGGTCCGGGCCCGGTTCCAGGCCGGACTCGTCACGCAGGCGGGCCCGCAGCTCGGCATAGGTTTCGAGCGCCTCGCTGTGCCGCCCGGCCGCGTACAACGCGCGCATCAGCAGCCCGCGCAACCGCTCTCGCAGCGGATTCCGCGAGACCAGACCGGTCAGTTCCCCGGTGAGGACGCCGTGTTCGCCTAGGGCCAGCCGGGCTTCGGCACGGTCCTCCTCGGCGAGCAGCCTTTCCTCTTCCAGCCGCTGAGCGGCGGCGACGGCGAAGGGCTCGTCCTCGAACCCGGCATAGGCCGGCCCTCGCCACAGCGCCAGCGCGTCTGTCAGCAGGGCCGCACGAGCGCGCGGGTCGACCGCCTCGCGGGCGCGGGCGGTGAGCGCGCGGAACCGATGGACGTCCAGGTCGCCGGGCTCGACGGTGAGGACGTAGCCGGCCGGTTGGTGGGTCACGAGCTCCCTGGCGCCCGGCTCGGCCCGCTCCAGGGCGCGACGCAACTGGGAGACCTTGGTCTGCAGGGTGTTGCCGGGATTGCCCGGTGGGTGCTCGCCCCAGAGATCGTCGGTCAACGACGACACCGACACCGCCCTGCCCTCGCGCGACAGCAGCGCGGCGAGCAGGAGGCGGACCTTCGCCTCGGGCACGACGACGGGCTCGCCCGCGGTCGTCCACGCGGCGAGCGGCCCCAGCACTCCGAATCGCACGAAACCGACGTTAGCGCGGACCACCGACAAGACCGTGCGTGAACCCGCAGCGATCCGTGCGCGGGCCGCGTCACGGTGGTCCCATGAGCGAACACGGAAAGACCCCGGTGACGGTGCTGGGGCTGGGCGCGATGGGAACCGCGCTCGTAGAAGCACTACTGGCGGCGGGCCACCCGGTCACCGCCTGGAACCGGACCGCGAGCCGGGCCGAGGCGGTGGCGGCGAAGGGAGCTTCGGTCGCTTCGACCATCTCGGAGGCTCTCGCGGCGAACACGATCGTGATCGCCTGTCTGCTCGACTACGACTCGGTGCACGAGGTCCTGGACCCGGTGGCGGCCGAGCTCGAGGGACGGCAGCTGATCAACCTGACCAACGGCACCCCCGGCCAGGCCCGCGAAATGAGCGCTTGGGCGGAGGGGCTGGGGGCGGCCTACCTGGACGGCGGGATCATGGCCGTCCCGCCGATGATCGGCACGCCGGCGGCGTTCATCTTCTACAGCGGATCGGGCACCGTCTTCGGCCACGCCCGCACCGCGCTCGACACCTTCGGCGGCGTCAACTACCTCGGCGCCGACCCCGGACTGGCGCCACTGCACGACATCGCGCTGCTCAGCGGGATGTACGGGTACTTCGTCGGCGTCATCCAGGCGTACGCGCTGGTCGGCTCGGCCGGAGTCAAGGCGCGGGAATTCGCGCCGCTGCTGCGCGGCTGGCTGGACGCGATGGGCGGCTTCCTGGAGCGCTCGGCCGAACAGATCGACGACGGCGACTACGTGACCGATGTCGTGTCGAACATCGGGATGCAGGCAGCCGCCTACCCGAATCTCGCGCAGGCGGCGAAAGACCAGGGCATCAGCGCCGAGTTGCTCACCCCGCTGCAGCCGCTGATGGACAAGCGGGTCGCCGACGGACACGGCGCCGAAGACCTGATCGGCGTCATCGAACTCCTCAAGAAGTAAGGGAAACACAATGATCACAGTGATCGGGCTCGGCCCGATGGGACAGGCCATGGTCCGGGTGCTCCTGGAGAACGGCCACGGAGTGACCGTCTGGAACCGCACCGCCGCCCGCGCGGACGGCGTCGTCGCCGCCGGTGCCGTGCGTGCCGAGACCCCGGCGGACGCGGTGTCGGCGTCGGAGCTGGTGCTGTTGAGCCTCACCGACTACGCCGCGATGTACGACATCCTCGGGAAGGCCGAGGACGCGTTGGCGGGCAAGGTGATCGTCAACCTCAGCTCGGACACCCCGGAGAAGACCCGCCAAGCCGCCGATTGGGTCGAGGCCCGCGGGGCGCGGTTCGTCGCCGGCGGAGTGATGGTGCCCGCCGAACTGGTGGGCAAGGACGAGGCGTATGTCTTCTACAGCGGCCCCACCGACGTGTTCGACAAGCACCGCGACACCCTGGCGCTGATCGGGCGGCCGGACTACCTCGGCGAGGACGTGCGGCTGGCACAGCTGTTCTACCAGGCGCAGCTGGACGTCTTCCTGACCTCGCTTTCGGTGTTCATGCACGCGAGCGCGCTGGTGCGATCGGCCGGGGTGCCGGTGGAGAAGTTCGTCCCGTACGCCAAGGACAACTTCAAGATGATGGATTTCTACCTGGACGCCGCGGCCGAGCAGATCGAGAAGGGCGAGCACCCCGGCGACGAAGCCAACGTCACGATGATGGGCGCGACGGCCGACCACATCGTCGAGGCGAGCCGGGACGCGGGGATCGACCTGGACCTGCCGGAGGCGATCAAGTCGCATTACGACCGGGCGATCGCCGCGGGCCACGGGCGTAGCTCGTGGACCAGCCTGTTCGAGATCATCAAGGCGGACGTCAAGTAGGCGCGGTCTCAGGTACCTACTGAATGTGGGTGGCCGTTGGTCGCCGGTCCGTGAAGGCCTCCTTCCCTACCCTGAAGGTAGGGAAGGAGGCCTTCACGGACGACGCGATCGCCACCCGCAGCCTCAGCAACAACACCAGCCTCAGCAGCCACAGCGGCGGCGTGTGAAGGCCTCCTTCCCTCGGCTCAGCCGAGGAAACTCGACCTTCACACCTTCCCCAAGTACATGAAGGCCCCCTTCACCGCGCTAGACGCCAGGGCCCCGGCACAGTCGCATAAGCGCTGGTCAAGCGGTGACCAAGGGGCTCGTCACGCTGATCCTCCACATCGCTCGACCGTCCACAGGGGACACTGCCAAGGCGAACATGCCCGGTTTGGGCGTTTTCCGGGGTGGCCGTGAGTGTTTTTGGTCGTTCTAACGACAATCGCCACTCACGACCCACTTATAAACCGAACAAATAAGACTCAAACGGACATTTGCTCGCCGGGCGGCGTCCTTTGTGGACGGAAACAGGGGAACCTCCTGTCATCCGCCGTTCGTCGAGAGTGGTATCGGCCAGCACTTATGCGACTTTGCCGGGACCCTGGCGTCTAGCGCAGTGAAGGGGGCCTTCACGTACTTCAAGCGAGCACGCCCAGCACCTCCAGAAAGGCCTTCGCCGCCGGTGTGACGGTGAAGCGGTTCCAGACCAGGTGCTCGATCCGCGCGGGCGCGTCCCGCACCGGCACGGTGACGACATCGGTCAAGTTCGGCACGTACTTCGACGGCAGCAGCGCCACGCCCAG
Source organism: Amycolatopsis sp. w19 (assembly GCF_051373225.1). Classification (NCBI taxonomy): domain Bacteria; kingdom Bacillati; phylum Actinomycetota; class Actinomycetes; order Pseudonocardiales; family Pseudonocardiaceae; genus Amycolatopsis; species Amycolatopsis sp. w19. Next base: position 811,308 of record NZ_JBPQFM010000001.1, on the reverse strand, counting down.
TCCCTGATGGATGAGCCGCGCCATGAAGTCGGCGGCGGTCACCTCGAACGCGACCTCCCGTGTCACCCCGGCCGCGGCGAACGCCTGATCCGTCTGGGCCCGCCCCGCCGATCCCGACGGGAAGTCCACGAACACTTCGGACGAAAGCCGCTTCAAGTCCACTTCGGACTCGACGGCGAGCGGATGTCCGGGAGCCACCACGGCGATGAGATCGTCACGCCCCAGTTCGCAGGTGCCCACACCGTCCGGCCGATCGGTCACCGGGAGACCGAGGAACGCCACTTCGATCGCGCCGTCCTTGATCTGCTCGACCAGTTGTCCGCTCGCCCCGACCCGCAGCCCGATCCGGACGTGCGGGTACCGGCTGCGGAAGGTCTGCAGCGCGGCCGGGACGTCGACCGCGGCGACGGTCGGGATCACCCCGACGGTGAGCCGCCCGCGGATCTCGCCGACGGCCGCCGCGACCTCGGAACCCGCCCGTTCGGCGGCTTCGAGGCATTGCCGGGCTGCGGGCAGGAACGCCTCGCCCGCGGCGGTGAGGCGCACCCGGCGGCTCGTGCGTTCGAACAGCTTCGCGCCGAGCTCGCGTTCCAGCCGGGCGATCTGGTGGCTCAGTGCCGACTGCACGACGAGACACCGTTGCGCGGCCCGCGTGAAGCTGTTCGTCTCCGCCACGGCCACGACGTAGCGCATCTGCTGAAGCTCCATGGATCCATCTTGAATCACGATGGATCAAGTGACAAACATGTGTTGGACTCATTGATCCGCAAGTCCGAAGCTGAGAAGCGTGAAAACGCTGACGACCACACCGCTCGCCGCCGGTCTCACCGGCACGGCGCTGACCGCCTTCGCCCCCATGGTCTGGGGGTCGACCTACGTGGTCACGACCGAACTCCTCCCGCCGGGGCACCCGCTGTTCGCCGGGCTCATGCGCGCCCTGCCCGCCGGGCTCATCGCGCTGGCCATCACCCGCACCCTCCCGCGTGGCACCTGGTGGCTGAAGGCCGCCGCGCTCGGGGTCCTCAACATCGGGATGTTCTTCCCCCTGCTGTTCGTCGCCGCCGAACGGCTGCCCGGCGGAGTCGCCGCCACACTCGGCGCCGCCCAGCCGCTGCTCGTCGCGATCCTCGCGGTGGCCGTACTGCGGCAGAGCCCGTCCGCGTGGCGGTTCGCCTGGGGGATCGTCGGGATCGTGGGTGTCGGGCTGGTGGTGCTCGGGCCGGCCGCGGGCTTCGACGTCCTCGGTGTGATCGCCGGACTCGGCGGCGCCGCGACGATGGCGCTCGGCGTCACGCTCACCAAACGCTGGGGACGCCCCGCGGACGTCGGGCCGACGGCCTTCGCCTCGTGGCAGCTCACCGCGGGCGGATTGTTCCTGGTGCCGGTGACCTTCCTGTTCGAAGGAGCACCGCCCGCCATCGACCTGAACGCGGCTCTCGGCTACCTCTGGCTCGGCCTGATCGGCGGATTGCTCGCCTACGTCCTGTGGTTCCGCGGGATCACGTCGCTGCCGGTCACCTCGGTCGCCGTTCTCGGCCTGCTCTCGCCGATGGTCGCCGCGCTGCTCGGAGCCGCGCTCCTCGGTCAGTCGCTCGGCCCGATCCAGCTCGCCGGGTTCACGCTCGCCCTGGCCTCGATCGTCGCGGGTCAGATCACCCCGAAGGGTGCCGTCCGATGAAGATCGCCGTCGTCGGAGCGTCGGGGATGGCGGGTTCCCGCGTCGTCGCCGAAGCCGCTTCCCGTGGACACCACGTCACCGCCGTTTTCCGCGGTATGCCGCCGAAATCGCCCCATCCGGGTGTCGAGGTCGTGCGTGGTGACGCCACCGACGTCGATCGGATGAGCGCAGTCTTCGCGGGAGTCGACGCCGTCGTGGGCGCGACGAGACCCCAGCCCGGCGCGGAAGACACCGTCGCCGCCACGGTCACGGCGCTGCTCGATGCGGCGGCCGGTACCCGTGTCCTGGTCGTCGGCGGTGCGGGGCCGTTGCGCTCGCCGTCGGGCGGGCTCGTGATCGACGATCCGGCGTTCGTCCCGGTGGCGTGGCGGACCATCGCCTCGGCCAGCACGACGCAGCTCCAAGCCTGCGAAGCGCACACAGGCGACTGGGTCTACCTCAGCCCACCCGCGCTTCTCGAGCCCGGCGTCCGGACCGGGGCCTACCGGCGAGGGACGACGACGATCCTCGCCGCGGCGGACGGATCGTCCCGGATCTCGGCGGAGGATCTCGCCGTCGCCATCGTCGACGAACTCGAGAATCCGGGACAGGACCGGCATTTCACCGTCGGATATTGAACTCGGGCGGATCACCGGGGGAAGGCGTCTCCGGACTCCGCTCGGCCTCGATCTGGATCTCGATGTTCGTCTTGTGCGCGATCGGATCCCAGATCTCCTCGATCGGCGCGAGCAAGGACTGGCTGACACCGCAACGCCGGGCACGCGCGGCGTACCACGCGAATCCGGCCAGGAAGAGGGGAAGGCTCAGAAACGCCGCCACCGGTGCCAGGAAGTCCATGCGAACGACGGTACAGTAACGTCGCGTTTCCAGAAACACTCTGTTCTGAATGCGAGACGATGACCAGGCTGACGCGGGCCGAGCAGCAGCGCCGCACCCATGAAAACCTGCTGGCCGCCGGACGCCAGGTCTTCCTTCGGCGCGGTTTCCTCGCGGCGACGGTCGAGGAGATCGCCGCCGACGCCGGATACACCCGCGGCGCCGTCTACAAGCACTTCGGCGGCAAGGAAGGGCTGTGGCTGGCGATCATCGAAGCCGACGCGGACGGTCATCTGCGGGGACTTCGCGAAGCGCTGGCTCGGGCCACTTCGCGCGACGACGTGATCGCGGCGCTGAATCCCGTCGACGTCGCGGACAAGGACGCGGCGAAGTGGAGCGCGGCGGCCGCGGAGGTGCTCGCCGCGACGGCGCAGCAACCGGAAACCGCCGCGCTGGTCGCGGCTATCCAGCGGCGCCACGACGACGAAGTGGTCGCCCTGCTCGCCGAACACACCCGTCGCCTGCGTCTCGAACCCGCCCTGCCGCTGGATCACGCCGTGGTCATGCTCGGCGCCCTGGGCATCGGCCTCGCGCTGCGTCAGACGGTCGCCCCCGCCGCGGATCCCGCCGCCATCCTCACCCACGTGCTGGACACGCTTTTCCCGCCCTACACTCGGGAGCCGTGATCGATTCCTTCACCACCGCCGACCTCGTCGACGAACACGGCGACGGGCTGCGCGTCTGCGACACCCAGTTCCGGCAGTTCGGCGGGCACCGGACCTTCTCCGGCCCGATCCGCACCGTCTCCTGTCACGAGGACAACGGCCTGGTCAAGAAACTCCTGGCCACCCCGGGTGACGGCGCCGTCCTGGTGGTCGACGGCGGCGGTTCCCTGCACAGCGCGCTCACCGGCGACATGATCGCGAAGTCCGCCGTCGACAACGGCTGGGCCGGCATCGTCGTCAACGGCGCGGTACGCGACAGCGCCGAGCTCGCCGGGCTCCCGCTCGGGGTGAAGGCGCTCGGCACCAACCCGCGCAAGAGCTCCAAGGCGGGCGTCGGCGCTGTCGACGTCCCGGTCGGCTTCGGGGGAGTGACCTTCACTCCCGGCGACACGCTCTACTCCGACGACGACGGCGTCGTGATCCTTCCCGCCGGCTGACCCCGCTCAGACGACGATGACCCGGCGGCCGCGGGTGTGCCCGGCATGGCTGTCGGCGTGTGCCGCCGCGGCATCGGCGAGCGAATAGGACTTCTCGACGGGGATGTGCAGCTTTCCCCGTGAGATGAGGTCGACGGCCTCGGCCAGCGCGTCCGGCACGCTCCCGGCCACGCCGGAGAAACGGACGCCGAATTCGGGCGCGCCGAGATCGGCGATCGAGAGAACCTTCCCTGGATCCCCGGTCAGTTCGACCAGCTCCGCGATCACACCTGCCCCGGCCAGGTCGAGTGCGGCGTCGACCCGGCCGAGCCGCCGCACGCGGTCCACCCAGCCTTCGCCATAGGTCGTGGCGAGCGCGCCCAGATCCCGCAGATAGTCCTGGTTCGCGGCGCCCGCCGTGCCGATCACGGTGATGCCGCGTTCACGCGCGATCTGCAGTACCGCCGAGCCGACCCCGCCGGACGCGCCGCTGACCAGCAGTGTCTCGCCGGGTCGCACATCGGCTTCGCGGATGAGCCGTAGTGCGGTCTCGACGACGGACGGATATCCGGCCGCCTCCTCGAAGGTGAGCCCGTCGGGCATTACCGCCCAGGCCGACAGCACGGCGAACTCGGCATAGGTGCTCGCACCCTCGCCGAACACGGAGTCGCCGACCGCGGCCCCGTCCACGCCTTCGCCCACCTCGTCCACCACGCCGGCTGCGTCGAGGCCTACGCCGGACGGCAGCCCGGTCGGATGTGCGCCGAGGACCTGGCCTTCGCGGATTCTCCAGTCGACGGGGTTCACTCCGGCCGCTCGCACGGCGATGCGTACCTGGCCCGGTCCCACGTGCGGCTCTTCGGCGTCGACGAGTTGCAGGACTTCCGGTCCACCGAACTCGGTGAAGATCACTTGCTTCATGCGACCGACCGTAGCACTAACGGTTAGTGTTTTGAAACGGTTTTTGTTTCGCATCTGGTAGCTTCACCGCATGACAGCGCCGACCGGACGTCGCGAGCGGAAGAAGGCCGCGACCCGTCAGAAGATCGCCGAGACCGCCTTGCGGCTTTTCCTGGAGCGCGGATACGACGCGGTCGGCATCCGCGAGGTGGCCGCGGAGGCCGACGTCGCCGTCACGACCCTCTTCTCCCATTTCGCCTCGAAAGAGGCTTTGGTGTTCGAGCAGGACGCGAACTTCGAGCAAGGCCTCACTCGGGCGGTCACCGGACGGCCGGATGGTGACCCGCTCATCCCCGCACTGTGCCGTGAGGTTCACGCGATGGTGCGGCATTGCACCGCGGAGGGCGCCGCCCCGATCTGGCGCATGATCGACGGATCGCCCGCGCTGCGGGAGTACGAGGACGCGATGAGGCTGCGCCACGCGGAGTCGCTGGCGGCGGCGATCGCGGCCGATCCGGAGTCGGCGCGGTCCGCGACCGCCTGCCGGACCATCGCGAGGTTCGTGCTCGACGCTTACTCGATCGGCAGGGAGGCGGCCGATCCGGAGGCCGCGGTGGACGAGATCTTCCGGATGATCGAAGCGGCCTGGGAGGTCACCGCAGCATGTTGACCCAGGTCGCGAACCGTGTGCTGGTCCACCAGAGCGCGCTGCTCCGCAACAACACGGTCATCGTCGATGGCGAGGAAGGCGTGCTGCTCGTCGACCCCGGGATCACCGAAGACGAAATGGCCTGCCTCGCGAACGACCTGGCCCAGTCCGGCCGGAGCGTGGTGGCGGGTTTCGCGACCCATCCCGATTGGGATCACGCGCTCTGGCACGCCGCGTTCGGCGACGTGCCCCGCTATGGCACGGACCGCTGCGCCGCCTACCTGCGCGATCTTCGGTCGAAAGAGGACTGGAAGGCCGACTTCGCCGAAGGGCTGCCACCGGAAATCGCCGGCGAGGTGCCGGTGGAACTGTTCGGCCTCGTCACCGCTCTGCCCGCCGGAAGCACGCGGATTCCCTGGGACGGCCCGGAACTGCGGATCATCGAGCATCCGGCCCACGCTCCCGGACATGCCGCGCTGGTGATCGAGGAGCACGGGGTTCTCGTCGCCGGCGACATGCTTTCCGACGTCCTGGTCCCGATGTTCGACGACACCGCCGATCCTCTCGGGGACTACCTGACCGGGCTCCGGCTGCTCGAAGAGGTGGCCGACGACGTCGAGGTCGTCGTGCCCGGCCACGGGGCTGTCGGCGGCCCCGGCCAGACGCGCGTACGGATCGACCTGGACCGGACGTATGTCCACGCCGTGCGAAACGGCCGTACTCCCGACGACCCGCGGATCGGCTCGTCGGCCGAACCCGGATGGGAGTGGGTGAGCGATCTGCACGCCGGGCAAGTGCGGCGCCTCACTCAGCCCTTGGGCATGACGCAGAGTTCGCGCGACTGCCCCGAAGTGAAGTCGTAGACGACGGGGTTGCCGTACTCGTAGCCAGGCACGGCGTTGCAATCCGAGCCGGACCCGCTCGAAAGCTGTGCGATCACAGTGTAGTTCGCGGAACCGTCCGAACAGTGCACCCGCACGGCGCTGGAGCTGAACGCGCCATTGGAGCCGGCGTCTTCGTCGGCCGACAGGCAATCCCCGGCCTGTGCGGAAAACGGGTCGGGGTCGACCTCGGGGGCGCTGCCGCCGGTGACGAGCGCGACGGTCACCGCGATCGCTCCGCCGGTGACGACGAGCGCCGCGGCGGCGATGCCGACGATCAGCCCGGTGTTCGGCGTCTTCTTCGGCGGCGCGACGGGGTATTGCTGCCAGATGGGCGACTGCTGCTGAGGGTAGGTCACGTCCTCAGCATCGTCCGTGTCGATGAAATTCGGATGACACGGCTCACTTGCGGGCGACGAGCCGTTCCACCAGCCCGAGTTTGAACCGCTCCCGCTGTTCGACGGCCAGGCCGAGATCGCCGATCTTGTCGAACGGCCGCCGGAGGAAATGCTCGCCCGCCATCGGCACGGTGATCTTCTCGGCGATCCATTGCAGACCGCGGACCGCGCGGGACGAACTCACGATGTGGTCGAGCAGAATGAGCCTGCCGCCGGGCCGGAGTACCCGGGCCATCTCCCGCAACGCCTTGCCGTCGTCGGGGATGGCGCAGAGCCCGAGAGTGCAGACCACGGTGTCGAACGAATCTGCGTCGAAGGGCAGGTCGTGCGCGTCGGCGCGCCGTAGCGTCACCGGATGGCCGAGGCGTTCGGCGCGGCCTCGGGCGATGGCGAGCATGCCGTCGCTGAGGTCGATGCCGGTGAGCGTGACCCCGCCGGGATAGAGCGGCAGGTTCAGGCCGGTCCCGACGGCGACTTCGAGGACCTCGCCGGTGGCCTGTCCGCAGGCCCACGCCCGCGAATCACCGAAGAGCTTCCGGTCCATGAACTGCATTTCCCGGTCGTAGTTGCGGGATTTGCCGTCCCAGTACCGGTTCCACCGTGCGGGCGGGGTCATGACGCTCCTTTCAGCAGCAGTGTTCGCCGCGCCAGGCCTCGCGGCCTTCCTTGATCGCGACGGCGGCGATGACGAGCGCGACCAGGGGATCGGCCCAGTACCAGCCGAAGAGACCGTTGAGCAGCAACCCGACGAGCAGCACACCGGAAAGGTAGGTGCAGAGCAAGGTCTGCTTCGAGTCGGCGACGGCGCTCGCGGAACCGAGTTCGCGCCCGGCCCGGCGCTGGGCGTAGGACAGGAAAGGCATCACGAGCAGGGATACCGCCGCCAGCACGATGCCGACGGGGGAGTGTTCGGCGGGGTCGGCGCCGAACAGGGTGCGTACCGACTCGACGGTGACATAGGCGGCCAGCGCGAAGAAGGACACCGCGATGACCTTGAGCGCGGTGCGTTCGCGGGCTTCCGGGTCCTTGCCGGAGAACTGCCAGGCGACGGCCGCGGCCGAGGCGACTTCGATGACCGAGTCCAGGCCGAAGCCGATCAGAGCGGTCGACGACGCGATGGTGCCCGCCGAGATGGCGACGACCGCCTCGACGACGTTGTAGGTGATCGTCGCGGCGACCAGGAGTCGGACGCGCCGGGACAACTGTGCGCGGCGGTCCGGGGCCACTGTGGACGTCGTGGCGCAGCAACCGTCCACGCAGGACCCGCTCTCCACACTCATCGGAGAACCTCGTCCACACAGGCCTCGGCGGTGTCGACGGCCAGCACGACCTGGGCGAGTTCGCGCAGCGCGCGGGCCAGATGCGCGTCGGCCAGGGAGTAACGGACCTGCCTGCCTTCGTAGGTCGCCACCACCAGCCCGCAACCCCGCAGGCAGGCGAGGTGGTTCGACACGTTCGAGCGGCTCAGGCCGAGTTGATCGGCCAGCCGGCCGGGGTAGCTCACTCCGTCGAGGAGGGCGACCAGGATCCGGCACCGATTCGGGTCGGCGAGGGCACGACCGAGCCGGGCGAGCGCGGCACCCTGGGTCTCAACTGTCAGCACACGCGGGACAGTACAGCCATCGCTGATATGTCAGCAAGGGCTGAACCATGACCCGACGGAGTGTCCGGACGCGACCCTCTGTTTCGTCGCTGTCTGTCAAGCCAGCGGCGAACGGGGACGCGGAGGCGACCCGAAAGAGTCCGGTGTGGCCACTCAAACGGCCGTGCCGCGGGCACGGCGGGGAGTTTCGGCGCGGCCCCGCGTGACACCTCAGAACAATTACTGGCCCGATTGCGTGGCGGCCATAAAGCGCCGAGTGACGTGAACAAAAGCTTTCCTGCACAATGGGAAAATCGGCATTCGGGTGGCCTTGTCGTATTACCTGAAAGTGCGCTTGTGCGGGAAAAACCCCTTGCTATGTTGATCCTGCGGGGCCGCACTTCGGGGCATGACCGGCACGCCGCGATTTGTGGATCTTGTTTGTTCACACGACTATCGAAGGGTGGACCTTGCTGTGACCGTGACCGAATCGGGCACTTCCGCCGAAGGTGTCCAGGGGTCGGAAAACCCGCAGCTGAGTTTGGGTCGCGCCGCCGCGCGAAACCTGGCGACGACGACCAAATCCGTTCCGCAGATGCAGGGAATTTCTTCCCGGTGGCTGCTGAAGTCCCTCGAATGGGTTCAGGTGAACGGCGGTGCCTACCGGGTCAACCGGCGGCTCAATTACGCGGTCGGCGACGGGCGGGTGACCTTCTCGAAGGCGGGCACCGAGGTCAGCGTGATCCCGGCGGAACTCGGTGAACTGAAACCGCTCAAGGGATACGACGACGAAGAGGTCCTCGCCGAACTCGCGCGCCGCTTCGAACAGCAGGAAGTGGCGGCCGGCGACGTACTCGTCGAATTCGGGCACCGCGCCGATCGGGTCTTCCTCATCGCGCACGGCAAGATCAGCAAGACCGGCCCCGGTCACTACGGTGACGAGACCGCGCTCGGCGTCGTCAAGGACGGCGACTACTTCGGCGCGCAGGCCCTCGTGGACGACGACGGCATCTGGGAGTTCACCGCCAAGGCGTCCACCGCCTGCACCGTGCTCACCCTGACCCGCCAGGACTTCGAGCGCGTCCTCGAACAGTCCGAATCGCTGCAGGCGCAGATCGAGCAGGCGTCGCAGGACTCCGGACGCTCCAACGACTTCGGCGAGGCCGAGATCGACATCTCGTCCGGACACGACGGTGAGCCGCTGCTGCCGGGCACGTTCGTCGACTACGAGACCTCGCCGCGCGAATACGAACTGAGCGTCGCCCAGACCGTGCTCCGGGTCCACAGCCGGGTGTCCGATCTCTACAACCAGCCGATGGACCAGACCGAACAGCAGTTACGCCTGACCATCGAAGCGCTGCGTGAGCGGCAAGAGCACGAAATGATCAACAACACCGACTTCGGCCTGCTCCACAACGCCGACTTCACCCAGCGGATCGCGACGCGCACCGGCCCGCCGACGCCGGACGACTTCGACGACCTGCTCGCCCTGGTGTGGAAGGACCCCGGCTTCTTCCTCGCGCATCCGCGCACGATCGCCGCGTTCAGCCGTGAGTGCAGCAAACGCGGCATCTACCCGACCGGCACCGACCTCGGCGGGCACAAAGTGCCGTCGTGGCGTGGCGTCCCGATCCTGCCGTGCAACAAGATCCCGGTGAGCCAGACGAGCACCAGTTCCGTGCTGCTGATCCGCACCGGGGAGAAGAACCAGGGCGTCGTCGGCCTGCGTCAGATCGGCCTGCCGGACGAATACGAGCCCGGGCTGAACGTCCGGTTCATGGGCATCTCGGAGCAGGCGATCATCTCCTACCTCGTCAGCACCTACTACTCCGCCGCCGTGCTGGTACCGGACGCGCTGGCCGTCCTCGAAGCCGCCGAACTCGGCCGCGAAGGATGACCGCCGCGACGCCGGAGGCCGACCGGCGGCTCAGTCTCGGCCCAGCCGCCGCGCGGAATCTGGCGACGACCACCAAGACGCGGCCGCAGATGCAGAGCATCACGCCGCGCTGGCTGCTGAAGATGCTGCCCTGGGTCGAGGCGACCGGTGGCACCTTCCGGGTCAACCGGCGGCTGACCTACGCGATCGGCGACGGACGGGTGAGCTTCACCAACGTCGGCACGGAGGTCAGGGTCGTCCCGCAGGAACTCGCGGAATTGGCTCTGCTGCGGGGTTTCGACGACGAGGACACGCTCACCGCACTCGCCGACCGGTTCGTGCAGCACGAGTACCAGCCCGGCGAGACGATCGTCAGCCACGGCGCTCCGCTCGACGAGGTCGTGCTGGTCGCGCACGGCAAGATCGCCAAGGTCGTGCCGGGTGAATACGGTGCCGAAGCCTCCGTCGGCAGCATGGCCGACGGCGACCATTTCGGCGACGAAATGCTCGCCGGTATCGACCGGAACTGGCCGTTCACCGCCAAGGCCGTCACCCCGGTGATCGTGCTGACCCTGCGCGCCGAAGACTTCGCCGACCTCAACGGCCGGTCGGAGGCGATGCGCCGACATGTGCAGGACATGCTCTCGCACAAGGGAAAGCCGCAGAACGCCAAGGGCGAGGCCGAGATCGGGATGTCGTCCGGCCACGACGGTGAGCCGCTGTTGCCGGGCACATTCGTCGACTACGAGATCTCGCCGCGCGAGTACGACCTGGCCGTCGCGCAGACGGCGCTCCGGGTGCACACGCGGGTGACCGATCTCTACAACGGGCCGATGGACCAGTTCGAAGAGCAACTCCGGCTGACCATTTCGGCGCTGCGTGAGCGGCAGGAGCACGACCTGATCAACAACCGTGAGTTCGGGTTGCTGCACAACGCCGATCTCAAGTCGCGGTTCCAGACCCGGTCCGGTCCGCCGACACCCGACGACATGGACGAACTCGTCAGCCGCCGCCGCAAGACGAAGTTCTTCCTCGCCCACCCGCGCGCGATCGCCGCGTTCGGCAGGGAATGCACGCGCCGCAGCCTGTATCCGGAGGGCACCACCGTCGACGGCAAGGTGGTCGCCGCGTGGCGCGGGGTGCCGCTCCTGCCCTGCGACAAGATCCCGATCACCGAGAACGGCACGTCCTCGATCCTCGCCATGCGGACCGGCGTGGAGGACAACGGCGTGATCGGGCTGCACCAGACCGGCTTGCCCGACGAATACGAGCCGGGACTGAACGTGCGCTTCGACGGCATCTCCGATCAGGCGGTCGCCAGCTACCTGGTCAGCACCTACTACTCCGCCGCCGTGCTCGTGCCCGACGCACTCGGTGTGCTGGAGAACGTCGAGGTCGCGCGGTGACCCCTCGCCCCGCGACGACAACGAACAACAACGCTCCAGAAAGGACCACCCACGTGACCATCGCCCGTACTCCCGCTCCCGCCAAGGTTCTGCGCACCGAGTACCAGAAGTCGGTGGCGTCGTACTGGAACAAGGAGAAGGACCCGGTCAACCTGCGTCTGGGCGATGTGGACGGGCTCTATCACCACCACTACGGGGTCGGCGAGGTCGACTGGTCGGTGCTGGAAGGCCCTGAAGAGACCCGCGACGAGCGGATCATCGCCGAAATGCACCGCCTGGAGACGGCGCAGGCCGACGTTCTGCTCGATCACCTCGGCGACGTCAAACCGGACGACCACCTCCTCGACGCCGGCTGCGGCCGCGGCGGGTCCAGCATCATGGCCAACGCGAGGTTCGGCTGCCACGTCGACGGGATCTCGATCTCGGAGAAGCAGGTCGAGTTCGCCAATCACCAGGCGGATATCCGCGGCGTCGCCGACCGGGTGCGCTACCACTTCCGCAACATGCTCGACACCGGCTTCGAAAGCGGCTCGCGCAAGGCGATCTGGAACAATGAAAGCACCATGTACGTGGACCTCCACGAGCTGTTCGCCGAGCACGCGCGACAGCTGGAGTTCGGCGGCCGCTACGTCACCATCACCGGGTGCTACAACGACGTGACGGGCGGCCGGTCGAAGGCCGTCGCGCAGATCGACCAGCACTACACGTGCAACATCCATCCGCGCAGCGAGTACTTCAAGGCCATGACGGCCAACGACCTGGTGCCGATCTCGGTGGTGGATCTGACGCCGGACACGATCCCGTACTGGGAGCTGCGGGCGAAGTCTTCGGTGGCGACCGGGATCGAAGGACCGTTCCTCGACGCCTACCGCGAAGGCAGCTTCCACTATCTGCTCATCGCCGCGGACCGCGTCTGAACCTGGAGAGCGAAGCGATGACCGAACAGGGTGCGCTCGCCACACTGCTGGCCGGTCCGAGCGGGCTGGGCACGTCCGCCGCCCGGCTGGCGGCCCGGCTGACCGCGGTTCCTCAGGAGGCTCCGTCACCTGAGGAACCCGGTCTCGACCCGGCTTACGCGTACCGGCCGTGGGGTGACGGGTCGGCGCCGCCGCTGTACTGCCCCGTCACCGAACGGATCAACGACCCGCTCGCCGTGGAGGTCGACCGGCGGCTGGTGCTGTGGGCGGGGGAGTGCGGGTTCGACGAGGAGGAGTGCGAGCAGATCGGGAAGGCGGGCTTCGGCAGGCTCGTCATGCTCGCTCATCCGGACTGCGAGGATCCCGAGCGGCTGTTGATCTCGGCGAAGCTCAACGCCGCCTGGTGGGCGGCCGACGACCTCTACGCCGACGACACGTCGCTCGGCGCGGTCCCGGCCGAGCTGCCGCCGAAGCTCGCGCTGGCGATGGCCGCCATGGACCCGGTGCCGTCGCTGGGCGAATTCAGCCGAGACCTCGACGAAACGCTGCGAAACGACCGGGTCCTGGTGGCACTGGGCTCGGCGACGGATTTCCTGCGGCGATCCGGGACGGCCGCGCAGGTCCAGCGTGTCTGCTACTCGACCTTCGCGATGTTCGTGAGCTGGACGGCCTACGCGGCGTGGCGCCACAGCGGGAAATACCCGCCCGCGTGGGAGTATCTCGCCGCCAGGCAGCACGACAGCTTCTACACCTCGATGACGTTGATCGATGTCCTCGGCGGTTACGAACTGACGTCGAACCTCTACTACGACCCTCGGGTCCGCGAGGCGGCGATCCAAGCGGGCACGGCGGCAGTGCTCGTCAACGACGTGCACTCCGTCACCAAGGATCTGGAGGACGAATCGCCGCCCTGCAACGCGGTCCTGCTGATCGCCGACGACCGGAAATGCACGATCGAAGAGGCCACGGCGATCACCGTCGAACTGCACAACGACGTCGTCCGTGACTTCCAGGCCGCCCACGAGCAGCTGAGCGCGGTTCCTTCCGTTGAACTGCAACGGTTCCTGCGCGGATTGCGGGGCTGGATGGGCGGCGGTTTCGAATGGCACTCGACGAGCCCGCGCTACCGGACGAAGCCCAGCGTTTAGTCCTCTGGATGCGGTAGTTCGCGATACGAACGTCCGCATTCAGAGGACTAAACGCGGGAGGAGGTCAGACGACGCCGGCCTCGATCAGCCGGCCCCAGATCACGCCCTGGTCCACGACCTCGACTTCGAGCTTTTCGGCCTTGGTGAGCTTGCTCGCGCCGACGTCCGCGCCGGTGATGAGCAGGTCCGTGTTCGCCGAGACCGACGACGCGATGGTCGCGCCCGCCTTTTCGCACAGCCGCTGGAAGGTCGGGCGCGGCACCTTCTCGCCGGAGCGCGGGTCGCTGATCGATCCGGTGACCACGACCGTCTTGCCTTCCAGCGGAGCGCCTGCCGCGACGACCGGCGGGAGGTCTTCTTCACGTACGTCCAGCGAGACTCCGACTTCGCGCAGCCGCTCGAGCTCGGGACGGAGGCGGGTGAGGTGCTCGATCAGGGACGCGGCGACCTTCGGACCGATGTCCTCGACGGCGACGAGCCCCTCTTCGCCCGCGTCCACGACGGCTTCCAGCGAACCGAACCCGGCCCGGCACAGCCGCGCGGCGGTGCCTTCGGAGGCCATCGGGATCGCGAGACCGATCAGCGCGCGGCGCAGGCCGACGGCCCGGCTCGCGTCGATCGACTCGATCATGCGGGTGGCGGAGATGTCGCCGATGCGATCGAACTCCAGCAGCTTTTCCTTGGTGAGCCGGTAGAAGTCCGACGGGTGTTCGAGAATCCCGGCCTCGGCGAGCCGCTCGATCCAGACGCCGCCGATCGCGTCGATATCCGCGGCCGCGCGCGACGCCCAGTGGATCAGCCGCCGGACGGTCTGGGCGGGGCAGGCGACGTTGGTGCAGAACAGTTCCCGGCTGTTGCCCTGTTCGGTCAGCGGCTCTTCGCACGACGGGCACACCGACGGCGGCACGATCTCCCGCTCCTCGCCGGTGCGCTTGGCGGCGTCGAGGACACCGGCCACGAACGGGATCACGTCGCCGGCGCGCCGCACGAGCACGGTGTCGCCGATCTTGATCCCGCGGGCCTTGATGACCTCCTGGTTGGCCAACGTCGCCCGCGTGACGGTGGTCCCGCCGACGAACACCGGCTCCAGCCACGCGACGGGCGCGATCTTGCCGGTCTTGCCGACGTCCCAGACGACATCGGCGAGCACAGTGGTCTTCTCCTCGGCGGCGAACTTGAAGGCCAGCGCCCCGCGCGGTGAACTGGACCGCGTTCCGGCTGCGGCGTACGCGTCGCGATCCGCCAGGCGCAGCACCGCACCGTCGAGGTCGTAGTCGAGATCGTTGCGCTGCTGCTCGATGGTCGTGATGACGGCCTGCGCCGACTCGGCGTCTTCGCAGTGCCGCATGTCGGCGGCGGCGAACCCGAGCGTCCGCAGCGCGCCGTCGAGATCGGTTTCCGCGCTGTCGGGCTCCGTGGAGAGGTCGAACGCGAAGAACTGCAGACGCCGCTCGGCGACGGTGGCCGGATCCTTCGCGCGCAGGGTGCCCGCGGCGGCGTTGCGCGGGTTGATCAGCGGCTTGTCCGGGTGGACCTTGTTGTAGGCGGCGAAAGTGGAACGCAGCATGACGGCCTCGCCGCGGACCTCGACCCGGCCGGGCGCGTCGACCTTGTCCGGGACGCCGTCGGTCAGCGCCCGGACCAGCATGGTCACGTCGTCGCCCGTGGTCCCGTCGCCGCGGGTGACCGCCCTGGCGAGGCGGCCGTTCTCGTAGACGAGGGCGAGCGACAGACCGTCGAGCTTCGGCATGACGACCACCGGCTGCCCGGGGAACCGGGCGAAGAACGCCTCGACCTGCTCCGGTTTGGTCGCCTTCTCCAGCGACAACATCGGCCGCGAGTGGCGGATGGGCGCGTGCAGGACGGCGGGCGCGCCGACCTGGTCGAGCGGGTTCGGCTCCGGGGCGAGCTCGGGATTCGCCTCGATGAGCCCGCGCAATTCGTCTTCGATCGCGTCGTAGTCGGCGTCGGCCACCTTCGGCGAGCCCCGGTAGTAGGCGTCGCGAAGGACGACGATCTGATCGGCGAGTTCTTGGATGCGGTCCCGAGCGTTCACGGGGCTGAGATTACCCGGGACCCCCGACAGAACCCGGTCCGAAGAGGACTCGTGTCACGGGTTGATGGCGAGCACCAGGAACGAGGCCAGCAGGACCAGGTGCACGCCGCCCTGCAGCCGGGTCGCGCGGCCGGGGACGACGGTGAGCACGCTGACCGCGATCGTCAGCGCCAGCAGCACGATGTGGGTCGCGCCGAGGCCCAGCAGGAGGGGCCCGTCCAGCCAGATCGACGCCAGCGCGATGGTCGGGATGGTGAGCCCGATGCTCGCGATCGCCGAACCGTAGGCGAGGTTGATGCTGGTCTGCATCCGATCGCGCCGCGCGGCCCTGGTCGCGGCCAGCGTTTCCGGCAGCAGCACCAGCATGGCGATCACGACGCCGACGAACGACTGCGGGAAGCCCGCCGCGCTGACCCCCGCTTCGATGGCGGGGGATTCGACCTTCGCCAGGCCGACGACGGCGACCAGCGCGACGAGCAGCAGGCCGAGGCTGGTGAGCGCGGCCTTGTTGGTCGGCGGCTCGGCGTGTTCCTCTTCCTTGACCGAACCCTCACTGTCGACCGGCAGGAAGAAGTCGCGGTGGCGCACGGTCTGTGTGAGCACGAAGAGGCCGTAGAGCAGCAGCGAGGCGACGGCGGCGAAGGTGAGCTGCGTGCCGTTGAACGCCGGCCCCGGGGTGCTGGTGGTGAAGGTCGGCAGCACGAGACTGACGGTGGCCAGGGTCGCCACGGTGGCGAGCGCGCCGCCGCTGCCTTCGGGGTTGAAGTGCGTCTCGCCGTACCGACGCGCGCCGACCATGAGCGAAATGCCGGCGATGCCGTTCATGGTGATCATCACCGCGGCGAACACCGTGTCGCGGGCCAGCGTCCCGGCCTCGGGGCCGCCGGAGGACATCATCGTCACGATCAGCGCGACTTCGATGACCGTGACCGCGATCGCCAGCACCAGCGAGCCGAAAGGCTCCCCGACGCGATGCGCCACCACCTCGGCGTGGTGCACCGCGGCCAGCACCGTCCCGCCGAGCGCGAGCGCGACGATGATCACCGGCACCGCGCCCAGGTCGCGGCCCCAGCTCAACGCCAGCACGACTATGGCGAGGACCGGCATGACGGTCGTCCAGGACAGGGGGAATCGCCTTGGGGAAGCGGCCATGCCGCCACCTTCGCACACTCTGCGTGACGTCGCCGCTCCATGGGGGTCGTGGGGTGACGAAGTTCTTAGCGGGCACCGACCCCGCTCAGGAAGGTCTCGACGAGCAGATCGGCGGCGCGCGGGGCGTCCACGTCCTCCCGCGAAGCGAGGTGGAGGAGCTGGATCAGCAGCCGCCCGGCCCAGCCGTCCGGGACGTCCGCGCGGAGAAATCCTTCGTCGGTGGCCCGCTGGAGAAACGTGTCCACCTCGGCGGAGAGCCGGTTCCGGCGGTCCTGGATGGAGGGTTCGGCGCGCATCCGGGTCAGTTCGACCGGCCAGGCGCGGTTGACTTCGATGATGCCTTCGACGTACCGGTGCAAGGCCACGGGGACCGCCGTCTCGGTGAGCCGGGCGGCGCGGACGACCTGCTCGACCGCGGTCAGCCGCGAGTCGTAGATGGCGGACAGGAGCTCCTCGCGGGAGGCGAAGCGCCGATAGACGGTGCGCCTGTCGACACCGGCTTCGGCGGCGATCGCGCCGATGCTGGCCGAGGGGTCGTGAGCGAGCATGCGCGCGCCGGTGGTCAGGACGGCTTCGAGATTGCGCGTAGCGTCGGCTCTCATTTCGGGAATGTATCACGCTGCTGTGCCGTTATTCGTCGTAAGTGCTACTTGACTGTGACAGTTAGAGAGGTGCAACGGTGATCACGAACGACAGGCTCTTCATCGGAGGCGAGTGGACGGCGCCGAGCGATCCGACGCGGCTGGACATCGTGTCCCCGCATGACCAGTCGGTTCTCGGACGCGTCGTCCAAGCTCTTCCGGCCGACGTCGATCGCGCCGTCGCCGCGGCCCGGCTCGCCTTCGACGAAGGTCCGTGGCCACGGACCCCGCCGGAGGAGCGGATCGCGGTGCTTCGGCGGCTGAACGCGCTGAGGGAGGCCCGAGCGGACGAGATCGCCGAGCTCATCTCGGCCGAGAACGGTTCCGCTCTCTGGTTCACGAGGGCCGGACAGCCCGGAGTGGGACGTCTCGCCGTCTCGTACCTGAAGGCGGCGGAGGAATTCGGGTGGGAGGAGACGCTCACGCCCTCGGACCCGTCCGCGCCGTTCCGTTCGATCGTGCGGCGGGAGCCGATCGGGGTGGTCGCCGCGATCATCCCGTGGAACTCGCCCTTCTCGGCGTCGATAGCCAAAATCGTCCCGGCGCTGCTCGCGGGGAACACCGTCGTCCTCAAGGTCTCGCCGGAGAACTCGCTCAGCATGAGCCTGCTCGCGGACCTGCTCAAGGAGGCCGGGCTGCCCTCCGGAGTGATCAGCGTGCTGCCCGCGGATCGGGAGCCCAGCGAGTATCTGGTGAAGCACCCCGGCGTCGACAAGATCGCGTTCACCGGTTCGACCGCCGCCGGCCGCCGGATCGCGTCGCTGGCGGGGGAGCGGCTGAAGCGGGTCAGCCTGGAGCTGGGCGGGAAGTCCGCGGCGGTGATCCTGCCCGACGCGGTCATGGCGGACGTGATCGCCGGGCTGAAGTTCGGATCATTGCTCAACAACGGCGAAGCCTGCATCGCGCAGACACGGATCCTCGCGCCGCGCGACCGGTACGACGAGGTCGTCGCCGGGCTCGAGGAGATGATGGAATCGCTCGTGGTCGGCGACCCGGCCGACGAGAAGACCTTCATCGGCCCGATGGTGCGGCCGGACCAGCAGCGGCGGGTGCGCGACTACATCGAGATCGGAATCGCCGAGGGCGCGCGCCTGGTCACCGGAGGCTCCGGAATCCCGCCAGGTCTGGACAAGGGCAACTACGTCACGCCGACGTTGTTCGCCGACGTGGAGAGCACGATGCGCATCGCCCAGGAGGAGATCTTCGGGCCCGTGCTCGTCGTCATCCCCTATACCGACGAGGACGACGCGGTCCGCATCGCCAACGACTCCGAGTACGGGCTCTCCGGCGGTGTCTGGTCGGCCGACGAGGACCGCGCGCTCGCCGTCGCACGACGGATGCGCACCGGGACGGTCACCGTCAACGGGGCGCCGATCGGCTTCGACGGTCCCTTCGGCGGCTACAAGGCCAGCGGCATCGGCCGTGAATACGGCGCGGCCGGCCTCGCTCAGTACGTCGAGCTCAAGACCGTCACGAAAGGCGAGCGTCCGGGATCTTGACCGTGATCCGCTCGTCCGCGGCCAGGATCCGCTGCAGCCGGAACCGGCAGAGCGTATGGAACATCTCGCCCAGCTCTTCGGGGTCGATGCGGCCTTCGAGGTCGCGCTTGCTCGCGTTGAGCACCCGGCTGATCACGTTCGCGGGTAACCGGCCGCCGAATTCGCCCATCAGCCAGACACCGATTTCGCCGATCTCGTCCGTGATCGTGCGCTGCGCGGTCATCAGCCGTACCCCTCTGCTTCGGAGTGTCGCCGGTTCGCCCCGGCGACACTCCGACGGGCGACCGGATCACCCATGACGGGGATCCCGCGAGATTGCTCTGCTCGGCCTAATCGCCGACGCCGGTTGCATCGAACCGTGCAGTGGGCGGAGCGATCTCCGGGGAAACCCCGATGTGATCGACATCCGGGTGTGCCAGCCTCGATGGTGACCATTGTGGACAGTCCGAGAGGAGGGCACACGCGTAGTGGCCCCGGCAAGTGATGAACAAACCGCGCGGTGGATCGCGGAACTGACGGCCCTCACCGAGCTTTACCGGTCCGCCGGATCGGCGGGTCAGGTGTCATACGAGGGGTGGCACACCGGAGCCCGGATCGGGACCGGCACCGGCGACGGGCGGATGCTGGCTTACCAGGACTCGGGTGTCGAGGCGGAATGCGTCTTCCGGGCGGGAGAAAGCACGCTGTTCAACATCATGAGCACCGGATACGGGAGTGACACCACGGAGCGTGGGTTCGCGGTGTGGAGCGCGCGGCCGGGCGCGCTGGGAGCGATCGACCCCGGGGTGACCCGGCTGGACGTGACCGACGCGGACGGCGTCGTCGTCCAGGCCGAGATCGTGGCACACACCTTCGCCGTGGACGTGGACCTGGGGCCGGAGCCCCGGACGATCGACGAGGTGTTCGCACCCTGGGAGCCGCCGGAGTTGACGGTCCGGGTGTACGGCGATGATGACGCGTTGCGCTACGAAGGTCCCTTGCTGACCAGGTGACGCGAAGGCCCCCTTCACCGCGTCCGCGACGAAGGGGGCCTCCAGTTAATGGCGAGATCAGCCGTTCGGAGTCGTGATCACCGCGAAGGTGGATCCCTGACTGGCGATCCGCTCGCTGAGATCGGTCGTGATCGTCTCGATCGGCGCGTAGTTGTTCAGCTCACCGGCCTGGCAGGGGCCCGAGCGGGACTGCTGGTTGCCGACCAGGATGCCCAACGCCGCGTGGTCGGCCTGGCTGAACAGCGGTCCGCCGCTGTCGCCCGGACGAGCACACAGGTCGGTGTTGATGCCGACGTCCGTGGACAGGACCCGGCCGCAGCGGGTCCCGACGAGGTAGCCGGCGCCCGCTCCGCTGTCGACGGAATCGGGGTAGTTCACCTTGCTCGACGCCGTGCCGGAAGCGCAGACGACATATCCGGCCTTGATCTCGGCGAGCTTGCGCGCGCCGGTGATGTACTCGTCCACCGATGTGGCCTGCGCACCGCACGGGGTGTCACCGTTGCTGTCCATGCCTCCGTTGCGGCAGTACTTCAGCACGCGGTTGCGGCCGGTCTGGCCTTCGAGCCACTTCGTCGACGCCGCGTCGTTGACGTACGGCAGGGCCGCGTAGTCGTACGGATACGAGCTCTTCTCGATGCCGTGCTGCTGCAGGACGTCATTGCCGTTGTGCTGGGTCGGCGTGTTGTTGGTCTTCGTCCGCATGCAGTGCCCGGCGGTGAGCACCCATCCCTTGCCGGGGAAACCGCCACCGGTGGACCGCAGGTTGAACCCGCTGGTGCAGCCGCCCCAGGTGCCGTCGTCCCGCGTCATGTCCAGCCGGAGACCGCCCCGCATCGGACCGTAGTTCGTGCAGTAGAGCGGATGACAGAAACCGAGATCCACGTTCGGCGTGGCCAGCGCGTTCGGATTCTTCAGCACCCGGGAGACGACCATGCCGGATTCCTCCGCCGTGGCCCGTTGCGCGGTGCTCGTCTCGGTGGCCACGGCCGCCTTCGCCCGGGCCACCCAGTCGCGTTCCCAAAGCACCACACGGTTTTCCGACTCGCTCACCGACGGCAGGTAGACCGCGTCCGGTCCCGCGCCGACCTTGGCCGCGACGCGTTCCTTCGCCGCGTTGAGCTGCTGCAACGAGTGCTGGACCTGTTGCGTGCGAACAGCGGAACGCTTCGGCATCGCCCTCAGATACGGCTCGGCCGCCGCGGGTTTGGTCATCGCGACGACCAGCTGCCCCCGGTCCTGGTCGAGCCACATGCCGCCGTACTCGGTGCCGCGGTCGCGTCGCAGCAGTTCGTCCAGCTTGCCGCCGTCGGTCTGCAATTCCAGGCGGCGCAACGCCTCCTGTTCGCTCACTCGGTAGTTCTCGACGAGATAGCGCACCGACTCCCGCACCGAAGCGGGGTCGAGCGAGGTGTGGAACGACTGCACGGTTTCGGCCGACGCCGAGCCGCCCAGTGCCGTGGCCGCAGCCAGCACCGAAACGACCAGGGCCCCCAGTCTTCTAGCTCTCCGCACGAGATCTCCTCACATGTCGGGACTTCGCGATCATTTAACCGGAGGGCACCGAACGAGCGTGGAGATTTTCCGACATTGCCGCGCCCCGTGCCCGCGACGAGGCGGGCACGGGGCGGAATTCGTTTACAGACTCGGCTCTCGCCGCGGTTTACCTTGCCGGGACTTGACAATCCAGGCGCCGAAAAGAGTCAGGAGACCGATGCTGGTCCCCGCTGACACCCCGACTTTCGGAGTGCTGATCTCGACGACGCCGACGACGATGGCGCCGCCGACCGTCAGCAGCAGGCACATCCGCAACGTCGGAGCCCAGCCGGCGAGGACAGCCATCGCCAGGCAGAGCCAGCTGTCGCGGCTCTGCACTTTGCGATGGCGTCCCGGCGTCCTCAGCAGCGGCCGCGCCGCGCGGATCATCTCCGCGGACGTCGCGACTCGCCGAGCCGGCTTTTCGACGTGCTCGATGACGACCTTGACCCGTTGGGGCGGTCCGTTGTCTGGTGTCTTCGCGTTATCAGGCTGTATGGTCACGACCGTCCTGTCCTTGTTCTAGCGAGCTTGCGAATGGACATCCGCGTGGCCTCCTGTGACAGCAGGGGGCCACGCGTGCGTTACCGGTTCTTGACCGGTGCGGCTGAGGACATCTTGGCGAAAGCGGACTGTGACCGTTCAGTAGTACAGCGTGTGTCGCGCTGAACGGTATGCACGCGTCGCTCAACGGTCTGGGTGACCCGGAAAACTACTAAAAGTAGCGGGAGGGGCCGAATGGAGCAGCGCCGTCGACAGGTCGGCAACTTGCGTATCCCGGCGTCGGCGTGAAAGTGCAGCTGCGGTTCTCTTCGCAGGTGACGACCAAGATCTTCCCCTGCGTGCGCGCCATTTTCGCAAGATGCGAAATGCTGATCGCAACTGTCGAGTACGGTCGAACTTCGGTCAAGGTCGCCGAGATTCGAGCAATCATGCTCACGTTGGGTTCACTCGTTCAGGCGCTTGGTCGCTCGTAGTCGACCCGCTCGGCTTACCAACAGCGAGTGACTGGTCTGATTGGCTGAAGGTCCGTGAAGGCCTCCTTCCCCAAGTACATGAAGGCCCCCTTCCTTGCGTCTAGCGCAAGGAAGGGGGCCTTCATGTACTTGAGCTGGGAGAGAGCGTGACAGTGGCTTGGTGGGGCGCGAGGTCATCTACGATGCGGAAGTGGACGAACGACCGATCACCACGGCGCAGCGCAACTTTCGGAGGGTCGCCGGCGAGCTGGAAAGCATGGGGACCCAGGATCGTTTCACCTACATCTTCCGCTCCCGGCTGTGGACTTCCTCGTCGGTCTCCGGGCCCGGCTCCGAGTCCGTCCAGACGCGGGAGCTGAGCGATCAGTTGCCTCTGCTCCTCGATCGCTTCGGGGTTCGGACGCTGCTCGATCTTCCGTGTGGCGACTACGGCTGGCTCAGCCAGGTGGATCTCGACCTCGACCGCTACATCGGTGCGGACATCGTGCCCGATCTCATCGAGCTGAACGCGAAGCGGTTCCGGGGCGATCCGGTCCACGAGTTCCAGGTGCTCGATTTGACCGCCGACCCGCTGCCGAAGGCCGATCTCGTGCTTTGCCGGGATTGCTTGGTGCATCTCAGTTTCGCCGACATCGAGCGGGCGTTGCGCAACCTCCGGCGGAGCGGTTCCCGGTACCTGCTGACCACGACGTTCACCGAACTCGGCACCAACAACGACATCGTGACCGGTGACTGGCGGCCGCTGAACCTGTGCCGGGAACCGTTCGGGTTCCCCGAGCCGCTGGCCGTACTGGTCGAGGGGTGCACCGAAGAGGGTGGCGCCTACGCCGACAAGTCCTTGGGGCTGTGGGAGATCTCGGCGATCGTGGACTAGCGGAGCGGGAACTCGTCGCCGTGTTCCTCCTGGGGGCGTGGGCCGAAGATGCGTCGCTCGGACTCGGGGATCGCGACGTCGTTGATGCTCGCCTCGCGACGGCTCATGAGGCCGCGCTCGTCGAACTCCCAGAGTTCGTTGCCGTAGCTGCGCCACACCTGTCCGGCCCGGTCGTGCCATTCGTACTGGAACCGGACGGCGATCCGGTTCTCGGTGAACGTCCACAGGTTCTTGCGCAGCGCGTAATCCAGCTCTCGCTCCCACTTCGCCGTCAGGAACGCGGCGATCTCCTCCCGGCCCTGGACGAAGGTGTCACGGTTCCGCCAAACGGAGTCCGGCGTGTACGCCGACGCCACCTTCCGCGGATCGCGGGTGTTCCAGGCGTCCTCCGCCGCTTGGACTTTCCGCAGCGCCGTCTCCCGGGTGAACGGCGGGTAGGGCGGGCGATCTTCCGTCACGTCGAACCTCCTCATGTTGAGAACGTGCGTTCTCTACGTCTGACGCCTACGATAGGGAACGACCGTTCTCGACGTCAAGGGAGTACCGATGCCGGCCGCCGTCACCGACGAGCAGAACCGCGTGGACCGCGAAGCCCTGCTCGACGCCGCCGAGAAACTCTTCTACGAGAACGGCATCCAGGCGGTCGGCATGGATCAGGTCCGTGCGGCGTCCGGCCTCTCACTCAAGCGGATCTACCGCTTCTTCGAAGCCAAGGAAGACCTCGTGGTGGCGATGCTCAAACGCCGTGACCAGCGCTGGCGGGGCAGCCTGGCCGCTCGAGTGGAGGAAGTCCAGGATCCCAAGGAGCGTGTGCTCGCGATCTTCGATTGGCTCGCCGGCTGGTTCGCCGAACCCGGCTTCCGCGGCTGCGCCTGGATCAACGCCCACGGCGAGTTCGGCCCGTCGTCCGCGGCCGTGCTGGCCGAGGTGCGGGCCCACAAACAGGAGTTCCACGCGCAGATCGAGGCCTGGGTGCGGGCCACCGGACGGCCGGTCACGGAACCGGTGTACCTGCTCGCCGAAGGGGCGATCGTGACGGCGGGGATCAGCGGCGACCCGGCGCCGGCCCGTCAGGCGCGCGAGACCGTCAAGGCGCTGCTCGGTCTGTGATCACCAGCTGAGCGCGCTGATCATTCCTCGTTCCAGCACCGGGGAGAGGGTGGTCATGAAACTGGCGGTGACGTGGTTGTCGTCCATGTACACCAGCACGTTCCCCACGACCGGACGGCAGAGTCCCCGCCCGCAGAAATAGTCGCTGAAGTCGAGGAAGGAGACGTTCTCGGGTACGTCCTTCAGTTTCGCGTACGGCGGCTCGGCGAGCAGCTTGTTCCGCGGCACGGTGCATTCGGGTGCTTTGATTCCGTGAGTGTCGATGCAGGTGGGCGGGGAGAAACCGGGGCGGGGACTGTCGCGGATCGCCACCACCGGGATCCCCGCGCGATCGAGGACCTTCCACTGGTCGACGAAACCCTGCGGCGTCTTCTCAGTGGGGCCGACCCGGACGTCCCGAGTGGACAGTGCCACGACGGCGTCCGGTCGCATCGCCAGGATTTCCTTCTGTGCCGCGGAATTCCACGCGAGACAACCCGGGTCGCCCGGCATCACGTCCGACGTCGTGGAGAACGGGCACGCCCCCTTGAGCATGAACGTGACCTGGTAGCCGTTCTTCTCCGCCATCGGTTTGATCGCGGCCAGGTATTGCTGCATATGGGAGTCACCGACGGCGACGATCGTCTTAGCCGGGGCACCCTCCGGCCGAGAGGTGCAGACTTCGAGGATCTGGTCGAACCGGGACGGTGTGCACTGCGCGTCGGGGATACCGCCCCAGTCGTTCGGGACGGCGATCAGCGGCGGTAGCGCTTCCTTGCCGGGGACGGTCTTCTTCGGCGCTTCCGGGTCACGGGCCATCGCGCCGGGATGGTTTTCGTCGTCGAGCGCGATGGTGAAGTCGGCCTTCTTGGTGCTCACCACCTGCCAGGTTCCGGCGACCAGGAGCACCGGGAGCAGCGCGAGCACGGCGAATCGGTACGCACCCCACGGCGTCCGCTCGCCGATCGAGGATTTCCGCACCGGTTCTTCGACGAACCGGTAGGTGGCGGCCGCCAAGACCAGGGACACGCTGATCACCACCGCCCCACCGAGCGGTCCGACGGCTTCGCGATGCCTAGCGACCAGGTAGAACAGCAACACCGGCCAGTGCCACAGGTACAGCGCGTAGCTGAGATTGCCCAGGTACACCAGTGGCCGGGACGACAGGAACCGATCCGCGCCCGTGCGGCTGCCGGTCGCGCCGGCGACGATCACGAGCGCGGCGGAGACTGTCGGCCACAAGGCTGCCCAGCCGGGGAAGACCTCGCCCACGTCCAGGATCATCCCGCAGGTCACCAGCGCGGCCACGCCGATCCAGCCCAGCACGATACGGACGAGCCGAGGCAGGACGAAGCGGGAGATGGCCAGCGCGAGCAGCCCGCCGAGGGCGAACTCCCAGACCCGGGTGAGGGAGTGGAAGTACGCCAGCGGCTGGTTCGTCGCGGTGAGCCGGATGGAGAACGCCAGCGACACGGCGAAAAGCACACCGAGGGTGATCGCGACCGAGCCGGTCAGGGAACGGCGCAGCCGAGTGGCGGCGAAGGCCACGAGCCCGATCAGCAGCGGCCACACGAGATAGAACTGCCCCTGAATGGACAGCGACCAGTAGTGCTGGACGACACTCGCCGTGTTGTGCTGGGCGAAGTAATCGACCGAATCCGCCGCCAGCCGCCAGTTCTCGACGTAGAGCGCGGCGGCGAAGACCTCCTTGATGGTCTGGAACCAGCGATCCTGCGGCAGCAGCCACATTCCCAGGAAGAGCACCGCCAGCAGAACGGTCATCGCGGCGGGGAACAACCGCTTGATCATCCGGCCCCACAGCGGCCGGAACGCGATCCGCCCGCGGTCGGCGGCCCGAACCAGCTGGCCGGTGATCAGGAACCCGGAGATCAGGAAGAAGACGTCGACGCCGCCGGAGATCCGGCCCAGCCACACGTGGTAGACCACGACCAGTAGCGCCGCGAGGGCGCGCAGTCCCTGCAACTCTGGCCGATAGCGGCGGCGCGTTTCCGCTGCTTCGGCGGCTGGCATACGCGATTCCTCACTGACGGTCGGACGTCCTGGCAGCCTAGGTGGTGACCCAGGGTGATTTCGTTCCCACCGTCAGGGGAGTGTCACGTCACACCGCGCCCGTCGTCGAGCCGCTCGGCGATCTCGTCGAGGATCTCGGTGACGCTCGCCCAGCCGGAGTCGTAGATCCCTTCACTGGCGTACCACTCCATGACCCGGCCGTGGTGCTCGCCCTGCCGGAGATCGACGCACAGCAGGCCGCCGTCGATGGACCGGCCGATGGGCAGAACCGCTGTGCAGTACGGGAATCCGTTCGCGCCCGCCTGCTTGAGGTGCGTTCCTTCGGGAGTGCAGCAGCCAGGGTCGGGGTACTGCGACTGTCGGGCGTACTCCTCCTCGGCACGCGCCACCGACAGAGGCAGGTAGCCCTTCGGGACCAGCTCTACGGATCGGTTCCCCGCTCCGTGATCGCGCTGGTCGTCGACGCCGCCCATGAGGGCCCACCAGGTGAGCAGCTCGGGCGGGAGTTCGAGGCCGACGCGAGTTTTCAGGCGCTCGAGGTCCTGCCACGTCGCTTCCACCGGTACACCCTAGCGAGCATCGGCGGCTCCTGGCCGAATTCCGGTCGGAAGACCCCAGGCGTCCGCCACCCGCTCCGGGGTCAGCACGGAAGCGGGCGCGCCTTCACCGACGAGGCGGCCGTCCTGCAGCAGCAGGCAGTGATCGGCCCGTCCCGCCACTTCGAGATCGTGCGTGACCCGCAGAACCGTCGTGCCCTCGGCGAGTGCGGCGCGCAAGGCTTCGTCGATCAAACGGCGGGCGTGCAGGTCGAGACCGGCCGATGGCTCGTCGAGCAGCAGCAACCCGGATCGCTGGGCGAGTCCCTGCGCCACCAGCGCGCGTTGCCGCTGCCCGCCGGACAGCATGCCGATCGGCCGGTCCGCGATCGACGTGATCTCCAGTAGCTCCAGGCATTCCCCGACGATCTTTCGGTCCGACTTGGACAGTCGTCGCCAATGTCCCCGGTGCGCCCAGCGGCCCATTGTGACGGTCGCGCGCACGGTGATCGGCAGCGATCGCGACACCTCGCTCTGCTGGGTCACGTAGGCGACGCGGCCCGGATCCCGGCGGGTCACCGAACCGGTGGTCGGCGGGAGCACACCCGCGACGAGGTTGAGCAGCGACGACTTGCCCGCGCCGTTCGCGCCGGCGACCGCGGTGAGCCGCGCCGACGGGACCTGGGCGGTGATCCCGCGCAGCACCTCGCGGGAGCCGTAATGGGCGTGCGCACGGTCGATCGTGAGCGCCGTTGTGTCCGGGGTCATCCCACCCTCTTTCAGATAATGACAATCATTACCACTATAGTGTGACGCGTGGAGTGGTTGCTGATCCCCTTCGAGGTGTCGTTCGTTCAGCGCGCGCTGGTGGCGGGAGTGCTGGTTTCGGCGGTGTGCGCGGTCGTGGGCACCTGGGTGGTGTTGCGCGGCATGGCGTTCATCGGCGACGCGATGTCGCACGGCATGTTGCCCGGCGTGGCGATAGCCTCGCTGACCGGCGTGAACCTGCTGATCGGTGCGGCGATCAGCGCCGGCGTGATGGCGCTCGGGGTGACGGCGCTCGGGCGTTCGCGGCGGCTTTCCGAGGACACCACGATCGGGCTGTTGTTCGTCGGCATGCTCGCGAGCGGCGTGATCATCGTGTCGCACTCGCGGTCGTTCGCCGTCGATCTCACCGGATTCCTGTTCGGTGACGTGCTCGCCGTCGGATCCGGCGACCTGGTGGGCCTCGCGATCACCCTGCTCGTCGTGGGGGTGGTGGCGCTGGTGGGACACCGTTCGTTCACCGCACTCACCTTCGACGTCCGCAAAGCGCACACCCTGGGGCTGCGGCCACGGCTCGCGAACGCGGTGCTGCTCGGACTGGTCACGCTCACGATCGTCGCGTCGTTCCGTGTCGTGGGGACGCTGCTGGTGTTCGGCCTGCTCATCGCCCCCGCCGCGGCGGCGCTCTTCTGGTCGCGGCGGATCACCACGATCATGCTCGTCGCGGCGCTGCTCGGTATCGCCGCCACGGTCGGCGGTCTGCTCGTGTCCTGGCATTGGGGCACCGCGGCGGGCGCGACCATCGCCGCCGCCGCGGTCCTCCTGTTCTTCCTTTCCGCGTTCCTGTCGTTCGTACGACAGCGATTCCGTTCCCTGACACCGGAGATCGAGTGCTCACGATGAAACTGAAAGCAGTGACGGCGGTCGTCGCGGCGCTGACCTTGGCGGCGTGCGGCGGGGAGCAGCCGAAGGAGGTGACCGCGGAAGTCCCGCACGGCTACGTCGAAGGCGCCGAGGAGGCGGCAGAGGCGCAGTCGCGGCTGATCGTCGCCGACTCGGACACGGGCGCGGTGCGGGTCGTGGACCTCATCACCGAGGAGGTGCACGAAGTCGGGCGTGTCGACGGTGTGCAAGCCGTGACCGGCGACGGCCGCTTCGGCTACCTGACCGCGGGAGACGGCACGATCCGGATGATCGACAGCGGGTCCTGGATGGTCGACCACGGTGACCACGTCCACTACTACCGGGCGAAGGTCCGTGATGTCGGGGTGGCGCCGGGAAAGCAGCTTTTGGCGGCCTACAGCGATCCCGCCGTCTCGGCACTGTCCTATTCGGACGGAACGGCGACCCTGCTCGACCGTGCCGCGCTGGACAAGGGGACGGTCACCGACCTGGGGAAGATCCCGCGCGAGCCGCATGCCGGCGTCGCGATCCCGTACGGCGAGCACATCATCGCCACGGTGGCGGACGCAGGTAAGCCGTTCGCCCGCGGAGTGCGTGTTCACGACCGCCAGGGCAAGGCCGTGGCCGAGATCGGCCAGCCATGTCCGGAACTGCGGGGCCAGGCGGTGACCCGGCGTGGTGTCGTCTTCGGATGCGCGGACGGCGCTCTGCTGGTGAGCGAAAAGGACGGTGCGTTCACCGGGGTGAAGATCCCGTATCCGCGCAGCGTCACCGCTCAGGAACGTGCCACCGCTTTCTTCCATCGGCCGGGTGGCGCCACGCTGGCCGCCCAGGCGGGCGAATCGGCCGTGTGGGCGCTGGACGTCGGACGCCGCAGCTGGCAGTACGTCGAGACCGGGCCGGTCGCCGCGGTGAACGCCGTCGGTGAGGGCGGCCCGCTGCTGGTCCTCAGCCGAGACGGGAAGTTGCGCTCCTTCGACGGCACCGGAAAGGAACAGACGGCGATCCCGCTCCTGGCTCCGGAAGCGACAGCCGCCGCCTCGATCCAGGTCGATTCGACGCGCGCCTACGTCAACAACCCGCTGTCCGCGGACGTGTACGAGATCGACTACAACGACAACCTCCGGCGTGCCAGGACCCTGAAGGTCGGCGGCAAGGCGGGCCACATCGTGGAGACCGGCCGATGAGGCGCCGGGCACTCGCCCTGGTCGCGGTGGCGCTGCTGGCGGCGGCGGGGTGCTCCGGAAGCGGCGGGGGCGGCAAGTCGGTCGTCGTCACGACGAACATCCTCGGCGACATCACCCGCGCCGTCGTCGGCGATCAGGCCGAAGTGACCGTGTTGATGAAGCCGAACGCCGATCCGCACTCGTTCGGTATCTCCGCACAGCAGGCCGCCCAGGTCGAGCGGGCGGGCCTGATCGTCTACAACGGACTCGGGCTCGAAGAGGGCATGCTGCGCACCGTCCGCACAGCCGAGGAAAACGGCGTACCGGCGCTGCCCGCCGGGGAGCGGGTGAACCCGATCAGTTACGCCGACAACAAGCCGGACCCGCATTTCTGGACGGATCCGGCACGGGTGCGCGACGCGGTGAAGACGATCGCGGACGAGGTCGTCGCCCATGTCGGCGGCGTCGACGAAGCGGTCATCCGCGCGAACGCCGACCGCTATCGCGGGGAGATCGAAGCGCTCGACCGCATGATGACCGAGAAGTTCGGCGGGATTCCCCGCGAACGCCGGAAGCTGGTGACGAATCACCACGTGTTCGGCTACCTGGCCCAGCGGTTCGGGTTCGAGGTCGTCGGCGCGGTGATTCCCGGCGGGACGACGCTCGCGTCGCCCAGCTCCTCGGATCTGAAATCCCTCGCCGACACCGTTCGCGCTGCGGGAGTGCCGGTGATCTTCGCGGATTCCTCCCAGCCGGACCGGCTCGCGCGGGTACTGGCCGAGCAGGCGGGGCTGCACGTCCAGGTGGCCCCGTTGTTCTCCGAGTCGCTCAGCGAACCAGGCCAGGGTGCGGCCACCTACCTGGAAATGATGCGCGCCAACACCGAATCGATCACCACCGGTTTGACCCGTTCCTGATCGGAACAGACGAAAGGCACAGTGAAATGGCACGGAAGACCCGATATCTCGCGCTGATGGCGACGACGGCGAGCACCCTCGCACTCGCCGCCTGCGCGACCGAACAGCCGGCGGCGGAACCCGGAAAGAACGCGGCTCCGGCTCCCGTCGTCGCGAATCCGGTGGCGGTCACCTACGACGGCGGAATCGTCCTGCTCGACGGGAAGTCCCTGCAGGTCGCGAAGAACCTTCCGCTGGAAGGCTTCAACCGGCTCAACCCGGCCGGGAACGACCGGCACCTCATGGTCTCGACCTCCACCGGGTTCCGGGTCCTCGACGCCGTCGGCGCCGTCCTGACGGACAACGAAGTGAAGGCGGCCAAGCCGGGCCACGTCGTCCGTCACGCCGGTAAGACGGTGCTGTTCGCCGACGGGACCGGCGAAGTGACCGTCTTCGACCCGAAGACGATCGGCACCGCGGCCTTCCCCGCGCCGAAGCACAAGACGCCGGAAGCACACCACGGCGTGGCCGTAGAACTCGAGAACGGCGAACTGGTGACCACCGTCGGGAACAAGGACAAGCGGTCCGGGATCGTGGTGCTGGACAAGGACAAGAAGGAGATCGCGCGCAACGAGCAGTGCCCCGGTGTGCACGGTGAAGCCGCCGCGCGCGGGGAGGCGATCGTGGTCGGCTGCCAGACCGGCGCGCTGATCTACCGGAACGGTGTGATCACCAAGGTGACCAGCCCGGATGCCTACGGGCGCATCGGTAACCAGGCGGGTTCGGACGTCTCGCCGATCACCTTGGGCGACTACAAGGTCGACGAAGCGGCCGAGCTCGAGCGCCCGACCCGGATTTCCTTGATCGACACCGAGAAGGCCACGCTCAAGCACGTCGACATCGGGACCAGCTACACCTTCCGTTCGCTGGCCCGCGGTCCTCAGGGCGAGGCGCTGGTGCTGGGCACCGACGGTCAGATCCACGTGATCGACCCGGTGAGCGGTGCGGTGACGAAGAAGATCGCCGTCATCGGCACCTGGCAGGAGCCGATCGAGTGGCAGCAGCCGCGCCCGGCGATCTTCGTCCGCGGCGGAACCGCCTACGTCACCGATCCCGGCAAGAAGAAGATCCACTCGGTCGACCTCGCGTCCGGCGCGAAGACCGCGACCGGCACGATCCCGGGAACGCCGAACGAGGTCAGCGGCGTGCTCGGAGGCTGATCAACTCGTGCCCCACCACGCAGCCGCGCCTTCGCTCCCCTTGCGGTGTGGGTCGAGTCCGAGGGGTTCGGGGCGTTGTACGTCCTGGCTCGTCCGCGCTTGGATTCGTTCATGAAGGATTTGGGACGGTGAACGTCCCAAATCCTTCATGGACAACGCTCGGCCCGGTCTGAACGGAGCTAATCCCGCTCACGCACAGGTCAGACGTAGATCAACGAATACCGGTCCGTGAATGCCTCCTTGAGGGACCCAGAGTCCCTAAGGAGGCATTCACGGACGGAGCCGAAACCTGCCGCGGCAGGCGGTCAGCGGCGGATGAGGCCCAGGTCGGTCGCGGTGGCGACGGCGGCGGTGCGCGAGTCGACGCCGAGTTTGGTGTAGCTGCGGGCGAGGTGGGATTTCACGGTGCCTTCGGTCAGGTGGAGCCGTTCCGCGATGGCCCGGTTGGACAGGCCGTCGGCGACCAGGACCAGGACTTCGATCTCGCGCAGTGTCAGCGCGGTGGTGGGCATCCGCATCCGGTTCATCAACCGGTCGGCGACGGTCGGGGCGAGGGTGGTGCGTCCGGCGGCGGCGGTACGGACGGCGGTCACCAGCTCCTCGGGTGGGGCATCCTTGAGGAGATAGCCGGTGGCGCCCGCTTCGATGGCGGGCAGTGTGTCGGCGTCGGTGTCGTAGGTGGTGACGATCAGCACGCGCGGAGCGTCCGGCCGCGCCGTGATCACCGCGGTGGCTTCGGCGCCGGTCATGCCGGGGCCGAAGCGCAGATCCATCAGCACGACGTCGATGTCGCCTTCGGCCGCGCGGGACACCGCTTCCTCCGCGGTCGCGGCTTCGGCGGAGACGATGAGACCGGGTTCGGTTTCCAGCAAGGCGCGGAGGCCCGCCCGGACGATCGGATGATCGTCGGCGAGCAGGAGCCGGATCGCGGGTTCGGTCACGGACGTTCCTTGGTTTCGACGGGCAGCCGCACGGACAACTCGGTGCCGTGGCCGGGGGAGGACTCGATGGCGAAGGTTCCGTCCAAGGCTTCGACTCGGGTCCGCATTGCGGTCAGGCCGAAGCCGCTGTGTTCCGGATCGAAGCCGACACCGTTGTCGACGACGTCGAGGAGGACGTGCTCGTCGAGGTAGCACAGGGTGACTTCGGCGGTGGACGCGTCGGCATGACGGACGGTGTTCGCGAGGGCCGCCTGGCCGATGCGCAGCAGGGTGACCTCGTACGCGGTCGGCAGGGGAGTGGGCGTACCGGTGAACCGGAACCGTGCGGTGATCAGGTGCCGGGCGCTGGTGGTGGCACACAACCGTTCCAGCGCGTCGGTGAGCGTGGTGTCGTCGAGCGCCGGCGGGGACAGCGCGACGACGAAGCGGCGGGCTTCGGCCAGGTTGTCGGCGGCCGCCTGCCGGGCCTGCTCGACGTAGCGGGCGGCGTTCCCGGCGGTGTCGGGCAGGGTTCTTTCCGCGGCACGCAACAGAAGTTGAATGCTCGACAGCCCTTGGGCGAGGGTGTCGTGGATCTCGTGGGCCAGCCGTTCCCGCTCGGCGAGCACTCCGGCCGCGTGCTGGGCTTCGGCGAGATCGGCGCGGGTGGCGGTCAGTTCCTCGATCAGGTTCCGGCGTCGTTCGCTTTCGCGGTACAGCGCCTGGTATCCCCAGACGACCGCGACCGCCACGGCTGCTCCCAGCGCCGGGCCGATCGCCGCAGCCGGGACGAAGGAACCTTGGTGGGCGGCGAACGCGGTGATCGCCGCGAACGCGGTCGCGATCACCGCGACCAGGCCCTGACGGCGCGGCAGCAGATGCAACTGCAGGAAGTACAGCGGGAAGGCGACCCAGACGCCGTCGGCGGTCAGCACCAACAGGACCAGCCACACGACGCCCACCGCGATCAGCCACCACAGGGCGGCCTGCCGGGACGTCCTGACACGCGGCAGGAGCGGGCCTGCCGCGTACACGACAGCGCACGCCAACGCCGTCGCGACGACCGCTCCCGCGTCGGACGAGCGGTCCGCCACCGCACGGACGGCCGCGAGTGCGAGCAGGGCGATGAGCAGCAGGTGCAGACACCAGGTCAGCACCCGGCTGGTCGGGGTCAAAGGGGGCGCGGTGGTCACAGTGCCTCCAGATTACGGAGCGCGACCGGCGGGCGCCTCTATCCAAAGGTAGAACCGGCGTGCCGTCTTCCGGCGGGCGAAGTGCCATCTCCGGCCAGATGTCGTCGCGGTCTCCGGCCGCGATCGTGGAGAGGTAACCAGCCCACCCGCCGGAGAGGACAGACCGGAACCGTGTTCGTCGCCTGGAGAGATCTGAGATTCGCCAAAGGGCGGTTCGCCCTGATGGGAGCCGTGGTCGTGCTGATCACCCTGCTGGTCGGCCTGTTGTCCGGGCTCACCGCCGGGCTGGGTGAGCAGAACATTTCCGCGATCACCGGCCTGCCCGCCGACAAGATCGTCTTCGCCGCTCCTGGTGACGGGCAGAGCCTTTCCTACGCCAACTCCGCGATCACCGAGACGCAGCGGCGGCAGTGGGCCGAATCCCCGGGCGTCACCGGCGCCGAGCCGTTGGGCATCTCCACCACCAAGGCCACCGCGGGAAACCGCAGTGCCGGGATCTCCGTCTTCGGAGTCCGGCCCGGTTCGGCGCTCGCCCCGGGCGGCGCGAACATCACCCGCGGCTCGGTGGTGCTGTCGACGTCCGCCGCCGACGACCTGGGTGTCCGGAGCGGGGACGTCATCGCCGTGGCAGGGCGTCAGCTGACGGTCTCCGCCGTGTCGGGGGACGCCTGGTTCAGCCACACCCCGGTGGTATGGGCAGGCCTCGACGTTTGGGCGAAGACGGTGCCACCCACCGGCGGCGAGCCGAGCGCGACGGTGCTCGCGCTGACCACCACTGCCGACGCCGATCTCGCGGCCACCGATCTCGCCGCCGGCACGAAGACGGTCTCGAAGAGCGACTCGTTGTCCGCGATCGGCTCCTACGCCTCGGAAAACGGCTCGCTGCAACTGATGCGAGGGTTCCTGTTCGCCATCTCCGCGCTCGTGATCGGCGCCTTCTTCACCGTCTGGACGATCCAGCGCAGCGGCGACATCGCCGTCCTCAAGGCGCTGGGAGCGAGTACGGCCTTCCTGCTGAAGGACGCGCTCGGCCAGGCTGTCGTCCTTCTCGTCGGCGGCACCGCCGTCGGCACCGCACTGGCCGTCGGCCTCGGCGCGGTCGTCGCCGGATCCGCCGTGCCCTTCCTGCTGACGCCGGCCACCGTGCTGGTCCCGGCCGCCGTGATGATCCTGCTCGGCGCTCTCGGGGCCGCGCTTTCCGTCCGCCGCATCACCTCCGTCGACCCGCTGACCGCATTGGGGAGTGCCCGATGAGCCTGAACCTGACCGATGTCACCCTCACCTATCCCGATGGCGATTCCCGCCTCACCGCCCTCGACGGCGTCACCCTGGACGTCCCGCCGGGCACGATCACCGCCGTCGCCGGGCCCTCCGGCTCGGGCAAGTCCAGCCTGCTCGCCGTCGCCGCCACCCTCATCACCCCGGACCACGGTTCCGTCACCATCGACGGCACTGAGACCACCGGGCTGAGCCGCGGTGAACTCACCGAGCTACGCCGCCGCAAGATCGGGATTGTCTTCCAGCAACCCAATCTGCTGCCCGCCCTCACCGCCGCCGAACAACTCCAGGTCATGGCCCGGATCGACGGCCGCTCCCCGTCGGCGGCACGCGGCGTGGCCCTGGATCTGCTCGACGCCGTCGGGCTCGGGCCGCAGGCCGGACGTCGCCCGCACCAGCTCTCCGGCGGCCAACGGCAGCGGGTGAACATCGCGCGTGCGCTGATGAACGAGCCCACCGTGTTGCTGATCGACGAACCGACGAGCGCCCTCGACCACGACCGCGGTGCCGCGGTCATCGATCTGATCACGCGCCTGACCCATCAGCGGGCCACCGCGACCGTCCTGGTCACGCACGACCGCGCCCATCTCACCGCGGTCGACCGGATCGTCGAAGTCCACGATGGACGGTTGGGCAGCCCCGCGCCGGTCGGCTGATCCGTCTCCGGTCATAGGGACTTTCGCCCCTTCCTCGTGGGCCGGTCGGCGACGCGACCGGGACCCGGGAGCAGGTGCCGGGGGACTTCGTCCTCTGCGATCGGGCGGTGCCGCCATTCGAGACTGGGACCGGCCCACAACAGCGGGTCCGACCTCGAAAGGAGCCGGGATGCCGATCGCCACGGAAGGTTCGATCGTCGCCGGGATCGACGGATCCCGCTCGGCGAGGACGGCGGCCCTTTGGGCGGCGGGCGCCGCTTCACGACGGGGTGTGCCGCTCCGGCTCGTCCATGTCTACGCCGTGCCGCTCGCGAAGGTACCGAGTGTTCTTCCACCGGCCGAGACGATCCGAGCGGGGTTCGCCGGTCTGGGAGAAGAGTGGGTGTCGCAGGTACGGGAGGCGGTGCTGGCCCGCTTTCCGTACCTGGTCGTCGAGACCGCGGTCCGGGAGTGGAGCGCGGTGCCCGCGCTGGTCCAGGAGTCCACCAGGGCGACGATGCTGGTGCTGGGATCACGGGGGCTGGGCGGGTTCACCGGACCGTTGATCGGTTCCACCGCGGTCGCGCTCGCCAAACACGGCCATTGCCCGATCGTGGTGGTCCGTGGCGCCTGGCGCGACGAGGACCGGATCGTGGTCGGCAC
This sequence comes from Amycolatopsis sp. w19, assembly GCF_051373225.1. Taxonomy (NCBI): domain Bacteria; kingdom Bacillati; phylum Actinomycetota; class Actinomycetes; order Pseudonocardiales; family Pseudonocardiaceae; genus Amycolatopsis; species Amycolatopsis sp. w19. The sequence continues at coordinate 774,897 of NZ_JBPQFM010000001.1, read as the reverse complement.
GGACGGTTCTCCGGCGAGCGAGGGCGCCCTCGGGTTCGGCTTCGACGAAGCGAATTCGCGGAACGCCGGGCTGACCGTCGTCCGGACCTGGTCCGACCTGTCGGATCGGGTCGAGGACGACGAGCGGAAGTCGATCGAAGAGCAAGTGGCTCCGTGGCGGGACAAGTACCCGGAGGTGCCGGTCGAGTTCGTCCTGCGGCAGGGCCGTCCCGTCCGTGCACTGCTCGAACTCGGCAAGCGGGCGGGCCTGCTCGTCGTCGGCTGCCGTGGCCGCGGCGGATTCGAAGGGATGCTTCTGGGCTCGACGAGCCAGGCGCTGATCGCCCATGCGGAGTGCCCTGTCGCCGTCATCCGGCCCGCTGTAGCGAGCGACGACGCCGACCTGTGAGACGGGAACGACATGCGGGCAAGGGATCTGATGACGAGGCCGGTCGTCACCGTCACGGCGGGGACGAGCGCCAAACACGCGGCCGAACTGCTGACCGAGCACGGCTTCACCGCTCTCCCGGTGGTGGACGACGACGACCGCTTGATCGGCATGGTGACCGAGGCGGACCTGATCCGGGACCGATTCCCCGAAGACGTCCGGTTCGCCCGGCGTCCCGCCGGTCATGGGACGCCGGGCGCCACCGTGGCGGAGGTGATGACGACGCCCGCCACCGCGATGAGCGCCGGGGCGGACCTCGCCGAGGTCGGCAAGGCGCTGCTGGACGGGAAGATCCGGGCGATGCCCATTGTGGACGGTGCGGCGGTGGTGGGGATCGTCACCAGGGCCGACTTCGTCCGCGCCTTCGCGAGAGCCGACAGCGCGATCGCCGCCGACGTCCGGCACCACCTCGCGATCTACGGCGGCCCCGGCCGCTGGACGGTCGACGTCGAGGACGGCCTTGTCCGGATCGGGGACCGATACGGCAACGACACCGACCATCACGTCGCGAAGGTCATCGCGGAGGGGATCCCCGGTGTCGTCCAAGCGAAAGTGACCTACCAGGAAGGTGAGAGATGAGCCGGATCGTCGTCGGGGTGGACGGAGCGGAACCGGGCCGGGTGGCCGTGCGATGGGCGGCCACCGTCGCGGCCGAACGAGGTTTGGGGCTGCTGGTCGTGCATGCCCTGCATGTGGAGCAGTGGGCCTACGGTGGCGGTCTGGCCGGGCCGGTGCCGTGGTTCGACGTGCTCGCGGGCGAGGGCGGGCGTGTTCTCGAGGAGGCCGTGGCGGAAGCCGGATCGACCGCGCCCGGTGTCCGGGTCGACACCCTCATGCCCGCGGATTCGCCGGTCTCGACGCTGGTCGACGCGTCGAAGTCGGCCACGATGGTCGTGGTCGGCGGGACGGGCAAGGGCTTCTTCGGGCAGATGACCCTGGGATCGACGGCATCCGCGCTGATCGCGCACGCGCACTGTCCCGTGGTCGTGCTCCGGAGCAGGAAGGGAACGACGAATCAGCCCGACACGGGGCCGGTGGTCGTCGGGATCGACGGGAGCCCGACGAGCGAGCGGGCCCTGGAGGCCGCTTTCGACGAAGCCTCGCGCCGGTCCGCGACGCTGGTCGCCGTGCACGCGTGGTCGGACGTCACCTATGACGACGTCTACGGGATGGCGCGCCTGGTGAGCCAGTGGGAGTCCATTGAGGACGATGAGCGCAGGCTGCTCGCGCAACGTCTCGCGGGCTGGCAGGAGAAGTACCCGGACGTCACGGTGGAACGCTCGCTGGTGCGTGACCGGCCGCGGCAGGTTCTGCTGGAGTGGAGCGCCAAGGCGAGGCTCGTGGTCGTGGGCAGCCGCGGTCGTGGCGGGTTCACCGGGCTCCTGCTCGGCTCGACCAGCCAGGCGTTGGCCCAGCACGCGGAATGCCCTGTGATGGTGGTCCGCCGAATGGAACGCTGAGGCCGGTGCGGACGATGAACGAGTCGTCACCCTATCCGGAAGGAGGTGGCGATGGCGTCCGAGCCATCACCGGCGGGCGGGCATCCGCCGCCCAGCGCGGCGGTGCTGACCGGGCTCCGGCTGGACGAGTTGCTGCACGAGGTCCAGGAGCGGCTTTCGGAGATCGTCAAGACCCGTGACCGGCTGCAAGGGTTGCTCGACGCGGTTCTCGCGGTGGGGACCGGTCTCGAACTCGATTCGACCCTGCAGCGCATCGTCCAGGCCGCGGTCGAGCTGGTCGACGCCCAATACGGGGCGTTGGGTGTCCTCGGCGACGAGGACGGCCTCTCCCAGTTCGTGTACGTCGGCATCGAGCAGGACGTACGCGAGACGATGGGCCACCTGCCCGAGGGCAGGGGCCTGCTCGGCCTGCTCATCGAGGATCCGCAGCCGGTACGGGTCCCGGACCTTTCGGCGCATCCCGCCTCGGTCGGCTTCCCGGCCAACCATCCGCCCATGCACAGCTTCGTCGGTGTGCCGGTCCGGGTGCGGAACGAGGTGTTCGGGAACCTGTACCTGACCGAGAAACGCGGAGCCGCCGAGTTCACCGCGGACGACGAGGTCGTCCTGCAGGCACTCGCGGCGGCCGCGGGCGTGGCCATCGACAACGCTCGCCTGTTCGAGCGCTCCCGGACCCGGGAGCGGTGGCTCGAGGCGGTGGCGAAGGTCAACGGCGAGCTGCTCGGTGGCGCGTCGGTCGTGGACACGCTGGCACTGATCGTCGGAAGCGTCCGTGAGCTGGCCGGGGCCGACGAGGTGATGATCCTCCTCGCCGAAGACGGCGAGAAGGGAACGCGGCCGTTGACGGTCACCGCGGTGAGCGGCGGACGGCAGGGTCCGCTACGGGGGAAGCAGGTCTCCGGCGAGCATCCCTTGCTCGACGAGATCTTCGCCGGCGGGCAGACCTGTCTCGTCGCCGACCTCGGCACTGTGTTCGGTTCGGCGGACAAGGCGCTTTCCGGCCCCGGAGCGCTGGCGCCGTTGACCAGCGCGTCGGGTGTCGGCGGCGTGCTGGTCGCCAGCCGGGAGAAGGGCACGCAGCAGTTCAAGGCCGACCAGATCCCGATGTTGTCGTCGTTCGGCGACCAGGCCGCGGTGGCGCTCGAGTTCGCCGAAAAGCAGCGCAACCAGCGCCTGTTGGACGTGCTCGCCGACCGGGACCGGATCGCGCAGGACCTTCACGATCACGTCATCCAGCGGCTTTTCGCCACCGGTATGAGCCTCCAGAGCATCCTGCCGAGAGTGCCGGACGACTTCGCCCGCAACCGGGTCACGCAGGCCGTCGAGCAACTCGACCGGACCGTTCGCGAGATCAGGACCTCGATCTTCGACCTGCACACCGCGGGAGCGGGGGAGTCGGCCGGTCTCCGCCGGCGGCTGCTCGACATCGTCACGGAACTGACGACGGCTTCGGCCGTGACACCGTCGGTCCGGATCGCGGGCGCGGTGGACACCCTCGTGCCGGTCGAGGTGTACGAGCACGCCGAGGCCGTCGTCCGTGAGGCGTTGAGCAACGCCATCCGGCACTCCGGCGCGAAAGAGATCTCCGTGACCGTCGAGGCCGGCACCGAACTCGCCATCGAGGTGAGCGACGACGGCGTCGGGCTGCCCTCGTCCGGCAGGCGCAGCGGGCTCGACAACCTCTTGCAGCGTGCCGAACGATGCGGCGGATACGCCGAGTTCACCGGCAGGGAGGGCGGCGGGACCCGGATCGCGTGGCGTGTCCCGCTGTCGCACGAAAGCGCCTAGCGGTCGCCGAACAGGCGGAGCCGGTCTTCCTTCTTGAGCTCGTTCGCGAGCACGGCGGCCTGGGTCCGGCGCTGGATGCCGAGTTTGCCGAGGATGCGGGAAACGTAGTTCTTGATGGTCTTCTCTGCCAGGAAGAGCCGTTCGCCGATCTCCCGGTTGGTGAGCCCTTCCCCGATGAGCTCGAAGACCGCTCGTTCCTGCTCGGACAACCCGGCGATCGGATCGTCGCGGTCGTGCTCCCGGCGGATGCGGCTCATCAGGGCGGCGGTGGTGCGGCTGTCGAGCAGTGAGCCGCCTTCGGCGATGGTCCTGATCGCCGAGACGAGATCGTTGCCGAGCACCTGTTTCAGGACGAAGCCGGAAGCACCCGCCATGATCGCGGTGAGCAGGGCCTCGTCGTCGGCGTAGGACGTGAGCATCAGGCAACGCAGGTCGGTCCGGGTCGAGAGCAGCTCGCGGCACAGCTCGATGCCGGTGCCGTCCGGGAGGCGGACGTCCAGCACCGCGATGTCGGTTTCGGTCGCGGGAATCCGGGTGAGCGCTTCAGAGACCGACGCGGCTTCGCCGGAGATCTCGATGTCCGGCTCGCTGCCGAGCAGATCGGACAGCCCACGCCGGACGATCTCGTGATCGTCGACCAGGAACACCTTGGTCACCATGGCTCGTCCTCCCGCCGCAGGGTCCTGGCCGTGCTGCCGAACCTACTCCGGCACGCGGGACGGCACAGCGGCCTGGACGTCCCGGCGTCGTAGGGCTTTGGTCCCGGAGATCGGAGCCGTCCGCACCTGCGCACCGGTCCCGGTGTGGCGCACGGTGGATTCGAGCACGGCGCCACCGCGGAGGGCAGGGAGCATGGAGCGACGAGAGATCTGGTCGACGGGGGAGACGGAGGTCCTGGCACGGACCTTGCTTCGGGCGCCCTCGGTGCACAACACCCAGCCGTGGATCCTGGAGTTCGACGGCGGCAGGCTCCTGTTGATCGAACGCCGTGAGCTGACCCTCCCGGAACACGATCCGCTGGGCCGCGACCGGGTGATCTCCTGCGGCGCCGCTCTCACGAACCTGGAGCTCGCCGTCCGTGTGCTCGGCTACGCACCGCGCACGGAGACGTTCCCCGAACCGGGCCGCCCGGAAGTGGTCGCGTCGGTCACGCCAGACGAGCGTGCGTTGCCGTCCGCGGACGATCTGCACCGCTACTCGGCCATCGAACGACGGCGCAGCCACCGGCGGCGGTTCGCCGGCCGCCCCGTCTCGCCTCAGCGGATCGGCGAGCTGGTGGACACCGCCGCCTCGGCCGGCGTCGAAGCCAGGCCGATCCGTGACGAGCTGGAACTGGTTCACGTCGCCGAACTGCTCGAATTCGCGGCGGAAGCCCATCAGCACGACCACGGATACCAGCGCGAGCTCGCCCTGTGGACGATCCGGGACGAGGTCTCGCACCGACACGGTGTGGGGCTCGCCGCGACGGCGCTTCCTCCGGGCTCGCTGCCCTGGGCGGGCTTGGTCCGGCCGTCGACGGCCTTGCCGGACAGTGTGGTCCTGACCCATCGGCTGACGGAAGAGACGTTGCTCGTCTTCTTGACCCTCGACGACACCCGCCACGACCACTTGGCCGCGGGACAGGCCGTGCAGCGCACCTGGCTCGACGCGGTCGACGGAGGTCTCGTCGGCTCGGTGCTGACCCAGCCGCTGCATCTGCCCGAAGTGCGTTCGGCGTTGTGCGACGATCTCGAACTCGCCGGTTTCCCGCAGCTGATCATGCGGCTCGGCTATCCCGCCGGTGCGGTGCCGTCCAGCCCGCGCCGCGCGATCGACGAAATACTCGGTCGCGGTTTCTGAACCCGAGACTCCACAAAGGACATACGACGACTCGGTCCACGATATGGGACCGGGCGTCGTCATGTCCTCTTTCCGAACAGTGGGAAAAATGCTGGGTTTCGGCCACCGCGCGCGGCATGGTCATTTTGACGGGTTCCTCCTCGGCTTCGGGCACGTAAAAGGATCTCGTAACTTCCGGCGAGTGGGGAAATTCGTTCCGTTTTGTCACGCCGTCGTTCTCCCGAATTTCGAAGTCACTGCGAATACGTCATTCGTCTGCCCTAATTCCATCGAACTCGGCTGTTTGCCGTCATAACCTTGCGCGCTGTCGTCGGGTTATGGCCTGGGGGAAACGGACGACCGATCTTTCGTACTTACGGAGGTACCCGTGGAAAGTGTCCCGCACTACTTTCCAATCCTGTCACCTCCGCCAGGGCATCTTGTCCGGCAGGCACTTCCGAACTCTGCCGTATACCCCACCGCGAATGCGGCCACTGTGGCTACCTATTAAGGAAAATGGTGAATTCTTCCCCGAAACTCGACGTCAGCCCGAATCCACCCCTGTCGCAGACGCGAAACGAAGGACTGGTCATACGAAAATACGGAGGCTCGTCGCTGGCCACGCCGGAAATGGTGAACGACGTGGCCGCCGAAGTGGCCGCGATCGCCGAAGCGGGAGATCGGGTGGTCCTGGTCGTGTCGGCGATGGGGGACAGTACCGACCGGTTGATCGCGCTGGCTGGCGAGTTCGCCGAACCGCCCGCTCCCCGAGAACTCGACCAGTTGATGGCGACCGGTGAACAGGTGTCCGCGTCGGTGCTCGCGATGGCGTTGGCCGAGCGCGGGATCGAGGCCGTCTCGTTGTCCGGTGACCAGGCGGGGATCGAGGTCGCGGGCGAACCGGGCGCGGGGACCATCGTGCGGGTCGATCCGGGCAAGATCGTCGCGCGGCTGCGTGACGCGCGGGTCGTCGTGGTCGCCGGGTTTCAGGGGCGCGACGCCGACGGCGAACTGCTGACCTTGGGCCGAGGCGGTTCCGACACCACCGCGGTGGCGCTCGCGGCCGCGCTCGGCGGTTCCGAATGCGAGATCCGGACCGATGTGCACGGCGTTCGCACGGCCGATCCCCGGATCGTGCAAGACACCCGGGCGGTCCGGAGGATCTCGTACGACGCCATGGTGGAGCTCGCCGGGCTCGGCGCACGGGTGCTGCATCCCAGATCCGTCGAGCTCGCGCGCCGTCACGGAGTGGCGGTGCGGGTGACGCACGCGTCGGATCCCGGCCCGTCGACCGTCGTGACGGCGGAAGAACCGTCGCTGGAAGGCACTCCCCGCGTCATCGGCATCGCCCACGAGCGCGACGTGCGGCTCGTCCGCGTCGAGGTTTCGGCCTCCGGCCCGGACCACTACGCGCGCGTTCTCGCGACGCTGGCGGGCTGCGGGGTGCGGCCGGACAACCTGAGCTGGCCCGATCCCGGCGAACTGCGGTTCACCGTCCGGGGGACCGAGCCGCTCGGCCTGCCGATCACCCGGCTCGCGATGGAACTGGACGCCCGCTCGACAGTGTTCGAGGAACTCGGCTCGGTTTCCGTGGTCGGCACCGCGCTGCTCGATCCGCCCGGGTTCCTCCCCGAGTTGCTCCGAGTCCTCGCCGACCACCGGGTCACGGTGCCCGCGATGACGACCTCGCAGTCGCGCCTCACCGCCGTGATCCCCGCCGACGCCGTGGACACGACCGTCCGCGCCCTGCACGACTCGTTCGGCTTGTCGGCGGACAGGACATGAGCCCCTACGGACTGCCGTCGGGCCAGTTCACCACCGATGGCCTGGTCCTGACCTGCGACGGCCACGACCAGCGGATTCGATGGCGGGTCGGCGATCGGCTGGAAGAGTTGTACGAGCGGCTCTGCGACCGGCTGCGAGCCGACGGCCTCGGCGACCGTCTCGCGGTCGACGCCGAGGGCGAGAAGCTCACGTTCGACGGCTTGGACGAGCGGGCGAATCGGCTCGCCCGGCACCTGCGAGCCCACGGGGTGCGGCCCGGCGACCGGATCGGGTTGTTGTTCAGCGAGCCGGTTCACCCCTACGTCGCGATGCTCGCCGTGCTCAAGGTCAACGCGGCTTATGTACCGCTGGACGCGGGGTTTCCGGACGACCGCTTGGCCTACATCGTCCAGGACGCCGGCGTCCGGCTCGTGGTGTCGACCGCCGACCTGCGTAACCGGTTCGAGCCGGGCAGTGTCGAGGTGCTCTGTGTCGACGATAACTCGGATCGCATCGCCGGGTTTTCGGGCGAGCGGCTCACCGCAGTCGAAAAGGGTGCACCGGCCGACGAACTCTGTTACGTCGTCTACACGTCCGGCTCGACCGGGCGGCCGAAGGGCGTGACGATCGACCATGCCTCGATCTGCAATTTCGTCCAGGTCGCCGCCGAGGTTTACGGCATCCAGGACACCGACCGGGTCTACCAGGGCATGACGATCGCGTTCGACTTCTCGGTCGAGGAGATCTGGGTGCCGTTGCTGAGCGGCGCGACGCTCGTGCCGAAACCCGGCGGCGCCGCGCTCGTCGGTCACGACCTCCTCGAATTCCTGCGGGACAACAAGGTCACCGCGTTGTGCTGCGTCCCGACGCTGCTGGCCAGCCTCGACGAGGACCTGCCGCTGCTGAGATTCCTTCTGGTTTCCGGTGAAGCGTGCCCCGAAGACCTCGTGCGCCGCTGGTATCGCCCGGACAGACGGTTCCTCAACGTCTACGGCCCGACAGAGGCCACTGTCACCGCGACGTGGTCGGTGCTGCGGCCCGATCGGCCGGTGACCATCGGCGTGCCCCTGCCGACGTATTCCGTGGTCATCCTCGACCCGGACGAGCCGAGGGCGCTGGCCGCAGGTGAGCTCGGCGAGATCGGCATCGCCGGGATCGGGCTCGCCGGCGGCTACCTCAACCGGGCCGACCTGACCGAGCGCGCGTTCATCCCGGACTTCCTCGGCATCGGGCACAATCCGTCCCAGCGCATCTACCGCACCGGTGATCTGGGCCGGATCACCCCGGACGGCGAGATCGAATACCACGGCCGCGCCGACACGCAGGTGAAGATCCGTGGCTACCGGGTCGAACTCACCGAGATCGAGTCGGTCCTCCTGCAGATCCCCGGAATCGCCCAGGCGGTGGTCGAAACCCACCATCCGGAACCCGGCACCGTCGAACTGGTCGCCTACTACAGCCTGCGCCGCGACCAGGCGGATGTCGATCCCGGTGAACTCCGTGGTCGTCTGGCGGAACTGCTGCCGGGCTACATGGTGCCCGCCTATCTCGAAAGGCTCGACCACATCCCGCTGACCCCGGCGGGCAAGGCCGACCGCAAGCATCTCCCGGCGCCCAGCGGTCCGCGAAGAGCGGGAAACGACGTCGGCTACGTGGCACCGGCCACCGAAACCGAACTCCGCTTGGCGGAGGCGTTGGGCGGTGTCCTCGGGATCGAGCGGATCTCGGCGACGGGGCACTTCTTCGACGACTACGGGGCCGACTCCCTGCTGCTGGCCAAGTTCTGCGCGGTGATCCGGGAACGTGGAGACCTCGCGCCGTTGTCGGCCAGGGACGTGTACCTCAACCCCACCGTTCGCGGTCTCGCCGAGTCGGCCGCCGCCGCGTCCCAGGTGACGGTCGCTCGCGCCGAGGAGCCGCGCCGCGCGTCGACCGGGTCGTACGTCCTTTGTGGAGTTTTCCAGCTCTTGGCGTTTCTGGCCTACGCGGCCGGTTCGGGCTGGATCCTGGACACGGGATTCGCCTGGATCTCCGCAGCGACGGGGTTCGTCGAGAGCTACGCGCGCGCCGCCGGACTCGGGCTCGTCGTCTTCGTCATCATGTCCGTGGTGCCGATCGTGGCGAAATGGGCGATCGTCGGCCGGTGGAAGCCGGGGGAGATCCCGTTGTGGAGCGTCGGCTACCTGCGCTTCTGGACGGTCAGGACGTTGGTCAGGTTCAGCCCGCTGATGCTGTTCATCGGTACGCCGCTGTACTCGTGGTACCTGCGTGCGCTCGGCGCGGACATCGGCAAAGGCGCCGTGATCCTGTCTCGGAACCCGCCGGTGTGCACCGATCTGGTCAGCGTCGGTGCCGGGGCGGTGATCCGGAAGGACGCGTACTTCTCGTGCTACCGCGCCAGGGCGGGGCGGATCCAGACCGGTCGGGTCACCCTCGGCGACAACGCCTTCGTCGGTGAGATGACCGTGCTCGACATCGGCACGGCACTCGGCCACGACTCACAGCTCGGCCACTCGTCGTCGTTGAACTCCGGGCAATCCGTCCCCGATGGCGAAAGCTGGCACGGGTCGCCCGCTCGTCTCTCCACGGTGGACTACCGGGCGCTGGGAACGGTCCCGCGCGGCAGGCTCAGGCCGATCGTCTTCTGCGCGTCCAGCCTGCTGCTCCTGCTCTCGGTGACGCTTCCCGTGACCCTGGGCGGAGCCGACGTGTTCGTCGACCGCTGGCTCACCACGACGACGGACTTCACGAGCTGGGCCTTCTATCGCGGCCGGATCCTCGACTCCGCTCTGCTGTACTTCGGGGCGTTGCTCGCCGGACTCGCGGTCGTCCTCGTGATCCCGCGCCTGCTCGGCCTCTTCCTCCGGCCGGATCGTGTCTATCCGCTCTACGGCAGGCATTTCGCCATCCAACGGTTGATCGCGCGGCTGACCAACATGCGTGCGTACACGTACCTGTTCGGCGACAGCAGCTACATCGTGTACTACCTGCGCGCGCTGGGATACGACCTGTCGAAGATCCGGCAGACCGGATCCAACTTCGGGGTCGAGGTCAAGCACGAGACGCCGTTCCTCAGCACGGTCGGCACCGGGACGATGGTCTCGGACGGTCTTTCGCTGCTCAACGCCGACTTCTCGTCCTCGTCGTTCCGGCTGCGCAGGACGTCCGTCGCGCCGGAGGCGTTCCTGGGCAACGAGATCGCCTTCCCGCCGGACGCGCGGATCGGCCGGAACTGCCTGCTGGCCACCAAGGTGCTCGTTCCGCTGGACGGGCCGGTCCGGGAGAACGTCGGCCTGCTGGGGTCGCCCGCCTTCGAGATCCCCCGGACCGTCCGCCGCGACACCGGATTCGAGCATCTCGGCAGCGGGGACGCGCTGCGCCGGGGCCTTCGGGGGAAGAACCGCCACAACACCGTCACCATCGGCGTCTACCTGCTCGTGCATTGGCTGCACCTGCTCGGAATCCTGTTGATCAGCACGGCGGCCGGTGCCCTGCACGAGCGGATCGGTCCACTCGCGGTCGGTGTCGGCATCGTGGCGACACTCGTGTTCTCGGTCGCGTTCCTCATGGCGGCGGAACTCGCCGTGCAGGGCTTCCGGGCGCTGCGGCCGAGGTTCTGCTCGATCTACGATCCGGTCTTCTGGCGGCACGAGCGGTTCTGGAAGCTCAGCCCGGCCCGCTATCTCGCACTGTTCAACGGGACGGCGTTCAAACCGTTCCTGCTGCGTCGTCTCGGCGTCCGGGTCGGCCGCCGGGTCTTCGACGACGGGTGCGCGATCCCGGAGCGGTCGCTGGTGAGCATCGGCGACGACTGCGTGCTCAACCTGCACACCGTCGTGCAAGGACATTCGCTCGAGGACGGCACGTTCAAATCCGACTACATCGACATCGGCGCGGGGTGCACCCTCAGCACCGGCTCCTTCGTCCACTATGGAGTGACGATGGCGGACGGGGCGATCGCCGAAGCGGACGCGTTCCTGATGAAGGGCACCACGGCACCGGCCCGGACCCGCTGGTACGCCAATCCGGCGGTCGAACTCGACACGGCGGAAGAGATCACCGCGGCAAGGAGGCTGCCATGACCCGCACTCCCACGGCGAGACCGGCACTCGCCCCTCGCGTCGAAGGTGCCCTGCCCGGGCCGCGTTCGGCCGAGTTCCTCGAACACCAGCGACAGTGGGAATCCAGCGCGCGGGCGTATCCACGCCACCTGCCGATCGCCATCGCGGGCGCGGAGGGCAGCTACCTGTGGGACATGGACGGGAACGTCTTCGTCGACTTCCTGGCGGGCGCGGGCGTACTCTCCCTCGGCCACAACCATCCCGAACTGGTGCACGCGGCCACCGAACAGATGCACGTACTCACCCACGGCCTGGACTTCCCGACGGCGGCGAAACGCGAGTTCGTCGACGCCCAGCTGTCCATGCTGCCGCCGGGCCTGAGCTCACGGATGCGGATGCATTTCTGCGGTCCCGGTGGCGCCAACGCCGTGGACGCCGCGATCAAACTGTGCAAGACCGCGACCGGACGCGGTGACCTGGTGTCGTTCCAGGGCGGGTTCCACGGCTCGAGTCACGCCGCGATGGCGTTGACCGGGCTCGTCGCCCAGAAACGGCCGATCGCCAACGGCGTGCCCGGCGTGCATTTCTTCCCGTACTCCTATTGCGCCCGGTGCCCGGTGGGGCTTTCGCCGGACACCTGCGCGACCAACTGCGTCGGCCTGCTGGAACGGTCGCTGCGAGATCCCAACGGCGGCATCCCCCTTCCCGCCGCGGTGATCCTGGAGATGGTGCAGGGCGAAGGCGGGATCATCCCGGCGGACCGCGACTTCGTGCGCCGGGTCCGCGCGCTGACCGCGGAACTGGACATCCCGCTCGTCGTCGACGAGGTGCAGACCGGTTGCGGCCGCACCGGGACCTGGTTCGCGTTCGAGCACTACGACATCGAGCCCGACGTGATCATCGCCTCGAAGGCCTTGAGCGGGATGGGACTCCCGGTGGCGGTGATCTTCTACGACCGGCGGCTGGACGGCTGGGCACCCGGCGCGCACACCGGGACGTTCCGCGGCAACCAGGCCGCGTTCGCCGCCGGCGCGGCGGCGGTCCGCATCATCCGGCGGGACGACGTGCTCGGCAATGTCCGGCAGCGCGGGCGACAACTCGCGCAACGGCTCGGCGCCCTGCACGGCGACGTCTGGGTCCGCGAGGTGCGCGGCCTCGGCCTGATGTGGGGGATCGAGCTGGCCGATCCGCGCGACGGCCGCCCGGCCGGCGGATACGCCCGCGCCGTGCAGGCGTACGCGTTGCAGCACGGGCTGATCGTCGAACTCGGCGGCCGCGACGACAGCGTGATCCGCCTGATGCCGCCGCTGACCGTGACCGCCGAGGAGATCGACCTCGCCTGCGCGATCCTGCTGGACGCGATCGAGCGCTGTGGCCCGCCGCAGTAGGGAATCCGCAGGTCCCGCCTCGTGAGTGGTGAGGACGGTTCTAACCGTCCGCACCACTCACGAGGCCGTTGCCTCTTCGGACAGCGTCGGTGTGCGCAACAGGCAGCATCGCGGACTTTTCGTTCTTCGCCGCTCTTGCGTGGATAGGCTCGCTCACGCCCGGTCGGGCAGCTATCCGTTGCGAGGAAAGGAATCCAGCCCCATGCGGAAGAGTGCCAAGAGGCTTTCGGTCGTCGGTGCGGCCGCGCTCGGCCTGCTCGTCGCGGTTCCGGCGAGCCCGGCCTTCGCCATCGACCAGGTCGCCTGCGGCAACAGGGACGACTTCGTGAAGCTGGACATCTCGTTCGGCAACGGGATGGGCACCAACCGGTGCTTCGCGAACGGCGGCGTCACCGGCACGGACATCGGCGGGGTCTACAACGTCACTTCGGGCAACAACAAGGTGACGGTCAACTACGAGCGCAACGGCCGGTACGAATCGTCGACCCTCGGGTACTGGCAGGGGGTCGGTTTCGCCGGGACCGTCCGGGTGTACGAGGTGCGCATCTGGTGACGATCGCCTCAGGGGGAGCGACCAAAACTCCGGATACGGCCCGTGATCGATACCCGGCCGTTAGAGTGAACAGTCGCTGTAGTCGTCACCCTTGAGGAGTAGCAGTTCATGATCGCCGAGAGCGCGAACCAGCAGAGCGTGACCTTCCCGCAGGAAGCTACGCCGATCTTCGATCTGGTCGCGAAGATGGTGTCGCGGACGCAGACCGAGGACGAGCACGAGTTGGACCGCGAAGCCGGTCTCGCGACGTCGGTGTAGCTTCCTGCCGCGGCAGGTCATTCAGCCGGTGTCCCGGCGTGGCCGCGCAGTTCCGCGGCCGTGCGACGGGCGTGGGCCAGTCCGTCGAGTATCCATTGCGGGGGCTGCCGGTCGTTGGTCGCGATCCGCTCGTAGGCGGCGACGAGCCGTTCCGCGATCTTCAGGCGGGCTTCCACGGCAGGCGGTTCGGGGTCGCTCTGCTCGGCCGGGATCGTGACCAGGGCCAAGTGTCCGGCAGGCGCGCGAGTCGTGGGCTCGGTGGTCGTGTCGGACCGCTGTTCCACCGTGGGCAGGCGTCGAAGGCGGAGGGTCGTCTGCTCGGTGTTTCCCGGCACACCCTCGCGGCGTGAGCCCTGCGCGGGGAAGGGGTCCGCCCGGAACCGTGCGACCGAGGGCCAATACCGGGTTCGAGCCGACTTCGGTGTCTCCCCGTCGAGACCGCCCGCGATCTCCTGCCAGGTCTTTCCGTCGAGTCGCGCGGCGACCACCGCCGCCTCGACGATCTGCTGCGCCATCCCGATCAGGCCGGAGTGGTCCGGCGGGGTGGAAGCGTCCACCCTGGCGGCGTTCGCCGCGAGATCGGCCAGTTCCGCCGCGTGCGCGGCGAGGACCAGATGGGCCCGGGTGGCCGCGGCGGGGATGGTGTGGCGTGTGGTCACCGTCCGCTCCTCGTGGCAGGCCGGAGGCTCGACAAGAGGCTCGCGGAATCCCGCATGCCGTGACTCACAGGTGTTCTCACCTTCTCTGATATGCAGACTTGCATAAATATGCAATTAATGGATGTGCGGTGCTGCTCAAGAACCGCGAGTTTGTGCCCTGATCGGGTGTGGTCGCGCCCGTTCCGTGTGAGGTGACGTTCGGCCGCCCTTGATCTCGGGCACGATCAGGGAGGTGCGGACGGCTCTGCGGGGAAGGGATGCCGATGAACAGCCCCCTGTATCAGGCGACGGCGGAGTTCTTCAAAACGCTGGGGCATCCCGTCCGGATCCGCGTGCTCGAACTGCTCAGTGAGCGGGACCATCACGTCTCGGAGCTGCTGGCCGACCTCGGTATCGAGCCCGCCAACCTGTCCCAGCAGCTCGCCGTGCTGCGCCGGGCCAACCTGGTGGTGCCGCACAAGGACGGCACGACCGTCTCCTACTCCCTGACCAGTCCGTCGGTCGCCGAGTTGCTCGCCGTCGCGCGCGGGATTCTGACCGGGGTCATTACCGGCCAGCTGGGACTGCTCGACGATCTGCAGAGTTCCATCGGTGCGGATTCGCCCGAATCAGGATGAAAAGCAATTTCGGATATTCACGGCCTCGCTGCGACCGTCATTTGTTTTCGTTGTCGGAATCGGCGTGCTTCCCATTCGATTCGGAATGGTCCTCGCCGTCCCGGGTCCGCCGTGTCTCCTCGACCAAAGAGTCGAAGATGGGGGTTCCGCACAGCTCCACATGGTCCTCCGTCGCGCCGGTCCTCGTGCCCGATCATCTTGCCCCGGAACGGCTTCTTCGATCCAGTTCCGCCGGGCAATGCACTCGATTGAGCTCACCCTCGGGGGTGAGTTATTCATCGATCTGAAAAGCGAAGTGTAGGACATGGCCCTTTCGGCGGCTTCGCCGGGTTTTGCGGAAATGATGATTCCGCTTTCCCGCTGTGTATGAGAAAAGGATTGCTCACTCGTCGCGCGGCTGGTCAGCGCGGGGCGGAGAACTCGACCCGGTAGCGGGTCGGCGTCGTGCCCAGTGCGGTGGCGAAGTGCTCGCGAAGCCGGGCGGGCGTGCCGAAACCGGCCTGTGCGGCCACGGCGTCGACGCCGAGCGAGGTCGTCTCGAGCAGGTGCCGCGCCCGCGCGAGACGTTGCGCGACAAGCCAGTTGTGGACGGTGGTCCCGGTGCGGGCGCGGAACGAGCGGGTGAACGTACTGCGACTCATATGCGCTCGGGCGGCGAGGCCGTCGATGCTGTGCGGCGTGCCCAGGTGGGCTCGCGCCCAGCTCATCACCTCGGCGAGCGGATCCTCGTCCGCGGCGGGTACGGGAAGCTCGATGAACTGGGCCTGGCCGCCGGGACGGTGCGGCGCCGCGACGATCCGGCGGGCGACGCGGTTGGCGACGACCTGCCCTTCCGTGCGGGCGAGCAGGTGAAGACAGGTGTCGATCCCGGCGGTCGCACCGGCGCCGGTCACGACGTCGCCCTCGTCGACGTACAGCTCCTCGGGGCGCAGCTCGACCGATGGGAAGCGCCGCTGGAACGTCTCGATCCATTTCCAGTGGGTCGTCGCGGCGCGGCCGTCGAGGATGCCGGCGTCCGCGAGGGCGAAGACCCCCAGGCAGAGCCCGACGACGAGGGCTCCGCGTTCGTGCGCGGCTCGCAGCGCGGCGGACACGGGCGCGGGCGTCGCGGTTTCCGGGGCGGACCACCACGGCACGACGACGATGTCGGCGTCCGCGAGGGCATCGAGCCCCGCGGAGACGTCGATCGTGTATCCGGCGCTCGTGGTGAGCCTGCCCGGTTCGGTGGCGACGACCGTGAGCGGCCACGGCTCCATGTCGCCAGCCGGGGATTCCGGGCCCCACACCAGCGACGGGACGGCGAGGTGGAACGGGCTGATTCCCTCGAACGCCAGGACGGCCACCCTCGGAGCACTCATCGATCCCTCTTCCCGCGGATGTCGGCCGATCTCGACCCTGCCTGACCCGATTCCGTATCTCGATATCGAATCGGGTCGGACAAGATGGTAGCCGTACCGACAGAAAGCGAAGGAAACACGATGACCAGCACCACTCTCCGCGAAATCAGCACCCTGCCGACGACCCCCGCCGCACTCTCGGACGCGACGGTGATCCTCGTCGACTACCAGAACACCTACACGCGCGGCGTGATGGAGCTCGACGGCTGGGAAGCAGCGCTCGACGAGGCGGCCACGTTGCTGGCGCGCGCCCGATCCGAGGGCGCGACGGTCATTCACGTCATGCACGACGGCGGCGAGGGCAGCCCGTACGACCTCCAGCAGGACATCGGCCGGATCCACGAGCGGGTCGCCCCCGCTCCGGGCGAGGAGGTCGTCGTGAAGACCGCGCCGAACTCGTTCGTCGGAACCCGGCTGGGGGAACTGGTCGACGCCGCCGGGCACCAGGACGTCGTCGTGGCCGGGTTCATGACGCATATGTGCGTCACGTTCACCACGGAAGGCGCGTTCCTGCGCGGGAACAGCCCGACCGTGGTGGCCGCCGCCTGCGCCACGCGTCCGCTCCCGTCCGTCGCCGGTCCGGTGACCGCCGCCGAACAGCACCGCGCGGCGCTCGCCACGATCGGTGATCTCTACGCGGTCGTCGTCGGTTCCTCGGCCGAGCTCGGTTAGGACCTGCGAGGCCGCGCTCGCGCGTGGATCATGAAGGTGTTCCCGCCGCCGAAGCATCGAAGGGGTCCTGATGGCCAAGCCCAACGTCGCCGAGCAGTTCGTCCAAGTCCTGGTTCAGGCCGGGGTGGAGCGGATCTACGGCGTGGTCGGAGACAGCCTCAACCCCATCGTCGACGCCATCCGCCGGACACCGGGTATCGAATGGGTGCACGTGCGCAACGAGGAGGCCGGCGCGTTCGCGGCGGCGGCCGAGGCCCAGCTGACCGGACGGCTCGCGGTGTGCGCCGGCAGCTGCGGTCCCGGCAACACCCATCTGGTGCAAGGACTTTACGACGCGCACCGCACGGGAGCTCCGGTTCTCGCGCTGGCCTCGCATATCCCGTCCGGTCAGATCGGGACCGGGTTCTTCCAGGAGACCCATCCCGAGCGGCTGTTCGTCGACTGCAGCGGCTATTGCGAGCAGATCAGCAGGCCGGCCCAGATGCCGAGGGTGCTGCGGATCGCCATGCAGCACGCGTTGTCCCGCGGCGAAGTGTCGGTGCTGGTGTTGCCTGGCGACGTGGCGCATCTCGACGCCGTCGCGCCCACAGGGAACGGGGTGCCGGTCACCGAGCACGGAACGGTCGTGCCGCCCGAGCCGCAGGTGGCCCGGCTCGCCCAGCTGATCAACGAGGCTGAAACCGTCACGTTGTTCGCCGGTGCCGGGGTGCGTGGCGCGCACGCCGAGGTGATGGAGCTGGCCGGGACCGTGCAGGCGCCGGTCGGCCACAGCCTGCGCGGCAAGGAGTGGATCCAGTACGACAATCCGTTCGACGTCGGAATGAGCGGTCTCCTCGGCTACGGCGCCTGCTACCGGGCCATGAACGACGCGGATCTGCTGGTCCTGCTCGGCACCGATTTCCCTTATGACTCCTTCCTTCCCCAGGCGCGGACCGTGCAGGTCGACCACGACGCGACCCGCCTGGGCCGCCGTACCCCGCTGGAGCTGGCGGTGCACGGCGACGTGCGGGAGACCCTGCGGGCCGTGCTGCCGCTCCTGCGGCGCAAGACCGACCGCACCTTCCTGGACCGGATGTTGCGTGATCACTGCAAGACGCTGGAACAGGTCGTCGACGCCTACACCCGCAACGTCGAACGGCACGTGCCCATCCATCCGGAGTTCGCCGCGGACCTCCTCGACGAACTTGCCGCCGACGACGCGATCTTCACCGTCGACACCGGCATGTGCAACGTGTGGGCGGCCCGGTATCTCACGCCCAACGGGCGCCGCCGGGTCATCGGGTCGTTTCTGCACGGCACCATGGCCAACGCACTGCCGCACGCCATCGGCGCGCAGTTCGCCTACCCGGGGCGCCAGGTCGTGTCGATGTCCGGCGACGGGGGCCTGGGCATGCTGCTCGGCGAACTGCTCACCGTGGCCCTGCACGACCTTCCGGTCAAGATCGTGACGTTCAACAACTCCTCGCTCGGCATGGTGAAGCTGGAGATGCTGGTGGACGGACTTCCCGACTATCAGACCGATCACCGCCCGGTGGACTTCGCCGCGATCGCCAGTGGCGCGGGGCTGCGTGCCGAGCGGGTGACCGATCCGACCCGCCTGCGCGCGGCGCTCAAGGAAGCTTTGAGCCACGACGGCCCCGCGCTGGTGGATGTGGTGACGGACGCGAACGCGCTGTCCGTCCCGCCGCACATCACCGCCGGTCAGCTCGGCGGATTCGCCTTGGCCGCGAGCAAGGTCGTGCTCGAAGGCGGGGTCGGCCGGATGATCGATCTCGCCCGGGCCAACCTCCGCAACATCCCGCGGCCGTGAGACCGCTGCGCCGACTTTGCGCGTGAAGGCCCCAGCTCCAGCAGATATGCCTGTTCGTCACTGATAGTTCGCCGACGACAGATGATGGGTCCGTGAAGGCTCCCTTCACCGCATTAGACGCGGCGAAGGGAGCCTTCACCCCACCACCGACCCGCCCGCGACCACGACACCTTTTCCTTACCGCTCAACAAGTTCTGGCATTGATTCTGAACATGGCGTCCACCGTGGATGGTCAGGCTCGGCCGGTGCCCATCCCGCGCCAGAGCAGGTCGAGGAGGCTCGCGACGTCGCTTCGCCATTCGCCTTTCGGGTCGAGGTAGAGCAGTCCGCCGAGGCCGCGCAGGATGGTCTCGGGCTTCAGATCCGCGCGGACGGTGCCCGCATCGACATTGGCCTGCAGCAAGGTCGAGACAGCCCGGACCATGTCCTGATAGGCGCCCGCCGGCAGCTCTCCGCGTGAGGCTCCCGCGGCGCGCAAGGCGTCGGCCAGGCCGCGTTTGGTCATCATGTAGTGCGCCAGGTGATCGGTCGTCCAGACTCGGAAAGCCTGTTCCGGCGGGTACTTCTCGAGCAGGCTGGGCACGATCTCGACCAGCTGGCGCACCTCGCGCCGGTACACCGCCAGGATGAGGGCTTCCGGGGTGGGGAAGTGCCGGTACACCGTGCCGACGCCGACCTCGGCCTGCTTCGCGATGGCATTGAACGACACTTCACCGGAGCAGGCGAGCGACTTCGCGGCGGTGGCGAGGATGCGCTCGTGGTTGCGCCGGGTGTCCGCACGCCGGGGATTGACCGAACCCGTCGTCATCTGCCCTCCTGTCCACCGATCCCGTTCTCCGTGAATGTAGCCGAGGGAACCGGGAAACCTGGAGCGACTCCAGGAGTGGACACCGACCTTGCCGGGTGGATCGCGATCCGCTAACTTGAATCGAAGCGGATGAATATCCGTTTCGATTCACGAACGGACTCCCACCACCTCAACCTACGCCGTCCTGGCCGCGGCCAGGACGATCTGCGGAAAGAGTTTCAGTGGACATCTCACTCGAAGTCAATGGCAGGACGGAACACCTGAGTGTCGATCCCGGGGTGACCCTGCTGGACACGCTGCGAGAGCGGCTCGCCGTCACGGGTCCGAAGAAGGGCTGCGACAGGGGGCAGTGCGGCGCGTGCACGGTGCACGTCGGCGGACGGCCGGTGCTGTCCTGTCTCACCTTGGCCGCCACCGTGAAACAGCCGGTGACCACGGTCGAAGCACTGTCCACTGAGGACGGTCTGCATCCGGTCCAGCAGGCGTTCGTCGACCAGGACGCCCTGCAGTGCGGATTCTGCACGTCCGGGCAGATCATGTCGGCGGTCGCCGCCGTCGAACAGGACGTCGAGGACGTCCGCGAGTTCATGTCCGGCAACCTCTGCCGGTGCGCGGCGTACCCGAACATCATCGCGGCGGTCGAGCAGGCGAGGAGGGCCGATGCGTCCCTTTGAGCTTCTCGCACCCGAGACCGTCGAGGACGCGGTCGCCTCACCCGGCACCTTCCTCGCGGGCGGCACCACCCTCGTCGACCTGATGAAGCTGAACGTCCTGACTCCGCGACAGGTCCTGGACATCAACGCGGTCCCGCTGCGCGGCATCGACACCACCGACGGCCTGCGCTTCGGCGCGCTGGAGCGGATGGGCGACATCGCCGGACACGCCGGGGTGTACCCGGTGATCTCCCGGGCACTGCTGCTCAGCGCGTCCCAGCAGATCCGGAACATGGCCAGCATCGGCGGGAACCTCATGCAGCGCACACGCTGCTCGTACTTCCGTGACGTCGCCATGCCGTGCAACCGGCGGGTGCCGGGCAGCGGCTGCCCGGCGATCGAGGGCGCCAACCGGATGCACGCCGTGCTGGGCACGAGCGATGCGTGCGTGGCGACCCACGCCAGCGACGTCGCCGTCGCCCTGGTCGCCCTCGACGCGCGGCTCCGGCTGGTCAGCGAGAGCGGGACCCGCACCGTCGACCTGGCCTCGTTCTACCGGCAGCCCGGTGAGACCCCCGAGGTCGAGACCGATCTGCGGCCCGGCGAGCTGATCGCCGAGGTGGTGGTCCCTCGGCTGGACTGGGCGTCGAACTCCACGTACGTCAAGGTGCGTGACAGGCAGTCCTACGAGTTCGCGCTGTGTTCCGCGGCGGTCGCGCTGCGGGTCGAGGACTCGCGCATCGTCGATGCCCGGGTCGCGGCGGGCGGTGTGGCGACCGTGCCGTGGCGGCTGCCGGCCGTGGAGGAGGCCCTGCGGGGTGCGCCCGCGACCGTCACCGCTTTCGAAGCGGCGGCGTCGCTCGCCGCCGAGGGCGCGCGCCCGCTGTCCGCGAACGCGTTCAAGCCGTCGTTGCTGCGGCGGACCATCGTCCGCGCGCTGCTCGAACTGACCGAAGGGAACCGCTCATGACCAGCAGGGTGGACGGGCCGCTGAAGGTCACCGGCCGGGCCGAATACGGGGCGGACTTCTCCTTTCCCGGGCTGGTCCACGGCTACGTCGTACTGAGCACCGTCGCCCACGGTGAGATCGACCTGATGGACGTCACGGCGGCGAAGGAGGCTCCGGGCGTGGTCGGGGTGTACACGCCGTTCGACACGCTGCAGTTGCACACGCCCGCGACGCCGTTCATGGGTGAGACCTGGGTTCCTTTGCAGGACAAGGAAGTCACCTACTACGGCCAGCCGATCGCCTTCGTGGTCGCCGAGACGTACGAGCAGGCGCGCGACGCGGCGATGCTGGTCGAGGTCTTCTATCAGACCCGGCCCGCCCTGACTTCGCTGCAGGACGGCCTCGCCTCGGCCGAAGACGCACCTGACGGGAGGGGCGGGCCGTCGTCCCTCGCGATCCTCGCCGAGGGTGTCGAGTCGATCGAAGACGCGCTCGCGGAGAGTCCGGTGGTCGTCGAGGCCACGTACACCACCGCGACGCAGAACCATGCCGCGATGGAACCGCATTCCGCGGTCGCGGCCTGGGGTGCCGACGGACTCACGATCCACAGCGGCAACCAGGCCTCCGATCTGCAGGCTGCGGAACTGGCGATGGCGCTCGGCGTGGAGCCGTCCGAGGTGCACGCGGTGAACCCGTTCGTGGGCGGTGCGTTCGGCGGCAAGGGACACACGTCCACCCCGGCGTTCCTGGCGGCGGCCGCAGCGAGGGCGCTGGGCAGGCCGGTGAAGGCCGTGCTCAGCCGGGAACAGGTCTTCACCGCGACCGCGGGCCGGGCCGCGACGGTGCAGAAGATCGCCCTCGGCGCCGAACACGACGGCACGCTCAACGCGCTCCAGCACGACTCGTGGTGCAGCACGCCCATGGACCGGTCGTTCGTCGAGCCGACCTCGCACGGCACCTCACGCGAGTGGTACGCCACCCGCAACCTGTCCATCAGCCAGAAGATGGTGCCGCTCAACATCCCGCCGACCACCTTCATGCGGGCACCGGGGGAAGCGCCCGGGTCTTTCGCGCTGGAAAGCGCGATCGACGAACTCGCGGTCGCGCTGCGCATGGACCCGATCGAGCTGCGGCAGCGGAACAACTCGACCGCTCCGCCCGGCAAGGACCTGCAGTGGTCGAGCAAGCATCTCGACGAATGCTTCCGGGTCGGCGCGGAGCGGTTCGGCTGGGCCGATCGCTCACCCGAAGGGCGAACCGACGGCGACTGGCTCGTGGGCATGGGCACGGCCACCGCCATGTTCCCCGCACTGCGATTCCCGGCCACGGTCGAGATCACCCTGCTGCCCGACGACACGGCCGCCGTCGCGACCAGCGGGGCCGACCCCGGCACGGGCCTGCTGACCGTGCTCTCCCTGGTCGGCGGGGAGTCGCTCGACATCTCGCCGGATCGGGTCAAGGCGCGGCTCGGTGACTCGCGCCTGCCGTCCGGAGGTATGTCCGGCGGTTCGACGGCGACCGCGAGCGCCGGGACGGCCATCATGATCGCCGCCGCCAAGGCGATCGACGAACTGCTGGCGCTGGCGTCGGCCCCGGGTGCGCCGTTCGAAGGCATGGAGGTCGCCTACGCGGACGGCCACGTGCAGGCCGGCGAGCGGATGATGACCTTCGGTGAGCTGTTGCGGGCTCTGGACCGGCCGGCGCTGTCCGTGACCGGTTCTTCGGCGCCCGGCGAGGAGCTGACGAAGCATTCGTTCAGCTCGTTCGGCGCACAGTTCTGCGAAGTCCGCGTGCACAGGTGGACGCGCGAGATCCGGGTGTCGCGCATGCTCGGCGTGTTCGACGCCGGCCGGATCATCAACCCGAAGGCGGCGCGAAGCCAGATCATGGGCGGCATGATCTGGGGTGTGTCGGCCGCTCTGCACGAAGGGTTGGAGATCGAGGAGAACGGGCGCTTCGCCAACGGGGATTTCGCGAGCTACCTGATCCCGGTGAACGCGGACATCCCCGAGGTCGACGTCCACTTCGTCGAGTACCCGGACACGTTGCACAACTCGGTCGGCGCGAAGGGGCTCGGCGAGATCGGCACGGTCGGGATGGCGGCGGCGGTCGCGAACGCCGTCCACAACGCCACCGGCATCCGGGTGCGGCACATCCCCATCGTGATCGAGGATCTCCTCGACGAGTCCTAGAAGGGTGTGGAGATTCGGGACACGTCACGTCCCGAATCTCCACGCTCGCGTCCGCCGTACGGCATCATGTCTCCCTGATCGCGTCTTCTCTACGGAATCAGGAACGAGCATGAGCGGCTTCGGCAAATGGAATCTCGGCATCGGTGCCGTCCTGATGGCGGCGGCGGTGCTGTGCTCGAAGCTGGACCTGATCCCCGCCGCGGTGATCGTCGGCATCCTCGGCCTGCTCGGCCTCTGCATCGCGGGTTACGACCTGATCGACGGCTGGTCGGAACGGGCCGACCTGCGCCGCCGGGAAGCCCGTGTCCTCCGCGAACGTGAAGGCCGCCAGGACCACTGAGTTTCGCAGCCTGTCCGTCCGAAGTGGAAAGACCAACCCGGCGAAAGACCATTTCCTCCCTCGATTTGACAATTCCGGCGCGACCGAACGGTGGTTGCGCCGGAATTGGGCGTGGCCAGACTGGAAAGATCGGGACACGGGCAGTGTCGCAGTCGTGCCCGCGCCGGTAGGCCGTTCGTCCCCTCGTGCCGGGCGGGAGTGAAGGAGGACGGATGAGACTCGACAGAAAGGTGGCCGCCGTCGTGGCGGCTGTCGTGCTGATGACGCCGTTGGCAGGCTCGGCGTCCATGGCCGGTGATCTGCGCGAAGCGAAGCAACCCACACCGGCCTGTTCGCCGGGTACCACGGTGGCGACCGACGACGGCCCGGTGTGCGGTGTCGCCGGCGCCGCGGTCACATCGTGGCAAGGGATCCGTTACGCCGCACCGCCGACCGGCGAACTGCGGTGGAAGCCGCCACGGCGGCCCACGCCGTGGACCGAGCCGTTCGTCGCGACCACCGAGGGAAAACAGTGCGCGCAACCGGCAGGTGCGGGGCCGGGCTCGGACGACGAGGACTGCCTCAACCTGACGGTCCGGGTGCCCGCCAAGCGCGGCCCCGGCCCGCTCGCGGTGATGGTGCAGCTCCATGGAGGCGGGTTCCTGCTGTGGAAACCGCAGGACGCGAGCCGCCTGGTGACCGCGGGCGACGTCATCAGCGTGGAGGTCAACTATCGGCTGGGGATCTTCGGTTTCCTGGCCCACGAGGCGTTCGGCGCGCAGGCCGGGAACTACGGACTGCAGGATCAGCAGGCCGCGTTGCGCTGGGTGCAGCGCAACATCTCGCGGTTTGGCGGCGACCCCCGTAACGTGACGATCTACGGTGCTTCCGCCGGCGGGTCGAGCGTCTGCGCCCACACGATTTCGCCCGCCTCGGCGGGGTTGTTCCAGCGCGGTATCAGCGAAAGCGGCGAGTACAACTCGCTGCTCGGCGTCGACACCGTGTGGCAGGCGCAGGACTGCAAAGCGAAGCTGCCCACCGAAGCACAGGCTCAGCGCACTGGGGCACGGTTCGCCGCGGCCGTCGGCTGCGGCGACGTCGCCGCAGCTGCCGCCTGCCTGCGTAAGACGCCTGCCGCGGTGTTGCTCAAGCAGGCGGATCACGGGAGGAACCCCGACAACGGGACGGTCGCGCCGACCGTGGACGGGAAGACCTTGCCGATGTCGCCAGGGGAGGCCTTCGCCACCGGGCGCGTCAACGACGTCGCGCTGATGCACGGCGTCGCCCGCGACGAGACACAGTTGCCGTCCGCCTCGACTCCGGCCGACTACGAGAAACTGGTGCGCCAGCAGTACGGCAAGCACGCCACCGCGGTCCAACGCCTCTATCCGCTGACCCGGTTCCCCGCGCCCGCGCCGTTCCTCGCCTTCCGGACGATCGTGGCCGACTCCAACTCGGTCTGCCCTTCGATGCTCAACAACGAACGGCTGGCCGAACACATCCCGGTCTTCGCCTACCAGATGGACGATACGGACGTCCCGCCGCAGTTCTTCCTTGATCCCACCAAACCGAACGGCGCCTACCACATCGCCGAATGGCTCCTGCTGTTCCCGGACGGCGTCGAACTCGCGCCGAATCAGCAGGTCCTGTCCGACCAGCTCGTCGCGCAGTGGACCGGGTTCGCCCGCACCGGTGACCCGACCGTGGACGGCACTCCTCGTTGGGATCGCTACACCGCCGAGAACCCCGTCGTCATGTCGCTCAACGCCGCGGGGGACAGCAGGCTCACGACCGACATCCCGCGTCAGCATCATTGCGGATTCTGGAAGAAGCTGACCCCGTTCACCGAAGGACGCTGACGGACGATAATCCGGGAAAGTCCACGGGGAGGATCATGTCCACCAGGCACGACGGAGACAGCTGGGATCTGGCCTCCAGCGTCGGCACGACCGCGACCATGGCCGCGACGGCGCGGGCGATGGCCACGCGCGCGGATCGTTCGCTCATCGACGACCCGTTCGCCGAACCCCTCGTCCGGGCGGTGGGCGTCGGCTCCCTCACCCGCCTCGCGTCGGGTGAAACCGCCCCCGGCGAACTCGTCGAGCAGGTGTGGATCGACGTCGCCAAGGTCCGCACCAGGTTCTACGACGAGTTCTTCCTCGACGCCACCGAAGCCGGGATCGCGCAGGTCGTGATCCTGGCTTCGGGGCTGGATTCCCGGGCGTACCGGTTGCCCTGGCCTGCCGGGACCGTGGTGTACGAACTCGACCAGCCGCAGGTCATCGAGTTCAAGACACGCACGCTGGCCGAACTGGGCGCGGAGCCCACCGCCGACCGGAGGGCGGTCGCGGCCGACCTCCGCGCCGACTGGCCCGGTGCCTTGAGCGCCGTCGGTTTCGATTCCGCTCTGCCGACGGCGTGGAGCGCCGAAGGCCTTCTCGGCTACCTGCCACCCGAGGCGCAGGACGACCTGCTGGACCGCATCACCGAGCTCAGCGCACCGGGAAGCCGCGTGGCCACCGAAAGCAGGCCGAACCCCCGGCCGGGCGAGGAAGCCGAGACGAAGGAACGCCTGAACCGCATGTCCGAACGCTGGCGGGAGCACAGCGTCGACACCGACATGGCGAGGCTGCGTTACTTCGGCGAACGCAACGAGGCCGGTCCGTACCTGGCCGATCGAGGCTGGACGCTGACCGGAATCACCATCCGGGAACTGTTCGCCGTCAACGGTCTGCCCGCGTTGACGGACGACGGCATGCGGATGGGGGACATGCGCTACGTCAGCGGGATCCTCTGACTTGCCTGCCTGGCAGCGAGAAGACGCGCGATCGCCCAGTCCTGCATGGCCACGCCGACGGACTTGAAGACCGTGCGGCCTCCCGGCTTCACGACGCCGTCGGTCAGCGCGGTACCCAGTTCGATGAGGTCGGACTCGGTGATGGCCCCCGCCGCGAGAGCGTGGATGATCTCCCCGGACTCCTCGAGGATCGCGTCTCGTTCGTCGATGACGACGGTCGCGTCGGCGAGCAGTTCGTCGGGCAGTTCTCGCATGGTGGGGCGGTACGCGCCGATGGCGTTGACGTGCGCGTGTTCGGCCAGCGATTCGAGGGAGAACAGGGGTTCGGTGGACGTCGTCGCGCAGCAGACGATATCCACGTCCCGAACGGCCTCGTCGGCATCGGTGAGGACGACGGCGCTGATGTCCAGCTCCGCGCCGAGTGCCTTGCCGAGCGCTTCCGCGCGTTCGAGTCCGCGGCTGACGATCCTGAGCTCGGTCAGCGGCCGGACGGCGTGCACGGCGCGGATCTGGTCGGCCGCCTGCCCACCCGCGCCGATGAGGGTGCACGTCTTCGCTTCCGGCCGGGCCAGCAGATCGGTCGCGACGCCGGTGATGGCGCCGGTGCGGATGCGCGTCACCTCGATGGCGTCGGCGACGAGCTGACGGCTGTGGCCGAGTTCGCTCCAGACGACGGTGCCGGCGATGGCCGGGTCGCGGTCGAAATCGAGGCTCAAGGTCTTGATCATCGCCGACGCGGTCGGACGGTGGTGCGCTGACATCACGAGGAATCCGCCGTCGCGCAACACGGTTCGCGTCGGCATTTCGAACTCTCCGCGGTGCAGGGCGAGAACCCCGTCCCGGACGGCGTTGATCGCGGCGGGCATGGACACAGCGGACCGGATCTCGTCCGGGCCGAAGGTCACGACGTCCACGAATCCTCCTTGTCAGCGCAGTACGAAGCCCGGGACCAGGTCGTCGTCGGGGTCCACGACGAACCGGTGGTGACCGGTGCGGAACGCGCGGCCGGTCACGATGGGCAGCACCGCGTTCCGGCCGGCGACCACGGTCGTGTCCGCGATCCGGGCGGACCACGTCGAACCGACGATCGACGAGTGGACGAGGGTGCCTTCCGTCGCCAGCCGTCCGGACGAGTGCAGAGCCGCGACGCGGGAGGCGGTCCCCGAACCGCAGGGCGACCTGTCCACCTGCCCGTCGGCGAAGACGGTCACATTGCGCTGGTGGACGTCTCCGTCCTCGTCGCCGAGTTCGTCGAAGAAGATCACGCCGTAGACGCCGCTGAGACGCGGATCGAGCGGGTGCTCGGCGTACGCGGTCGCGTTGATCTCGTTCTTGATCTCCCGCCCCAGTGTGATCAATTCGGGTAGCGAGGCCTTGTCGACGGAGAGGCCGAAGGTCGCCGCCGTCACGTGGGCGTAGATCGCGCCGCCGAACCCGATCGTGCACGAGGCGGCGCCGCGTGAGGTCTCCACGATGACCTCGTCATGGAGCAGGTAGCCGGCGACGCTGACGAAGTCGACCGCGGTGACCTTCGATTCGGCCGTGGAGACCCGCGCGGTCACCCGTCCGGACGGAACGTCGATCACGACGTCGGTGACGCCGCTGGGATCGGCGAGCACCAGCCCGGTCTGGACCGCCCAGGTGCCCAGGCACATGGTGCCGTGGCCGCACGCGGCGGAGAAGCCGTCCTTGTGCCAGAAGAGAACGCCGAAATGGGCGCCCGGATCGTCCGGCGCCACGATGAAACCGCCGTACATGTCGGCGTGCCCGCGAGGCTCGGAGCAGAGCAGCTGCCGCAATCCGTCGACCTCGGGATCGACGGCGGCCGCGACGCGCTTTTCCGCGACCGTCGCTCCGGCCGGCCCGGCCATCGCCGTGACGATCCTGAACGGTTCGCCACCGCAGTGGTAATCCACCGCCTCGACCCCATCGTCTGTCATGGTGAACGAACGTAACATGTGACATTGTACTGAGACAACGCCTGGTGAAGGGGTCGATGATGGGTGCGGTCGAAGGACTGTCGTCGATCGGTGGTCGTCGCAACCTGCGCGACGAGGTCATCGAGAACCTTCGCGGTGCGGTGATCTCCGGCGAGATGCGCCCCGGTGTCGTCTACTCGGCGCCCACGCTGGCCGAACAGTTCGGTGTGTCCGCGACGCCGGTGCGGGAGGCGATGCTCGACCTCGTCAAGGAAGGGCTCATGGAAACCGTGCGCAACAAGGGTTTCCGGGTCACCGAGCCATCCGAACACGAACTCGACGACTTCACCGAGCTGCGTGCCCTCATCGAGGTACCCACCGTGCGCCGCATCGCCGAGACGGGCGTCGACACCGACGCTCTGAAGCGACTCCGCGAGCTCGCGGCCGGGATCGAGCGCGCTTCCGTCGAGCAGGACCTGATCGGGCACGTCAGATTCGACATGGAGTTCCATCTCGCGCTGCTGGGACTGGCAGGCAACGAACACCTCGTCGAAATCGTCCGGTCGCTGCGTGCCCGATCACGGATCTACGGCCTCAAGGTCCTGGCCGAACGCGGACAGCTCGTCGCCTCGGCGCGCGAACATGCCGAACTCGTCGAGCTCGTCGAGGCCCGTGACGCCGACGGTGCGGAGGCGCTGATGCGTCGTCACATCGGGCATGTCCGCGGTATCTGGGCGGCCGAGCCGTAGCCGTCCGGGCAGGAGACCTCCACCGGAATCGACGGCTGCGGGTCGAACGTCCGGGCCCAGACCGAGTCGAGCCACTCGACGACCGTGTCCACGATGAGGTCCGCCGAAAGGCCTCGTGGGAGCGGCGGTACGTCGGGTTCCCAGCCTGTCTCGTGGTGGACGACGCCGAACAGGTGGCGGTGCTCGTCGATCGGTTTGTTGAGGACATAGGGGTCCGGGCCCTCGAACCGGGCCCAGACATCGAAAGTGCCCTCGCCGTCCTGGTCGGGGAACACCTCGATCCGCACGCTCTCGACCCTGTCGCCGATCGCTCCGACGATCACCCTCAGCCGCGCGGCGACGTCGTCGGAATGCGCGTCGAGGACGCGGCGAAGTCGGCGGCGGTACTCGTCTTGGTCCACACAGGACAATCTAGCGTCGGCTCGGTGTCGTGACGTGGGCGTCGTCGAGGATGAGCGGTCGCCACTCGTCGGCACCAGTGCGGCCGTGCCCCGGATCGATACCGGTGAACACACGCCCTCCGATCCGTACGCGAACGTGGCGGGCCCGCCAGTCGACCGTCGTACGGTGCCGGATCCGGCCCGCACATCGCCAGGTCCGCTCGGCGAACCGCACGACCGTGGAGTGCCCGTGGACCTGGCCGAACGGTACGACGCCGAAGTAGCCCATCCACGGTTCGTGCAAGGCCGCTCCCGATTCGGCCCACAAGGGCCCTGCGTCCTCGTCGCGGCCGTGTTCGCCTCTTTCCCAGATCAAGTCCGGGCGCTCATTGAGGATCGCCGCGGCTTCCGTCGCCGACGTCGGTCCTCCCAGACGCTGCCAGCAGGCGAGCGTCAGACCCGCGTGCGTGACCAGAAGTTCTTCGCCGTCGGCGGTCCGTACCGCCTCGGCCACCCGCAACCGGCCGTCGGCCCACCACTCCCGCAACCTGGTGACGTCGTCTTCCGGTAAGGGCTCGCGCCAGAAGATCTCTCCGCCCGGCAGGTACTGCGTCTCGTGGTTCCCGGCGAGCTGAATCCATTGCCGGTCCTCCAGCAGTTTCCCCGCGATGTCGAGCACCCCCGCGCTGTCGGGGCCGCGATCGACGAGATCGCCGACCTGGATCACGGTGAGCTCGGGTGGGAGTCGTTCCGAGGTCACGCCGAGCCAGGCCAGGGCCCGGCGCAGCTGATCCGGATGCCCGCCGACATCGCCGATGAGGGCGACTTTCCCCATACGCACTCCCCAAGCCGGTCGTCAGGACCCAGGTTACGGAATCTCGCGCCGGCGCACTCCAGCCTCCCGATGCCGCCCGTAAGGCTTGGCGTCCAGCAACGTGACGTGGACCGACCCGCCGCTCGGCACGAGATATTCCCGCCGGTCACCCGGTTTCGCGCCGTGCAGCGCGCGACCGAGCGGCGAATCGGGCGAGTAGACCTCCAGGGCGCCGTGTCCCGCCTCGTCGCGGGTGCCGAGCAGGAAGGTCTCGGTGTCACCGTCGTCGTACCGGACGGTGAGCACCATGCCGGGCTCGGCGATCCCGTCGTCGGGTGGATCCTGTCCGACGACGGCGCCGCGCAGCATGTCCTCGATCTGCCGGATCCGTGCCTGGCGGTGGGCGTTGTGCGTGATTTCGTCGTCGCCGTACCGGTCGTCGGTGCCGGGGCGCCGCAACGTCGCGAGCTCCCGCATCAGCCGAGCGTGCGCTTCCTTGGTCAGCCAAGGGCCTGACGAGACGGTGGACATGGTGGTGATCGCCTTTCGGTGGATACGTCTGTGAGGGCCGGGCGCGGAAAGGACCCGGCCCCCACAGACCTTCGGTGAGTCCCGCGTCGGTCAGCGGGTCTCTGGTTCACGGGACCGCCGCTGGAAGGCGCCCGCGTCGGTGGCGAACCCGATCGCGGCCTTCAGCAGAAGGTCCTTCTCGGTGCGCAGCAGGGCGTTCTCGGCGCGGAGCCGGTCCACTTCGGACTGTTCGCCCGGTGGGGTTTCTTTCTCTGGGAGCATTTCCGTCCGAATCAGCGAAGGGGGTCGAAGGGCCGCAGCGCCTCCGGCTGTTTGCCGGTGGTGATGTGCTCGGCCAGAAGGCGTCCGGTGATCGGGCCGTGGGTCAGTCCCCACATCCCGTGCCCGCCCGCGACGTAGAGCCCTGGTGTGCTGGTCGCGCCGATCACGTGCCGCCCGTCGGTGGTGACGGGGCGGGAGCCGACCCATTCGTCCGTGCGCCGCTCCCAGTCCAGGCCCGTGAGGTACGGCCGCGCCGAGGCGATGATCGCGGCGATCCTGGCCGGATCCAGGCGAGCGTCCGGTTTCCGGAACTCCATCGTCCCGGCCACGCGGAGCCCTCCGCGGTACGGCGTGCACGCCACGCGGATGTCCGGCAGGTAGAGCGGTCCGGGCACCGGTTCGTCGGTCGGCACGGTGAAGGAGTAGCCGCGCCCGGCCCGCACGGGGACCTTGACGCCCCACTTGCGGCCCAGATCTCCGAGCCAGGCCCCGGTCGCCAGCACGACCGCGTTGGCGTTCACCGTCTGCCCCGTCTTCGAGCGCACGCTGAGCGCGTGACGGTACGCGCGCAGGGAAGCGACCTCGAACTTGTGGCGGATCGTCCCGCCCCGGCTCACCACCGACCGTGCCAGCGACTCGACGAACCGGCCCGGATCCACGTAGCGCTGCCCGTCGATCCGGACACCGGCGCCGAGCCTGGCCGTGGCCTGGGGGAACCGCTCGGCGAGGTCGGCCGCGGTGAGGCGGGTGTAGGAAATGCCCTGTCCCACTTCCTCGATCCGCCGCAGTTCGCCGATCAGGCCGGCGGCGTGGTCGGCGGTCTCGAACGCCGCCGTGATCGGCGCTTCGATGGTCGGCGCGTCCACGCCGTTCGTGGTGAGGACGTCGAACGCTTCCAGGCATTCGTCGTTCAGCGGTGCGTTCGCCTCGACCGCGCGGGTCCACGACCGGCCGGTGCAGTTCGCGGCGAACCGGGCGAGGAACGACCACAGCCGCGGATCGGGTGACGGCGGAACGTGCAGCGGCGCCTGCCGGTCCAGCAGCGTCCGCAGTCCGTAGCGCAGTACACCGGGTTCGTTGAGCGGGATCGAGAGCCCGGGGGAGAGCCAACCGGCGTTGCCCCACGACGCGCCCGCCGCGATACCCGCGCGGTCGACCACCGTGACACTGACGCCGCGTTCCTGCAGGAACCACGCGGCCGACAGGCCGACCACGCCGGCTCCGATCACGATCGCCGAACGCGGTCCGCCGTCGATCCGGTCGAGATCGCCCATGAGTTCCTCCGCTACGAGTGGTGCTGTCGCGGTCAGGATGGCTCGGATTCAGGCGGTGTCGATTGTCCGGATCCGACAACCTGGGCGGATCGTTTTGGCCGGAACGGTCAAGGGGCGGGGTCGGACACGGCCAGCTCGATGATCATCGCCAGCCGTTTCGCGGGCTGGTCGAGGCGCAGTTCGGTCACTTCGGCCATCTTCCGGAGCCGGTAGCGGATCGTGTTGGGGTGCACCTCCAGCCGCTCGGCGGCCTCCGCGAGATCCCCCTGCGCCTCGAGCCAGGCGCGCAACGTCGCGACGTAGCTGGTGGCGTTCGCGCTGTCGTACCGCCGGAGCTCGGTGATCGGGCCGCGGGCGGGTGCCCGGCCGGACGCGGCGGCGGCCCGCAGCCGTTGCACCAGGATGTCGTCCCAGGCCTCGTCGTAGGCGATCGCGGATTTCGTGCCGGGACGCACGCCGTGCAGCGCGAGACATTCGTCGGCTTCCAGCCTGCTGGCGGGCAGCTCGGCCGACGTCGCACCCGCCCCGATGCCGGCGAGCATCGTCACCTGCCGGGGCAGCGCCTCGCGGATCGAACCGACCCACGCCCTGGCCGCCTCGACGTCGTCCCCGGGCAGGACGGTGTAGACGGTGTTGCTGAACAGCGTGCTGCGGCCGGGGCGTGACCAGCCGAAACCGGTGGTCGCCCGCTCGAACGCGAGCAGCAGCGCGGCATGGCGCTCGTCGCCGATATGGGCCTGCAGCGCGATCACCCGGAACCGTCCGGGCGGGAGGCCGAGCCTGCTGAGCACGGCCGCCGCGTCCGGTGTGCCCTCCACCAGCCGGATCACCAGATCGGATTCGACCTGCCGCTCCAGATCCGCGCTCGCCCGTGAGCGCAGCAGGTGCAGGCCGACCGTGCGCGAGCTGTCCCGCAGGACCGCCCGCCGGGCGTCGGAGAGCGGACGGTCGCATTCCACCCAGATCGAACCCAGCAGCTCGCGGCCCGCGCGGACCGCGACGACCATGCGTCCGGTCAGCCCGTGCTCGGGATCGGCCTCGACGAACAGCGGCTCGTCGGATTCGGCGAGGTGGCGGAACACGCCCCGCCGTTCGAACAGTTCGCGGACCGGCTCCGGGACCAGCCTGCCCAGGATCGTCTCCAGCCGTGCCCGGTCGGCCAGATGCTGGCGGCTGGAGTAGGCGAGGACGCGGGACAGCCGGTCTTCGATGGTCACCGCGCTGCCGAGCGCGTCCGCCAGGCTGTCGGCGAGCGCGAACAGGTCGGTCGGCCCGCGGCCCGACTCGGTCTCGCGGCCCTCCAGCACGAGGCCGTAGACCACGCCGGCGAGCTGTCCCCAGGACACGTCCGGGTCCACCAGCAGCACCGCGACGCCGCCGCGTTCCGCCCGTTCGGCCGCCTCCGGATCCGGCGATGAGCCGCGGACCAGGACGACGGAGGCCTGTGCGGCCGCGGCCAGCTCGACGGCGGCCGTGACCGACTCCGCGCCGACGGCGAGATACACGTCCCCGCGCAGGTCGCGGGGGTCGGCGGGGTCGTGCATGACCACGTCGCGCAAGGCCGCCTCGCGCGACACCGGGCAGCACCACAACCGCGCCCCGTATCCACCGAGGACGTTCACGAGCCGATCCAGCGTCACCATGGCCGCGACCCTGCCATCAAATGGTGCCGGGCACCGCGCGATCACCCGTTGACTGTGAGTTTAAGAACCTTTTACA
The DNA here is from genome assembly GCF_051373225.1 of Amycolatopsis sp. w19. Classification (NCBI taxonomy): domain Bacteria; kingdom Bacillati; phylum Actinomycetota; class Actinomycetes; order Pseudonocardiales; family Pseudonocardiaceae; genus Amycolatopsis; species Amycolatopsis sp. w19. Next base: position 740,860 of record NZ_JBPQFM010000001.1, on the reverse strand, counting down.
CTGCGATCGTTAGGAAACTTACTTAACTAAGCGACTCCGGCTGACAGTCGCCGCCCACCGCCGGTACTCGCCGACTCCGCAACGTCGAGGAGTTCGCATGAAACGGAGAACACCCCTGGCCGGTGTCGCGGTGGCGACCCTGGCCCTGCTGGGGCAGACCTTGATTTCGTCGGGTACCACCGCGCAAGCGGAATCCCTGCTGTCGGCGGGCAAGCCGACGACCACGTCGTCGGTCGAGGCCGCCGAATTCGGTGGTGGCAACGCGGTCGACGGCAGCACCACGACCAGATGGGCCAGCGAGGAAGGGGTCGATCCGCAATGGATCGCCGTCGACCTCGGCGGGACCTCGACCGTCACCAAGGTCAAACTGAACTGGGAAGCCGCCTACGCCAAGACCTACAAGATCCAGGGCTCGGCCGACGGCCGGACCTGGACCGACATCAAGTCGGTCACCGGCGGGAACGGCGCCATCGACGAACACCTGGGCCTCAACGCGTCCGCGCGCCACATCCGTATCCACGGCACGGCCAGGGGAACGTCGTACGGCTATTCGTTGTGGGAGCTGGAAGTCTACGGTGACCGCTCCGGCAGCGGAGACACGCAGGCACCGACGGCGCCGACCGGTCTCGCCGCGACGGGCACCACCACCAACAGCGTCTCACTCGCCTGGACCGCGTCCACTGACAACGTCGGGGTCACCGAGTACGAGGTGCTCCGCGACGGGAACGTCGTCGGAACCACGGCGACGACCACCTACACCGACTCCGGGCTGGCATCCGGAGCGGAGTTCGGCTACTCGGTGCGGGCACGGGACGCGGCCGGGAACGTCTCCGCGGCGAGTTCGGTGGTCAAGGCCTCCACCCAGCCCGGCGGAACCGGTCCCATCACCATCGCGGTCGGGGGTGACATCGCCAACCCCGAGCTGTTCTCGACGCATCAGGCGACCGCGAACCAGGTCGCCAGGATGAACCCGCAGTACGTGCTGACCGTCGGGGACAACCAGTACCACAAGGGCACCATTTCCGAGTACCGCGCCCATTACGACAAGACATGGGGCAAGTTCAAGAGCATCACCAAGCCCACGACGGGCAACCACGAATGGGACGATCAGCTCAGGGGGTACAAGGAGTACTTCGGCGCGATCGCGTACCCGAAGGGCTTGCCGTACTACAGCTACGACATCGGCGAGTTCCACTTCGTCGCGATGGACTCGAACCCGATCTACGGCGGCGGTGGTTCCGAGCAGGTGGCCTGGCTGCGCGACGACCTGGCGAAGAACACCAAGGCCTGCGTCATCGGGTACTGGCACCACCCGCGGTTCAACTCGGGCGAATACGGCGACAAGAAGCAGATCGCGCCGTTGTGGAACGAGCTGGCCAAGGTGAAGGCGGACATGGTGATGTCCGGGCACGACCATCACTACGAGCGGACGAAGCCGCTGGACGTCAACGGGCACGTCGACGAGGCCAACGGCGTGCGTTCGGTCATCACCGGTATCGGCGGGGACTACCTCTACACGAACTACAAGGAACGTGAAGGGGTGGAGAAGATCTTCGCCAAGCACGGCGTCATGAAGCTGATGCTGAACGGGAAGTCCTACTCCTGGGAGATCGTCGACACCAACGGGAACGTGCTCGACAAGGCGGGTCCGTACACCTGCCGCTGACAGCCGGGGTCCGGTGCCGTCCGCGGCACCGGACCCCGGTCCGTGGTTCACGACGACGTAAGCACATCCAGGAGTACAGGTGAATCGAATGGTGAAGCCGGGCACCGCCGCGATCGCGGCGATCGTCCTGCTCGCTCAGCCCGTGATCGCTTCCGGCGCCACGGCCGGACCGGTGGAATCACTGCTGTCGGTCAACAAACGGACGACGACGTCCACCGTCGAGAACGAGAGCTTCAGCGGTGCTCTCGCCGTCGACGGCGATTCGACGACCCGCTGGGCGAGCCTGGAGGGTGATCCACAGTGGATCGCCGTCGACCTCGGCGGCCCGGCGGACATCAGCCGGGTCAAGGTCTTCTGGGAATCGGCCCACGCGAAGGACTACCAGGTCCAGGCGTCCGACGACGGCCAGAACTGGCGCGACGTGAAGACCGTGGTCGGGAGCGACGGCGGACTCGACGAGTTCACCGATCTGAACACTTCCGCCCGGCACGTCCGGATCTTCGGCACGGCACGGGCGACCGTTTACGGGTACTCGCTGTGGGAACTGGAGGTCTACGGCGTCCGGACCGGCGACGGCGACATCCAGCCGCCGTCGGTGCCGTCCGGGCTCCGGCAGGCGTCGTCCACCACCGAGAGCATCACGCTCGGGTGGAACCCGGCGAGCGACAACGTCGGAGTCGTCGAGTACGAGATCCTGCGCAACGGCAATGTGATCGGCAGGTCCGCCACGACGTCCTACACCGACACGTCGCTGGCTTCGGGCTTCGACTTCCACTACGCGGTGCGGGCGCGGGACGCGGCAGGAAACCTGTCCGGGTCGACCGCGCCGGTGAAGGCGTCCACCCGGCCGACCCCGTCCGACGGCATCGTCATCGCGCTCGCCGGCGACATCGCCAAACCGGAGCTGCCTTCCGAGCACCAGCAGACCGCGGAGCTCGTCGCGAAGATCAAGCCTCGATACGTGCTGACGGTCGGAGACAACCAGTACGTCGACGGCACCATCGAAGAATTCCGGTCCTACTACGACAAGACGTGGGGCAGGTTCAAGAAGATCACCAAACCCACACCGGGCAACCACGAGTGGAACAACGAGCTGGCGGGGTACAAACAGTACTTCGGCAAGATCGCGACGCCGAAGGGTAAGCCGTACTACAGCTTCGACGTCGGAGCCTTCCATTTCGTCGCGCTCGATTCGGACCCGGTGTACAACGGCGGCGGCGCCGAGCAGGTCGCCTGGCTGCGCAAGGACCTCGCGAAGACGAAGAAGTCCTGTATCGCCGGCTACTGGCACCACCCGCGCTTCAACTCGGGGAATTCCGGTGACGCGAAGAGTGTGGCGCCGTTGTGGAACGAGCTGGCCAGGGCGAAGGCGGACGTCGTGTTCGCCGGGCACGATCACCACTACGAGCGGACGAAGCCGCTGGACGTCAACGGCCACGTCGACGAGGCCAACGGCGTGCGTTCGGTCATCGCCGGCATCGGCGGCGACAGCCTGTACCTCGATTACAAAGCCCGCGAAGGCGTCGAGAAGATCCTGGGCAAGCACGGGGTGATGAAGCTGGTCCTCAAGGGAAAGACCTATTCCTGGGAGATCATCGGCACCAACGGCGAACTGCTCGACAAAGCAGGCCCGTACCGCTGCCGGTGACGGGGAAGGAGACGGGATGAAGCTTCCGGTGAAGTTCGTCGTCGCGCTGGCGGGTGTCGCCGCGCTTGCCGCCGCCTCGGTGGTGTACGTGGTGCAGGCCAAGGCGAAGAGCCCCGAGCGACAGGCGGCCGACGCGACGGTCGCGGTGGATTCCGCGGGGCAGGTCGGCCTGGGGGAGCAGGGCAGGCTGCTGTTCCGCAACGGCGCTTCGGGGCCGGGGTACGGCAACGTCGCCTCGGTCCCCGTCTCCGATCCCGGAGGGCCGCGACGGATCAGCTCGCTCACGTGTGAACGGTTCTACACCGTGGCGAACGGTGGCCTGTGCCTGGCGAAGGACTCCACGCCGATGGCGGGTGCGGTCGCCCGGTTCGTCGATGCCACGCTCGGCGAGGTCAAACGAGTCGACGTGCCCGGAATCCCCAACCGCGCGAAGCTTTCACCTGGTGGCCGGATGGGCAGCTGGACCACCTTCGTCACCGGTGACTCCTACTCGACGCCCGGCACCTTCTCGACGCGCACGGCCATCATGGATCGCGAGCTGAACGAACTGTCGAGCAACATCGAGGGCATCCCGTTGCGGATCGGGGACGTGCCCCATCGTGGCGAGGACGTCAACTACTGGGGCGTCACGTTCGCGGCGGACGAGCGGACGTTCTTTGCCACGGTCGCCACCGGCGGGCGGACCTATCTGGTGCAGGGCGACAACACGGCGTGGAACGCCCGCACGCTGCGGGAGAACGCGGAATGTCCTTCGCTGTCGCCGGACGGGAAGAAACTCGCGTTCAAGAAGCGGGTGGCGGAAGGGGACGTCAATCCGTGGCGGGAACACGTGCTGGATCTGGCCACGATGCGTGAGACCCCGCTGGCGGAAACGCGCAGTGTCGACGATCAGGTGGTGTGGCTCGACAACGACACCATCGGGTACAGCCTGCCGCGCGGGAACGGGAAGGAAAGCGACATCTGGGCCGTGCCCGCGGACGGCAGTGGCGCGGCGCGACTGCTGGTTCCGCTCGCGTCGTCGCCGTCGGTCACGGGTGGCCTCGGCAAGTCCTCGTCGTGACTTATCGAGGGGTAAGTCAAAGGTGGCGTGGCCGGGTCCCGTCACGAGTCGTCCGCCTGGACACGCGTGTCGTCCGTCTGATCACGTGTGTCGTCCCTGTGGTCACGCGAAACCGCCCGGCTGCGGGTAGCTGAGACACGGTCGGTTCTATCGACCAGCACGACGCGAAGGCCCCTTCAGCCCAGCTGACGACCACGGCACCTTCGCCTTACCCCTCGATAGATTGGGTTGGTGGAAAACGACTACGACACCTTCGCCGAGGCGTATGCGGCCGAGAACGAAACCAGCCTGATCAACGCGTACTACACGCGGCCCGCCATCCTCGATCTGGCCGGCGACGTGACCGGCAGGCGGATCCTCGACGCGGGGTGCGGGGCGGGTCCTCTTTTCGAGGCGCTGCGCGATCGGGGCGCCATTGTGACCGGGTTCGACTCCAGCGCGAAAATGCTGAAGCTGGCCCGGAAACGCCTCGGTGACGACGCCGCATTGCGGGTCGCCGACATCGGTGAGCCGCTGCCCTATCCCGACGGTGCCTTCGACGACGTCATCGCCGCCCTCGTTTTGCACTACCTCGAAGACTGGACGGCACCGCTGGCCGAGATCCGGCGTGTGCTGAAACCCGGCGGCAGGCTGATCATGGCCGTCAACCACCCGATCATCTTCAAGCTGGTCCACCCCGAAGGCGACTACTTCAAGACCGTCAAGTGGTCGGACGAGTACACCTTCAGCGGCCAGAAAGCCGTTCTGACGTACTGGCATCGGCCCCTGCACGCGATGACCGACGCCTTCACCGCGGCGGGTTTCCGGACGTCCGTCGTCAGCGAGCCCCACCCGGCGCCGGGAGCGCGAGAGCGCTTCCCGGAGGAGCTCGCGGGCAAGACCGCCTTCCTGAGTTTCCTGTTCTTCGTTCTCGAGGCGGATCAGGAGGTGGGGTGCCAGGCGTCGGCGACCAGGTCGACCGCACTGCGGGCAGGGTCGCGGGCCGCGTGGTCGTAGACCGCGCTGGTGGTGTCGATGCTGGCGTGGCCGACGTCGGCCTGGACATGTTCCAGTGACGCACCCGCCTCCACCGCCGCGGTCACGTAGAAATGCCGCAGCGCGTGCGGATGCATCACCTCGGCGACCCCGGCCAGCTCCGGGCCCGCGGCCGCGGCGACCCGGCGCAGCAGCTGCCAGATCGCCTGCCGGGCGAAACGACGTCCGCCGCGCGTCACCAGCAGCGGCCGGTCGCCGCCACGACCGGCCCGGCCGACCCCCGCCACGATCGCGGTTCCCGCGCCGTCGCCACGTAAATTCGCGTACTCCAGCACCGCGTTCTCTGCGGGGACACTCAGATACACGACACGGACCTTCCCGCCCTTGCCTCGCACCCGCAGCGCCCGGCGCCCCCGCGTGACGTGCAGATCCGCCTCGTCGAGCCCGCACAGCTCGCTCACTCGTAACCCCAGGGTGAAGAGGGAGACGATCGCGACCGCGCGGGCGACATCGCACGCGCCGGCACCACGCCGCGGCGCACCCGCCGCCCGGTGCAGCGCCGCGACCTGCCGGGAGGTCAACGTGATCGTCGCCGACGTGCTCGCGGCGGCCGCTGTCAGTCCGAGTCGCCGCCGGTCCAGCGCCGCGGGGTTCGCCGCCACGAGTCCCGCATCGGCCAGGAACGCGTACAGCGTCTTCACTGTGGCGAGCATCCGGTCCCGCGTCGACGGCGCGGCGCCCGCCTCATCCAGTTCTCCCAGCCAGGCTTTCACGTGCGCCGACGTCGCAGCCGTCGGGTCGATACCGCGCGTGGCGCACCATCGCAGCCAATGCCAGGACCGCAATCTGCCGCGACCCGCCGGCGGAGGCCCCGCCCGGCCGGACGCGGGCGCGGTGAGCACGGCGTCGGCGTAAGCCGCCACCGCCGCGCTCCAGCGAGCGTCGCTCGGAGCGCCGCTCGGCGTCCAAGCCGCGGCGATGTCGGCCGCACTGACCGGCAGTCCGAGCCCTTCGGCGTAGGTGCGACGAGTCTGACGGTTGCCGTAGCCGGTGAGCCAGTCGGTGATTCCCGACAGCAGCCCCGCCGGATCCGCCAGTCCCGGCCAGACCTCGTCGGTGAGTGCGCCGGCGGGGGATAGCCCGGTCCTGGCGACGCTGTCGTCCTGCGCCACACCAGTCACGATCATCCGCACACCGTAGCGGCGTTGATCGCTTGCCCAGTTTTCGGCAGCGCCTCAGACGCCCCGAATTCTTCGTCTCCGGACGCTCACGCCTCCAGATCGACCTCCGCGAACCACTTAGCTACAAAATGTATCTTCTGTAGCTAAGTTAGGTTGTAGTTATAGTTACCGCTACTCCAGTTAGAGGTTATGCAACTAACAAGGTAAGCTCCGGACATGGTCGAAAACGCGAGTGCGGTAGCCGAGGAAAGTGCGCCGGAGCAGGCACGATGCGGGTTTCGCAAGTGCCGGGAGCCGCTGCCGCCACCCGGACCGCGTGGAGGCAGGCCCTACGAGTTCTGCCCAGACCGGACATGGCCCGGCGGAAAAAGCTGCAAGCAACTGGCCTCGGCAGAACAGGCGCTACGGGAGGCTCTGGGCGACGAGGGCGTGCCGTCCGCGGCGCTGGCGGACGCCGGACAGGCCTTCGACCAGGCCGCCGCCGCGCTGACCGGCCCTCTCCGCACGTTGAGCAACGCGCTCGACGCGGTCACCGCCCATCTACGCGATGAGATCGCGACGGCCGTCGTTCAGGCCGAGGCTGCCCATGAGGCCGCCGCGGAAGCCGACCGGCAACGGGAGGCCGCGCTGGCACGAGCAGCCGAGGCCGAAGCCGCCGCCGAGGAAGCGCAGGAAGCCGCCCGGACGGCTCAGCAGGCCGAGCTTCTGGCCAAGGTGACCACGGACGAGGCGGTCGAGGCCCGGGCAGCGGCCCAGCTGGCTCAGGCGAAAGCGGAGTCGGCCACCGCGGTGATCACCGAGCACGCACAGGAAGCAGCCGAAGAAGCGGCGACCCAGCGAAACCGCGCCGACCAGCTGGCTGCCACGCTCGCCGCCCGCGGCGAGGAGCTGGCGACCCGGACCGCGGAACGAGACGCAGCACGGACCGCGTTGGCCGAATCGGACGAGCGTCGCAAGACGTGGGAGCGACTCCTGGACACGCAGAAGCGCGAACTGACCGCGGAGTTGGACGCCGTCCGTGCGCAGCTGAGCGATCAAGAGGTCCGCCATCGGGAAGCTCTTGCCGAGCAGGCGGCACGCGAGACCGCGTCACGGACAGAACTCGGGAACGCCCAGTCCGAGCTGACCGCCGCGCGCGAGCAACTCGCCGCAGCTCAACTCCGAGTCGCCCAATCCCAGGCGGTGCACGACGAGGTCACGGTGACCCTGTCGCGTATCCGTCAACGCGCCCTCGCCGCGACGGACGAACCATCGGCGCCGCTGCGGCACGATTTGCTGACGATTCTCCTGGGCGAAGACGCAACCGAGACGCGTGTGGTCCGGGAATAATCAGCCGGTGAAGTTGCACCAGCTCGGGACCGGACGAGACGGGTGGGGATGAGGATGAGGGACAACCAGTGCTGGTCGACCCTGGTGCCCCTCATCGTCCTGCTCACCGTGCTGGGAGCCTGCGATCCGGGCGGACGTGCGATCGACCCACGCGGCGTCGCTGCGCCGGTTCCGATACTCGGCCCCGCGCGCGACTTCCGGGTCGACGAGGACAACCCGGCCGCGGTCTGGGTGCGCTCGGTGCCGACCGGGCCCGAAGCCGACGTCATTCGCGATCGGATCGCCTCACGCCCGGCCGCCCAGGTCGTACGCACGGCCGAACAGGTGAAACAGGCCGTCCGCCGGGCTGGTGCCACCAACACGATGTCGATCTTCACGATCGCCCCGGACCAGCCGGAAGCGTGCGGGATGGGCCACCGTGCATGGCTCGACGGGATCGCGGCCGGTATCGCCGGGGCACCGGCCTTGGTGGTGATCCGGGCGGCCAAGGGGTGCTCCGTTACCGAATCACGGCAACAGTTGTTCTCTCAGCCGCGGAAACCCTCGGCGCGCTTGCCCGCACCATCGTCCTTCTGGATGTCTCGGACGCGATCTCAGCATCCGCAGCCGCCGAGATGATCGCTTCGGCGGGACGAACTGTGGACGGGTTCGCGGTCAACGTGCGCGGCTACGCCACCGAGGGCGCCGCGACCGCGACGGCGAACGGTGTCCGAGACCGGCTGCTGGCTGCCACAGGACGGAACGACTACCTGATGGTGGCTGACAGCAGCCGCAACGGAGCACCGACGAACGGGGATTGCAATCCGTCCGGTGCACAGGTGGGGCAGAACCAGGTCTTGAGGCCTGAGCGCGACAAGCTGCAACTGCTCTGGCTCACCACGCCAGGAGTCTCCGACGGGCCGTGTGGAGAAGCTCCCACCAGTTCTGCAGGCGAGTTCGTGCCGTCACTCGCTTACACGCTGGTGGCGTGATCGCCGGAAGCGAGCTACCTGAACAACCCGCCGAGCTTGTCCAGCCCTTCCTTGACCCCGTCCTCGACGCGCCGGTACGTGTCCGCCCCGGTGACCAGGCCGTCCGCGATGCCGCCGACCGTTTCCACTCCCGCCGTCAGCCGGTCGCCCGCCGCCGTGACGTGCTTGGTCAGCGCGTCGCTGAAGGTGGTCGCCGCGGGCACGTCGCCGAGCAAGTGCGGCACCAGTTGCAGCCGCGACATCGCGCCGGCCGCGGTGCTCAACGTCGACGTCGCCCCGTCCAGGACGCCCGCGGCACCGACCAGCGAGTCGGGATCGGTTTCGTATCCGGCGTCGCCGGGGGAGAGCGCACCGTCGGGGTCGAGGCCGAGTTCGTCCAGGGAGATCCTGGTCAGCTCCGGTTCGTCCCATTTCGAGCCAGGGTTCTTCTGGTAGCCGTAGGCGCCGGATTCGTGCGCCAGCACGATCTCCCCGTCGATCTCGACGGCCTCCTCGACGCCGTGGGAGTCGTAACCGTCCTCGTTGCCCGACTCGCCGCCCTTCAGCTCGATCTCTTCGCGATCGTTGAAGTCGTACCACTCCGGCGTCCGGTCCTGCCGGTAGAACTTGCCGCTGTGCCCGTCGGAGGACGAGAAGATGAACTCGTCGTCGCGCACCACGACACCCTGGACGTTGTTCGGCGTCTCGATCGGATCCCCGGCCTCGTCCGGCCGGGGTGAGCCGTCCGGGCCGACCGGGACTTCGTAGAGCCGGTTGTTGGTGTAGTCGCCCACGAAGAGTTTGCCTTGCGCGTAGGTGACGTAGCTGTGGGCGGGCGTGTCGACCACGTCCACGGCGTTGACCGGTTTTCCGCTGTCCTGCGCGGCGTCGAGTTCGGCCTTGTCGTAGACGTACACGTATCCGTTGGACGACACCCAGACGTGCTCGCCGTCCGTCGCGACGCCGCCGGTGTGCGTGGGCGCACCGACGTCGCCGTTGCCGTTGAGGTAAACGTTCCCCGTTTCCACGCCGGTCTCGTAGTCGACGTAGGTCAGCCTGCTCGGGGTCAGTCCGGGTCCGATGGGGCTGTCGCCGGAGCCGTCCCCATCACCGTCGTGGTACGAGCCCACCAGCAGGTTCTCGCCGTCGTAGGCCAAGCCCTGCGAAGTCCACGGCTCGCCTGGGTTGACGCCGCTGATGTCGGCGTTGCCGTCGCTGTCCCAGCCCCCGCTTCCGCCGCCGTCGGTAGTGGCCGCCAGCGCGGTGAGCCGGCTTTCGTAGGTCTGCTGCGCGACGGTCAGGGCCCGGATGGTCTTCATCGCGATCTCCGGCGCTTCGAGGAGGTCGGTCAGGCCGAGCTTGCGCCAGGGGCCGATGGCGGTGTCGGCCGACGTCCGCAGCGCGGAGTACGCCTTCGCGGCGCCCTTGACCGCCGCCTCGGCGGTGTTGAGCTGGGTGTAGACCTCGGCGACGGTTCGCGAGGACTGTTTCGCTTTGCCGACGAACTCCGCCGCCGCTTTCCCGCGCCAGGACCGGGCCGCTCGCAGGGCGCCGTCGGAGATCCCGTCCGCCACGGTCTGCAACGACGTCTTGGCGTCGGCGATGGTGGCGCCGACCTCGGCGATGCCCGCCGCGTCCCCCGACGTGAGCTTGGCGTAGAGCGGTTCGGGATCCAGGAACGGCATCGGCTTCTCCTCGGGCAAACCCCTGGTCAGGGTGGGCGTGCGCGTTCAGACGTCGGAAGGCCGACACCGGTTCCCCCGCATCACCCACCCCTGTCCCGAGGTCAGGCCAGCATGCCGCCGTCCACCCGCAGGACCACCCCGGTCACGTAGGAGGCGCGATCGCTCAGCAGCCACGCCGCGGCCTGCGCGATCTCCTCGGGCTCGGCCACCCGCCCCAGCGGGGTCTGAGCGTTGAGCCGCTGCAGGATGTCCGGCGAGCTCTCGACCCACTCGGAGAACATCTCGGTCAACGTTGTGCCGGGTGCGACGGCGTTGATCCGGATCCCTTCCGGACCGTAGGTGGCGGCGGCCGACGCGGTGAGGCTGTTGACGCCGCGTTTCATGGCGCCGTACGCGGGGAGTTCCGGATTGGCCATCAGGCTGCCGACGCTGGTGTTGTTGACGATGGCGCCGGTCTTCGCGGTGGCACGGATGGCCCCGATCTCGGCGACCATGGCCAGCCACGGACCCTTCAGGTTCACGGCATAGATCCGGTCGAAATCGGCCTCGGTCACCTGGTCCATCGGGCCGGGCGGCACGTTGGTCGCGCCGTTGTTGAACGCGACGTCGAGCCTGCCGTGCAGGTCCACCGCGCGGTCGACGGCCGCGCGGATACTCGACGCGTCGCCGAGGTCGCATACGACGTGGTCCGCGATGCCGCCCTCCGCGCGGATCTCCTCGGCTACGGCCTTCAGCTGGAACTCGGTGCGGGCGGCGAGCACGACGCGGGCGCCTTCCCTGGCGAACAGCCGTGCGGCGGCGGCGCCGATGCCTCGGCCGGCACCGGTGACGAAGGCGACCTTGCCGTCGAGCAGGCCGGAAACAGTCGTTGTGGTGGTCATGAAATCGAGCGTTCACCCGCTTTCGGCGCCTATCCAGGCATCGGCGGTACCTGGCTGGCGGGCCGCGATCGTCCACACTGGAGAGGTGGACAGACGACAACTGGCGGACTTCCTGCGCAGCAGGCGCGAGCGGATCACACCCGCCGACGTCGGCCTTCCCGCCGGGCCCCGCCGCCGCACTCCCGGTCTGCGGCGCGAGGAGGTGGCACAGCTGGCGTACATCTCGACCGAGTACTACACGCGGCTGGAGCAGGCTCGCGGTCCGCGGCCCTCGCGTGAGGTACTGGGCGGGCTGACCAGGGCACTCCGGCTGTCGGATGTGGAACGGGATCACCTGCACCATCTCGCCGGCGCGCCGCCGGGACCACCGCCCGGACCGTCGCGTGAGGTCCGGCCGAGCATTCTCGCGCTGCTGCACCGTCTTCCGCAGGCGGCGGCGATCGTGCTGTCGGCGACCTACGAGGTGCTCGCCTGGAACGACCTCGCCGCGGCGCTGATGGAGGACTTCTCCGCGCTGCCCCGGCGGGACCGCAATCTCGTGCGCCGCGCGTTCCTCGGGCCGCGGCCGGCGGGGCGGCGGCTGTACGGGGTGTCCGATGTGGACGAGTTCGCGGCGAGCGCGGTCCGGAATCTGCGGGTCACCGCCGGCCGCTATCCCGACGACCCCGAAGTCGCCGGGCTGATCCGGGAACTCCTCGACGGCAGTGAGGAATTCGCCCGGCTCTGGGCCGCGCACGACGTGTGCGCCGCGCCCACGCTGTGCAAGACGTTCCAGCATCCGGTGGTCGGCCCGGTCAGCGTGAACTGCGACGTCCTCGACATCCGCGACCGGGACCAGCAGGTCGTGATCTACACCGCCGATCCCGGCACTCCGTCGGAGAACGCGCTGCGGCTGCTATCCGTCGTCGGGACGCAGCGGATGGACGCTCCGCTCTGATGGTTTTGTAGGTTCCCTCGATACCAGCGGGTCGATCCTGAGCGCGGTCGCGAGCGCGAAGCGGCCTGCCGGGTCGTCGATCGTGCCGCCGAACAGCGTCCGCAACTGCCGGATCCGGTACCGGACGGTCTGGACGTGGACATGCAGTTCGACGCCGATCGCCTGTGGCTGATCAGGCCGCGCGAGCCAGGCGGCGAGGGTCGTGGTGAGCCGTTGCCGCGCCGGTTCCGGGAGACCGGCCAACGGCGCGAGGACGTCTTCCGAGAACTCGGCGGCGAGTTCGGGATCGGCGGTCAGCAGCAGATCGATGCGGTGATCGGTGGTGTGGACGAGGGGACTGTCACCGAGCGCGCCGGTGCGGGTCAGCCGCCAGAGCGCGCTCGCCCGGCGGGCACCGAGCGCGGCCGAGCGGAGCGGCACGACCGGGCCCACGCCGGCCTGGTCGTCACCGAGCAGGTCCCGCAACCGCCCGAGGTACCACTCCAGCCGGTCGGCGGGCATGACCACCGCGGTCAGGTCGTGATGACGGCCGACCAGCACCCGCCCCGGCATCCGGTCCAGCAGCTGGGGTGCGACATCGGCGCTGGTGACCGCGACGACGAGCCTGCCGGGCAGGACCCACATGGCTTGGCTCGCGGCGTCTTCGAGCAGGTCCCGTGCGGTGGCCGGTTCGGCGAGCAGGAGACCCAGGAGCCGGTCCCGCCGCGCTTGCCCGGCCCGCGCCGCCTGTGAGCGTGCTTCGGCGTATCCGTCGGCGGCCGCGGCCGAGAGTTCCGCGATGAAAGCGAAAAGCGCCTCACCTAGTTCGACGATCGCCTGGGTCGGCAGATCCACCGCCGGTGCCGCCGAGGTCAGCTGCCGCCATACGCCCAGTGCCGCGGATTGGTAGAAGCCGAGCATCTCCTCGAGGCTGCGGCCCGCGGTGTGCTGGGCCCGGCCCTGCGCGCGGTAGACCTCCCGGTCGGTGGTGATGTCGGGATGGCCGATCTCGCTGAAGAAGGCGTGCAACGCGACGTCGAGGGTGACTTGGAGGTTCGCCGCCGTCCGGTCGTCCAGCGGGGTCCGCAGCCCGGCACGGACCTGGTCCATCGCGGCGGACGCGATCGCGGCGGTGTCGGGCTCCAGGCGGGTCAGCACCGAGGCGTCGAGCCTGCGCCAGGGCTGTGCCGACGCCTTCGTCATAGAGGGAACCTACAAAACTCCGATCGAGAACGCGCGCCTCCGTTCTAGTGGTTCTCCCCGCTCCGGCGGACGCTGACCGCAGCATTCGACGACGCATGCAGGAGGCGGCAGTGACACGCTGGGGAAGAATCGCCCGGATCGCCGCGGTGGCGGGCACCGCACTGACCCTCGTCGGAATCGGGACACCGGCCCTCGCCTCGGCGGAGCGGCAGGTGTACGTCGCGATGGGTGACTCGTTCTCGGCAGGCTCGGTGGTGCTGCCGCAGTCCGATCTGCTCACCTGCGCCCGGTCGGCGATCAACTACGCGGGTCTGCTGGCGAAGCAGATCGAGGTCGACGAACTGCGCGACGTCACCTGTGGCGCCGCGACCACGGCCCATTTCACCAACCCACAGAAGGGGATCATCTCCGGCACGAACCCGCCGCAGTACGACGCGCTCTCGGCCGACACGACACTGGTGACCGTCGGCATCGGCGGCAACGACATCGGTTTGGTCGGGCTCGCGACGTCGTGCGTGAACCTGCTGCCGGTGGGTGCTTCGTGCAAGGCGGCCAACACCACGGGCGGGGTGGACAAGTACGCCACCAGGATCGACGCCTTCGCCGCGACCTACGGCACGGTGATCGAGCAGATCCGCCAGCGCGCCCCGCGGGCCGAGATCGTCATGGTGGGCTATCCGACCGGGATCAAATCCGGCGGCTGCTGGCCGCTCGTCCCGGTCCTGCCGCAGGACGCCGACTACATCCAGGCCAACATCGACCGGCTCAACGCGCGGATGGCCGAGCAGTCCGCCGCGCACGGTGCGAAGTACGTCGACATCCGGACGCCGAGTATCGGGCACGACGCCTGCCAGCCGATCGGCGTCAAATGGATCGAAGGGCTGATCCCGTCGGTGGTGAACAACAGCTTCGCCCCGCTGCACCCGAACGCCGCCGGGCTCGCGGCCGTGGTGCCGAGTATCCGGAAGGTGCTGTAGCGCCGTCGACGGGGCACGTCTCGTGAGTGGTGGCTCGCCACCGATGCCTAGCACGCCCATTGGACTGTCCAAAAAGGTCACTCTTCGAGATCAAAGCGCCCGATTCGGGCACTTTGCGCAGTATTGCCCGCGGGTCGTGAGTGGCGATGGTCGTTCTAACCCTCTTTGCCACTCACGACCCCGCGCAAAACTGGACTTATAGGCACAAAGCAGGCATGTGCCGCCCGGAAGGTGCCCTCTGTGGATTCGCCTACCCACCGCGGCACGGTCGAGCGTGGAGGATTCGGGACGTCCACTGTCCCCGAACCTCCCCTCGTGAGTGGTAAGGACGGTTAGAACCGTCCTTACCACTCACGAGGCCTCAGGTCACGCGGTCGGCGACCAGTACAGGAGCCGGTTCGGGGAACCGGAGCCCGGGTTGGTCACCTTGCCCGGAGTGGCCGCGTTGATCAGCGCGGTGGCCACCTGCGCGGGCGTGGCGCTCTTGTTGTTCTGCAGGTAGCGGGCCGCGACGCCGACCACGTGCGGGGTCGCCATCGAGGTGCCGCTGATGGTCTTCGTCGCGGTGTCGTTGGTGTTCCACGACGACGTGATGTTCGTGCCCGGCGCGAAGATGTCCACGACGCTGCCGTAGTTGGAGAAGCTGGAGCGCGCGTCGGTGTTGGTGGACGAGCCGACGGTGATCGCCTGGGTCACGCGGGCGGGGGAGAAGCCCGACGCGTTCGAGTTGGAATTCCCGGCGGCCACGCCGTAGGTGACGCCCGCGGCGATCGACCGGCGGACGGCGTCGTCGAGCGTGCTGGAGGCACCGCCGCCGAGGCTCATGTTGGCCGCGGCCGGTTTGACGTGGTTCTTGGTGACCCAGTCGATACCCGCGATGACCCCGGCGGTGGTGCCGCTGCCGGAGTTGTTGAGCACGCGGACGCCGTAGACGGTCGCGCCCTTGGCGATGCCGTACTGCGAACCGGCGATGGTGCCGGCGACGTGGGTGCCGTGGCCGTTGCCGTCCTGCGCGACGGCGTCGTTGTCGACGAAGTCGTAGCCGTTGCGGGCGCGGCCGCCGAAGGTCTGGTGGCTGATCCGCACGCCGGTGTCGATGACGTAGACGTTCACGCCCGCGCCGGTGCTGGTGTAGCTGTACTTGTTGTCGAGCGGCAGGTTGCGCTGGTCGACGCGGTCGAGGCCCCAGGACGGCGGGTTGGTCTGGGTCGCGTCCGCGTGGACGACCTGGTTCTGCTCGACCGACGCCACCGACGGGTCGGCGGCGAGGCGCTTGGCCTGCCGCTCCGACAGTGTCGCGGAGAAGCCCTTGAGCGAGTTGCTGTAGACCTGCTCCACCTTCGCGCCGAAGCGGTTCGCCAGCGCGCCCACGACGCCGGTGTCCTTCAGCGTGACGATGTAGCTGTTCGGGATCGCTTCGGCGGATCCCGCGGCGAGGATCTGTCCTTCGGCGGCTTGGGCGGGAGCAGCGGTCACGCTGATCGCCACCGCGACCGCGCTCGCCATCCCGGCACGTGACAGCCAACGCGCTTGTCTCGTCTCTCGCATGTGTTCGTCCTGTCGTTCGCAGGGGACCGGCCGGTCAAGACCACAGCGGCGGAAAGGCGGTCCAGCTCGACCGCATGGGACGGCACCTGCCGATTCCCACGGGGATCGAGGTTATTGAGCGCATGACATGTCCGAATCGACTGAATGGGGCAGGACCCGACCTTCGTCTGGCGGCCATTGGCGGCGGGTGCCCTGCACGGAAAGTGTGCTCCGTACCCTGTGGCTGGAACACCTTGCCGAGCTTCTGGAGTCCGAACCACCGTGCCAGCCCTTTCCAGCCTGCGAGCCGACTGCGAGAACTGCTTCGGCCTGTGCTGTGTCGTCCCGGCCTTCGCGGCGTCGGCCGATTTCGCGATCACCAAACCGGCGGGCCAGGCGTGCCCGAACCTGCGCGAGGACTCCGGGTGCGGAATCCACGACAAGCTCCGCAAGAAGGGCTTCACCGGCTGCACGGTCTACGACTGCTTCGGCGCGGGCCAGAAGGTCTCCCAGGTCACCTTCGACGGCGAGGACTGGCGCAAGTCACCGAAGACGGCCAAGACGATGTTCGCGGTCTTCCCGGTGATGCGGGATCTGCAGGAGCTGCTCTACTACCTGACCGAGGCGGCCTCGCTGCCGACGTCCGCGCCCATCCGTGACGACCTGGCCGAGATGATCGACCGGACCGAGCGGATGACGCTGGACACGCCCGGCGTGCTGCGAAAACTGGACGTCCATTCGCATCGGGGCGCGGTGAACGGGCTGCTGCTGCGCGCGAGCGAGCTCGCCCGCGCCGCCGTGCCGGGCAAGAAGAAGGACCGGCGCGGCGCCGACCTCATCGGCGCGAAGCTCAAGGGATCGAACCTGCGCGGCGCGCTGCTGCGCGGGGCGTATCTGATCGGCGCGGACCTGCGGGGGGCCGATCTCCGGCAGGCCGACGTCACCGGGGCGGACCTGCGTGACGCCGACATCCGCGGCGCGGACTTCCGTGACACGCTCTTCCTCCTCCAGTCGCAACTGGACGCGGCGAAGGGCGACGCGACGACGAAACTGCCGGACTCGCTTTCCCATCCGGCGCACTGGTAGGCCTGCTACG
This sequence comes from Amycolatopsis sp. w19, assembly GCF_051373225.1. NCBI lineage: Bacteria > Bacillati > Actinomycetota > Actinomycetes > Pseudonocardiales > Pseudonocardiaceae > Amycolatopsis > Amycolatopsis sp. w19. Next base: position 723,766 of record NZ_JBPQFM010000001.1, on the reverse strand, counting down.
CCGTGTGGACGATCTCCTGCTCCCAGTCTTCTCGCGGCTGCGTGTGCAGCCGCCAGTAGTGCTCGGCGATGTCGTCGGGGTCGAACGGGGTTCCTTTCGCGACGGGTCCGGCGACGGTCACCGTGGCGACGTGCACTCCTGAGGGGCCGAATTCCTTGTCCAGCAGGGAAACCAGCGCCCGCACGCCCGCTTTCCCGAGCGAGAGGCTCGTGTAGGCGGGTACGGCTTCCGGCATCCCGCCGGTCACGATGATCGTGCCCGATCCGCGCTCCGCCATCCCCGGCGCGACGTGCGCCGCGGTGGTGATCGCTCCGATGACGTTGACCGACCACGCCGCGAGATGCCGTTCGACGGACAGCTCGCCGGGGGCGTCGGCCTGGATGATCGCCGCGTTGTAGACCACGACGTCAGGCTCGCCGTGTTCCCGCACCGCGGTGTCGAGAGCGGCCTTGAGGGAAGCCTCGTCGGTGACGTCGGCGGTGAGTGCCACCGCGGTCCCGAGTTCGGCGGCCAGCGGTTCCAGGGTCGCCGAACGGCGGGCCAGCAAGGTGATCGGCAGCCCTTCCTTGGCGAAGCGGTGCGCGACCGAGCGGCCGATACCCGGTCCCGCGCCGATGATCACTGCGCCTGCCATGTGCTTCTCCTTCTGAGTGGGTGCGCCGACCGTAGGGCCTGACATCGATGTGAAGGTCAAGTCCGCGCCACAAAGTGTTCACCGGATGAGCGGTTTGCCTGCGAGACTGGGCGCCATGCGTGCCGATCGCCTGGTGGCCACCCTCCTGCTGATGCAGGCGCGTGGCCGCGTCACGGCTTCCGAACTGGCGGACGAACTGGAGATCTCGGTCGCCACCGCGCGGCGTGACCTCGAGGCGTTGTCGTCGGCGGGTGTCCCGGTGTACCCGCAGCCCGGCCGGGGCGGCGGCTGGTCGCTCGTCGGCGGCGCGCGGACCGACCTCAGTGGACTGTCCGCTTCGGAGGCCCAGGCGCTGTTCCTGCTCGCCGGTCCGGCCGCGTCGATCTCGCCCGAGGTGAAATCCGCGCTGCGGAAGCTGGTCCGGGCCCTGCCGGACACGTTCCGCGCCGACGCGCAGGCCGCCGCGGACGCGGTCGTCATCGATCCGTCGCGGTGGGGTGAGCGGGAGAAGGAACGGCCCGAGTTGCTCACCGTGCTGCAGGCCGGGATCGTGCGCCGCCGCAAGGTTCGGTTCGGCTACGCGAAGAAGGGCGTGGAGCCGGTCGAGCGGGTCGTGGATCCGTGGGGGCTCGTGGACAAGGACGACATCTGGTACCTCATCGCGGGTACCGAGAAGGGGCAGCGCACCTTCCGCGTCGATCGCATGTCCGATGCCGAGGTCAGCGACCTGCCCGCGGGGCGGCCGGACGACTTCGAACTGTCGCGGGCGTGGGAGCAGGTGGTCGACCGGGTCGAGCAACGGCGTTCGGGGCTGGACGCGACCGTGCTCATCGCCGAGCGGCATCTGCCGATCCTCCAGGACCACTTCGGACGGCAGGCACGGGTGGAGGAGACGCTCGAAGACGGGCGTGTGCGGGTGACGGTGTCGGCGCCGGTGGCGTGGATGATCGCGCAGCAGCTCGCGGGCTGGGGTTCGATGATCGACGTACTGGGCCCGGAGTCGGTCCAGGAGGAACTCGCGCGGATCGGCGCGGAACTGGTCGAGCGTTACGCGACCCCGGCGCGGTAACCCTGCGGGCTGACACCGTGTTCGCGTTTGAACGCGGTGCTGAGCGCGAACGAACTGCCGTAGCCGACCTGCCGGGCGACCGCGCCGATGGTGACGTCGGGGTGCTGGCGCAGGAGATCCGCGGCGAGCGCGATCCGCCAGCTCGCGAGGTAGGCCATCGGCGGTTCGCCGACGGCGGCGGTGAACCGGCGGGCGAACGCGGCCCGGGACACGCCGGTGTCGGCCGCGAGGCTCGCCACGGTCCACGGTTCGGAAGGCTTGTGCTGCAACAGTTTCAGCGCGCGCCCGACGACCGGATCGCTGTGCGCGCGATACCAGGCGGGTGCGGCGGCGTCGGGCCGGTCGAACCAGGTCCGCAGCGCGGCGACCAAAAGCAGGTCGAGCACGCGATCCAGGACGGCTTCCTGGCCGGGCGTGTCCTTGACGATCTCGCCGGCGAGCAGCGTCACCAGCGGGTTGTCCCATTCGTCGTCCCGGACGACCAGCAGCGACGGCAGCGCGTTGAGGAGCCGTTTGCTGATCTCGCCTTCGAGCGGATAGGTGCCGGTGAGCAGGACGACGGGGCCGTCCGGGTCGTCGCCCCAGGTGCGGACGCCGAGATCCGACAGCTCGGTGAGGTGTTTCCCGTCGGGCGTCAGGCATTCCTGTCCCGGCAGGATCATCGCCTGCGGTGGGGTGGCCGGGTCGTCCGCGACGAGATACGGGTCCGGACCGCGGGCGATGGCGATGTCACCGGTGCCGAGGCGGACCGCGTCCCCGCGATCGGGCACCACCCACGACTCACCGCGGACCTGCGCCATCACCGTCAGCGGCGCCTCGTCCTCGATCCGCAGTGACCACGGCGGGGTCATGACCGACTTCAGCAGGAACGCGCCGCGGGCGCGGGGTCCGTCGAGCAGACCGGCGAGGGGATCCATAGCGCAAGTGTAGACGATGAAACATGGAACCGAGCCTTTGAGCTATGTTGCGTCTCATTCGTAGGCGCTTGACTAGTGCCATGACAAACACGAAGAACAACGAGACGGTCCTGGTCCTCGGCGCGACGGGCAAGACGGGGAGCCGGGTCGCGCAGCGGCTGACCGATCTGGGGATCGGCGTCCGGAAGGCCTCGCGGCCGGTGTTCGACTGGAACGACCCTTCGACCTGGACGGCCGCGGTCACCGGGATCAGCGCCGCCTACCTGACCTACTACCCCGACCTGGCCTTCCCCGGTGCCGCCGAAGCGATCCGCGACTTCTCCAAGCTGGCCGTGGACCACGGGGTGCGGCGGCTGGTCCTGCTGTCCGGCCGCGGCGAAGAGGAAGCCGTGGTCAGCGAACAGGGTGTCCGGGACTCCGGTGCCGAGTGGACGGTCGTGCGGGCCAGCTGGTTCGCGCAGAACTTCAGCGAGCACTTCCTGCTGGAACCGGTGCTCGCCGGGGAGATCGTGCTGCCCGCCGGGTCGGTGACCGAGCCGTTCATCGACGTCGAGGACATCGTCGACGTGGTGGTGACGGCGCTGACCACCGACGGGCACGACGGCGAGGTCTACGAGCTGACCGGCCCCCGGTTGCTGGGTTTCGCGGACGCGGCGGCGGAAATCGGCAAGGCTTCCGGGCGGGATGTCCGGTACGTTCCGGTCTCCGCCGCGGAATTCGCGGCGGGAGCGGCCGAACAGGGCGTGCCGGAGGAGGAGATCGAGGGCCTGACCGACCTGTTCACGCGCATCCTCGACGGCCGGAACTCCTCGCTCACCGGCGACGTCGAGCGGGTGCTGGGCAGGCCCGCGAGGGACTTCTCCGAATACGCCGCGAAAGCTGCGGCCACTGGGGTCTGGAATCGATGAAACGAGCTGGAATCGGAAGGGAGGCGACAGGAATGGCCACGCTGAGCCAGATCGTCCTGATCGCGGCCGTCATCACGGCGGGGTTGATCGCCGGCTTGTTCTACGCGTACACGTGCTCGGTGATGCCGGGGCTGGGGCGGGCGGACGCCCGGACCTATGTGACGGGGATGCGGGAGATCAACATCGCGATCCTCAACGGCTGGTTCGCGCTGAGCTTCGGCGGCGCGCCGTTGCTCGCGGCGGCCGCGGCGGCACTGCATTTCAGGGCGGAACTGCGGCCCGCGCTGCCGTGGCTCATCGCGGGGTTCGCCCTGCTGCTGGTGATGCTGATCGTGACGATGGCGATCAACGTGCCGCTGAACAACGCGCTCGAAGCGGGTTTCGACGGCGACGGCACCGACTTCGAGGCGTTGCGGGCGAAGTTCGAGGGTGTCTGGGAACGGTGGAATCTGGTCCGGACCTTGGCCGCGATCGGCGGTTTCGGGGCTCTGGTGGGCGGGCTGATCGTGCACGTCCGCGCCTGACACGTGTCAGGAAAGGGTCGTTCAGGACAAAGATGTCTTGAACGACCCTTTCCTGACATCAGGCGTCGAGAAGCGCCAGAAGCTGAGGCGCGAACGCGACGGCCTCCGCCGCGAAACCACCGTGGTCACCGGGGAAGTAGACCGGCTCCACGCCGAGCCGGGCGGCCGCGAGCACCGCCGCCTCGTGCGCGGGCTGCCCGGCCGAGTCCTTCCCGACGCCGACGACGATCCGGGTCTCCGACGCCTTCAGCGCTTCGTAGTCCGGGGTGAACTCCCCGATCATCTTCATCAGGTGCACGACGAAGAATTCCATGTTCTTCCGCATCTCCGGCGGGAGCGCGCTCCAGTCCATCTCGAAACCGGCGTCGGCCATGAACTTCGCCATCGCCGCTTCGATGCCCTGTTCGCGGTGGAGGCGCTGCAGTTCGTCCGGGCCAACGTCGGATGGGTCCGGCAGCAAGGTCGTCAGCGGCGGTTCGTGCGCCAGGAACGTCTTGACCCGCCCGGGATGGCGGGTGACGAGGTCGAAAGCCTGCATGCAGCCACCACTGGACGCGAAGATCACCGCCGGTTCCGTGCTCACGCTGTCGAGCAGGCGCAGCGCGTCGCCGGTGTGGTCCTCGATCCGTTGCTCTCCGTCCGGATCGTCGAGCGTGCTGCGGGAGATCCCGCGCGGGTCGTAGGTGATCACCGTGTAGTGCTCCGCGAGCAGGCCCGCGATCGGCGCGAACATCGCGGAATCAGCCGCGCCACCGGGAATGCACAGCAGAACCGGGCCGCTGCCGGTCACGGTGTGGTGCAGCCGGGCGCCGGGGACGTCGAGAACGGCCATCGGATGACCCCTTCCTTTTTCGGACTTGTCGCCCACCGACGAACGGTGACGCCGCGGACAGACAGCCGGGAGTCAGGAGATTTCGGCGAGTTTGCCCGACAGGTAGGCGCGCTCGGCGTCGGTACCGGCGAGCGTGAGCGCCTCGCGGTACGCGCCGGCGGCCTCGTCGAGCCGGTCGAGCCGCCGGAGCAGGTCCGCGCGGGTCGCGGGAAGCAGGTGGTATCCGGGGAGAGCGCCGTCCGCGGTGAGCTTGTCGACCAGTTCGAGCCCGGCCTCGGGCCCTTCGGCCATGGCGACGGCGACCGCGCGGTTCAGTTCGACGACGGGCGAGGGTACGAACCGCAGCAGTTCCCTGTAGAGGGCGGCGATCTGCGCCCAGTCGGTGTCGGAGGCGCGGGCGGCCGTCGCGTGGCAGGCGGCGATGGCGGCCTGGATCTGGTACTGCCCGGCGACACCGAGACGGAGCGCGGTCTCCAGCAACTCCGTGCCCTCGGCGATCTCGGCGGTGTTCCAGCCGCCGCGGTCCTGGTCTTCGAGCGAGACGAGCGTGCCCTGCGCGTCGACGCGGGTGGCGCGGCGGGCGTCGTGCAGGAGCAGCAGGGCCAGCAGCCCGAGGACCTCCGGCTCTCCCGGCATCAGGCTCGCGAGGATCCGCGTGAGCCTGATGGCCTCCGCGGACAGGTCGGGCCTGAGCAGATCTGTGCCGGCACTGGCCGAGTAGCCCTCGTTGAACAGCAGGTACAGCATCCCCAGCACCGCGGCCGTGCGTTCGGGCAGCAGATCGGCGGGTGGGACGCGGTACGGGATGCCCGCCGTGCGGATCTTCCGTTTCACCCGGACCAGGCGCTGCGACATCGTCGCCTCGGAGACGAGGAAGGCGCGGGCGATCTCGGCGGTGGTGAGCCCGGCCAGGGTCCGCAAGGCGAGCGCGACCTGCCCTTCGAGCGGCAGTGCGGGGTGGCAGCAGGTGAAGATCAGCCGGAGCCGGTCGTCGTGGACGCCGCTCTCGTCCCGATCCGGCTCGGCGAGGATGTTCAGCTCGGCGGCTTCGCGCAGTTTCGCCGCGCCGACGGCCTCTCGCCGGATCCGGTCGGTGGCGCGGTTGCGGGCCGCCGTCGTCAGCCAGGCGCCGGGTTTCGCCGGGACGCCGTCGCGTGGCCAGGTGCGCAACGCGAGCGCGAACGCCTCTTGGAGGCATTCCTCGGCGAGGTCCCAGTCGCCGGTGACGCGGATCAAGGTGGCGATGACCTGTCCCGATTCCTCGCGGAACGCCCGCGTGATCGCGGCGTCGAGTTCGGTGGTCACCTGAGGAGTCCTTTCAGCAGCGGCACGATCTCCTCCGGCGCCGGGTACGCGGTGATCTCGTCCCGCAACCGCCCGGCCGCCTCCCGGTAGGACGGTTCCCTCAGCACCGTGGACACGGCGTCGCGGATGTCACCCGGTGTCGCGTCGATGACGTCGAGGACGGCGCCGAGCCCGAGTTCGGTAACCCGATCGCCGTTGTGGGGCTGGTCGGCGCCCATCGGGAGCAGCACCATCGGCAGCCCGTGGGCGAGCGCGCCGAGCAGGCTGCCCGAACCGCCGTGGCTGAGGACCGCGTCGCAGTACGGGAGGACGTCGTCCTGCGGCAGGTACCGCGTGAGGTGGATGTGCTCGGGCTGTGGGCCGAACTCGGCGGGATCGACGAGGTTCCCGACGGTCACCACGCAGGTCGCGTCGACCTCCCGCAGGCCTGTCAGTGCCCGGGCGAACAGGTCGCCGGATTCGGTGTTGAAGATCGTGCCGAGGGTGAAGTAGACGGTGGGACGGCCTTCGACGTGCCACTCCGGCGCCGGTCCACGGCCGGGAAGGGGGCTGTGGAACGTCCGCGCGGTCGGCGGCAGCGGGAACCGGGGGTCGCGGAAGCTCGCGGGGAACGGGGAAAGCACGAGGTGCCGGTACGCCATCTCCAGGTTTCGTCGCGGCGGGAGGCCGTGGACGGCGCGGACCTCGTTGAGTGCGTCGTCGATCAGTTCGGCGCGGATGAGAACGCCCGCCGCGATCACCAGGACGGTGGCATGCGGGAGGCCGAGGCGTTCGGCGGCGATCATCGCGCCGTGATCGGCTTCGTCGCACACGAGCAGGTCCGGTTCCCAGTCCTCGCAGAGCGCGATGACGTCCTTCGCCCGCTGGGGCGCGGTGCGGCGGACGAAACCGTCACGGAGGTCGCTGTCCTCGCGGTCCCTGTCGACGGGGAGCAACGGGCGAAGTCCGCCGCCGTCACTGCCGAGGTTCGGCCCCGACGGGAACGCGGTGAACCCCGTCGCCTCGACGACCGGGACCATCAGCGGCTCGCCGGTGAACGCGATCGTGTGGCCCGCGCCGGCGAGCGCGTGGGCGAGGGGGAGCAGCGGCCGGAGATGGCCGTTGCCGCCGGCGAAGGTGAACAGGACACGCATGTCAGCGACCCTATCGGCGGGGTGGCGGCGCTACCCTGCTGCGGTGATCGATACGGACGCCGACGAGGTCCGGCTGTGCGCGCTGGAAGGCTGCGAGAATCCTTTGCCGCCTCCCGCGGTGGACGCCGAGGGGAAACGCAAGGGTGGCCGTCCCTCGGCCTATTGCGGCAAGGCCCACGCCGACGCCGCCTCGCGGGCCCGGCGGGCCGCCGCGGTGGCGAGCGTGGCCGATCCGCTGCTGGAGGTCCGCCGGATCGCCGACGAGTTCACGCCGGCGGCGGCGTCGCTCGTGGAACTGCTGGACGCGATGCGTTCGCGGTTCGACGACGCCGGAGAGGCGGCGCTGGGCCGGGTGACCGAAGCGGAGACCGACGCGGCGGCGGCCCGGCGCGAGGCCGAGGACGCTCAGCAGGCGGCGGTGAAGGCAGACACGGCGCGCGCGACCGCGGTTGCCGCGTCCCGCGACGACAAGGCGGCGAAGGTCAAGGCGGAACGCGCCGCCGAACAGGCTTTGAAGGACGCAGGGGAGACCCGGCAGCGTTCGTGGGCCGAGGTCGCCGCCCACGAACGAGCCCGCGGTGCCGCGGAGGCCGCGACCGTCGCGGCGGAACGTGCCCGTGACGAGCTGGTCGCCGAGCTCCGGACGCTGCGTGAGGAGAAGACCCGGCTGACCACGGAGCTGGCCGAGCGCGACACGGCATTGGCCAGGGCGTCCGCGGAGCGCGCGGCACTGCAGGACCGGCTCGACGAGGCCAAGGCGCGGGCGGCGGTGTCCGAAAAGGACTCGGCAGGGCTTCGGGCGTCGCTCGCGGAAGAACACACGGCCAGGAGCCTCGCCGAAGCCCGGGCGGCGGCTCTCGCCGAGGAGCTGGAGCGGGCACACGCCCGCGCAGCCGCCGATCAGGCGCGGTACGACGACGTCGTCCGGCGGCTTGCCACCCCTTCGCGCGAATCGGCTGTGGAGCGTTCCGAGCTGACGTAGAGTGCCGCTCACCATCCAGGGTTGGGGGGCACGGGCTGTGAGCGGGTACGAGGTCGAGATCGGTCAGCTGCGGGCCGCGGCCAAGGCGGCGGGTTCCGCCGCGGACCAGGCCAGAGCCGTGGAACCGGGCACCGGCTTGGGTGCGATAGCGACGGCGTTGCCGGGCGGGGAGGCCGCGAAGAGCGCGCCCACGCTGGCGTCGACGTGCACCGAGCGGGCGAAGGGGTGGGCCGGGGAGATCGACCGCTGGAGCGAATCGATCACCAAGGCCGCCAAGGCGTACTCCGAGAACGAGAACTCCGCGGAGGAGGCGTTCGGGGGATGACGGTCGGCTACGACGACGTCCGCGAATGGGACGCCGAGGCACTCCACGCGGCGGCCACCAATCTGGGTGGCCGCCGGGACAAACTCATCGGGCTGCAAGACGAACTCGACGACGCGAGGAAACTGCCCGACTGGCGTGGGCCCGCGGGCGAGCGCGCCCGCGATTCGCTGGGCGACACCCGGAACAAGGCCGAGATCCTGATCGCGGAACTGTCCGCCGTCGAACGTGCCCTGCAGAACGCGTCGGACGACGTGTCCGCGCTGAAGACCAGGGTCGCCAACAACGATTCCCTCGCCGGTTCCTACCAGTTCAGCGTCGCCGCCGACGGCGCGATCGTGGACGGCAAACCCGCCGACCCGCCGCCGAAGTCACGGTTCGAGGCCGAAGAGCGAGCCGAAGCCCAGAGGCACCGCGAGACCATCCGGAAGCAGCTGGAGCAGGAATCCAAGGCGATCCTCACCACGGCGAACAGCATCGACGCCGCCCTCGCCCGGGTGATGCGGCTCGTGCAGGACGGCCAGATCAGCGACCACGAGGCGACCGACCTGGCAGGCGCCAAGAAAGCCGGGCAGATCGACGCCGGTGTGGTCGAGATGGAGCAGGCGCTGCGCGACGCCGGGCTGCTGAGCGGGCCACCCGCGTCCGGCCACTACCGGCAGTGGCTCGAGAACGCCGTCCGACGGGGCATATCGATCGACACCATCAAGAAGATCGCCGACGACCACGACATCACGCCGGAGGACTTCAAGGTCCTCGACGGGATGGAAGAGATCCGCGAGGACGAGGACGGCGACGGGACCTACAAGTCGTACTTCCTGATGCCGACCGACGTCAGCGGGGACGACGCCGCCAAGGCGGTGCGGATGACCTACATCCTCAACGCGGGCACCGACTACGGCGCCGGAGGCGAGAAGACCGACTTCGCGCCGACACCGTACGGATCCGAGGAACTGCGGCGGATCACCGACCGGCAGCGGGAGAACTCCTGGAGCTACGACGACGATGTGGGTTTCGTGCACGGCAACGGCGGGCGGCTGGCGACCACCCCGAACGGCATGATGATGGGTCTGGGCGGGAACCTCATCCAGGATCAGTTCAGCCAGCAGGGCGGGACCGCCTGGGGCGACACGTTCATGCTGAACATCGACGACGCGAAGGATCCGGCGCAGCAGCTGCGCGAGGTGGCGAAGTCGGGGCACGCCTGGTACGAGGACGACAACGGCGCGTCCCAGGGCTCGCTCGACCTGGATCGGTTGCTGCACCACGAGGAGCGCCACTCCCAGCAATGGGCACGCGAAGGCTATGCCGGCTTCCTCGCCTCCTACGCGTGGGAGAAGGTCACCGGAGGCAACGAAACCGAGGAAGACGCGGGACTCACCGATGGCGGATATCACTAAGCGGGTCTGCGCCGCCTTGCTCGTGGTGGCGGTGACCGCGGCGTGTGACACCAAGGCGCAGTTCGCGCCGTCGCTGCCGCCGGAGGCCGGGTTCCGCGTCGATGGCGGTGTTTTGAAACTGTGGACGGGCACCCCCTGCGAGGGCGTCACCGGTCTGCGCCTGACCTTCGACTCCGGTACGCAGAACAGCACGGAGCAGGTGTGGGCCGCGCCGCGGCCGGGCGTGCGGGTCGAGCGGCTGGACCTGCTGGGTGATTCCTCTTCGGACGCCGGTGGTCTCCAGGTCCGGACACCGTTGCCCTCGGCCTACGACTGGACGAAGGCGGGCTCGGTCAGCATCGCCGTCGACGGTCCGAAGGCGTTCGGTGCCAAGGCCGACGTCGCCCAGGTGCTGCGTGAGTCGGCCGGGCATCCGGCTGGGAGCTACCTGTTCGGCCGGAGCGGGTGGATGGACGCGGCGGCCGTGCAGCGCGAGAACCGGAAGTCGTTCTTGACCGTCTGCACTCCCGATCCGGCATGACGGCCTCGCGGACGGTGGTGCGACGCGTCGTGCTCGGCGCGTTCGTCGTTGTCGTGGCGGTGATCGTGCTGCTCGTCGGCAGCGCGGTGCTCAGCGCGACGGGGCTGTCGTCGGATCCGCATGGGTACGGGATGTTCGCGGGAATCCTGTTCGGGGCGGTCCTGACGCCGGTCGCGCTGGTGCTGTGGCTGCTCTACCGCCGGCTGCGCCGCCGCGGTGACTGACCCGGCCACGGCCTGATTCGGGCGGTTCGCGTGACCGGAGGGACGACACGTCCGTCCAATCACGTGTGTCGTCCGTCGGATCACGCGTGTCGTCCACTCAAGCACGCGAGAACGCTCAGGAGGGAAGTTCGGTCCCTGAGGTCCCGGAACCACCGGTGACCAGTTGCTCGACCCCGTCCAGGATCCGCGCCAGCCCGAACCGGAAGGTGTGCAGCGGCGCGCTCGCCGCACCGTGGGTCTCCCCGGCGGCCTGCCCGATGCGCGCCGCCAGCGGGAACAGGCCGGCGTCGGCTTCGGGGATCTCCGCGAGCACGGGCGCGCTGGCCGTCCACCACTCCATGTCCGTCAGGCCGGAGCGCCGCACGAGACTCGCCGATTCCACCGAACCGCGTGCGATGCCCTGGACGAAGCCGTTGACCATCGCCACGACGGCGTCCATCTCCAGGTCGGTGAGCCCGATCGCGTCGACGGCCTTCAGCTCGCGTTCATGCTTCGCGAAGGTGTGCGGGCCGAGCGGGAGACGGCCGGTGGTGAGCTGGAGCATCCAGGGATGCCGGTGGTACATCTCCCAGGCGTCCTCGGCGAGGATCGTCATCGTGACCCGCCAGTCGTGACTGGCCGGGGGATCGGTCAGCTCACCGTGGACCCGGTCCATCATCAGGTCGAGCAGTTCGGCGCGGCTGTGGATGTAGGTGTAGATCGTCATGGGGGAGACGCCGAGCTTTTCCGCGCCCCGGCGCACCGACAGCGAGGTGATGCCCTCGGTGTCGGCGATCTCGATCGCGGTGGTGACGATCTCGTCGACGGTGAGCTTGGGCTTGGGGCCGCGGCGGGGTTTCTCGCGCACGCCCCAGAGCAGTTCGATGGTCCGCCGTGGGTCGCCCGCCCCGGTGTGGTCCGCGTCCGTCATCACGTTCTCTCTACGGTGTACAGAGTTGTGTTATCCTGAACTGTACACCGTACAGAGATTGGGGTTGAGTGGCGTCTCACGACGGCTTCGGCAGTGTCGCTTTCGAACTGAAGAATCCCCCTCGGACCAGCGGATTCGTCTTCTGGAACGCCGAGGGGAACACGCCGGGGACCGGGGAGGTGACGGTCGCTCTCCCCGAGATCACCACGGTGCCGTGCGTCCGGCTGCCGATGGCCGAGGCGCTTCCGGCGCTGCTGCGTCTCAAGGAGAGCGACGACGACTCCGCGCGTTTCTGGAGCACGGCCGCCGCGGCGGCGTTGAAGCTCGCCGAGGCGGGCAGGCTGCTTCCCGGGCTCACGGAGTCCGATGTGGACGCCTGGCGCGCCGGCCCGCTGGAACCGGCCGATGCCGCTTGGCTGCGCGAGCTGTCCGAAGCGATGCCTGCGCGGGCGCGGGCGATCCCGGGCGAGGGAAATCTCCTGCCGGCGCGGTATCCGTTGCTGCGCGCGTTCCTCGACGCCGTGGCCGACACCCTTCCCCGCACGCCCGCCGCCGCTCAGGCGGCCGGGGTGAAGGCGTTCGCCGCCGCGCCTTCGCACCGCGTTCCGCAGCTGCGGGACTGGGCGGCCGAGGTCGCGGCCGGGCTGGATTCCGGGGTCCGGGTCTCGATACGGATCGAAGCGCCGGGAGACGACTTCACGATCGGCCGGTTCAGCGGGGTCGTCCAGGTGCACAGCCTGGCCGACCCCGGTGTCCTGGCCGACGCCGCCGCGCTCTGGGCGGGTGACGACCGGTTCGGCCCGAGGGCGCGGATCGACGTGATGCTGGCGCTGCGCCGGGCCGCGCAGGTGTGGCCGCCGCTGGAACCCCTGCTCGGCGCGGCGGTCCCCGACGAGGTCGTCCTCGGCGACACCGACATCACCGAACTGCTCACCACCGCGGCGCCGCTGCTGGCCACGGCGGGTATCGACGTGCACTGGCCCGCCGATCTCGCCCGCGACCTGAGCGCGAAGGCCGTCGTCGGCGGCGGTGACGCCCCGCCCGCCGATCTTCCGTCGTTCTTCGCCGGCGGCACGCTGCTGCGGTTCGACTGGCAGCTGGCCCTCGGCGGTGCGCCGCTCACCGCGGCCGAGATGGACGCGCTGGCCGAGGCCCACCGTCCCGTCGTGCGCCTGCGCGATCAGTGGGTGCTCGTCGACCCGGCTCTCGCGGCAAAGGCGCGGGATCGTGCGCTGAAGCCGCTCACGCCGATCGACGCGCTCGGTGCCGCCCTGAGCGGGACCACCGAGATCGACGGTGAACGCGTCGACGTCCTCACCGACGGCTGGCTCGCCGCGTTGCGGGAGCGGCTGCTCGCCCCGCCGGAGCCGCAGGCGCCGCCGCGAGGCCTGGCCGCGACCTTGCGCGATTACCAGATGCGCGGCCTGCAGTGGCTCACCGCCATGACCTCGATCGGGCTCGGCGGCTGTCTCGCCGACGACATGGGTCTCGGCAAGACGATCACGCTGATCTCGCTGCATCTGCATCGCGCGGACGGTCCGACGCTGGTCGTCTGCCCGGCCTCGTTGCTGGGGAACTGGGAACGCGAGATCACCAAGTTCGCCCCCGGTGTCCCGGTGCGGCGGTTCCACGGCACCGAACGCTCACTCGACGACCTCGGCGACGGCTTCGTGCTCACCACCTACGGCACCCTGCGCGTGGACCCGGAACCGCTGGGGTCCGTCCACTGGGGACTGCTGGTGGCCGACGAGGCCCAGCACGTCAAGAATCATCGTTCCGGCACGGCGAAGGCGTTGCGGACGCTGACGTCGTCGGCGCGGGTGGCGCTCACGGGCACCCCGGTGGAGAACAACCTCGCCGAGCTGTGGGCGATCCTCGACTGGACGACACCGGGCCTGCTCGGCACCATGGCCGATTTCCGTCGGGTATGGGCGAAACCGGTCGAGTCCGGGAAGGACCCGGACGCGGCGGAGCGGCTGTCCCGGCTCGTCCGCCCCTTCCTGCTGCGCCGCCGCAAATCCGATCCGGGGATCGCGCCGGAGCTGCCCGCCAAGACCGAGACCGACCGGCCGGTGACGCTCACGGCCGAGCAGGCGGCGTTGTACGAGGCGACGGTGCGCGAGCTGATGGCCGAGATCGCCGGGAGCGAGGGCATCGCGCGCCGCGGCCGGATCGTCAAACTGCTCACCGGGCTCAAACAGATCTGCAACCATCCCGCGCAGTACCTCAAGGAGCCCTCGGACGCGGTGCTGGACGGCCGGTCGGGCAAGCTCGAGCTGCTCGACGAACTGCTGGGCACGATCCTCGCCGAGGACGGCGCGGTGCTGGTGTTCACACAGTACGTCGCCATGGCACGGCTGCTGGAACGTCATCTCGCGCAGCGCGGGATCGGCACGCAGCTGTTGCACGGGGGCACCCCGGTGCCCAAACGCGAGGATCTCGTGCGCCGCTTCCAGGCCGGCGAGGTGCCGGTGTTCCTGTTGTCGCTCAAGGCGGCGGGCACCGGGCTCAACCTGACACGCGCCGATCACGTCGTGCATTACGACCGCTGGTGGAACCCCGCGGTGGAGGACCAGGCGACCGACCGCGCGTACCGGATCGGGCAGACCCGGCCGGTGCAGGTGCACCGGCTCATCGCCGAGGGCACCGTCGAGGACCGCATCGCGGCGATGCTGCGGGAGAAGCGTGCGCTCGCCGACGCGGTGCTCGCCGGCGGCGAGGCCGCCCTGACCGAACTGACCGACGAGGAGCTGGCCGATCTGGTCGAGTTGAGGAGCCGCCGATGAACACGCCTGAAGATCGCGTCCGCGGTTTCCCCGCTTTCGGCGCCCAAGGTGGACGAGGTCAGTTCGCCCGCTCGTGGTGGGGTCGCGCGTGGATCAGCGCGATGGAGGACACCGCGCTGGATCTGCGGCAGCTCAAACAGGGCCGCAAGTACGCGGCGGCGGGCCGGGTCGGTCCGATCACGGTCAGCCCGGGGCGGATCGCCGCGGTGGTCGACGATCAGGAGGGTCAGTACCGCACCGAGGTCCGGCTCGCGGAGCTGACCGGTGACGAGTGGGACCGCTTCCTCGACCGGGTCGCCTCGCGTGCCGGGCATCTCGCCGCGTTGCTGGACCGGGACATGCCGCACGACCTCGTCGAGGCCGCCGACGACGCCGGGGTGCATCTGCTGCCCGGGATCGGTGACCTCGATCCGGATTGCGACTGCCCCGGCTGGGAGCTGCCGTGCCGTCACGCCGCGGCGCTGTCGTTCCAGGCGTCGTGGCTGCTCGACGCCGACCCGTTCGTGCTGTTGCTGATGCGCGGCAAGGGGGAGCGGGAGCTGCTCGACGAGCTGCAGCGGCGCAACGCGCCCCGGTTCGTGCGCACCGGGGACGACGACATCGACGCCGAGCGGGCGTATGCCGTCGAGCCCGGTCCGTTGCCGGATCTCGCCGCGTTCGCGCCCAGCGGAGGCCCGACCGTGCCCGGGGCGCCCGAGATCCCGGCCGAGGCCTTCGCCCTGCTGGTCGACAACGCGCGACAGATGGCCGGTGCGCTCTTGGCGTCGCAGCCGAAGCTCACCCGCAAGCAGGACGCCGTCCGCCTCGCCGCCACTCGCCCGGAGACCGCGGACAGGCTGCGCCCGGCCGAGCACGGTGAGGACTTCGACCGCGCGGTACTCGCGTGGCGGCACGGCGGCCGCGCCGGTCTCGACGTCCTGGAGACCGCGTGGTCGCCGCCGTCGCAGGCGATGGGCCGGGCACGGGCCGCCTTCGCCGAGGTCGTGGACGATCCCGGCGAAGGACTGGACGTCGAACGCAACCACTGCACCGTTCACGGGACAGGGGTGCAGGTGCGGCTGGGCAAGGACGGGCTCTGGTACCCGTACCGGGATCAGTGGCCCGCCGGTCCGCCCGAAGCCGATCCCGGCGCGTTGTTCGCCGCGTTGCTCGGCTGATCCCACTGCCGTCCTCGCCGCAGCTCATCCAGGTGCGGCGAGGACAGGTGGAGGATCTGATACCGGACCTCGTCGGATTCCGGTGCCTCGTCCGCCCACAGGCTGTAGCGGACGACCTGCCAGGTCCGCGGGTCGACGGCCAGCGCGCCCGAATGCGCGCCGTCCTGGCGCAGGTGCTCGCGGAGCCCGTCGAGTGCCTCGCCGAGGAAGGCCACCGGGTCGGTTTCGTCGGGGATCCGTACGGCGTGCTTTCCCGCCGCGACCGGGGACGAGCCGAACGCGGGCCCTTCCTCGAAGCCGAGCACGGTCCAGTGCTGCACTGCGGGACGCCCGAAGGATTCGACGATGCCGCTGAACGGTCCGCCGAACAGGAAGGCGTTCATCCCGGCTTCGTCGTGCCACAGATAGAACGGCGAGTACTGGTTCAGCGTCGAGCCGTCGACGCCGCGCTCACGGATCCCGTAGACCTTCAGCCCCAGGCCGCCGAAGTCGTCGAGCAGATGTCCGCGGGTGGCGACGCGGTCGCGGATGATGCCCATGTCGTAGTCGGCGGGGAGGGTGATCTCGTACTGCATCGCATGCATGCCGTACATACTAGTAGGTACAGAGATCGTCTTCGCCCCAAACCGTGGTGCTGCCGAAACTCGAAGCATGACAACAGGAAACGAGCACAGACCCGTCCTGATCGTCGGAGCGGGCGTAGCCGGACTCGCGCTCGGCAACTTCCTCCTGCGCGAGGGAATCCCTTGTGTCGTGTTCGAACGGCGCGGCCGCGAGTACGTCGAGCGACGGCAGCGCGCCGGGGTCATCGACACCAGGGCCACGCGCGTCTTCCGGAAACGAGGCCTCGAAGACCGCGTGGTCGGCGGGACTCCCATCAAGCCGACGCTCGGCTTCCGCGTCGACGGACAGCCGAGGCCCCTGACGCTCTCCGTCGAAGAACACGGGGAAGGCAGGCTCTGCCCTCAACAGGTCCTCGTCCGGAACCTCCTCGCCGCGTTCGAGGAGGACGGAGGCGACCTGCGGTTCGACACCGAGGTTTCCGTGGAGGACATCGGCGAGCGCCCACGCGTCCGGCTCGGCGACGGGTCGATCGTCGAAGGAGCCTTCATCGCCGGATGCGACGGCAACCACGGCGCCTCCCGCGCCGCCATCCCCGAGGACAGGATCACCCGCCACACCCACGAATACGGCTACGCGTGGCTGGTCGTCCTCGCCGACGTACCCGCCACCCACCAGACCGTGATGGCGATCCACCGGCGCGGATTCGCGGCCCGGTTCGCCCGGGGTCCGCGCGCGAGCCGGTTCTACCTCCAGTGCCCGCTCGAGGACACCACCGAAGACTGGCCGGACGAACGGATCTGGAGCGAACTCGAAACGCGCTTCGGTGAACCACTCGCCACAACGGGCGCGATCGTGGAGAAACAATTACTGCCGTTGCGTGCCAAGGGAATGAACCTCGCGCTGTACGACGCAGACGCCTTCGCCGACGCGCTGATCCACTACCACAAAGAGGGCGACACGGGTCCGCTCGATGCCTACTCCGACGACCGTCTGCGCGAGGTGTGGAACTACCAGGCCTTCGCGACCTGGTTCGCCGACACCGTCCACGACGCCGGCGATCCGTCCCACCGAGGGGAGTTCCGGCATCGAGTGGCGCGCGCCGACTTCGACCGCCTGTACAGCTCCGCGACGGCGAACCGGCTGCTGAGCGAATTCGTCGCCGGGTTGACCTGAGCGGCTATTTCCGGCTGAGCCGGACGATCCCTTCGTCGCCCTGCACCGCGACGACGACGATCACCTGCCGGTTGATCTGATGGGCCATCCCCGGCGGACCGGACACCGCGGCGCCCATCCCGCCCGAGGCCGGGGCGAGCCCCACCTTCCCGGCCTGGACCGCGACCGAGAGCGGTCCGGCGCCGCCGTCGTTGGGGATCTGGTCGCCGGTCCGGACGAGCACCTCGCACTCACCGTCGGCGCAGGACCTCAGGTCCCGTCCGTCCGCCGCCACGAACGGCGCACCGGACGGGGCCGCCGCCCCCAGCATCGGCGCGCTCTCCACGGAAGGCGCCGAACTCGCCGCCGCGAAGATCGGCGTCGGCGCGGCCGTCGCACAGCCGGCGGCGAACAGCGCCACGGGAACCAGGACCAGGCATCTTCGGCGATCGACCATGACCGAGGAACGTAGCCGACCCAAGAGCCCTTGCATGCACCCGAATTCCGCAATCCTGCGGCTGTTCGCAGTGCTCGGCGGCGGTCCGGCCGGGTGAATCGACCGGACCGCCGCAGCACGTGGTCATACGGGCACCGAGAGTCCCGGCCGTGTTCGCCGCCTGATCACGCGAGATCCGCCTTCAATCACGCGAGTGCGCCGTTCAATCACGCGAGATCGCCGCCCGCGCACGACGCCTCCGCTCAGACCTCCGCGCGCAAGACGATCGCCCGCGTGTCCACTCCGGACGGAAGCGTCCCGAAGGCGACACCCCAGTCGCCGCCCAGCCGCGACGCGCAGAACGCGTCGGCCACGGCCGGCGTCCCGTGCCGCACCAGCAGCGACCCCTGTAGCACCAGCGCCATCGACTCGACCAGCCGCCGCGCCCGGTACTCGATGTCCGACAGATCGGACAGCTCCTTGCGCAGCCTGCCCACCGCGTCGTCCAGCCGCGCGTCGGCACCGGACGCCTGCTCGACCTCGGTGAAATACGCCGCCACCGACTCGGGTTGCTTCGCCATCGCCCGCAGCGCGTCCAGCGCCGCGACGTTGCCCGAACCCTCCCAGATCGACATCAGCGGAGCCTCGCGGTAGAGCCGCGGCATCCCCGATTCCTCGACGTACCCGTTCCCGCCCAGGCATTCCAGCGCCTCGACCGCATGCGACGGACCGCGCTTGCACACCCAGTACTTCGTCACCGCCAGCCCCAGCCGCCGGAACGCCTGCTCCTGCTCGTCCTCCGGCCGGTCGGTGGCCGACGCCAGCCGCATCCCGACCGTCGTCGCCGCCTCGGACTCCACGACGAGGTCCGCCAGCACGTTGCCCATCAGCGGCTGATCCACCAGATTCGCCCCGAACGCACGACGATGCCGCGCGTGGTGGATCGCCCGCACCGCTCCATACCGCATCCCGGCGGCGCTCCCGACCGCGCAGTCCAGCCTGGTGTTGTTCACCATCTCGATGATGGTGCGCACCCCGCGGCCCTCCTCGCCGACCAGCCAGCCGATCGCGTCGTCGTACTCGATCTCCGACGACGCGTTGGACCGGTTGCCCAGCTTGTCCTTCAGCCGCTGCAACCGGATCCCGTTGCGCGAGCCGTCCGGCAGGACACGGGGGAGCAGGAAACACGACAGCCCGCCCGGCGCCTGTGCCAGCGTCAGGAACATGTCCGACATCGGCGCCGAGGTGAACCACTTGTGCCCGACGATCACATAGCTGCCGTCACCCAGCGGCCGCGCCGTGGTCGTGTTCGCCCGGACGTCGGACCCGCCCTGCTTCTCCGTCATCGACATCCCGGCGATGAGGCCGCGCTTCGAACTCGGCTCACGCAGCCCGAAGTCGTACTCCGTCGCCGCCAGCATCGGCTCGTACCGCGCGGAAAGCTCGGGGTTGAACCGCAGCGCCGGCACCGCCGCGTACGTCATCGAAATCGGGCACGTGTGCCCCGCGTCGACCTGCCCCCACACGTACATCTTCGCCGCCCGCGCCGCGTGCGCGCCCGGGCGGGGATCCCGCCACGGCGCCGCGTGCAGCCCGTAGGACACCGCGACGTCCATCAGCTCGTGCCAGTACGGGTGGAACTCGACCTCGTCGATCCGGTTCCCGACCCGGTCGTGCGTCCGCAGCACCGGCTCGTTCTCGTTGACCAGCCTGCCCCACTCCTGCGCCTGCTCACTCCCGGCGAGCCTGCCGAGGGCGTGCACCTCGGCCACCGCCCAGCCCGCGCCCGCCCGCTCCAGCCCTTCCAGCAAGGCCGGATCGGCGGCGACGTCGTACTCCGCCAGTGGCGGGACCTGATTGGTGACCTCATGAGTGACCGGCATCGGAACCTCCCAAGGAACGCAGGACGAAAGTGCGCAGCCCGGACACCTCGTCCGCACTGCCGGTGGTCAACGGGCCGATCAGCACCTCGGCGGCCGCGCCGACGAGCGCCGCCGCGGTGACGTCCGCGTCCTGAGCGGGCAGGACCCCGGACCGGACACCGTCGGCCACGTGCTGGGCCACGACGTCACGGAACGCGCGCCGGAACACCAGCCGCTCGGCCTCGATCGGCGCATCCACGGGCTCGGCCAGCAGCGCGTACGCCATCCGCGGCGTCTTCAACGCCCGGCTCGCGAAGGTGTCGAAGACCGCCACAACCCGCTCCGCGGGCGTACCGGGCCGCTCCGACACCTCGCGCACAGCCTCGACCTCACGCGTGACGACCTTGCGGAACAGCTCCACGACCAGCGCGGCCTTGGTGGGGTAGTGGCGGTACACGCTGCCGACCGCCACCCCCGCCCGTTCCGCGACCGCCGACACCGAGCAGCCCGCGTACCCGCGCTCGGCCAACTGCTCCATGGCGGCGGCGAGGACGGCGTCGCGCTGAGCGTCCAAGCGCTCCTGGACCTTCGGTGTACGTCGGTACGGCACCCAAGAAGTGAAGCACCGATTCACACCTTCAGTCAACGCACCTTGGCGAGCCCTTCGACGGCCTTGACGATGCCCTTCTTGTCATAAGCACTGGTCGGCATCGTCGCCGCATGCGCGTGACGAACCACCCCGTCCCGGTCGAACAGCACACTGCCCGACTGCTGCAGCAGCTTCTTCCCCAGCCCGAAGGCCTCGTGCGGCGTCCCGCCCCGACCGGTCACCACCCGGAACGGCACCCCGCGCTTCGCCCGCCACGCCTTGGCCTCCGCCCGCTCCTCGGGGACGGCGACCAGCACCCGCACGTCGGCGGCGGCCAGCTCCTCCGCGCGCCCCACGAGATCCTTCACATGGCCGTTGCACACCGGGCACGAGGTCGACCGCATGAAATAGATCAGCACGTTCCTCGTGCCACGGAACTCCGAAAGCCGCACGACCTGACCGGACGTGTCCTCCAGAACGACATCAGGGACGGCGGAACCGATTTCCAGCATTGAAGAACTCCTCAACAGAAGGTCAGGAAGCAGGGTTGTCGAGAGAGGCACGAACCGCCGCCCGCGCGCGATGCAGCCGGGACTTCATCGCGGCCGGGCTCAGCCCGAGCGCGTCGGCCACCACGCGGCCCGAATGACCCTGGATGTCACGCATGATCAAGACGCGACGCTGATCAGAGGGCAACTCGGCGATCGCCGCGGCCACCCGCTGCGCCTCCAGCCGATCCAAGGCGTCCTCTTCGGCCGACACCATCACCACGGAATCCGCCAGATCGTCACCACGCCACGCCCGGCGCGCCCGCCGGAGACATTCGTTGCGCACGATCCGGAACATCCACGACGCCAGCGCACCGGTGGCCCGCAGCGAGCCGATCTTCCGATACAGGATGATCAGCGCCTCCTGCGCCGAATCCTCCGCGTCCTCCGGCGAAGCGCACAGCGACCGCGCGAACCGCTGCACATGCGGATGGGAACCCGAGACCAGAGCGGCGATGGCGGACGCGTCCCCGCCCTGCGCCGCCACGATCAACGAATCCCGCGGCCAATCGGCCTCCACGACGAACCTCCTCCCGCGCCGAGCTTGTCCCGGCCCTTACAAGAGCCGAGAACCCCACGAAAGGATTCAGCCCGCTCACGTGACCCCGCTCACCCCAGCCGGCGCACCACGAATCCCACGTCACCCGATGGCATGATCGCCGCTATGACATGGACCGCCCCCGAGGTCACCCGGCCGTCCGGCGACACCGCCGCCGACGAGCGGATCCTCCTGCCCTCCCTGCTGACCTGGCACCGCAGCACCTTCCTCCACAAACTCGCCGGTCTCACCGGGGAACAGCTCGCCACGGCGTCGGTCCCGCCCTCCAACCTCACCCTCCTCGGCCTCGTCCGGCACCTCGCCAAGGTCGAACGCTTCTGGTTCCGCCTGCGCTACGCCGCACAGGACATCGAACCCCTCTACGACCCCGCCCTCGGCAAGGACCACGACTTCGAAGTCCTCGACGCGACCAAAGCCGAAGAGGCCTACGACATCCTCCTCGAAGAGATCCGGCTCGCCGACGAGGCGGCCGCCGGAGGATCGCTCGACGACACCTTCGACCTCGGCGGAAACCCGTTCTCACTCCGCATGCTCTACGTCCACATGATCGGCGAATACGCCCGCCACAACGGCCACGCCGACCTCATCCGCGAACGCGTCGACGGCCACACGGGAGCCTGACCATGGACTACGGATTCATCGGCGCGGGGGAGATCACCGCCGCCATCGTCGAAGGCCTCAGCAAGGACGTCACCGACCCGCCCCGGATCTTCCTCTCACCCCGTAGCCGCAGTGTCGGGCAAGAACTCTCCGCCCGCTTCGCCAACGTCGAAGTCCGCGACAGCAACCAAGCCGTCGTCGACAGCGCCACGACGATCATCCTCGCCGTCCGCCCGCCCATCGCCGAAGAAGTCCTCCGCGACCTCACCTTCCGCCCCGAGCACGTCCTGATCAGCGCCCTCGCCGGCGTCCCCCTCGACCGGCTGCGCGACTGGGCCGCCCCCACCCGCGAAGTCGTCCGGAGCATCCCGCTGCCACCCGCCGCGCGCCGCCAAAGCCTCACCGCGATGTACCCCGACAACCCCGAAGCCCGAGCCCTCTTCGACAGCATCGGCGGCAGCGTCGTCCCCGCCGCCGAGAAGGACCTCGACGTCTTCAGCGGCGCCACCGCCACCTTCGCCGCCCACCTCGACTACCTCGGCACCATCGCCGCCTGGATGACCGACCAGGGCATCGACGACACCACGGCGACCGCCTTCACCAGCCACATCTTCGGCCAGCTCGGCCAGTCCCTCGCCGAACAGAACGGCTCCCTCGAAACCCTCACCGGCAAGCACATGACCCCCGGCGGGCTCAACGAACAGTTCCTCACCGACCTGCGCACCAACGGCGTCCCCGACACCGTCCGCGAGGCCCTCGACGGAATCCTCACCAGACTGCGGGACAAGTGACCATCATCGACAAGCTGCGGGCGGCCGGGTGCGTCTTCGCCGAAGACGAAGCCCGGCTCCTCACCGCCGAAGCCCGCACCCCGGCCGAACTCGACACCATGGTCCAACGCCGCGTCGACGGCGAACCACTCGAAGTCATCCTCGGCTGGGCCGAATTCCACGGACTCCGCATCGCCGTCGAACCCGGCGTCTTCGTGCCACGGCAACGCTCCGAACTCCTCGTCCGCCACGCCGTCACCCTCGCCGGACCGGGAGCGGTGGTCCTCGACCTCTGCTGCGGAACCGGCGCGCTCGGCGCCGCCATCGCCGCCGAACTCGGCGACATCCGGCTCTACGCGGCCGACATCGAACCCGCCGCCGTCCGCTGCGCCCGCGAGAACGTCGCCCAAGCCGGGGGAGAGGTCTTCGAAGGCGACCTGTACGCACCACTTCCCACGTCGCTACGAGGCCGCGTCGACATCCTGGTCGTCAACGCCCCGTACGTCCCCACCGACGCCATCGCGATGATGCCGCCCGAGGCGAGAGACCACGAACCCCGCGTCGCACTCGACGGCGGACACGACGGCGTCGACGTCCACCGCCGCGTCGCCGCCGAAGCCCCCCACTGGCTCGCACCCGGCGGGCACCTGCTCATCGAAACCGGCGAAAGCCAAGCCGTAAGCACCGCGGAAGCCATGGCACACCACGGTTTGACCCCCGAAGTGATCACCGACGAAGACCTGTACGCGACGATTGTTGTCGGTGCCCGGGTCTAGGGTCGCCGCCGTGACCGACTACCTCCAAACGACCCGCACCGCCTACGACACGGTCGCGGCCGACTACGCCGAACTCCTCCGCGACCACCTCGCCGGATCCACCTGGGACCGCGCCGTCCTCGGCGCGTACACCGAGCTCGTCCAGGCCGCCGGCGGCGGCCGCGTCGCCGAAATCGGCTGCGGAACCGGCCGCATCACCGAGTACCTCCACCAGCTCGGGCTCGACATCCACGGCGTCGACCTCTCGCCGGGAATGCTCGCCGTCGCCCGGAAGTGGTACCCACATCTGGGCTTCCAGCTCGGCGAGATGCCCGGATTGTCCCTTGAGGACGGTGCGCTCGCCGGCGCCGTCGCCTGGTACTCGATCATCCACACCCCACGAGAGCGGCTGCCGGAGATCTTCGCCGACTTCCACCGCATCCTCGCCCCGGGCGGCCACCTGCTGCTCGCCTTCCAGGTAGGCGACGAAGTACGCCACATCGAGCACGCGTACGGCCACGACATCTCCTGCGACGCGTACCGGCTGGTACCCGAGAAGATCGCCGAACAGCTGGGGGAGGCCGGCTTCAGCCTGCTCTCCACCCTCGTCCGTGAGCCGTCCGAGGAATTCGAAAGCACCCCACAGGCCTACCTGATCGCCCGCAAGCAGTAGCTCAAGGACGCCGCGCCTCGACGAGCCAGGCCGCCGAACCGTAGAAAACGCCCTGGTCGGCCTGGTGCTCGGCGAGATCCGCCCGCAAGGCCTGGATGGCACCGTCGCGCGCGGCGTCATCCAGGCCGCTCAACCTGCCACCGTGCTGCTCGACGATGAACTCGGCCGCGTCGTCGACGTCCTCACCGAAGAACATCGGCTTGTTCACCGCGGTGCACTCGACGTCGACGTACCCGGCGGAGGTCAGCAACTCCTCGATCTCCCGCGGATCGCTGAGCGCCAGATTCGCTGACGGAACCTCACGGCCTGCCGCGAAGATCGTCCGGAACGTGGTGATCCATTCGTTGAGCCGCAACGGCTGCCACGTCAGCAGAACCAGACGGCCACCCGGCCGGGTCGCCCTGGCCAGATTCGCGAACGCGGCCAGGGGAGTACCGAAGAACATCGAGCCGTGCCTGCTGATCACCACGTCGAACCGGGCCTCGGCGAACGGATGGACCTGCGCGTCCGCCTGCTCGAACGAGACGTTGAGAACGCGCTCCTTCTCGGCCAGCTGACGAGCGACACCGAGCATCTCACCGGAGAGATCGACACCCAGCGCCGAACCCTCGGCAGCCAGCCGGGCCGCGTCCCGCGTCGTCTGACCGGCACCACAGCCGACGTCGAGAACCCGGTCCGCCGCCTGGACATCAGCCGCGGCGAAGAAGAGATCCCGGTACGCCGCGACACCGTCGTTGAACCGCTGCGCACGCTTCGCCCAGAACGAGCCGTCGTCACCATCCCACGCCTTCAACATCCGCTCGTTGGACGGATCGACACGCACAGCGGTGCTCTCGGACATTTCGGCAACCCCCAGATTCGGTATCCGGAGACGACCCTAGCGCGACCCGTCAGCGGAACGCCGCGACATTCCTGGCAGCCCACTCGGCGAACGACCGCGGCGCGCGACCGAGCACCCGCTCCACATCCGGACTCACGCGCAACTCGGCCGGAGTCGGCGAAGCGATGATGTCCAAGGTGTCGTCGGCCAGCTCCGCCGGCATGCTCAAGACCATCCCCGCCTTCGCCTCCTCCCGCGTGAGCTCCTGAAAAGCCACAGGCGAGCCCAAAACAGCAGCGAGCGCAGCAGCCTGCTCACGCGGCGTGATCACCGCCGGACCGGTCAACTCGTACACCTCACCGAGATGCCGATCGTCCAGCAGACAAGCGGCCGCGACCTCCGCGATGTCCGCCGGATCGACGATCGGCACCCCGGTGTCCCCGAACGGCGCCGCGACCACCTGCCGCGAGCGCACGGACTCCGCCCACCACAACGCGTTCGAGGCGAAACCACCCGGCCGCAGAATCGCCCAGTCCAAACCGGACTCCCGCACCACGTCCTCCAGCTCACGCATCGCCATCCGCGTCGTGCCGAAAGGCCTGGTCGCCACACCCAACGTCGAGAGCAGGACGACCCTGCGCACCCCGCTCGCCGCGGCCAGACCGATGATGTCGGCCGGGTTCGCCCCGACGGCGTGCAGATCGCCGGAAAGCAGCAGGAACAACGCCTTCGCCCCGGCCAAGGCGGGTTCGAGAGTGACGGGCTCCGCCAGATCGGCCACCACGTGCCTGCCTCCGGGCGGTGCCGCCGCGACGTGCCGCGACACCGCCGTCACCTGCTCGCCCGCCTCGACCAGCGCCCTCGTCAACGGCTTACCGATGTTCCCCGTAGCCCCGGTCACCACGATCATGGCCCACTCCTTCGCTCGATCTTCCTGTGGCGACGACGCTAGGGAGCGCGGCTAACTTTTCGTAAGTACATACCCAGAGGTAAGCTCCTCCCATGGCAGGAGGCGCGCAGTTCACACCGGCCGACACCGAGCCGCGTTATGAGGTGTTTCACACTGACTGCGCCGCCCGCGACGTGGTCGGTCACGTCACCAGCCGGTGGGGGATCTGGGTACTGATCTCCTTGCAGCGCAACGATCTCCGCTTCTACGAGCTACGCGAAAGCATCCAGGGGATCAGCGAGAAGATGCTCGCCCAATCCCTGCGCGCACTCGTCCAGGACGGCCTGATCTGGCGACAGGTCGAGCCCACGACGCCGCCACAGGTGACCTACGGACTGACCGAGTTCGGCCGGGACGTCAGTGAGCCGCTGGTCGAACTGTTCGACCGGATCACCCGGCGAGTGGCTCCGGCTGCAGGGTGATGTTGAACATCCAGGAAATCCCGAACTCGTCCACGAGCGCGCCGGCTTCGTCACCCCACAGCTGTTTCTCCAGAGGCATCGTCACGGTGCCGCCGACGGACAACTTCTCGAAATAGCCGCGAAGTTCGGCGTCGCCGCCGAGGTAGACCGCGACGTTGTTGCCAGGGGAGTGGGGCACGTCCTCGACCTGGCCATCGACATCGCAGGCCATCAACGTGTGACCGTTCGCGGTGTCGAGCTGAGCGTGCACGACCTTGTCGGCGGTGGGAGAGTCAGGCACACCGAAATCCGCGATCGTGCCGATTTCCAGCTTGCCGCCGAAGACCTCCTGGTAGAACTCCATCGCCTGTCGCGCGTTTCCGTTGAACCTGATGTACGGGTTGAGTCGAGATTCCATGACAGGACCATTCCACTCAATATGCGACATCTTGTGTCGTGTATCAGCCGACGCCCCAGTAGGTCAGCCAGGCATCCAGCGCCGGCCCAGGAGGGTTGAGCCGACGAGCCCGGGCGACGTTGTCCTCGTCCTCAGGAACGACCTCAGCCAGAATCAGGATTTCCCCGCGAGTCTCGCCGACGCCGAACAGGCCTTCGTCGGAGAGCCGGCGCAGTGCCGTCTCCATCGCACGCAGTCGAAGGTCGAACTCGGCATCGGACTCTTCGTCGTCGAGTTCGAAGACCGCCGGCCGGGCGGCGAACAGGTCACGTACCGGCTTCAGATGTTCCTCACCCAAGATCGAAAACGGCGAATCGGCATAGGAGTAGCGGACCTCGTCGGCCTCGGCCCGCTGAGCCAGCGCCTCGTGCGACCACGCGGACAGCGCCGGACCGAACGCTTCGCCAGTCGTCGTCAGCGTGACGTAGTAGAAGGTGTGGCCGGGGTTGTCGCGGAACAGTTCTGTGACAGCCGCACGGGTGGCCGCGGTCAAGGCGTCAGCGAGGTCGGCTTCGGTCGGAGTCATCGGGGCATCGAACCACACGCCGCGGGGGAAGACGCTCATGACGCTTACTTGACATAATGTACATTATCGGCACTTTGGCCGGCCTGGATAACGGCGGTCGAGAGGAGCCCTGACGTGGGCTGAAAGCGTCCTTCACCGCATGTCACGCAGCGAAAGCGCCCTTCGCCGCACTCGACGCGGGCATCGCTCCCTTCGACTCTCCCTGCGAGGCCGACCCCTGAGGCTCAGGACATCTCAGGACGCCCCCAGAGGACGAGGAACCGATGTCCGATCACCCGACCCCAATACGTCACTGTGACGAATTGATCCGGATGTCCCGGCCGATGATGATCAACGGAGGCGTCAGTCGCGGACAGATCTCGCCGAGTCGTCCTAGTCGGCGACCTCCGCAGGCCCCAGAGCACCTTGGTGGCCCGATGTGTCATGAAAGGGTTATTCAGGACGAAAAACGTCAGGAACGACCCTTTCATGACACATCGGAGAGCGACAGGAGTGCCGAGATCCCCCGCGAGGAGTTTCCGGACCCATCACTCCGTTTCATGCATAATCACTATTATGCATGAAACGGAATATAACCCAGTGTAAGACTGTCGGTGCCATGCGGTACAAGATGTTCATGAGGGTTTCCGAGGCACAGCAAGCCTTTTTCGCCGCACGTCGTCCCCGTAAGGATTCTCCTCACACCACCGACGCCTACCGCCGCGACCTCGCCGGCATCACCGCTCTTCTGCTCCGCGAGCTGGACCGCTCCCCTGACGACCTCACGGTCGAGATGCTCACCGCCCAGGCACTCCGCAACGCCTTCGGTGCCTTCGCGGACACGCACGCGAAGAGTTCGGTGCTGCGTGCGTGGTCGACCTGGAACCAGTTCCTCACCTTCTGCGTGTCCGACGGGCTGCTCGCGGGCAATCCGATGGGCGCCGTCGCCCGGCCGAAGGCGCCTCCGTTGACGCCGAAACCCTTGCGGGGTGAGGAAACCCCGGAGCAGTTGCTCGCGGCCGCCGCCGACGGCGCGCGGCGGGCCCGGGATCCGTGGCCGGAGCGGGACGTCCTGGTGATCGCGCTCGGGCTGGTCGCCGGGCTGCGTGCCGCGGAGATGCGGGCGCTGACGGCGCGGTCGCTGGTCGGCCGTCAGGGCGAGATGCGGTTGCACGTCCACGGCAAGGGAAGCCGGGACCGGTCGATCCCGGTGCAGCCGATCATGGAGAAGATCATCGAGGAGTACCTCGCCTCCTGCCGCCGCCGGTTCCCGCAGCAGCGGTTCGGGCCCTCCACTCCCCTCCTCCGGGATCGCGCCGGCGAGCCGATCGGCCGCGGGGCGCTGGAGTACCTGGTCAGATCCTGCTACCGGTGGGCCGGCCTGCACGACCGTGTGCCGGTCGGGGCGAATCTCCACGCGTTGCGGCACACCTTCGCGACCCGGCTGGCGGAGGACGGCGCGACGGCGTCGGAGATCATGGCGCTGCTGGGGCACGCGAGCCTTGCGACCAGTCAGAACTACATCGAGGCGACCGGTCGTGAGCAGCGGGCGGCGGCCGCGAGCAATCGGACGTACCGGGCGCTGGACGGGATCGTGTAGGTCAGCGGAGTTGTTCGAGGTCCTTGGCTGCCTGGGCGATTTCGCCCGCCAGGTTCCGGAGTTCGGCGACGGAGGCGCCGTCGTCGGCCGCGGTGACGACGTCTTCCGCGGCGCAGCGGAGCTGGAAGAGCCGGTCCTGGAGGGTGGCGATCTCGGTGTCGGAGAGGACGACGGCGTCTTCGGGGAGGCCGCTGCGTTGGAGGGCGGTCCGGCGTTCGTAAGCCCGCTGGCGGCACGATTGCCCGCAGTAACGGCGGCGCCTGCCGACGTTGCCGCCTTGTTCGAGGCGTCGGCCGCACCATCCGCAGTGTTTGGGTGCCCCCGCGCGGCGTAGCTCGGACACCTCTTCGGCGGACGTCTTCGGGTGTTCGGCCACTTCCCTCACGGTTCAGACCCTAGCTGGCCACCCGACGATCATGCCGGGGCCACGACCGAAGTGCACACTAGTGGGGTGCCGACACTGTTTCCGTACCTCGCCGATCCGCTTCCGCGTGCCTTCGCCCATCGTGGCTGGCACCTCGGTGACCTGGAAGGACTGGAGAACTCGTTGCCGGCGTTCCAGCAGGCGGTGACGGAGGGTTACCGCTATCTCGAAACGGATGTGCACGCGACGTCGGACGGTGTGGTGGTCGTGCATCACGACGCGTCGTTGGATCGGACGACCGATGG
The DNA here is from genome assembly GCF_051373225.1 of Amycolatopsis sp. w19. NCBI lineage: Bacteria > Bacillati > Actinomycetota > Actinomycetes > Pseudonocardiales > Pseudonocardiaceae > Amycolatopsis > Amycolatopsis sp. w19. The sequence continues at coordinate 694,234 of NZ_JBPQFM010000001.1, read as the reverse complement.
CGTGGGGTTGATCTCGCGGCAGACGTGGGCGCAGCTGCGGACGGTCAAGATCGGGGGTCGTGCGCCCCTGTCGCGGCTGGAGGACGTGCTCGAGGAGTTGCCGGAGGCGCGGTTCAACATCGATGTGAAGTCGAACGAGGCGGTGGAGCCGTTCGTCCGGGCGATCGAGCGGACCGGTGCGCATGACCGGGTCGCGGCGGCGTCGTTCTCCGACGCGCGGTTGGCCCGGATCCGGAAGCTGGCGGGGCCGAAGCTGGTGACGGCGATGGGTCCGCGTTCGGTGGCGGTGATGTGGGCGAACGGGTTCTTGCCGCTGTTCTCGTTGCGGGCGTTGTCGCGGGGTGCGATGGCGCAGGTGCCGGTGCGGCAGGGGCGGTTGAAGGTGGTGGACCGGGCGTTCCTGCGGCAGGCGACGCGTGGGGGTTTCGAGGTGCACACGTGGACGGTGGACGATCCGGCGGAGATGCGGTTGCTGCTGGATCTGGGGGTGCACGGGATTGTGACGGATCGGCCGGATCTGCTGCGTGAGGTGCTTCGGGAGCGGGGTTCGTGGCCTTCCTGATCCCGCGTTTAGTCCTCTGAATGCGCTCACACGCATTCAGAGGACTAAACGCCTGGGGGTCAGCGGGGTGGTTTGCCGTTCCAGGCGGCGTCCCAGGTCTTGGGGCCGAGTCGTCCTGAGTCGTTGATGCCGTTGGCGCGTTGGAGGGCGAGGACGGCTTCGCGGGTTTTGTCGTAGTAGCAGCCGGTTCCGGTGAAGCCGTAGCCGAAGGCGTTCATCCGCAGCTGGAACTGCTTGAGCGCGACGGCGCAGTCGCCGTAGGCGTAGACGACGCCGGGCCAGGCGGGTTTGGGGCCGCCGGGCGGAGCGGGCGGGGTGGGCTTCGGTTTGGGTGCGGGCGGCGGGGCGGGCTGTCCTCCCCCGCCGATGTAGGCGGAGTCGGCGTAGGACGGGACGCGTTTGCTGCGGCCGTCGCTGTCGTTGCGGAAGCCGAGCTTGCCGGCGCATTCCCAGGGTTGCCAGCCGCGCATGCGGTACAGGTAGAGGGCCCGGTAGTCCTGTTCGCGAGGGGTGGCCTGGTCGGGTCGTCCTTGGCCGCCGACGCTGCGCCAGGTGGGCAGGTCGAACTGGTAGGCGCCGTAGTAGCCGTTACCGGTGTTGATGTTGTAGCGCCCGCTCGATTCACACATGCGGAGCTTGGACCAGTAGGTGCCGTGGGGATCCGCGGCGGCGGATCCGGTGGTGGCGATCTGCAGGCCCGTTACGGCGAGGGCGAGCAGGAGCGTTCTCGCCACTACGCGGTGTGCTGTGCGAAGGCGATGGGTCCTCATGAGCGGAACAGTAAATACCGGACACTTGCTTCACAAGAGTCACAGCTCGCTCACCAGCCTCACACGAAACACACGGGGATCGTGGCAGCGACACGCCGACGATGGTCGGGAAGGTGTCCGGCAAGGGTTCGTCTCGCGTCGAAACGAACACGGTCCGGACTCGTGCCGGACAGGTGGGTGTGATCACCAGTAGTCTCCCGCTGACCTCGACGTTCTCTACTTCAGGAGCTGTGCATGACGGTGGCCGTGACCCGTGAACGCAAGCGGGTGTGGCGGGCTTGGTACCTCTACGACTGGGCCAATTCGCCGTTCTATTCGTCGGTGATCACCGTCTTCGGAGCGCTCTATTTGAGCGAGATCGCGTCCGCGGACGCGAAGGCGAATTTCACCCTTAACGGGGACAGGGCGTGCACCGATTCGAGTGGAGCTTCGAGCACCCTGCAGAACTGCGACGTCTCGTTGTTCGGGCTGCAGTTCCCGGCGGGTTCGCTGTGGGGATATCTGCTGTCGATCGCGACGGTGACCCAGGTGCTGGTGCTGCCGATCGCCGGTGCGATCGCGGACCGCAGCAGGCACAAGCGGCGGATCCTCGGCGGGTTCGCGTTCCTGGGCGCGGTGGCCTCGGCGCTGATGTTCTTCATCGCGGGGACGAACTGGGAGGTCGGTGTCTGGACGTTCATCCTGGCGAACATCGGTTACGGCGGTGCGCTGGTCGTCTACTACTCGTTCCTGGTGGACATCGCGGAGCCGGACGAGCGGGACGCGGTGTCGTCGAAGGGGTGGGCGTTCGGGTACCTCGGCGGTGGCCTGGCGCTGGCGTTGCAGCTCGGGTTCTTCATGGGGCACGAGTTCTTCGGGGTGAGCGAAGGGCTGGCGATCCAGATCTGCTTCCTGACGTCGGGGATCTGGTGGGCGGTGTTCACGATCCCGGCGGTGCGGGCACTCCCCCAGACTCATGTGCCGAAGTCGGGTGAGCGGGGCCTGTCGGTGCTGACGGCCGGGTTCAAGGAGCTGGGGCGGACGATCAAGGACGCGAAGGCGTATCCCTTGACGCTGGCGTTCCTCGGCAGCTACCTGGTCTTCACCGACGGGATCACGACGGTGGTGGCGGTGTCGGCGCAGTACGGGAAGGACGAGCTGAAGTACAGCACGCAGGTGCTGATCGTCACGATCCTGGTGATCCAGTTCCTGGCTTACGCCGGCGCGATGATCCACGGTGCGATCGCGGCCCGGATCGGGGCGAAGAAGACGATCTTGGGCAGTCTGGTGGCCTGGGTGGTCGTGTTGTGCTTCGCGTACTTCATCGAGGCCGGTGAGCCGTTGCAGTTCTACGCGGTGGCGGTCGGGATCGGGTTGGTGCTGGGTGGGACGAACGCGTTGTCGCGGTCGTTGTTCGGGCAGATGATCCCGGAGGGCAAGGACGCGCAGTATTTCTCGCTGTACGTGGTCGGTGAGCGGGGGACGTCGTGGCTCGGTCCCCTGTTGTTCGCCGCGGTCGGGCAGATCACCGGTTCGTTCCGGTACGCGATCATCGCCTTGGTGATCTTCTTCGTGCTCGGTTTCGTGTTCGTGTGGCTGGTCCCGGTGCGCCGGGCGATCGAGGCGGCGGGTAACCGACCACCGGCGGTGCTGTGACGTGGGAGCGTGCCGATAGGGTCGAGCGTCGTGACCGTACTGAAGGAGAGTGGCCCGGATCCCACGGACGCGTTGTCGTCGGTGCCGGTGGCGGGTTCACGGCGGGGTGTGCCGGTCGTCGGGAAGTTGAAGTTCTGCTACGGGCCGATGGACTGCGGGAAGTCGACGCTGGCGTTGCAGATCGACCACAACCACGCGCGGCAGGGTCGTCGCGGGATGGTGCTGGTGCGGCATGACCGGTCCGGGGAGCCGCAGATCACCAGCCGGATCGGGCTGACGCGCAAGGCGATCGAGGTGGGGAACGAGACCGATCTGCGGTTGCTGGTGCGTGAGCAGTGGGCGGCCGGGCGGCATGTGGACTACCTGATCGTCGACGAGGCGCAGTTCTTGTCGCCCGATCAGGTGGATCAGCTGGCTGAACTGGCCGATGACGTCCAGATCGACGTGTACTGCTTCGGGATCGCGACGGATTTCCGGAGCATGTTGTTCCCGGGTGCCGCGCGGTTGTTCGAGCTGGCGGACGAGTTGCAGCCGGTCCAGGTCGAGGTGTTGTGCTGGTGCGGGCAGACGGGACGGTTCAACGCGCGGGTTTCCGATGGCGAGGTGCTGCGGGCCGGGGACACCGTGGTGGTCGCGGATACCGAGCAGTCGCTAGTTGAAACTTCATCGGCATCACGTTCCGAGGCTGAGCCGAACACGGTCCGTTATCAGGTATTGTGCCGTCGGCACTTTCGACTGGGCGACCTGGGGCCCACCTCAGCCCAACACGGTCAGTTACGGTTGACGTGACAGGCGTACTACTAGCCCATCTGGGGGATATCCGCACCAAGATGGCCGGATTGACGTCACGCCAGAGCGCGAAACCACTCCTACTAGGAGAAGCTGTTGCCACCGGGTGACACAGCTCATCGTGAGCAAGGACATGCTGTCCAGGGAATCTCCAGGGGCTCATCGTCGTTGCATAGGGTGAGCATCACCCTGGCTCCACCCGGAGCTGACTGAAAGGACCCCCATCATGGCCGACCGTGTTCTCCGTGGAAGCCGGCTGGGAGCGGTCAGCTACGAGACCGACCGCAACCACGACCTCGCGCCTCGGCGCACCGTGCGCTACGCCTGCCCCAAGAACCACGAGTTCGAGGTGCCCTTCTCCGACGACGCCGAGATCCCTTCGGTGTGGGAGTGCAGGCTGCACGGCAGCGAGTCCGAGATCGTGGACGGCGGGCAGCCGGAGCAGAAGAAGGTCAAGCCCCCGAGGACGCACTGGGACATGCTCCTGGAGCGCCGTTCGATCCCGGAGCTCGAAGATCTGCTCAACGAACGTCTCGCCGAGTTGAAGGGACGCAGGACCACCCGGTCCGCCTGACGCACGGCACAAGTAGCTAGCCCCACCACGAACCGGCGAAGCCCCCGCGACCTCCCTCCGCGGGGGCTTCGCCGTGTCTCGGGGTCCTGCTCGGCATAGGTACGTGACCGATCCTCCGGTCCGTGAAGGCCTCCTTGAGGGACTCTGGGTCCCTCAAGGAGGCCTTCATTACCTACCGACGACCATCATTGAGGGGCCCGAGACGCTCCTCCTCGCAGCTCGATGCCCCCAATGTGGCATTGGAGACGCTCGGTGTCCCCAATGCCACATTGGGGGCATCGAGCCCATCGCCCAGACACCGCGAGAGCCGCGGTGCCGAGGGACGTCAAGGCGTCGCGAAGGCGCCGCAGGTGCTCCGGCGGCGATTCGAGCAGCGGGAGCCGGACCGTCGCGTGCGGGATGATGCCGAGTTCGGCCAGTGCGGCTTTGGCCATGATCGCCCCCTGTGAGGTGCGCATGACGGCCTCCGCCAGGGGAAGCAACCCGGCGTTGAGCGAGCGCGCGGTGTCGAGGTCTCCCCCGCGGACGGCTCGGATGAGCTCGGCGTTGCGGTCGGCGAAGGCGTTGCCCACGACGCTGACCAGGCCGGTGGCGCCGACGGCGAGATAGGGCAGGTTGAGTTCGTCGATGCCGCAGTAATACGCCAGCGGCGTGTGCGCCATGACGGTCATCGCTTCGAACAGGTCACCCTTGGCGTCCTTCACGGCCCGGATCCTGGGGTGGCGGGCGAGTTCGATCAGGGTGGCCGCTTCCATGGCCGTTCCGGTGCGGGCCGGGACGTCGTAGAGCATGACGGGCAGGTCGGTGGCGTCGGCGACCGCTTGGCAGTGGACCACGATCCCGGCCTGGGTCGGCTTGGAGTAGTAGGGGCAGACGAGCAGGAGCGCGTCGGCGCCGGCCGCCTCGGCTTCCTTCGCGCGCCGGATGCAGGCGGCGGTGTCGTAGGTGCCGACTCCGGCGATCACGCGTGCGCGGTTCCCGGCGCGGTTCGCCACGGTGTGGACGAGCCGCGCGGCTTCGGCGTCGGTCAGGGTGGGTGACTCCCCGGTGGTTCCGCCGACGACGATGCCGTCGCAGCCGTTGGCGAGCAGGTGGTCGATCAGGCCGGCGAGGCCGGGTTCGCTGAGCGCGCCGCCGGGTTCCATCGGGGTGACCATGGCGACGAGGTTGGAGCCGAAGAGTGTTCCGGTCATGCGGTCGATCCTGTCCGTGCCGATACCTGCGGTCCAGTGATGGTTTTTGGATGGTATTGCGTAGCCTGGCTTCATGATCGAGGTCGGGGCCCTGCGGGCATTGCGGTCGGTGGCCGCGTTGGGGACGTTGGCGCGGGCGGCGGACGAGCTGGGCTTCACGGCGTCCGCGGTGTCGCAGCAGATCAAGCGGCTGGAACGCCAGATCGGGATGCCGGTGCTCGCTCCGGCGGGCCGCGGTGTCGTGCTGACTCCGGCGGGCCAGGCGGTCGTCGACTCCTCGCTGGAGGTGTTCCAGGCGCTCGAACGGTGCGCCGAGGCCGCTCAGTCGGTCGCGGAGGGCGCGCCGCGCGGGGTCCTGCGGGTGGCCGCGTTCTCGACCGGTATCCGCGGACTGCTCGCCCCCGTCCATCCGCGGCTCCTGGCGCGCTACCCCGACCTCCGCCTGCACATCACCGAGCAGGATCCCGACCAGGCTCTGCATTCGGTCGAGGCCGGGACGGCCGACCTCGCGCTCCTGCATGACGCCGACGGTCTGCCGGTCCCGCTGTCCCCCGCGCTGTCGCGGCGTCTGGTGCACACCGACCTCGGCGACGTCGTCATGGCCGAGACCCATCCGCTGGCCCGGTCCTTGCCGCCGCTGGACGGCGTGGATCTGGCCGGGCACGCGTGGGTGACCAGTCCGCCGGGCACGGTCTGCCACCAGTGGTTCCGGCGTGTGTTCGCAGGCCTTCCGGAAGAACCCGACGTGCGGCATCTGGTGGACGACTTCTCCACGCAGCTGTCGCTGGTCGCCTCGGGCGAGGTCGTCGCGTTGATCCCGCGGCTGGCGCGCCCGCCCTTGGCCGAGGGGCTCGTCGCCCGGCCGCTGCGGCGCCCGCCGACGCGCGAGGTGCACGCCGCGTGGCGCCGCAGTGCCGAGTCGAGTCCCGCGATCCGGGCGGTGCTGACGGAGCTCGGGGCGGCTCGGTCAGCTGGGGTACATGCTGGTCACGTTGACGAACGTGCCGGTGATCCCCATGGCGTCGTCGGAGGCGAGGAACGCCAGCGTGGAGGCGACCTCGGCGAGGCGCGGTGAGCGCTTGGTCAGCCGGGCCTCGGCGAGGCCGCCGAGGACGTTCTGCACCATCTCGGGACTCGCCGGCAGCTGGTCGTTCACCGCGGAGAGCTTCTCGGGCGTGAGGGTCTCCGGGATACCCGCGACCCAGATGCCGAGCGCGCGGACACCGTGCGGTCCGATCTCGACGGCGAGATTGCGGATGAAGGTGTCCAGCGCGGCGTCGATCGAGCCCGTGGCGCCCATCATCGGGCTGCCGTGGGCGGATCCGCTGTCGAGGGCGAGGATGGCGCCGGAGCCCTGGGCGGTCATGTGCCGGGCGGCGGCCCGTGCGGTGATGAAGTTCGTCGTGATGCCGGTGGTGATCGGGCGGACGTAGTCCTCGACCGCCATCTCCACGAGCGGGATGCCCTGGATGTCGCCGCGCGGGACGAGGTTGAGCGAGATGTCGAGGCTGCCCGCCTCGGTGGCCACGGCCGCCGCGTGCTCGTCGACGGCGGTCTCGTCCAGGGCGTCGACCACCGCGACTTCGGCCAGTCCCCCGCTTTGTTCGATCTCGCCCGCGAGCTTCGTCAACGCCGGCAGGTGCCGTCCGGTGAGGAAGACGCGGGCCCCGCGCGCGGCGAACTCCTTGGCGACGCCGTTGCCGATCGCCCCGCCGGCGCCGTAGATGATCGCGTTCTTGTTCTGGAGGCTCATGGGTTTTCCTTCCGCTTGGTCGGTTCGACCATTGAGACGCGGAAGGGGCGTGGGGCTCATCGGTCCTCAGGTGATCGTCAGCGGCAGACCGAACGCGGGGAACAGGTGCGGCTCGAAGGCCGTGATCTCGGCGACCTTCCCGTCTTCGATGCGCAGCACGTCGAGCACCTGTGCCCGGTAGACCCGGGTGCCGGGCCGCCGGACGTAGCCGCCCGCGGCGGGAAGCCCGTTGGCAACGGCCGGAAGGTGTTTCCACTCCCCGAAGTACATCGGCGAGGCGGGATCGAGGGATTTGGCGACGAACTTCAGGAAGACGTCGCGGCCGGAGAACCACAGCGGGTTCGGCGGCATCGTGACCAGCACGTCCTCCCTGAGCAGCTCGGCCATGACCCGGCTGTCCCCGTCGGCGGTGGCGGCGGCCATGTAGCGCCGCAGGATCGCCTGCTCCTCCTCGGTCGGCCGCACGGTCCGGGCCCAGTCGGCGCGGCGTTCGGGCAGGCGTTCGCGCAGCGTGGGGCGTGCGCGTTGCAGGGCGCTGGTGACCGATGCGACGGTGGTTTCCAGCAGGTCCGCGGTTTCGGCGGCCTTCCAGCCGAGTGCGTCGTTGAGGATCACCACGGCCCGCTGCTTCGGCGGAAGGTGCTGGATGGCGGTGAGGAAGACGAGTTCCATCGTTTCCCTCGTCTCGGCGATCTCCGCGACGTCGTCGGGAAACGGCTGCAACCAGGGCAGGAACTGAGGCGGTTCACCCAGCTGGTCGACACCGGGCATCGGGTCGTAGGGGCGCGGGACCCTCTTGTTGCGCCGCAGGAAATCGAGACAGGTGTTGGTGGCGATGCGGTAGAGCCAGGCGCGGAAACTCGACCGGCCTTCGAACCCTGCGCGGCCGCGCCACGCTCGCAGGAACGTCTCTTGGACCAGGTCCTCCGCGTCGTCGTAGGACCCGACCATCCGGTAGCAATGCACGCGCAGCTCTCGCTGGTGCTCTTCGAGGCTCCCGGCGAAGGCGACCTCGTCCACGGTTTCCGTCACGGGCGCCGGTGTGACGTTTTCGGCCTTGGTCCGCCGAGCCAGTCGAGCGATGCGCCGCAGCTTGCCGACGTCGGAGGTGAGCGAGGTGAGATCGGCGAGGAACGCCTCCGGCGGCCGAGGTGTCAGCCGGTTCGCGACGCGGCCGACCTCGGCGATGAGGGCTTGCACGTCAGGGGCGGGTTCGCGCCGTGACCGGTAGGCCCGCTGGCGGCACGCGGCCGAGCAGTAGACGGCCGTGCGCCCGCGCGAATCCGCCTTCGACGGCAGCGGGCCTTCGCATATCCCGCAGACCTTCCCGGTCACGGCTCACCTTCCCCTCAAAACGTCACATTCGATCAAGTCACGCATTATGCGGCTTGATACCCAGGGATGTCCTCGACGCGGTGGTAGACGTCGAGCCCGCGGGACAGGGCGATGGCGACGTCCTGGTCGGCGCCGGTGGATTCGCCCGGCAGCCGCAGGACGGCGTCGCAGTGGTGCAGCAGCCGGTCGGCCGTCGGGTACATGACCTCCTTGGCGACCGGATCGGCGACGGTCTTCCCGCCCGCGCCGCGCAGCACCGGCAGCGCGACCCATTCGCCGATCATCGGCACGTGCCCGCTGCGGAAGATCGGCCAGGCCGCTTCCTCGAGCCGGGCGAGGTTGCGGGCGAGAAGTTCTGGGTCGTCGCCGGTGCCGGAACGGAACGGTCCGGCGATGAGGATCATCAGAGGTTTGCTCATGCGACGAAGCATAATGTGCAACAATCGGCAGGAACAAGGAGGAACGTGCACATGTTGGCTGCGCAGCGACGAGACCTGCTGATGGAACGACTCAAGACCGAAGGCCGGATCGTGGCCAAGGACCTCGCCGCCGAACTCGGCGTGTCGGAGGACAGTATTCGCCGTGACCTGCGGGAACTCGCGGACGCCGGACTCTGTCAACGGGTCTACGGCGGAGCCTTGCCGGTCTCACCCGCCACTGCGGACTACGCGACGCGCATGGCGGTCAGCGTCGCGGGCAAGGAACGGATCGCGAAACGTGCAGCAGCGTTGATCCGGCTCGGCTCGACGGCCATCCTCGACGGCGGGACGACCGCGCTCGCGCTGGCGAAGGCGCTCCCCGTCGACCTCGAAGCGAAGATCGTCACGCACAGCCCCACGGTCGCGGCCGCGCTCGTCACTCATCCGAGGGTCGAGGTGTTCCTCATCGGAGGGCGGCTCTTCAAACACTCCGCCGTCACCTGCGGGGCGGCCGCGGCGGAAGCCGCGATGGGGATCAACGCCGATCTGTTCTTCCTCGGCGTCACCGGGGTGCACCCCGAAACCGGGCTCACCACCGGCGACTCCGACGAGGCCGCGATGAAACGCACGCTCGCCAAACGGGCGGCAGACACCTACGTGCTGGCCAGTTCCGAGAAGATCGGCGCGGCCTCGCCGTTCACCGTGCTCCCCCTGTCCGACGTCGCGGGCGTGATCACCGACGCCGCGCCGGACGAGCCGACGGTGAAGGAACTGGGGAAACTCGGCGTGAGCGTGCTGGGCGTCAGCCCTTCTTGGCCAGCCCGCGAAGCTGCTGCCAGCGACGCTTGAGCCCCCACAGCCCGACCAGGACGATCGCCTCGCGCACGACCGAGCCGCTCATCTTCGACTGACCGACCTCGCGTTCGGTGAAGGTGATCGGCACCTCGACGACCTCGAACCCGGCGAGCGCCGTACGGAACGCCAGGTCGATCTGGAAGCAGTAGCCGCGCGACGCGATCTCGTCGAGCGGGAGCTTCTCCAGCACCGTGCGGCGGTACGCGCGGAAACCGGCGGTGATGTCCTTGATCTTCGTGCCGAGCGCGACCCTCGCGTAGAAGTTCGCCATCCACGACAGCGCCTTGCGCTGGAACGGCCAGTTCACCGTGCTGCCGCCGGGAACGTAACGGGAGCCGATGGACAGGTCCGCGTCCTCGAGTGCCGCCAGCACCCGGGGCAGATCCTCCGGCGCGTGCGAGCCGTCGGCGTCCATCTCGACGATGGTGGCGTAGTCGCGGGAGAGCCCCCAGCGGAATCCCGCGACGTACGCGGCACCGAGGCCGGCCTTCTCGGTGCGGTGCATCACGTGGATCCGCTCGTCGGCCTTCGCGAGTTCGTCGGCGACGTCACCGGTGCCGTCCGGGCTGCCGTCGTCGACGACGAGGGCGTGCACGTCCGGGAGTGCTTCGAGCAGACGTTCCAGGATCGGGCCGATGTTGTCCCGCTCGTTGTACGTCGGGACCACCACCAGCACCGGGTCGATTCCCTGGGCCCCCCGCGGCGCCTGCGCCATCCGCTTTTCCTCCGTGTTCCGGCGGGTCAGCCCGCCGCTTCCCTCGTTGCCTTGGCGGCGCTCGCGCGCCGGGTGCGGAAACGGAGTACGTACCCGCCGGTAACCCCGGCGATCGCCAGGGCCAGCAGCCCGTACTCCGTCGTCACACCGAGTAGATCCGACAGCGTAGTCTGCTGCCTCAGCGGTACGCGCCCCACCAGGGAGTCTGCGGTGAACAGGCTGGTGGAGGCCTTGATCGAACCGTCGGGCGCGACGATCGCGCTGACCCCGCTGGTGGCCGAAACGATCACCGCGCGCCCGTGCTCGACCGCCCGCAGCCGCGACATCGCCAGCTGCTGGTAGCTCATCTCCCCCGGCCCGTACCAGGCGTTGTTGGTCGGCACGACGAGCAGTTCCGCGCCGTCGGCGACCGATTCGCGGGCCGGGTAGTCGAACGCGGTCTCGTAGCAGATGAAGACGCCGACCTTGGTACCCGCGACCGACAGCGCGGCGTTGGCACCGTCACCCGGTGTCATGTTCGCCACGCTGTCGACGAACGGCGTCACCAGCTTCGCGACCTCGCGGGCCGGGACGTACTCGCCGAACGGGACCAGCTGCTGCTTGGCGTAACGCTGTCCCGGGCCGGTCGCCGGATCCCAGACCAGCGCGGAGTTCTGGGCGGTGCCGTCGGGCAGCCGCACCAGCGCGCCGATGATCGCCTGCGTGCCGTAGTCGCGGACCATCTGGTCGACGCCGGCGTCACCGGTGCGCATGGCCATCGCGGTCTCGGGCCACACCAGCAGATCGACCTTGGTGTTGCTCGCCTTCAGCTTTTCCAGCAGGCGGGCGCTTTCGGTGAGGTGGTTGCTCCGCAGTTCGTCGCGGCGGCCTTCCAGCGCCAGGCCGATGTCCGGCGCGTTGCCCTGCACCGTGGCGACGGTGAGTTCGCCGTCCTGGGCTTCGGTGCCGATCGTCGGCCACACCGCGAGACCCGCCACCACCGGCACCAGCGTCAGCGCCGACGTGGCCACCAGGGAACGCCGCGGATCGGCGCCCCTCAGCCGCAGGCACAGCGCCGCGAGCCCGAAACCGGTCGCCACGACGGCGAGACCGACCAGCGGCGCGCCGCCGATCGAGGCGAGCGAGACGAAGGCGCCCTCGGGCTGGCTGAACGCCACCCGGCCCCACGGGAAACCGCCGAACGGGAACCAGGCCCGCGGTGTCTCCAGCGCGATGATCACCAGCGCGGCCCACAGCGGTCCGAGCGGAAGCCTCCACACCACGGTGGCGAACGCGCCGCCGAAACCGAGGTACACCGACAGCGCCATCGACAGCGCGATCCACGGCCACGGCCCGAAATCCGGGCCGAGGAAGTCCAGCAGCCACGTCAGCAGCGGGAGGAAGAACCCCATCCCGAACACGAACGCGTAGCCGAACGCGCCCCGGAACCTGCGTCCGTGCACCACCAGCGCGAAGCCGGTGAACGCCAGCGGCGCGAGCCACCACAGCGGACGCGGCGCGAAACTGAGGTACAGCGTGAAACCCGACGCCGCGGCGACGAGGAAACGCAGGAGCCAGGCGCGGGAGAACCGCTTCCGGGGCGCCGCTTCGGGGTCCGGATCGGTCACGGTCGAGGACACCCCTGAACCCTAGGCCGTGCGGGTGAACACATCGTGGATGACCTCTCCGTCGCGGACCGTGCGCAGGCACCGGGGCAGAGTCGCCCCCTCGGCCAGGTTCGGCAGCGGGGGCACCCCCGCGCGTGGGTCGGTCGACCAGCGCTGCACCCGCGAGTCCGGCGTCGCGACGACGAGATCCTCGGCGTCCCAGATCGCGTAGTGCGCGGGAGCGCCCGGGACCAGGCTGCCGGTGACACCGTCGTTCACTCCGGCGGCGCGGTATCCCGCGCGGGTGTGGGCGGTGAAGGACGCACGAGCGGACAGCCCCGAGCCCGGCGTGCGGTGGTAGGTCCCGGCGCGGACGGTGGCCCACGGGTCGACAGGCGTGACGGGAGCGTCGGAGCCGAAAGCGAGCAGGAGCCCTTCGGCGGCCATGGCGGCGAAGGGGTTGAGTTTCGGAGCCCGTTCGCCGCCGAGACGGTCGACGTACATGCCGTGCTCGCCGCCCCATTCCGCGTCGAACTGCGGCTGGACCGACGCGACCACGCCCCAGCCGGCGAGCTCCTTCGCCTGACCGGCGTCGATCATTTCGACGTGCTCGAGCCGGTGGTGCCGGGCGGCCAGCGCTCGACGGCCGACGATCTTCTCCGCGCGCCGGAATCCTTCGACGACCTCGGCCACGGCGGCGTCGCCGATGACGTGGAAACCGGCCTGCAGCTCGGCCTCGGTGCAGGCGGCGACGTGTTCGGCGATGGCGGCGGCGTCGAGGTAGAGCGTTCCGGTGGTGCCGTGGGCGTCGGCGTACGGCTCGTGCAGCGCGGCCGTGCGGGAGCCGAGCGCGCCGTCGACGAACAGATCGCCCGCGACTCCCCTGGCGCCGAGCGCGCGGGCGGTGTCGACTCCGCCGCGCTCACCCCAGTAGCCGACGACCTCCGGCAGTCCCGGCTCGGACGCGAGCGCGAGCAGGTCGGTGAGGTCGTCCGCGCCGGAGATGTCCGGGCCCGCGCATTCGTGGACGCTCACGACACCGCGCGCGGCGGCTTCGGCGAGGAACGCGCGCTGGGCCTCGCGGCGCTGCCGCGGGGTGATGGCGTCGCGCATCGCGGCCCGCACGAGGTGGTGGGCGTCCCGGGTCAGCGGTCCGTCGGGCGACCAGCCCGGCGCCTCGTGCACGCCGGCGGCCAGCGCGACGAGGGCGCTGGAGACGAGTGCGGAGTGGACGTCGACCCGGCTCAGGTACACCGGGGCGCCGTTCGCGGCCTCGTCGATCTCGGCGCGGCTGGGCAGCCTGCCGTCGGTCCAGCGGGATTCGTCCCAGCCGTGTGCGACCAGCACCTGGCCGGGCCGGACGGCGTCGCGGACCGCGGCCAGCAGTTCGCCCGCGCCGCGGACGTTCGCGAGATTCAGGCCGGTGAGGTGCAGCCCGGTCGCGGTGGCGTGGACGTGCGCGTCGACGAAGGCCGGGGCGACGAAGGCGCCGTCGAGGTCGACCGGTTCGGCGTCGGGATGCAGTGCTTTGGCCGGGCCGTCCTGCCCCACCCAGACGACGATGCCGTCGGTGATCGCCATGGCGGTGGCGTCGGGAGCCGAGGGGCTGTAGATGCGCCCGCCGAGCAGGAGCGTCGTTCGCGCGTTCGTCACCCTCCTGAGTTTGCAGCGTGCGGAAGCCCACGTGACCGGCGGGTCGGCAACATTTCGACACACCACGCAGGACAGGAATATTTACGTCTTCCGAACGATGTGACAGGATATTTTCACGCGTTTCCGACGACGAGGAGTACAAGTGACTGTGATCCAGGAACCGACCTCGCCGGTGGCCGCCTACGATCAGCCCTACGACTACACCCGTGTCGAGCTGACCGAACCCGACTGGCGCCGCTTCCCCGGCTGGCACGACGTGACCGAGGCAGAGTGGCGCGACGCGCAGTGGCAGCGAGTGCACTGCATCCGTAACGCCAAGCAGCTGCGCGCCCTGATGGGCGATCAGCTCGAGGAACGCTTCTACGAGGACATGCTCGCCGACCAGCGCGAGATGGCCACGATGTCGATGCTCCTGCCGCCGCAGATGATCAACACGATGGCGCCCAACGCGGGCACCGACCCGGCGAAGGTGACCGAGGCCTGGTACGCCGACCCGATCCGCCGCTACATGCTCCCGGTGCGCAGCGACCGCGACACCGAGTGGCCGAGCCACCCGCACTCCGAGCGGGACTCGCTGCACGAGGCGGAGATGTGGGTCGTGGAGGGGCTGACCCACCGCTACCCCACCAAGGTCCTCGCCGAGATGATCTCCACCTGCCCCCAGTACTGCGGGCACTGCACCCGGATGGACCTGGTCGGCAACTCCACCGAACAGGTCGAGAAGCACAAGCTCTCGCTCAAACCGGTCGACCGCCAGGACGCGATGATCGAGTACCTGAAGAAGACCCCCGGCGTACGTGACGTCGTGGTCTCCGGCGGCGACGTCGCGAACGTGCCGTGGCCGCAGCTCGAATCGTTCCTGATGCGGCTGATGGACATCGACACCGTCCGTGACATCCGGCTCGCCACCAAGGCGCTCGCCGCCCTGCCGCAGCACTGGATCCAGCCGAAGGTCGTCGAAGGTCTCGAACGCGTCGCCGGCACCGCGCAGCGCCGCGGCGTCAACCTCGCGATCCACACCCACGTCAACCACGCCCAGTCGGTGACCCCGCTGGTCGCGGAAGCCGCCAGGACCGCGCTCGACGTCGGCGTCCGCGACGTGCGCAACCAGGGCGTGCTGATGAAGGGCGTGAACGCGACCCCGGCCGACCTGCTGGACCTGTGCTTCGCGCTGCAGGGCGAGGCGAACATCCTGCCGTACTACTTCTATATGTGCGACATGATCCCCAACGCCGAGCACTGGAGGGTTTCCGTGCACGAGGCGCAGGAACTGCAGCACGCGATCATGGGCTACCTGCCCGGCTACGCGACCCCGCGGATCGTCTGCGACGTGCCGTATGTCGGGAAGCGCTGGGTCCACCAGCTCGCCGAATACGACCGCGAGCTCGGGATTTCGTACTGGACCAAGAACTACCGGACCGGGATCGAGCACGAGGACCCGGAAGCCTTGCAGCGGCGGTACCCGTACTACGACCCGATCTCGACGCTGCCCGAAGCCGGTCAGCGCTGGTGGCGCGAGCAGCCCCCGATGGCCTGACCGGCCGGCTCGTCAGATAGGTCCCGGAGGGGGCGTTCAGGCTCATGCGAGCTTTGAACGCCCCCTCCGCTCCGCCGAACGTCAATCGGTTCACGCGAACGAGTGAAAGCTCATCAGGCCCTGTGCGGCTGCGGGGACTATGGGCGGCATCTTTGGCCGACGTGACGTGATCTGCGGAGGTTTCGTGTCGCCTGATGCGTTGCATCACACTGTTCTGGTTGTGGACGTGGAGCGATTCAGCGGCCGGAAGAACCCGGAACAGAGGAACGTGCGCAGCGCCCTCTATGCGGCCTTGGCTCACGCGCTCGGCTCGCACTGGAGCACCTGCCATCGCGAAGACCGTGGTGACGGTGTGCTTCTTCTGGCACCGGCGGAGGTTCCGAAGCAGCTGTTCGTCGAGCAGGTGCCCGGTCGTCTGGTGAAAGCGTTGAACAGGCACAACCGGACACACGGGACCGGCGAGCAGATCCGGCTGAGGATGGCGGTGCACGCCGGGGAGGTTCTGCTCGACGCGCACGGCGCGACCGGCGTCGCGATCAACCACACGTTCCGGTTGCTCGACGCGTCGCCGTTGAAGGACGCCCTCGCCGGGTCGGCAGGCGTGCTCGCGGTGATCACCTCCGACTGGTTGTTCCGTGAAGTGGTCTGGCACAGCGCCGCCGACGAGACCCGCTATCGGCCCCAACGCATCCGGGTCAAGGAAACGGAGGCGCTGGGGTGGATCTGCCTGCCGGACGACCCGTATCCGCCCGACGTCAGCCAGGCGGAGTGGCCGGAGGACGTCTGCCCCTATCCGGGTCTGCGCGCGTTCCAACCTGACCAAGCGCGGTGGTTCTTCGGCCGCGAGGCGACCTTGTCGGCCTTGATGGACAAGATCGATCACCGCGGCGGGCCGGTCTTCGTCGTCGCACCGTCCGGCGTCGGCAAGTCGTCGCTGCTTCGAGCAGGCGTGACGACCGCGGTGGCCGGCAGCGGACGCCCATGGCTGTTGCTCACCCCGGCGAAGGAGCCCTGCGAAACACTGGCACAGCAGGTCGCGCAGCTCATCGGCGGCAACGTGGATGCCGTGCTCTCGGCGGTCAGGTCCGATCCTGCCCTGCTGGCGAGCATGCTGCCTGACGGGACCGTCGTCGTGGTGGATCAGTTCGAAGAGGTGTTCACCCTCTGCGCCGGCGAGGCCGAGCGGCGGCGTTTCATCGCCGTGCTGATCGCGATGCGTGCGGTTCTCGGGGTGCGGGGCGACTTCTACGACCACTGCCTCGCCGACGATCAGCTCGCGAAGTTCCTGCCGGCAAGCCAGTTCAACCTCCAGGCGATGACTCCGGCCGGGTTGCGAGCGGCCATCGAGCGGCCTGCTCGGCAGATCGGCGTCGACGTGGAGCCGAGTCTGGTCGAGGTCCTCCTGCACGAGGTCGGGACGGACGCGGGCGGGCTCCCCCTGCTGGCCCACGCGTTGGCCGTCACCTGGCAGCGGCGCACGGGCGACAAGCTGACCTTGGCGGATTACGACCGGACCGGGCGGATCCAAGGCGCGATCGCGGCTACCGCGGACGAGGCCTACGCGCGTTGCTCCACGGCCGAGCAGCGCGTGATCTTCCAGCACATCCTCATGCATCTGGTCGTGGTCAGGCACGACGCGCCGCCTGGCAGGCGGCGCGCGGACCCGGCCGACCTCGTCAAGGGTTTCGACGCACCGCGGACCGCCGAGACGGTGCTCGGCTGGCTGATCGAGAAACGTCTGGTCACGCTGGACGACAACGCCGTCGAGCTTTCCCACGAGGTGTTGCTGCGGGCGTGGCCGCAGCTCGGCACCTGGATCGAGACGGGCCGCAACGATCAGGTCGTCCGGCAGCAGTTGATCGAGGCCGCCGAACAATGGGAGAGAGAAGGGAGACCGGTCGGATCGCTGTATCGCGGCGATCGGCTGGCCGTCGCGAGGGGGTGGCAGTCCAGGAGTGAGCACCGCGCCGCCCTCACGCCGCTCGGAGCGGCCTTCCTCGACGCGTCGACCCGGCACGAGAGCCGACGGACAAGAGTTCGCCGGACCGCGGTCACCATGCTGGCCGTTCTCGGCCTCGTCGCGTCCCTTGCCGCTGTGTACGCCTTCCAGCAACGCGATATCGCCCAAGAACAACGTGACGCCGCGATCTTCAACAAGGTCACCGCCGAGGCGAACCGGATACGGGCCATCGACGTGTCGCTCGCGGCCCAGCTCGATCTCGTCGCCCACCGGATGCGCACGACCGATCCGGACACGGGCACCCACTTGATCGTCGACGCGAACGCGCCGCTGTCCGCCATGTTGCCCTCCGGCAGCAAGGGCGCCGGTGTGGTGGCGTTCAGCCCCGATGGGCGAACGCTGGCCACCGGCAGCGGCAGCGGTGACAGACTCGTGCGGCTGTGGAACGTCGCCGACCCGGCCCGTCCGGTGCTGCTGAACGAAACCATCAGTCACGGCGAAGCGACCCGTGCGCTGGCGTTCAGCCCGGACGGCCGCACTCTGGGCACCGGCGGCGCCGACAACACGGTG
Source organism: Amycolatopsis sp. w19 (assembly GCF_051373225.1). NCBI lineage: Bacteria > Bacillati > Actinomycetota > Actinomycetes > Pseudonocardiales > Pseudonocardiaceae > Amycolatopsis > Amycolatopsis sp. w19. The sequence goes on along the minus strand of NZ_JBPQFM010000001.1, from coordinate 676,328 downwards.
CGGCTGTGGAACGTCACCGACCCAGCCCGCCCTGAGGCGCTCGGCCCGCCGATCACGGGGCACACCAAGACGATCCGGTCGTTGGCGTTCAGTCCTGACGGGCGGACGCTGGCCAGCGCGGGCGACGATCGGACCGTCCGGCTGTGGGACGTCGCCGATCCCGCTCGGCACGCGGCACTCGGCCTTCCGATGGGCGGGCACACCGACACCATCTACTCCGTGGCGTTCAGTCCTGATGGCCGGACGCTGGCCACCGGCGGCGATGACCGGACCGTGCGACTGTGGGACATCGCCGCGCCGGACCGGGCCGAACCCTTCGGGCCACCGTTGACCGGACACACCGGGGCCATTCATTCGGTGGCGTTCGGTCCCGATGGACGGACGCTGGCCAGTGCGAGCAACGACCGGACGGTGCGGCTGTGGAACGTCGCCGACCCGGCTCGCCCGGTGGTGCTGGGCCGGCCGATCACGGGGCATGCCGGCGCGATCTGGTCGGCGGCGTTCGGCCCCGACGGGCGGACGCTGGCCACCGGCGGCGACGACTACACCGTGCGGCTGTGGGACGTCGCCGATCCAGCCCACCCCACACCCATCGGCGCGCCGATCACCGGGCATGCCGACGGCGTCCGATCGATGGCGTTCAGCCCGGACGGCCGCGTCCTGGCCACCGCCGGCGGCGACCGGGCGGTAAGGCTCTGGAACATCCCCGGCACTGTCCTAACCGGACATACGAGCGAAGTCAAAACGTTGGCGTTCAGTCCGGACGGGCGCATCCTCGCGACCGGCGGCGGCGACCGGACCGTCCGGTTGTGGACGACGGCCGATCGCCGGCAGCTGGGCGGGCCGCTCACCGGCCACCAGGGCGACATCAACACCTTGGCGTTCAGCCCGGACGGCCGCGTCCTGGCCACCGGCGGCGACGACCGGACCGTGCGACTGTGGAACGTCGCCGCCCCGGCCCACCCCACACCCATCGGCGCGCCGATCACCGGGCACGCCGACGGCGTCCGATCGATGGCGTTCAGCCCGGACGGCCGCGTCCTGGCCACCGGCGGCGACGTGAAGGACGAGAACGCGGCGCGGTTGTGGGACGTCGCCGACCCGGCCGAACCCGTGCTGCTGGCCAGGATCGTGATCGGACCGGACGCCAACGCCTTGGCGGTGGCGTTCAGCCCGGACGGAAGAACCCTGGCGACGGGCACCGAATACAGCGACGTCGCGGTGTGGTTGTGGAACGTTTCCGATCCGGCCAAGCCCACGTTGCTGACCGGCCCCCTCAAAGGGCACAAGGACGACGTCCGCCGGGTCGCGTTCAGCCCGGATGGGCGGACCTTGGCCAGCGGCAGCGACGACGAGCAGGTGCGGCTGTGGGACGTCACCGATCCCGCTCACGCCACACCGCTCGGCGAACCCCTTGTCGGCCACACCAACCCCGTCTCGGAGGTGGCGTTCAGCCCGGATGGACAGACGTTGGCCAGCAGCAGCAGTGACAACACCGTGCGGCTCTGGCGGACAGACGAGCGGACGCAGGCGGGTCAGCCGCTCACCGGGCACCAGGCCGACGTCGACACGGTGGCGTTCAGCCCCGATGGCGCCACCCTCGCCACCGGCGGCCGTGACCACACCGTGCGGCTGTGGGACATGACCGTCCCCCGGGCCATCAACAGCATCTGCGCCATCACGGGGAACACACTCACTCGCGAGATGTGGGACAAGTTCGTGTCGGCCGAGCTGCCGTACAGCCCGCCGTGTTCCTGAGACGCGACGCGTGTGGGGAGGATTTCGGACGTTCAGCGTCCGAAATCCTCCCCACACGGCCTGCTCCTCACCGGCCAGACCGCGCCGGTCTCACGGTGCGCACGCGTTCGGGTTGTCGAAGTGCCCCGGCGTGGTCGGGAACGCCGGTCCCGTGCCGTGGTCCTTCATGTCCGGCTGGTACACCAGCGCCAGCTCGTCGTACGCCGACGTGCCCTCCGTGGTCACGTCCCCGGCCACCTGACCGGCGCCGAGCGAGTACGCCCACCGCTGCAGGAATTCCTGATGCGTCGGACTGTGCTGCCGGACGTCGTTGTAGCCGCCGTAGGCCGCGTTGCAGTGCGTGTAGAGGTTGTACGCACCGCCCCAGTCGAGCAGCCGGTCACCGAGGTTCGGCCCGTTGTCCGCGACGTCGGCCTGCAGCACGTCGCGGTCCCAGCCACCGTAGATCCAGTCGATGCCCTGGTGGTGCTGGTTGTCCGCGACATCGGCGTTGTCGAGGTTCGTCATCTCGAACCACGAGCACGGGTCGACCGTGACCGCGTTCTTGCCGTTGCCGAAGGTCTGCGGCCACGCGTTCGCGGTGCAGGTCGTCTGCCCCGGCGCGCCGTAGGTGCCACGCGGGCGCCAGTCGAGGAGATCCGAACCCAGCGCGCCGGTGCCGGGGTCGACCGACGGACCGGACGTGGCGCCCTTGCCGCCGATGAGGTGGTCGACGAGCGAGTCGTTGACACCCCGGTCGTTCGGGTTGGCCGGATCGGTACCGCCCTTGCCGCCCCACAGCACGTCCGCGCCGTCGTCGCCGAAGACGATATCACCGCCCGAATCCCCGTTGGCCAGATCGTCGCCGAAGCCGCCGTGGATCGAGTCGTGGTCGTCGCCGCCGCGGATGCGGTCGTCGCCGCCTTCGAGGTCGCCGCGGTGCGGCATCGCCGGGGCGTTGCCGGGTGCGGCGAAGGCGTCGCCGTTGACGTCGTGCTGCAGATCGACCTGCCGCGTGACCGAGCCCGCCAGGAAGCCCTCGTAGTGGATCGCGGGCACCTGTGGGTTGTCGATCACGAAGTGGTTCGACCCGTTCTGGAAGACGTCCACGATTCCGCCGCGGTCACCGACCATGGCGTCTTCGCCGCCGGTGCCCCACATCCGGTCTCCGCCCAGCTCGCCGTACATGTCGTCGGCGCCGTCACCCGGAGCCGTCGTCGTGCCGGTGTCGCCGTACATCAGGTCGTCGCCGTCCTGGCCGTACAGGGTGTCCTCCCCCGCGTCGCCCCACAGGTCGTCGCCGCCGGAGGCACCGAGTGCCTCGCAGGTGGCCTGCGTGGTGGTGCAGAAGCGGGTCGGTGCGCCGTTGACGCCGTGGCGGACGAACGCCGCGCCGGCGGGTGGAGACGCCGAGTAGCGCTTCGCGTAGATCCGGTTCGTCAACGGCAGCGACACCTTGGACAGGTCGTCGCCGAGCGCCACCGGTTTGCCGGTCTGGTCCACGATGTCCCGCACCGCGGTGCCGTTGTCGCCGAGGATGAAGTCGGCGGCGCCGTCGCCGTGCACGTCGTCGGCCGTGTCGCGGAAGACCTCCAGCGAGCTGCCTCCGATCAGGTCGTCCTGACCGTTCGGCGCGGAGACGTCACCGAGGTCGTCCGACGCCGTACCCGGCCACGCCGGCTCCGCTGGGCTGATCGCGATCCCGGCCTCCGCGAGAGTGCGGTCGCCGAACATCGTGTCGTGCCCGCCGTTGCCCTCGGCGTAGTCGTCGTGCGCGCCACCGGAGATCTGGTCGTCGCCGTCCTGGCCGAACATCACGTCGACGCCGCCACCACCGGACAGCTGGTCCCCGCCGGTCACCGGACGGGACGGTGCGCCGAGGAAGCCGTTGCTCCACGAGAGGTCCAGCAGCCGCAGCGAACGCTGCGTCTCGAACGTCCCGTTGCTGCCCACCCGCAGCAGGTACGGCGAAGGCGGCGCGATGCGGTCGGTGATCGCGTTGTCGCCGAGGACGACGTCGTCGCCCGTGCCGCCGAAGACCACGTCCGCGGTGTCCGGCTGGCCCTGGGTGGTCAGCGCGGTGTCGTCGCCGTGGATCGTCGAGCTGCCGCCGACGAGGTCGTCGTCGCCGTTGTTGCCTTCGATCCAGTCCCGGCCGGGGCCGCCTTCGGCGTGGTCGCCGTCGTTGCCGCCCTTGATCCGGTCGTTCCCGGACTGGCCGAGGATCGCGTCGCATCCGTTGTCACCGGTGATGTCATCGCCGCCGGAGGTGTTCGGCACCGGCGTGTCACCGAGGTCGTACAGCTGGATGCTGCGGTGCGTCATCGGGACCGCGCCGGGCAGGTCCGTGTCGAACCGGCCTTGGGTGATCGGGCTCTTCGGGATGCCCGCGTCCCTGGTCACGAGCGCGTTGTCGCCGGTGATCACGTCCGCGTCCTCGCCGCCGGAGATGGTGTCCCCGGTGTCGAGCTGGCCGACGGTGCCCTGGCCGCCGCCCATCTCCACGGCGGAGGAACCGCCGACGAGATCGTCCTGACCGGAGTCGCCGAACAGTTTGTCGGCGTCCTGGTCGCCTTCCACGTAGTCGTCCCCGGCGTCGCCGTGCACGGTGTCCGTTCCGGACTGTGCGTAGACGACGTCTGTCGCGGTGCCGCCGGAAATGGTGTCGCCGCCGGAGTTCGCCGGGTTCGGGGCGTGGCCGAGGTCGAACAGGACCACGTGCCTGCCCGCCGACAGCCCGCGGCCACGGGTGACCGGGTCGCCGGAGTCCGCGCCACCCGTACCGGTGATCGTGGCGTTGTCACCGGTGATCACGTCGTCGGCGTCGCCGCCGGAGATCGTGTCACCCGCGTCCGGATAGCCTGCCGCGTTCTTCGCCGCCGGGTCGCCGGGTGTCTGGTGGCTGCCGCCGATGATGTCGTCGGCCTCGGTTTCGCCGTTCAGCGTGTCGGCACCGGGGTTTCCTTCGATATGGTCCGGATCCTTCCCACCGGAGACGGTGTCGTTCTCCAGCCCGCCGTACAGCGCGTCGGCGTCCATGCCGCCGCCGATGGTGTCGTCGCCGCCCAGCGTGGCGTCCGCGCTGGTGGCCAGGTCGAACACCGGCCCGCCCGCCGCCGCGGGATCGCCGTTGTCACCGATGATCGTGTCGGTGCCGCCGTCGCCGAACAGCTTGTCGCCGTCGTCGGGCTGTCCCGCCGCCCGTGTGCCGCCGACGATCACGTCACCGGCCAGGCCACCGGAGATCCAGTCCTTGCCGTTGTTCCCTTCGATGGTGTCGGGGTCGTCGCCGCCGAACATCGTGTCGACGCCGTCGTTGCCGTACAGGGTGTCGGTCCCGGTGTCGCCGTAGACGGCGTCGTCGTCCGAGCCGCCCCAGACCTGGTCCGCGTCGCGGCCGCCGTGCAGGACGTCCTTGCCCTTCTCGCCGCACACCAGATCTTCGTTGGCCTCGGCGTCGACATTGTCGTCACCGCCGCCTGCCCGCACGTTCTCCACCCCGGCGCCGCCGATGACCCGGTCGTTGCCGTCGAGCGCGTCGTTCACCGTCTCGTCGACCGGGGTCGACGGAAGTGGCGAACCGGCCTTGCACGGTGACGTCTGCTTGTCGCCGTACACGTCCGCGCCGCCGTCGCCGCCGATGATGTGGTCCCGGCCGAGGCCGCCGACCAGCGTCTTGTGCGACGGGCTCACCCCCTGCGGGAGCGGCGTGTGCGTGACGAAGTAGAGCGGCCCGTAGTCGTCGGTCTTCGCCGGGTCCGGGAATTCCAAAGTGGACGGTTCGGCGATGACGTAGTCGTCGTCCGGCCCGCCGTAGAGGGTGTCCGCCCCGAATCCGCCGAACAGGATGTCGTTGCCGCCGCCACCGCGGAAGTCGTCCTTCTGCGTCTTCGTCGAGTGGCCGGTGACCCGGTCCTGTCCCTTGCCGCCGAACACCTTGTCGTCACCGGAACCGGTGTCGACGGTGTTGATCGGCCCGCCCGCCGGGCCGCCCGTGGTGTTGGCGTCGGCCGAGCCGTAGCCGTCGATGCCAGGGTCGACCTGGTCCGCGGTGTAGATCTCGTCCGGCCCGGTGCCACCGGCGAAGCGGTCGCTGCCGTCGCCACCGACGAGGATCGCACCCGGGGAGACGAACAGCGCCTGCGGCACCGTCGGAACGTCCTTCAGCGGATCGTCGGCCGCGACACCGAGGGTGTCGTCACCGCCGTTGCCGAACGCGGTCGACCTGGCGAGCCCGACCTTGATCGTGTCGCCGCCGTCGCCGCTTCCGGTCCCGCCCGCCGGATCGGGCAGGATCGCCCAGTTCGGCACGGAGACCGTCGGACCGCCGGTGCCGTCCGCGATCGGGTCGCCACCGTCACGGCCGTCGTTCTTCAGCTCCTTCAACCCGATCGAGGTCACCGGAGGCGCGCCGAGGCTCGAGTCGCCCGCGACGACGTCCAGGCCGTTGCCGACCGTGATGCTGTCGACGCCGGGGCCACCCGCGACGCGCGCCTTCGCCTCGTTTCGGACGTAGCTCTTCCGGTCCGCGGCGAGCACGGTGCGGTCACCGGTGACGATGACGTCGTCGCCCTTGCCGCCATCGACCCACGAGTTGCCGATACCGGTCTTGATCTGGTCGTTCTTCTCGCCGCCGAACACGATCGCGTCCCGGTCGAACTGCGCGGTCGGCGGCGGTGGGCCGTCCTTCGCGGTGTCCTGTTCGGCGTCCCCGATGAACGTCACGCTCATCGGCTTGCCGTAGCCGCGGCCGTCCACGACCACCCGCTCGATACTCGCGTTCCGGAACTCGCGCCGGATCCCGAGCATGTCCACGGCCACGCCGGTGAACGCCGGGTTCGCCGGGTTCGCGTAGTCGTGCAACGAGGTGATCTTGACGGTGTCCTTCTCCTGCTTGTCCGACTCGTACGGGTCACCCGCGCCGCCACCGCGCTGGGCGGTGTGGCCGAGCGCGGCCGCGTACACCACGAGTGTCTTGCCGTCACCGCTGAGCCCGCCGAGTTTCGGTGGTGGTGGCGTGCAGTTCGGTGTCGCGGTGAAGTCGAGCAGCGTGACGTCGACGATCGTGAAGCTGAACGACACCGAGAACGGGCCGAATCCGACCGTCACGTAGAGCTTGAGGAAGACATAGAGCCGCCCCGACACGGTGAACAGGCATATCGGGTTGTTCAACGCCGTCTGCAGGAACTCCGTGATCCGGAACTTCCCGTCGTGGTTGGGATCGTTCCACAGGAACGAGACCGTGAGGCCCACCCCGCCCTCGATGCCGACGGTGATGATCACCGCCGTGACGGCCGCCCCCGCCGCGAGTTCGCCGGTGAACGACACCACCGGGATCGGCTTCCCGTTTTCGGTGGTGTAGAAGAACAGGCTCTGCAGGAACGCCTGCCCCACGGTTCCGAGGTCGAGTTGGCCGGCACGAGCCGCTTCGAACGCCTTGCGGATGCCGAAGGTGTCGAAGCCCGCGACGATGCGCAGCGTCACCGACGCCGAACCGTGCAAGGTGATGACCACCGGCGGCGGCGCGTACACCGGCCCGAACTGCTGACGCCAGTCGAAGCCGAGACGCAGCGGACCGGAGTCGAATTTGACCAGGTCCACGTCCCCGCCGAGCAGCACGTTGAACAGCGAAGCGGGCTTCTCGAACACCGGGAAGCTGAACCCGGCCGCCGACGCCTTGCTGGTCATCGGGTTGGCCGACTCCGGGTCGTTGTTCTGGTTCTTGCCGTTGATCGCGCCGAGGATCGGGGTGAAGGCGGTACCTCCACCGGCGTCCTTCTTCGCGCTGATCAGGCTCTCGGTGTTGTCCGGCGTCACCGTGGTGTCGAGCGCCTTCTGACCGCCGATTTCGAACGACCCGAGCGGGATGAGACAGGTGGTGGTGCAACTCGGGAAGTGGTTGATGAAGTTCACGACCCCGGCGATGGTGTCGACGAACTTCAGGTCCGGGCCGCCGGCGATCGTGCTGAACGCCTTGCCGATCGACACGATCGTGACGTCGCCGCCGCCCGCCAGGTGCGACAGGTCCGAAAGCACCGGGATCGGCGCGTACAGCGTCTTGATCACCGGGTCGAGCGGACCGGTCACCTGCTTGATCTTGTTCACGATCGGGCCGAGGATCTTGCCGAAGATCTCGCCGCTGTCGATGGCGACCTTGTCGAAGGCCAGTGTCAGCGGGGAGTTGCCGCCGTCGGCGTTGTTGGTCCCCGGTTTGACGTTGTTCCATGCCCAGTGCAGCCGGAAGTTCGCCTGGATACCGGGGAATCCGGCGTCCTCACCCGGCCGTGCCTTGAGCAGCCAGTTGATGTCCGCGCTCGCGTGCAGCTTGATGTCGGCGAGCCGGTCCAGCCCGGCGTTCTGCAGATCGGTCAGGTGCAGCCTGCCGTTGGTCGGGTCGTCCGGCGCCACCAGGTCGATCTTGAACGCGCCGCCGAACAGCGGCAGGACACCCGCGTCGTTCGCCGGGGCCGCCGCGTGGTCGCAGTCGTCCACGCTCTTCTGCTTCGTGCAGTTCTCCGCGGTGATGTTGATGAACGCGAGCTGCGCGTCGATCTTCTTCGGCAGCGTGACGTTCAGCCCGACCGCGAACTCCGGTTGCGCGGAATCCTTGGTGTTGACGAAGAATCCCTCGCTCCGGCTGATGCCCATGGCCAGGTGCAGCCGCCAGCCGAGCTGGACCTCCGGGCCGGCGCCGCCGTCGGCCTTCAACGAGAACCCGGGGATGCCCAGGTCCAGCGGCACGGTCTTCTTGAGGCATTCGTGGCCGGACGGCAGCCCGGCGCAGTTCAGCAGGTCACCGCTGAAGTCGCCCTGGCTGACGTTCAGGCTGATCGTGACCGCGTCGAGGTCGTTGTACGAGCAATCGTGCGGCCGCGGGTTCTCGGCCGGGTTCTCCGGTGCCCCGCCGATCGAAGCGGCCCCGACGTCGGTGAACTTGGCGTCGGTGACGTCCGCGATCAGCTTGAAGGCACCGCCTTCTTCACGGAACACCTGGTAGCCGGCCGCGTTGGTGACCGGTTCCCAGGCGACGTCGAGCGAGTCCGTTGTGGACAGTGCGGCCGGGCCGGTGGTGATCTCGCCGGGGTCGCTCGCCTTGGCCTGCTTCTTCGCGCCGTCGATCATCACGTACGACGCGACGACGTAGCGGTGGGTCTTGTCCGCCGCCGTGGCGCCTTCGTGCAGCTTCACCGTCGGCGCGCCGACGGTGCCGAGCGGCGTCTTGCACAGGGTGTCCACGGTGACCGTGTCCGGGTTCAGACCCGCGGCGGCGAGTTTCCCGCCGAGCTGGTCGTTGACCCAGCCGCGCACCGCCGCCATGTCGGTGAAGTGGCCGTTCGCCGGCAGCTGGTCCAGCGCGGTGTGGATCGCGGCGCGCAGTTTGCCGATGAAGTCCGCGCCCTGCTGGAGGTCGTCACCGAGCAGCGGCAGCTTGCCGCCGAAACTGGCGGTGTTGAGCGCCTGCTCCACCAGGTTGAGGTAGCTGTCGAGGCCGTCGAGCCTGCCGAAGTCGATCAGCTTGGCCGCGAGCGCGTCCGCCAGCAGTGCCGGATCCGGGGTCTCCAGCCGCGGATGCCCGTCGATCGCCGCGCCGCCGAGGTTGAAGTAGTCGTCGGCCGCGGTCGATTTGGGCAGGCGCAAGGCGAAGTTGTTCGACTTCGTGGCGTCGGTGATCACCTTGCTGTAGGTCGCACCGCCGTCTTCGCTGATGTACAACGGCAGCTTCGCGCACAGGGCCAGCGGTGTCCCGCCGTCGAGGCCGCAGCCCACGGCGGTGCTCCCGGCGTTGATCGTCGGGCCGACGGCGCCGAGGAAGTCGGTGAAGCTGACCGGCGCGCCGGTGCCGCCGCCCTTGGCGAGGTCGATCGAGTAGGACGCCTTCGCGGTCGCCTTGTCCGCCGACTTGGGGTCGCCGAGTGACACGCTCAGCGGGCCCAGGGTGGTCGCGATGGTGGCGTTCTCCACGGTGGCGTCGAGTTTCACGCCGATCTTCGAGTCGTCGAGCACGCGCAGCGCGTTCGCGTCGGCCGGGCCCGCACCGGGCTCCAGCGGGACGACCAGGCCCATCTTGACCTGACCGCCGACGCCGAGCGAGACCGAGCCGTCGCCCTGCACCCCGGCGACCCGCTGGCCGCCGGACGGCAGGCTGAAGTCGAACTGCACCGGTGTGCTGGTGTGGTACGCGCGTTTCCAGTCCAGCCGGATGATCAGCGACGGCGTTCCGCCGGGTTCGGCGTACTCGAACGTCACCGGGACACTGTCCTTGAACCGCGTGTTGATGGTCTGGACGAGGCGCTGCAGGTTGTCGGACGGCGCCGCCTCCAGCAACGAGATCACGTCGTCCAGCTCGGACCGGATCACGTACGACGTCGACGGCGAGGGCCGGCTGGCCCACGGTCCGGCCAGGACGAGCGTGTCCGGCGTGACACTGCCGACGATGCCCACCTGGGTACCGGCGACGACCGTGCGGCCGACGAGCGAGGGCGGGAACGCGTTGCCCTTCTCGACGGTGCGCGCGATGTCCTTCACCGAGTTCGGGCCGTAGCTCACGGTCGGGCCGGAGCCGGATTCGTCGGCCCGCAACAGGTCTTTGAGCGAACGGCCGACGAGCGGGATCTTCGTGCCGAACACCGCGGCGCCCGACGGCGAGGCATCACCGAGAGACGCGTCGAGCGTCTGCAGCGTCTTCAGAAGGATCGAGAAGAGCGCCTTCGGGTTGGCCGGGTCGAAGTCGAAGTTCGCCAGTTCCGACAGGTCGCTCGTGCTGAACTGCGGCCCGTCGGGACCGGTCGTCTTGGTCAGGTCGTTCCAGGTGAATCCCGCGTGCGCCGAGGCGCCCTTCAGGAAGTCGCCCGTACCCGGCGCGCTGGCGTCGACGCCGCCGGCACCGCGGACACGCACCTGGAAGTCGAGCAGCGCGCCGGGGTCGTGCAGCAGTTTGTCCACGACCGCGCCGAAGGTCAGGTCACCGAGGTCCTTGAACTTCACCTGCGCCATGTGGTCGTCCGCGCCCGGTGTCCCGGCACAGTCGGCGCCCGCGTTCGGGTGGCAGACGTGCGCCGCGCCTTTCAGCTGCACTTGGAGGAATCCGGCGTTGGCGAACAGGTCGATGCCCGCGTCCATCGGGAAGTCGGCGGTGAACAGCGACGGGGCACCGGACGTGCGCAGCAGCACCCGGTCCGGCCCGGTCGGGGTCGCGCCGACGAGGGTCGTGCTGCCGTCCGGGTTCTTCTGCTCGATCGGCGGGTTGTGCACGGTCGGGTTCTGCAGGTCGAGCACGAGGGTGACCGCGGCGTCGTAGCTGGGCTTGACCTTCGCGGTGGCGTTGACGGCGTTGGCCTCGCCCACGCCGCGGCCGCCGGTCTTCAGATCGTTGCCGAGCTGCACGACGCCGACGTCGCCCTGCATCCCGGAGATCGTGTACGGCGCGTTGGCGGCCGGGATCACCGGCGTCCAGCCCGGTGCCTGCAGGAAGAGCGTGTTCCCGTCGTTGTTCTCGACGGTCGCCCCCGCCTCGCCGGCGACGACGCGCCGCCCCGCGAACTCCCCCGGCTTCCAGGTCTGGTTTTCGTCCTTGAGGGTGGTCTGCGTGTAGCTGGTCTTCGCCGGGTTGCCCGCCGGTCCGGACGCCGCCGCGGCGGCCGCGTTGAGATCCACCGCCGTCGCGGGGGCCTTGCGGGACAGCGTGATCTTGAAGTCGAGTTTGGTCGAACCCGGCGGGAAGTGGACGTCGGAGATGCCGATCTTGCCGCCGCCGGGCAGGTTCGCCGCGGTGTTGAGCTTGTCGAGCATCTGCTGCAGCGACACGAACAGCGGTTCACCGGCCTGTGTCGGGTCCGCTGCGGTCTTCGTGTTGTCCTGCAGGAACTTCTTGATCGACTCGTTGAGCTGGATCGCGTCGGCGAGAGTGCCCTTGAGGAACGGCAGGTCGAGGTTGCCGATCGGGTTCGCCGCGTCGCCCCATTTCGCGCGCTGGATCGAGGTCAGCGTCGTCGCCAGCTGCGCGAGGCCGGTGGCCAGATCACGCGGGGTCAGGTTGAGGAACGGGCCGACGGTGCCGATGCCCTCCGGCTTGATCTCCGGCGCCCCGGTGGCGATGTCCGGCCAGCTGAGGCCGATCTTGGCGTCCACCGAGGGAAGGTTCAGTGAGAAGGAAGCGGCGGGCGCGGCCGCGAGGTGCAGCGAACCGTTCAGCGATCCCGCCGGGCCGGCGAAACCGAAGCTGACCAGACCGGCCAGCGACCCGTTCTGGGCCAGCTCGCCCGCGGTGCCGTCGTTGTTGAGGAACGCCAGCCGCCCGTCGTTGTCCGGGTCGTTGATCGTGGCGGCGAAATGCGCCTTCAGGTCCAGTGAGGTGTCGGCCTCGACGAGCTTCACCCCGAGGACACCGATCGCGGCGTTGACGGCTTTGATCGCGTTCGCGTCGGGGAAGTCGGCCGAAGCGTCGACGGTGAACGCCGGAGTCGTGCCGTCGTTGAGGATGTAGGCCTTGTCGTGCGCCTTGTCCCAGATCAGGGTCAGCTTCACCGTGGTGCCGACGGTGAGCCGCACGCCGCCGGTGGAGGAGAACGCCGACTGCGGGGCGTTGCCGCCCTCCCCGATCGGGACCGGGATGTTCAGCGCCTGGTTCTGCAGCACACGGGAGACGGTCAAGGTGAGATCGAGTCTCTTGTCCTCGCCGACGGTGCTCAGCGTGGTCTTGAGCGTCCCGGCCCGGTCAGCCGACAACGTGATCGGCTGGTCGATGTCCAGATCCGCGTCGTCGACCGCGGCGGAGAGCTTCTTGGCGCCGGTGTTGAACGCCTCCTGGGCCAGGGTGTCGAACCCGAGCGCGGCGCCGGGGCTGGTCTGCACGGCCGGCAGCGCCTTCGCCAGTTGCCCGATCGTGCCGAGGCCCTTGCTCCAGGTGGCGAAGCTGTTCGTGGGCCCGGCCAACGCGTTGACCAGCGTGCCGACGCCAGGGCTGGCCGCCCGTGCCGGAAGTGGGCTGATGACCACGCCCATCCCGATCGCGACGACGAACGCCGTCGCCGACGCGAGCCACCTTGAGCCGGTACGTGAGCCCATCGGGCACCTCCCCGTTCACGGGCGCGCGACGACGCGCCGTTCACTCGGAGAAGGCTGACCAAAGGTGAAATCCACGTGAAGAGGGCGGTCCGCTCAGCGGACTGGTGACTTCCCGGCCATCAGTGTGCGGATTCGGTCAACTCGTGACCGGCCTCCATCGCGGCGGCGTCGACCAGCCTCCGCATCACCGCGAGGTCGCGCGCCGGGACGGTCAGGAGGCCGATCGCGGCCACGATGCGGCCTTCCGGGCAGCGGATCGGGGCGGCGGCACCGTGCGCGGCACCGCCGAGCAGCACCCCGGCCACCGCGGTCGAGGACGGCAGCACCGTCCCCGGCGAGACGGCGGGCACGCTCGCGGAGTGTCCCGAGACCGCCGCGACGACCAGGACGTCGGACCCCGCCAGCACGCAGACCGCGACGTCGGTCCTGGTCAGTTTCGCCAACCGGATCGCCGGTTTCCCCGCGGCGGCGCGGATCCTCGCGTGCAGCCGTCCCCGGCCCTGGACGAGCCTGCCCGCCAGCGGGCCGACGACGTAGCCGCGCAACAGCCGTTCGACCGCGCCGATCCCGCACATCTGCTCCAGCAGGCGGTGCGCCGTCGACTTGGGCAGGCCCGCCCGGTGCGCCGCCTCGGTCAACCCCAGACCCGCGCCGGCGTCGGCCGCGGCGAGCACCTCGAGCAACGCGAACGCGCCCTCGAGGACCGAGCGGCCGGGCACGCGCGCCATGCCCATCGGAATACCTCCGACGGTGCCGGTCACATCGTCCGTAAGCATCAGTGACCTCCACCGCGGTCGCGTGCACCGATCGGCTCTTCGTGCCTGAGTTGTCGTCCGCCCACGACCAGGCGTTACGGCGAACGGCGTATCGGCACGCTTCGTGCTCAGCGCACCGGAGAACCGTCCTGGCGGCTCGCGGCGACGGTCAGCTGCAGGGTCACCTTCGAGCCGACCATGAGCCTGGTGGCGAGGTTCTCGTTCACACCCCAGTGGAGGCGGTTGAGCGATACAGCGCCCGTGAAGCCGGTACGGACACCGTCCGCGCCAGGCCTGGCGTCGACCAGTTCGATGGCGACGCGGACCGGTTTCGTGACACCTCGGATGGTCAGGTCGCCGGTGACCTCGAACCCGCTGCCGCCGACGTGCCGGACGGCGGTCGAGACGAAGGTGATGACCGGATGTCCTGCCACGTCGAAGAAAGCGGTGCGCAAGTGGTCGTCGCGCTTCTGGTTGCCGGTGTCGATGCTCGCGGCCTTGATGGTGAGCCGGACGCTGGACCTGGCCGGATCGTCGCCGTCGAGGCGGGCGCTGCCGTCGAATTCGTCGAAATGGCCCGGCACCCGGCTTCCCATGGTGTGCCGGGCGATGAAGGCGAGCGTCGTACCGGCGGCGTCGAGCGAGTAGTCGCCGGTCAGTTCGCTGAGCGGGGTCACGGTCGTCATGCTGGGCTCCTGGCGGGATGAGGGAAGCGTTCTCGGCATTACGACGAAACCGCCCCGCCGGATGTGAGCCGGGCGGGCCGCCGGAATCTCGATTGCGTGCCCGTTCCTCGCCTGGCTAGGGTCCGGCCGACCGCATCAGGCCGGACCATCGCGGAAAGGGAGGTGTGCAGCACATGCGCACACATGTCGAGCTGTCGAACCCGGTTTCGGCGATCCGCACTTCGCGATGAGCCACAGGGTGTCTCGATCCTGAGCCGCCACGCGACGCCCCTCGCGGGTGGTCGACAACGAAACCGGGCATGAAGCGACCCAGCACCGAACCCGTTGTCGAAGGAACCCACACGTGAACCGCGAACAAATCTCCCGTATCGCCCATGCCGATCACCCGATCAAGTCGCCACTGGACGACGCGTCGGTCGACCGGCTCCTGAACCGAAGCCTTCCCCGGGGCGACGAGCGCGTCCTCGATCTCGGATGCGGCACCGGGGAATGGCTCCTGCGCGCCCTGGCGACGCGGCCACATCTGCTCGCCGAAGGCGTGGACATCTCCGGCGGCGCCTTGGAAGACGCGCGTCGCGCGGCGAACGATCGCGGCGTCGCCGATCGCCTCGTCCTCCACCACCGCGAGGCCGAAGGTTTCGTCTCGGCACAGCCGTTCGACCTGGTACTGAGCGTCGGATCCTCGCATGCCTTCGGCGGACTGCTGCCCACCCTGGCCGCGGCCCGGCGTCATCTGGCTCCAGGAGGCCGTGTCCTGATCGGAGAGGGCTTCTGGAGCCGCACGCCCTCCCCTGAAGCCGTCGAAATGCTCGGGGACTTCGCCGACCTCGCCACCACAGTGGACCGTGTGGTCGCCGACGGATGGACCCCGATCCACGGACACGTCAGCACACGCCACGAACTGGACGAGTACGAGTGGGCATGCTGGGGATCACTGGCGTCGTGGGCCCTTGACCATCCTGAAGACCCGGACGGCAAGGAAGCGCTCTCGATGGCGACCATCCGCCGGACCGAATGGCTGCGTGCCTACCGGGAGACCTGGGGATTCCTGTCGCTCGTCCTCCGCCGCACGCCTCGTGAGTGGCAAGACCTAGGGTGCTATTGATAATCGCTGTTTATCAATAGCACGCAATAAAGTCTTTGTCTTCGATGATTTTGCTTCCTACCGTGAACGAATCGGCGGCAGAGGCAGGGAGGAGACGTCTCATGGAGCTTCGTCACCTGCGTTACTTCGTCACCGTCGCCGAGACATGCCACTTCGGCCGGGCGGCCGAGCAGCTGCACGTCGCACAGCCGGCACTCTCGCACACCATCCGGCAGTTAGAGGACGAACTGGGTGTCGTCCTGCTGGCCCGGACCACCCGGCAGGTCCGGGTGACGCCGGCGGGTGAGTTCTTCCTGGACGAAGCCCGGCGCGTGCTCGCCGGGCTGGACGTGGGTGTCCGCGGGGTCCGGCGCATCGGCGAAGGCAAGCTGGGCCTGCTCCGGGTCGGGTTCACCGGCACGGCGGCGTTCTCGCATCTGCCGCATCTGGCCAGGGCGCTCGCGCAGCGGGTGCCGCAGGTGGAGCTGGAGATCCGCGCCGATCTGCTGACCGCCGAGCAGTGCGAACGCCTGCGCACGGGCACGTTGGGGATCGGGGTGCTCCGCCCGCCGGTCACCGGGGACGACATCGACTTCCGGGTGATCGAGAGCGAACCGCTGATCCTCGCCGTCCCGGCCGACCACCGGCTGGCCGTCGAACCCGTCGTCGCGATGGCGGATCTGCGGACCGAACCGCTCGTGACCTACGACCGGCGCAATTCGGTCGTGTACGAAGCCGTCGCGCGCAGCTGCCGCGAGGCCGGGCTCACGCCCCATCAGCTGCACGAAGCCTCCGGAACCGCGGTCCTGCTGGCACTGGTCGCCGGTGGGCTGGGAGTCGGCGTGGTCCCCGCCTCGGCCCGTGCCCTCCCCCTGGCCGGTGTCGTGTTCCGCGATCTCGCCGGAGCGGCGACCGTGGAGCTGGCGCTGGCCTGGCACCGCGAGACCCCGTCCCCGCTTGTCACGACCGTCCTCGACGCGCTCGAGGACGTCTTTCCTTCCACCGCATCGTCCACAGGGGGCACCTGATGAAGATCACCCGAGTCGAGGCGATCCCGTTCGCCATCCCGTACCGAAAGCCGCTGAAGTTCGCCTCGGGAGAGGTACACGTCGCCGAGCACGTCCTCGTGCGGGTGCACGCCGACAACGGCATCGTCGGCGTGGCCGAGGCACCCCCGCGGCCGTTCACCTACGGCGAGACCCAGGCGGGCATCATCGCGGTGATCGACTCCCTGTTCGCCCCGCAGATCGTCGGCCTCAGCCTGCTCGACCGCGAAACGGTGCACACCCGGCTCGCCCGCACGGTCGGCAACCCGACCGCCAAATCCGCCATCGACATGGCCATCTGGGACGCGCTCGGCCGCAGCCTCGACGTGTCGGTGACCGAACTGCTCGGCGGCTACACCGACCGCATGCGCGTGGCCCACATGCTCGGCTTCGACGAGCCGTCCGCGATGGTCGCCGAAGCCGAGAAGATGCGCGACACCCACGGCATCAGCACCTTCAAGGTCAAGGTCGGCCGGCGCCCCGTGTCGCTCGACACCGCCGTCGTGCGCGCGCTGCGTGAGCATTTCGGCGACGGCGTCGACCTCTACATCGACGGCAACCGCGGCTGGACCGCCGCCGAATCCGCCCGTGCGATGCGGGAGATGGCCGACCTCGACCTGCTCTTCGCCGAGGAACTGTGCCCGGCCGACGACGTTCTCGGCAGGCGCTGGCTGGTGGGGCAGATCGGCGTTCCGTTCATCGCCGACGAATCCGCGGTGACGCCGGCCGACGTCACCCGTGAGGTGCTCGGCGGCTCCGCCACCGCGATCAGCATCAAGACCGCCCGCACCGGCTTCACCCGTTCGCAGCGCACGCATCACCTCGCCGAGGGACTCGGCCTGGAGGTCGTGATGGGCAACCAGATCGACGGCCAGCTCGGCTCGCTGTGCACGGTCGCGTTCGGCTCGGCCTACGAGCTGACGTCCCGTCGTCCCGGCGAGCTGTCGAACTTCCTCGACATGAGCGACGACCTGCTCACCGAGCCGCTGCGCATCACCGACGGTGAGCTCACCGTCCGTCCCGGCGCCGGCCTCGGTGCCGAGATCGATCCCGAAAAGCTCCGGCGTTACCGCCAGGACCACTGACGCCCACCACGAATCAAGGAGGATTCATGACCGCCATCCACGAGACGGCCACCGCGGCCGCGTCCGGCGCCAACGCGACCGAACGGTTCAAGAGCGACAAGTTCGCCGGGGTCGCCGGAACGCCCAAGGAACGGGTCAGCCTGCTGGCTCGCGAGGTGCTGGAGGCCGTGCACGGCACGATCCGGAAGCACAAGGTCACCTACGACGAGTACAACGCGCTCAAAGCGTGGCTGATCAGCGTGGGCGAGGACGGCGAGTGGCCGCTGTTCCTCGACGTGTGGGTGGAGCACGTCGTCGAAGAGGTCGCGACCGAGCACCGTGAGGGCAACAAGGGCACCATCGAAGGCCCGTACTACGTGCCCGACGCGCCCGAGCAGGGCGCCCGCGGTTCGGTCCCGATGCGTGAGGACGAGTCCGGTACGCCGCTCGTCTGGACCGGCAGGATCACCTCGACCGACGGATCCGCGCTCGCGGGCGCGAAGGTCGAGCTGTGGCACGCCGACGCCGACGGCTTCTACTCCCAGTTCGCGCCGAACATCCCGGAGTGGAACCTGCGCGCGAGCTTCACCGCCGATGACGACGGCCGGTTCGAGATCCACACCGTGCGCCCCGCCCCGTACCAGATCCCGACCGACGGCGCCTGCGGCAAGCTCATCGCCGCGGCGGGCTGGCACGCGTGGCGTCCGGCGCATCTGCACGTCAAGGTTTCCGCGCCCGGCCACGAACTGCTCACCGCGCAGCTGTACTTCCCCGGCGACCAGCACAACGACGACGACATCGCTTCGGCGGTCAAACCGGAACTGGTGCTGGACCCGCGTCCGTCGGGCGACGGCGAGGCCATCGAGTACGGCTTCGTCCTCGACCCCGAACGTTCCTGACCCGAATGTCCTTTTTGGAGTGATCGATGCTTTACCACGTTCGCATGGACGTTCGCCTGCCGCCGGACCTCGATCCGGCGGAACGGACCGACATCATCACGCGCGAAAAGGCGTACAGCCAGCGCCTGCAACGCGAAGGGAAGTGGCCGCAGATCTGGCGGATCGCGGGCGAATACGCGAACTTCTCGATCCTCGACGTCGCGGATCACGACGAGCTGCATACGCTTTTGTCCGGTTTGCCGTTGTTTCCCTATATGGACATCGAAGTCACACCTTTGGCGGCGCATCCGTCGAAAGTCACGGGCTGAGGGTGCCGGACCGGCTGCGGACGGTCACGCGGCGGCCGGATCGGCCCGTTTTCCCCTGTACCGCAGCGAAAGCGGACTAGCCTGCCGCAGTGGACGGTCAGCCTGGGACGAACCTGCTCGGAGAACTGCGGCGTGTGGCCGGATTGACGCAGGAGGAGCTGGCGGAACGGACTGGGCTGACGGTGCGCGGGATCAGCAACATCGAACGCGGCCGTGTCGCCCGGCCGCGGCGGCGGTCGCTGGAGGCCCTGGCTCGCGGGCTGGGGCTGCGGAACGACCAGATCGCCGGATTCGTGCGGCATTATCTGCCGGACGCCGACCCCGCTCCGCGGCCGGCCAGTGCGCCTCCTTCGGCTTCCGTGCCCGCCCAACTGCCGTCCGGCAGCACGTCGTTCACCGGACGGCGTGACGAGCTCGCGATGCTCGACGACCTGGCCGCCCGGCGTGACCGGGCCGTGGTCGTCGCCGTCCTCGAAGGCATGGGCGGGGTGGGCAAGACGTCGCTGGCCGTGCACTGGGCGCAGTCGGTCCGCGCGGAGTTCCCGGACGGTCAGCTGTTCGCGAACTTGCGCGGCTACGGCCCGGGCGCGCCTGCCGACCCGGCCGAGGTGCTGCATTCGTTCCTGCGCGCGTTCGGCGTGCCGGGTGCGGAGGTTCCGGCGGACCTCGACGGCCGTTCGGCATTGCTGCGCAGTGTGCTGGCCACGCGTTCGGTGCTCGTCGTCCTCGACAACGCGCGGTCGGCGGACCAGGTCCGGCCGCTGCTGCCCGGGCACGCCGGCTGCGTCGTGGTCGTGACGACCCGCTCGACGTTGCAGGGGCTGGCGGTCAGCGACGACGCTCACCGGGTCACCGTGCCGCCGCTCGACGAACACGAATCGGTCGCGCTGCTCGGCCGGTTCACGGGCAGGGCCCGGCTCGGCGCCGACGAGACCGCGCTCGCCGAGGTCGTGTCCGGCTGCAGCGGGCTGCCGCTCGCGTTGCGGATCGTCGGCGAACGGCTGGCGCACGACCGCGGCCTGGCGGAGGTGGCCGCGGCGATGCGGTCGACGAACGACCGGCTCGACGCGTTCACCACGGAGGAGGCGAGGACGTCGCTTCCGGCGGTGCTGTCGTGGTCGTACGAAGCGCTGCCCGGCGACGTCGCGAGTGCGTTGCGGCTGCTGGGTCTGCACCCCGGGCAGCACTGGGACGTGACCGCCGCGGAGGTGGTGCTGGACGCCGACGCGGCCGAGACGCGGCGGCTGCTGCGGGCGCTGGTGGCGGGGCATCTCCTGGAGCACCGCGTGGACGGGCGTCACGAGTTCCACGACCTGGTCCGCGACTACGCGCGCAGCCTCGCCGACCGTCGGCGGCCGGCCGCGATGCGTCGTCTCGCCGGGCATTACCTGTCCGGCGCGGCCGCCGCCGCGGACGCGATCGCGGCGAGGGACCCGAACCGGCGGCCGCTCCTGACCCCGGAGGTCGGCGGCCGGACGTTCTCCGGTTCCGAGGAGGCGGCTTCCTGGCTGGCCACCGAACTGCCCACGCTGCTCGCGATCGCCGAGGAGTCGGCGGGCGCGGGCGGCACCGCGTACGCCCGCGACCTGTCCACCGTGCTGTGGCAGGCGCTGCGTCTCCACGGCCACTACGACGCCTTGCACACGCTGCACGGCTTCGCGCTCGCCGAGGCACGGCGGGCCGGGGACCCGTTCGGCGAACAGCAGGCGTTGACCGACGTGGCCGCCATCTGCGCCCGCGTCGGCCGGTACGACGAAGCCGTCGAGCGGCTCACCGCCTGCCTCGAAGTACCGGGCAGCCGGACCGCGACCGCACGCGCGCTCACCACGTTGGGCACGGTGTACGCCCAACTGGGCCGGTACCCGGAAGCGGCACACCACCTGCGGGAGGCCGTCGAACTGGCCCGCGAGGTCGGCGACACGCTCAACGAAGGCCGGGCTTACGGCAATCTCGGGTTCGTCCACGAACATCTGGGAGAGCTGGACGCCGCGCTGGGGAGCTATCAGCGGGGGCTGGACATCGCGGAGCGGATCGGCGACAACGCCGCTGTTGCGATCTCCCTGCACAACGTCGGCGACGTCTACCGTGCGCTCGGCCGCTACGAGGAAGCTCGCGAGCACCTCGACCGGTCGCTGATCGTGAGCCGGGCGGCGGGCCACCGCGAGGCCGAGGGCTACGCGCTGGTGTATCTCGGGCTGGTGCACCTGCACCTCGGCGACCCGGTGACCGGGCGCGAGTACGAGGAGAAGGCCCTCGAAATCGCCGCCGCGACCGGTATCCGTCCGCTGGAAACGCTGGCGCACAACGGCTTGGGCGACAACGCCCGGGCAGGCGGCGACCGTGCGGCGGCTTTGGCGCACTACCTGCGGGCCCGCGACGTCGCCCAGCTGACCAGCGAGCAGCACGAGGAAGCGCGGGCGCTGGACGGCATCGCGGCGACCTACGAGGACGCCGGCGAGACCGAAAAGGCCCGTCCGTACCGCCATCGCGCACGGGCCCTGTACGACGCCATGGGCATCTCGGGCTGACCAATAGGCGATCACGCGTGATCAGAAAGCGCACACGCGTGATTGGAAGCGGAACTCGCGTGATTAGACGGCGAACACGATGATCGCCGCCCAATCACGCATGATCGCCGTCTAATCACGTGTGATCGCCGTTCAATCACGCTGCTCGATCGCGGTCCGTGTGCCCGCGGTTCCGGTTGGTGAGCGCGGTTCGCCGACCGGAACTTCCGGCGTCGAAGTTCCGGTCGGTTGTTCATGGACCGTGCCGGTCCGGCCCCAGTTGAATCGGCCGAGGTCCACTTCGGACCGACTGGGGCGTAAAGGAGTTCGGCGGAGTTGCGGGCAGAACTGGGCAGGGCCGGCCGGGTACACGAGGCGTTCGAGGACCAGGCGGGCCGGACCCCGCACCGCGTGGCGGTCGTCGCCGGAGACCGGCGGACGACCTACCGGCAGCTGGACGAGGCCGCGAACGCCGTGGCGCACGCGCTGCTGGAACGCGGGATGTCGCACGGCGCCCTGGTCGGCGTGCACCTGCGTCGCGGACCGTGGCTGGTGCCGGTGCTGCTCGGGGTACTGAAGGCCGGTTGCGCGTACGTGCCGCTCGACCCGGCCGCCCCGCCTGCGGCGGTCGCCGACATCGTCGAGGACTCCGGGCTGCGGCTGGTCGTGGTGGACGAACCCGGCGCGGACGAACCGGTTCCGGTCCTCGCCGTCGCGGACATCGACGTCACGCGCACCACCTCCCCCGGCGTCACCGGTGCGGGTTCGGACCTCGCCTACGTGATCTACACGTCCGGCTCGACC
The DNA here is from genome assembly GCF_051373225.1 of Amycolatopsis sp. w19. NCBI lineage: Bacteria > Bacillati > Actinomycetota > Actinomycetes > Pseudonocardiales > Pseudonocardiaceae > Amycolatopsis > Amycolatopsis sp. w19. The sequence continues at coordinate 654,374 of NZ_JBPQFM010000001.1, read as the reverse complement.
GGACGGCCCAAGGGCGTCGAAGTCGAACACCGCAACGTGCTCGCGTTGCTGCGCTGGGCGGCCGCCACCTACTCCGACGACGAACTGCGGGGCGTGCTCGGCGCCGCCTCGGTGTGTTTCGACGCGTCGGTCGCGGAGCTGTTCCCGCCGCTGGTCACCGGCGGGAGCCTCGTCCTCGCCGAGAATCTGCTGGCGCTGCCCGCTCTTCACGACGAAGTCACGTTCGTGCAAGGCGTCCCGTCCGTGCTCGCCGTCCTGACCCGCACACCGCTCCCGCCTTGGGTACGGACCGTCGCCATCGCCGGCGAACCGCTGAGCCGCGCGCTCGTCGACCGGATCCACCGCAACGACGGCGTCCGGCGGATCGTCAACTGCTACGGCCCGACCGAGGCCACCGTCAACTGTTCGTCGTACGAGGTCGGCCACGACGAACGGACGGACCCGCCGATCGGGACCCCGTTGCCCGGCGCGGAATTCTCCGTACGTGACCGGGACGGCCGTCCACTCGGTGACGGCGAAACCGGCGAGCTGTGGGTCAGCGGCGCGCTCGTGACCCGGGGCTACCTCGGGCGGCCCGAGCTCACCGCGAGCAAGTACGTGACCGAGAACGGCGTACGGCACTACCGCACCGGCGACCTCGTCCGGCGGCAGGACGGCGTTTACCACTTCGCGGGCCGTGCCGACGATCAGGTGAAGGTCCGCGGGTTCCGGGTCGAACCCGGCCAGGTTCAGGCGGTGCTGCTGACCCATCCGGCGGTCGGCAACGCGGTCGTGCTCGCCCCGGCCGACGAATCCGGGGAACGACGGCTGATCGGGTTCGCCGAACCGGACGGCGACCGGCCGACCGAAGCCGCGCTGCTCGCCTGGCTGCGCGCACGACTGCCCGGACACCTCGTCCCGTCCCGGATCGCCGTACTCGACGCGATCCCGCTCGGCACCACCGGAAAGGCCGACCGGGCGGCTTTGGCGGCCTGGGTGTTCGATCGCGACGCGTCGGCCGAGTTCGTCGCTCCGCGCACCGACACCGAACGGTTGGTCGCCGAAGCCGTCACGGCGGCCTTCGGGCTGGCGGACATCGGCGTGCACGACCGGTTCACCGATTCCGGCGGTCACTCGCTCGCCGCGGCGCGAGCGGTGGCACGGCTGCGCGAAACGACCCACCGTGTGATCAGCCTGGAGGACTTCCTCACCGACGGCACGGTGGCCGCCGTCGCGCGGCGGCTCGACGAAGCCCCGGTCGTCGAACCGGCGGTGAAACCGCTCAGCGACCCGCGCCGCGAGGTCTTCCCGCTCACCCACACGCAACGCGACCTGTGGACCCTCGCCCAGCTCAGTCCGACGGGAACCGCCACGACGGCCGCCTGGCGCCTGCGTCACCATGGCCCGTTCTCACGCGAGGCGATCCAGAGCGCGGCGGACGCGCTGGTGGCCCGGCATCACGCGCTGCGCGGCACCGTCCAGGATCACGACGGCGAGCCGGTGCTCGTCATCGGTCCCCCGGCCCCGGTTCCTCTCGAGGTCCTCCAGGCAGGCGAGGAATCGGCCGCAGCACGGCACGCGTTCGATCTGCGCACCGAAACGCCGTTGCTGCGTATCACGGCGCTCCGGGTCTCCGACGAAGTCACCGAGCTGATCGTCGTTTCCGACCACATCGCCACCGACGGCGTCTCGATCGGCGAGCTCATGACCGGTCTGGCGGGTGCGGACGCCCCGGAGCCGGAGGCGCAGATCGGCGACGTCGCCCTCCGCGAACAGGCACTCGAGCGGAACGACCGGCTGACGCGTTACTGGTCGGCCGAACTGGCCGGAGCGGTTCCGCCCGACGCGCTCTTCGACCGCCCCGCCCCGGGGACACAACGGTTCCTCGGCGAGCGGGTGACCGTTCCCCTGCCCGAAACCCTGCGCACGGCGGTGGACCGGCTCGCCTCGGCCTCCGGGGTCACGCCTTTCGCGGTCTACCTGTCCGCGCTGGGTGTGCTGACCGGTTCGCTGGTGAACGGCTCGGACGTCCTCCTCGGGACGGCCGCGGCGCGGCGGGATTCCGCCGATCTCGCCCATACGGTCGGCCCGCTGGTGGACGTGCTTCCCGTCCGGCTGCGCCCGGATCCGGCCGGTTCGTTCCGCGACCTGCTGCGCACCGCCATGACGACCACCGTGCGGGCCATCGACCACCGCGGCCTGTCGTCGGGCGAGCTCACCGAACTCTGGGGCGGCGACCGTCCGGCGGGGATGCCGCTCACCCCGGTGTCGCTTTCCGTGCAGCCCGCCGGGATGCCGGTGTCGGTGCACGGGCCGGGCACCCGGCTGGACCTGCTCGGCGAACTGCCCACCGGCGGCAGCCACGCCCCGCTGACGGTCTTCGTCAACGAGCACGTCGACGGCGGCGAGCTGATCCTCGAGCACGATCCGGCGCTACTCTCTCCCGCTCGCGCGCGATGGTTCACCCGGTCCCTGCTGCACATCCTGCGGTCCGCACTGTCCACTCCGGACGTCGAATTGTCCACTTTGGACCTGATCGGCGACGACGAACGCGCGGAGCTCACGGACTGGGGCACCGGCGCCCCGCTGCCGCCGTCCGAAGCGATCAGCGTCCCGGACGCGGTCCTGCGCCACGCCGAACGCGCGCCGCACGCGCTCGCAGTGTCCACGCTGACCTATCGCGAGCTGGTCGCACGTGCCGACCGGGCCGCCCGCGCCCTGGTCGCGGCGGGCGTCCGGCGAGGGGACGCGGTCGGGGTGTGCCTGCCCCGCGACGAACTGCTCCCTGCGATGCTGCTGGCCGTGTGGCGGGCGGGTGCCGGGTATCTGCCGCTGGACCCTGACCTGCCGCCCGCACGGCTCGCCCAGCTCGTCACCGAGGCGGGTGTGAACGTCGTCCTCACGCGCGGCAGCACGCGCGACGTCGCCTTGCCGGGCACGATGCTCGACGCCGATTCGGTCCCCGACGCCGAGGCGGAGCTGGTCGTGCCGAGTGATGACTCGCTGGCCTACGTGCTCTACACGTCCGGCTCGACCGGGCGACCGAAGGGCGTCGAGGTGACGCACGCGAACCTGCACGCCTTCGTCCAGTCTCGCCAGATGTCGCACGGCATCGCACCGGGCGACACCATGGCGGCGATCGCGCCCTTGGCATTCGACGTCTCCGTGGAAGAACTGTGGTGGCCGCTCGCCGCGGGCGCGCGGTGCGTGATCGCCGACCGCGACCGAGCCGTCGACGGCCACCAACTCGCCCGGTGGATCGCAGAAAACGGCGTCACCATCGCGGATTTGACGCCGACGAGTCTGCGGATGCTGCTCGCGGCTAACTGGCCGGGTGACCCGTCCTTGCGGCTGCTGCTCGGCGGTGAAGCACTCGATCCCGACCTCGCCGCACGTGTGTTGCCGCTGGTGAGCGAGCTGTGGAACGGGTACGGCCCGACCGAGGCGACGGTCGCGGCGACTGCGCACCGCGTCACTCCCGGCGACACCTGGGTGCCGATCGGCGGACCGACGCCCGGCGCCCGCCTGTCCGTACGCGACACCGGTGGCAGACCCGTTCCGGCGGGTGCGATCGGCGAGCTGTGGATCGGCGGAAGCGGCGTCGCGCGCGGCTACCGCGGGCACCCGGAGCCGGCCGCGCTCGTCACCGAGGAGGACGGCCGCTGGTACCGGACGGGCGACCTCGTCCGGTGGCGGCCGGAGGGCACGCTGGAGTTCCTCGGTCGCGCCGACGATCAGGTGAAGGTGCGCGGCAACCGCTTCGAGCTCGGCGAAATCGAGGCCGCCCTGCGGTCACTGTCCGATGTGGACGACGCGGCGGTCGCGGTGATCGCGGACGGCGTCGACGCCCATCTGGCCGGCTACCTCACGCCGGCGTCGGCCGATCCGTCGGCTGCCCAGCGACACGTCGGACGGCTGCTGCCGGGATACATGGTGCCGAGCCGCTGGCTGACGCTCGACGCGCTTCCGTTGCTGCCCAACGGGAAGCTCGACCGGCGCGGGTTGCCTCCGGTGCCGTCCGCCACGACCGCCGCGGCGGCCCCGCTCTCAGCGGACGAGGAAGTGGTCGCCGAGGTCTGGCGATCCTGCCTGGACGTCGGCGAGATCGGCCCGGACAGCGATTTCTTCGCCCTCGGCGGCCGGTCCCTGGCGGCGACGCGGGTGGTCGGGACGCTGCGTGAGCGGGCGGTCCACCGGATCACCGTGCGGACGCTGTTCGACCATCCGGTGCTGTCGGACTTCACCGCCCAGCTGGGCGGCCTGCGCGCGGAACCGGCGGGTCCGGTCGAAGAACTGGTGGCGGTCGTGTGGGCCCAGACGCTGGGCCACGACCGGGTCGGCGCGCTGGACGACTTCCCGTCACTCGGCGGCGATCCGGCGAAGGCCGCCCAGGTGGCGGACCGCCTGTCGGCGGCGCTCGGTTTCCCGATCCCGGCGGGGAGCGTGCTGGAGCACCCGGTCTTGCGCGAGTTCGCCAAGGCACTGAACGCCATGGCCATGACGGCCCTCGAATCCGTGCCCACGGGCGGCACGGCATGACCATCGACCAAAGGCACCACATGACCGCGGCACCGCACCTTTCCAGCCTTCTCGCGCAGCGCGCCGCAGCCGCCTTGCGCGGCGACACCACTGAGCGCCCCACGCCGCTCTCCCCCGCGCAAGCCCGGCTGTGGTTCCTCGCCCGCTTCGAACCCGACGGGCACGCCTACAACATCCCCGTCACCCTCGAACTCACCGGACCCGTCGACACCGGCGCGCTCCTCGCCGCCGTCCGGGACGTCGCACGGCGGCACGTCGTCCTCCGCAGTGTCCATCGGGAGATCGACGGCGAACCCCGCGCCGTTCCCCGGTCCGCCGACGAGATCCCTGTGTCCACTGTGGACGTCCTTGGTACGGGAACCGACCGGCCCTTCGCGCTCGCCGACGAGCCGCCCATGCGGGCCACGCTCTTCCAGGCCGCGGAAGACCGTCACCTGCTGGAACTGACCTTCCACCACATCGCCATGGACGCCGCCTCGGTCGACGTCGTGCTCGATGACCTCGCCGCCTGCTATGCCGCCCGGCTCGGCCTCCGTCCCGCACCCGAACCGCCGGACCGCCAGTACGCGGACTTCACCCCCTCCCAGCCGCATGAGGACGATCTCGCCTGGTGGTGCCGCCGGCTCGCCGGGACCGGGGTGCTGGAACTGCCCGTCGACCGGCCGCGTCCGGTCGTCGCCTCCGGCCAAGGCGCCGAGGTGCCCGTCGAGATCCCGCCGGCGCTCACCGACCGGATCCAGGACGTCGCCAGGGAGGCCGGCTGCACGCCCTTCGCCGTCCTGCTCGCCTGCTGGCAGGCGCTGCTCGGACGTCTCGCGGGCACAGACGACGTCGCGGTCGGCGTTCCGGAATCGGGACGGCGGCAGCCCGGGTCGGAACGGGTCGTCGGCTGTTTCGTCGACACCCTCGTGCTGCGCACGGATCTCTCCGGCGTCACCACCGGCCGCACGCTGCTCGCCGCCGTCCGCGACACCGTGCTCGACGCCTTCTCGCACCCGGACGTGCCCTTCGAGCGCATCGTCGAACGGCTCGCGCCCAAGCGGAGCCTCGACGCCTCGCCGATCTTCCAGGTCATGCTCAACGTCCTCGACGACCCGCCGGGCACACCCGAGTGGCCAGGGCTCGACGCGCGGGTGCTCCCGGCGCCGGTGCGCGGCGTCAAATTCGATCTGAACCTCGCACTGTCCCGAGTGGACGGTGCCTATCGCGGCGGGCTGTCCTTCCGCACGGACCTGTTCGATCCCGGCACGGCCGAACGGATCGCCCGGTGGTTCGTCGCGCTCCTCGATGGCGTCACGGCCGACCTCGACCGGCCGGTCGCCGGCGTCCCCCTCGAAACGGTGACCGGCCCCGTGCTCGCCGGGCCCGCACCGGAGACCGGTGAATACCCGCCGGTGCACGTGCTCATCGAGCGGACCGCCGACCGCTGCCCGGACGCGGTCGCGGTGGTCGGCGGGACCGGTTCGCTCACCTACCGCCGGCTCGACGAGCGGGCCAACCGGCTCGCGCATCGGCTGCGTGAACTGGGCGTGCGCGCTGACGAGCCGGTCGGGATGTTGCTGGAGCAGGGCACCGACGTCGCGGTCGCGGTGCTCGGCATCATGAAGGCGGGCGGGGCGTACCTGCCGATGGACACCACTTATCCGCCGTCGCGCGTGGCCGCCATCCTTCGCACCGCGAAGGCCCGGATCCTGCTCGTCCAGCCAGGTCTGGAAGTCACCGTTCCCGATGTCACCGCCCTGACCATCGACGAAGCCGTCGCCGCCCAGCCCAGCACCAGGCCGGTCGTCCCGGTCGCGGGGCACGACCTGATCCACGTCATCTTCACGTCCGGTTCGACCGGCTCCCCCAAGGGGGTCGCGGTCGAGCACCGCAACGTCGCGCACTACCTCGCCGGGATGCTGCCCCGGCTCGGTGATGTGGCGGGCGCGTCGTTCGCGGTGGTCTCCACTCCGGCCGCCGACTTCGGCCTCACCTGCGTCTATGGCGCGCTCACCACCGGCGGCACGGTGCATCTGGTCGAGCGGGACACCGCGATGGACCCGGAATCCTTCGCCCGCTACCTGGCCGGGCACCCGGTCGACGTGCTCAAATGCGTGCCCAGTCACCTGGAACTCCTTGCCCGCCACGGAGATCTGGCCTCGGTGCTGCCTCGCGCGTTACTCATCCTGGCGGGCGAGGCCTGCCCATGGTCACTGGTCGAGCGCGTCGAGACAGCCCGGCCCGGGCTGCGGGTGCAGAGCCACTACGGGCACACCGAGAGCACGATGATCTCGATGACCTGCGACGTGGCCGCCATTCCTGGCCACGAGCGCGACGGCTACGTACCGCTCGGCACGCCGCTGCCCGGCGTGGTCGGCTACCTCGTCGACCGCGCCGGTGCGGTGGTGCCGCCCGGGATGACCGGCGAGCTGGTGATCGGCGGTCCGCAGATCACGCGGGGCTATCTCGGCGACGACACCCAGACCGCCGACAGGTTCCGGCCGGATCCGCTCGGCGCGGGGGTCCGGTGCTTCCGCAGCGGGGATCTGCTGCGTGTGCGCACCGACGGCACCGTGCAGTTCCGCGGCCGGGCCGACGACCAGGTGAAGGTCCGCGGCAACCGCGTCGAGCTCGGCGAGGTCACCGCCGCGCTGCGGGACGTCGACGGCGTCGCCGAGGCCGTGGTGCTTCCGGTCGGTGACGGCCTCGACCGGCGTCTGGCCGCGTGGCTCGTCGGGCCGGGGCTCGATGTGGCGACCGTGCGCCGGACACTGCGCGAGCGCCTGCCGGACTACATGGTGCCCGCCTCGCTGACCATGCTGGATCGCTTGCCACTCAACGCCAACGGCAAGATCGACCGTGCCGCGCTCCCTCAGGCCTCCGCGCCCGTCCCGGCAGTGCGCCGCCCGGTCGCCACCCCGGCGGAGCGGCTGGTCGCCCGGGTCTGGACGGAGGTCCTCGACCGGTCCGACGCCGGCGCGGACGACGACTTCTTCGCCGTGGGCGGCCATTCGTTCGCCGCGGTCCGGGTCGCCGGACGCCTCGGCGAGGCGCTGCACCGGGAGGTGTCGGTGCGGACGCTGTTCGAGTATCCGGTGCTCGCGGATCTGGCCGTGGTGCTGGAGGCCGACACCGGCGGGGTGTCCGGCGGCGCGCCGATCCCCGTGCGCCCCGATCCCGAGGCGCCTGCTCCGCTGTCTTCCGCCCAGGCCCGGCTGTGGTTCCTCGATCTGCTGGAGCCCGGATCCGCCTACAACAGGGACATCGTGCTGCACCTGCGCGGCGAACTGGACACCGACGCCCTGGCCCGCGCGGTGCGCGAGGTCGCCGCCAGGCACGTGGTGCTGCGCAGCCTGATCGAAGACCGCGACGGCACCCCGATGGCCGTCCCGCTGCCCCCGGACGCGATCGGACTGTCCATTGTGGATACAGATGACGCCATGGCCGCGTATCAGGCCGAGGTGGAACGACCCTTCGCGCTCGACCGTGAGCCACCATGGCGGGCGAAGCTGTTCCGTGTCGCCGAGGACGACCACGTCCTGGCGATCACCATCCACCACATCGCCACCGACAACTGGTCGCGGGGCATCATCGGCACCGACCTCGCGGACGCCTACAGCGGCCGGACGCAGAACCCGGTTCCCGTGCAGTACGCGGATTACGCGGCCTGGCAGGCCACGCGGCAACGTCCGGAAGACCTCGACTGGTGGTGCGAACGTCTCGCCGGGCTTCCGCCCCTCCTCACCCTGCCCACCGACCGGCCGCGACCGCCGGTGGCCGCCTGGTCCGGCGGGCACGTCCGCTACACGTTCCCCGCCGGTCTCACCGCGACGCTCCGCCGTGTCGCCGGCGAGACGGGCACGACCCCGTTCATGGTGCTGCTCGCCGGCTGGCAGGTCCTGCTCGGCAGGCTCGCGGGCGCCGACGACGTCGCCATCGGCGTACCGGAGGCCGGACGCCACCACTCGGGCGTCGAAGCCACTGTCGGGTGCTTCGTCAACACGCTCGTGCTGCGCACCGATCTGAGTGGCGGACCGACCGTGCGCGAACTCCTCGGCCGGGTCCGGGAGACCGTACTCGGCGCGTTCGCGCACGCGGAAACGCCACTGGAAGCGATCATCGAGCGGCTCAGACCGGACCGCACGATGTCCGCGACGCCGCTGTTCCAGGTGCTGCTGAACGTCCTCGACCAGCCCGCGCCCGAACCGGTCATCCCCGGCCTCGACGTCACGCCGCTGCCCTCGGCCACCGAACGTGTGAAGTTCGACCTCAGCATGGCGCTGGTCAACGACGGCGACACCTACTCGGGCGAACTCGCGTACCGGACCGATCTGTTCGATGCCTCGACCGCCGAACGGATCGTCGCGGACTTCCAGAGCCTCCTCGAAGTCCTTCTGTCCGATGTGGACGCCACGGTCGGCATCACGGTCGCCCCCGGTGAAACGGTCGTCCCCACCGCGGCGAAGCGAGGAGGCGGCGCTCCGGCGACCCCGTCCGAACAGCGGGTCGCCCAGGTGTGGGCTCAGGTGCTCGACGTGCCCGAAGTCGGCGTCGACGACGACTTCTTCGCGCTCGGCGGGCATTCGTTCACCGCGGTACGCGCGGTGCGGCTGCTCGACGAGCGGTTGCGCGTCATCGACCTGTTCCTGCGCCCGACCGTCCGCGAACTGGCCGCCTACCTCGACGCGGGCGAGGAGACCGGCGGCATGCTCCACCGTCTTTCCCCGGCGCGGGCGGGCGCGGCGGAGGCGACGTTGATCTGCGTGCCGTACGGCGGTGCCTCGGCCGCGGTGTTCCAGCCCCTGGCCAACGAGCTGGACGGCGTCGACGTCCGTGCGGTCGAACTGCCCGGCCACGACGTCGCCCGCCCGGACGAGGAGTTCGGCACGATCGACGAGATCGTGGCCGCCCTCGCGGACGAGATCGGCCGGACGGTCACCGGGCCCGTCGCGGTGTACGGGCACTGCGTCGGCTCCGCGGTCGCCACGGCACTGGCCGCGCGGCTGGAGGCCGACGGCCGGACCGTCCTGGGCGTGGTCGTCGCGGGCAGCTTCCCGGCCGCCCGCCTGCCTGGCCGTCTTTCCGCCTGGCTGCAACGGAAGTTCCCGCGCGAGCGGTGGGTGTCCGACCGGCTCTACCGCGACACGCTCCGCGCGGGCGGCGGCCTCCTCGACGACATGGACGAGAAGGCGAGCACCGCGATGCTGCGGGGCCTGCGGCACGACGCCGCACAGGCGCAGGCCTGGTTCGGCCGCGAACTCGGTACCGAAACCCGGCTGTCCGCGCCGATCCTGTGCGTGGTCGGGGCGAGCGACCCGGCGACCGAGCTGTACCGGGAACGGCACCGGGAGTGGGGTGCCTTCGCCGACCGCGTCGACCTCGCCGTCCTCCCGAAGGCGGGCCACTACTTCCTTCGCCACCAGGCCGCGGAGGTCGCCGGCATCCTGCGGACGCGGCTTACCCAGTGGGCGGCCGGGGAACTGCCGCCGCGGGTGGACGACGTCCCGGTGACCGACGGCCGCCGCGGGTTGCGGGCGTTCTACACCGTCGCCGGTGGCCAGGCGATGTCGATGATCGGCAACGAACTCAGCTCGTTCGCCCTCGGTGTCTGGGCCTACCAACGCAGCGGGCGGGTGTTCGACCTCGCGCTCGTGGTGCTTCTGGCCCGGCTGCCGAGCATGCTGCTGACTCCGGTCGGCGGCGCGCTGGCCGACCGGTTCGACCGCCGCCGGATCATGCTGGCCTGCGATCTGGTGAGCGGGGCGGCGATGGTCGCGCTCGCCCTCCTCGTCGCGCTGGGGCGGCTGGACCTGCCGACGGTCTGCGTGATCGTCGGGGTGACGTCGCTGGCGTCGGCGTTCCACCGGCCCGCGTACCTCGCCGCGATCGCCCAGCTGGTGCCGAAGCCGTACCTGCCGCAGGCGAACGCGCTGGCCGACATCGGGATCGGGCTCGGCACCGTGCTCGGCCCGATCCTCGGCGGTGTCCTCATGGGACTGTCCGGTCTCACCTCGGTCGTCGTGGTCGATGCCGCCACCTTCGCCGTCGGTGTCGTGACACTTCTGGCAGTGCGCTTCCCCGACCGGCTCTTCTTCACCCGCCAGGAGCCATTCCGCAAGGCGCTCACCGGCGGCTTCCTGTTCGTGCTGCGTCGCAAACCCCTGCTGGCGATGGTCGGCTATTTCGCCGTGGTCAACTACTTCACCGCGCTGATGTGGGTGGTCATCACGCCGCTGGTGCTGTCGATCGGGAGTCCCGGCGAGCTCGGGTTCGTCAGCGCCGCCGGTGGTGTCGGTGCCGCGGTGGGAGCCGTGGTGGTGATCTGGTGGGGCGGAACGAAACGCCGGGCCACCGGGATGATCGGGTTCGTCATCGGCTCCGGTCTCGGGGTGCTGCTGATGGGGGCCTGGCCGTCGGCGCTGGTCATCGCCGCGGGTCTGTTCGTCCGGCTGGCCTGTATGAGCATCGGTAACGCGCACTGGCTGTCGATCATCCAGACGAAGGTCGGCCAGCATCTGCAGGGCCGGGTGCTCGCCATCAACGTCATGCTGGCCACGGCCATGTCGCCGCTCGGGTTCCTCACCGCCGGCGCGCTGTCCGACTGGTTCGGCCCGCTCGCCCGCGGGATCGGCGCGCTGGATCCGGTCACGGCCAACGATGCCCACGCCGGGGTCGCCGCGCTGATGGTGTTCTCCGGGATCGTCCTGGTCGTCTGGGGTGTGCTCGGGCTGCGGTACCGGCGGTTGCGGGACATCGAGGACCTCCTGCCGGACGCCGCCCCGCCCACCGAGGTCGACGCCGACCTCGACCGCGTCCAGGCGCTGGCCGACCGGGCGGTGGCCCGATGACGCGCCTGGTGACCGGGGACGACGTCGCGCGGGCGGCCGACCGGATCCGGTACTCCGTGCGCCGCACACCCGTACTCGGGCCGGTCGACGGACTGTGGATCAAACCGGAGAACCGGCAGCGGACCGGTTCGTTCAAGGTCCGCGGTGCGCTCAACGCGGTCGCCGGGCTGACGGGCCACGTCCTGGCCCAGTCGTCCGGCAACCACGGCCGCGCGGTCGCCTACGCCGCGGCACGCCAAGGGGTGAAGGCCACGGTGGTGCTGCCCGAAACGGCGCCCGCGTTGAAGGTCGATGCGGTCCGCGCGCTCGGCGCCGAGGTGGTCGTCGTGCCACCGGGCGAACGGGAATCCGCGACGGCCGAACTGCTGGCCCGCACCGGCGCCACCCTGATCACGTCGGCCGATTTCGCGGTGATCGCCGGCCACGGCACGGTCGGCGCGGAGATCGTCACGGAGCTGCCGAACGCGGGCACCGTCCTGGTCCCGGTCTGCAACGGCGGCCTGCTCGCGGGCGTCGCCGTCGCGGTCAAGGCGTACTCGCCGGGCACGCGGGTCGTCGGCGTGGAGCCCGAACTCGCCGCCGACGCGGCCGACTCGTTCCGCACCGGCCGCCTGACGCGCTGGCCGGTCTCGCGGACCTACCGGACGATCGCCGACGGCTTGCGTGCCCCGGTGCTCGGCGAACTGGCGTGGGAGCACGTCAAGACGCTCGTGGACGACGTCGTCACGGTCGACGAGGAGAGCATCGTCGCCGCGCAGGCGTTCTTGTTCGACCGGTTCGGCGTGGTCGCCGAACCGAGCGGTGCGGTGGCGACCGCCGCCCATCTGACCGGGCGCGCCGGGCCGCAGGGAAGGGCGACGGTCGCCGTCGTCTCCGGCGGGAACGTCGCCGCGCCACCACCGGGGGCAAGGAGAGAGCAGGTGTCCGTTGAGCACGGCTGAAATCGGCGGTGTGCTCGCCACGATCGGGAACACTCCCTTGGTCGCCCTGGACCGGGTCGTCCCACTGGCGGGTTCCCGGGTGTTCGCGAAACTGGAGAAGTTCAACCCGGGCGGCAGCGTGAAGGACCGGACCGCGCTGAACATGCTGCGCGGCGAGGTCGGCTCCGGCAGGCTCGTGCCGGGCAGATCGGTGGTCGTCGAGTCCACGTCGGGCAATCTCGGCGTCGGCCTCGCCCAGATGTGCGCGTACTTCGGGCTCGACCTGGTGTGCGTGGTCGACACCCGCACGACCGCGCAGACCCTCGCGCTGCTGCGGGCCTACGGCGCCACGGTCGAGGTCGTCACCGCCCCGCTGGACGGCGATCTGCTCGGCGCCCGGATCGCCCGGGTGCGGGAGCTCCTCGCGCTGCTGCCGGACGCGTTCTGGCCCGATCAGTACGCGAATCCGCTCAACCCGGCGGCGCACGAGCACACGATGCGCGAGATCGCGGACGCGCTCGACGGCCGCGTCGACTATCTGTTCTGCGCGGTCAGCACCGGCGGCACGATGCGCGGCTGCGCCGACCACATCCGGCGCGAAGGGCTGAGCACGAAGCTGATCGCGGTCGACGCCGCGGGCAGCGCGATCTTCCACGTGCCGACGGAGGAACGCCGGATCCCGGGCCACGGCGCCGGACGGCGGCCGCCGCTGGTCGACACGTCCGCGGTGGCCGAGGTCGTGCACGTGACCGATCTCGAATGCGTGCGGGCCTGCCGGACGCTCGTCGCGCGCGAAGCCATCCTCGCGGGCGGTTCCTCCGGGGCGACCGTGGCCGCGCTCGCGAAGCTGCGCGACCGCATCCCGCCCGGCTCCCGCTGCGTGCTCGTCTTCCCCGATGACGGCAACCGCTATCTCGACACCATCTACTCCGACGCGTGGGTCCGCGGTCACTTCGGCGAAGTGCCTGACGTGAGCCCCCGCGCCCTGGCCACCATCTCCTGAGGAGCCTTCTCTTGCGTCACCTCATCTCACTCGACGACCTGACCGACGACGATCTGCGCGCCATCGTCCGCCGGGCGGTCGCGCTGGCGGAACGGCCGTGCGCGACGTACTCCACTTTGGACGGTGCGGTCGTCGGTATCCACTTCCGCAAGACCTCCACCCGCACGCGTACCGCGTTCTCCGCGGGTGCGCTGCGGCTGGGCGCCCGGATCATCGCGTACGGCCCGAACGATCTGCAGACCAACACCGGGGAGTCGATCGAGGACACCGGACGCGTGCTGTCGTCGATGCTGGACTTCCTGGTGGCGCGCACCGCGGGCGATCCGGCTGAGCTGCGGGCCATCGCGGCGCAGGACCGGATGGCGGTCGTCAACGCGATGAGCGCCGACGAGCATCCGACCCAGGCGCTGGCGGATCTGACGACGATCGTCCAGCGTTTCGGCCGCGTCGACGGCGTCCGCATGCTGTACGTCGGCGAGGGCAACAACACGGCGGCGGCCTTGGCGCTGGCGCTCAGCCGGTTCCCCGGCACCGAACTGCACCTTCGCACCCCGCCGGGCTACGGCGTCGACCGGGACGTCCTGGAGCGCGCGGGCAAGCACGCCGCCCGGCATGGTTCGTCCCTTGTGGAGCGACACGATGTCCACGATCTGCCCGGCGGCGTCGACATCGTCTACACCACCCGATGGCAGACGACGGGAACGGCCAAACCGGACCCCGATTGGCGCACGGTGTTCGCGCCGTTCCAAGTGACCGCTGACCTGTGGCGGACCAGCCCGGACGCGGTGTTCCTGCACGACCTGCCCGCGCACCGGGGCGAGGAGGTCACGGCCGACGTGCTCGACGGGCCGCGTTCCATCGCCTTCGCCCAGGCGGAGAACAAGCTGTACAGCGCGATGGCCGCGCTCGAGTGGTGTGGCGGGGAGGACCTGGCATGAGCTGGTTCGACGTGGCCGACAGCGGCCTGGCCGGTGCGGGCGAGGTGACGATGCTGTCCCGCGACGAGGTCCGTAAATGCCTGACGAACGTCGACCCGGTCGGCGTCGTCCGCGAGACCCTGGCCGACCACGACCGCGGCGTCGGTCTCCTGCCCGCCGAGGCGTACTTGCGCTGGGAGAACTCGCAAGGCGCCTACACCCGGTCGATCGGGATGCCGGGCGCGGTGCGGTCGGCGTACGGCATGAAGATCATCAACGCCAGCGTGTCGAACCCGGCCAGCGGGCTGGAACGCGCGGGCGGGATCGGCCTGTGCTTCGACGCGGAGACCGCCCGTATCACCACGATCATGGAAGCCGGTCTGCTGAGCGCGGTCCGGACGGCGGCGGTGAGCGCGGTGGGGGTGGACGCACTCGGGTACGGCGGCGCGGTTTCGCTGGCCGTCGTCGGTTGCGGCGCACAGGGCCGGATGCACGCGGCGCTGCTCGCCGAACGGCTGCCGTCACTGCGGAAGGTCACGCTGTACGACCGGTCTCCGGAGGCCGCGCGGGCCTTGGCCGACACTCTGCCGGGGATCTCGGTGCAGGTCTGCCCGACCGCGCGGGAAGCGGTGTCCGCGGCCGAGATCGCCGTGTTCACGACCACGATGGACGTGGGCTACGTCGAGCCGGACTGGGCGTCACCGAGCGCGTTGCTGATCAACGTCTCCCTCGGCGACCTGACGGACGCGGCGTTCCGCGACGCGGCGGCGGTGTACGTCGACGACGTGGACCTGGTCGCCGACAACCCGCGCCGGCCGCTGGGCCGCCTGATGGCGGAAGGCATGTTCGGACGCCCCGGTTCCGCCGGGTCCGCACGTCCCCTCGACGGCACGCTGGGCGGAATCCTCACGGGACGGCACAGCGCGGACGGGGTCGCGTCGCCGTACGTGGTGCTGAACCCGTTCGGCATGGGAGTCCTCGACGTCGCGCTGTACGCGGCGGTCTCCGCGCAGGCCCGGGCGGAGGGGCTCGGTACCGTTGTCCACCTCGGCTGAGCACACAGGGGAAGCCATGAGCGAGCAGCTGTCCGAACCACTCCACGGTGTGCGCGGAACCGCGCTGATCGTGCGGTTCCTCCTCGAGCTCGCCCTGCTGACCGGTGCGGCGGTCGTCGCCTGGCGGCTGGGGCCGGACGGATGGCGGTGGGTGGCCGTGGTCCTCGCTCCGCTCGCCGTCGCGGTGTTCTGGGGACTGTTCCTCGCTGAGAAGGCACGCTTCGTGCTGGCAGAGTCGATCCGGTTCATCCTGGAAACGGCGCTGTTTCTCGGCGTCGGAGCCGGGTTGATCGCCGTCGGGCTGACCTGGCCCAGCGTCATCGGCGTCGCGTTGTGGGCCGCCGACCGGCTCATTCTCGCCGTCACCAAGAACGAGTGAACAGGAGCGGGTATGACCGACGATGTGGCCGGCCGGGTGGTCAAGGCCGAGCAGGACCGGATCCGATGTCTCCTCGACGTGGATCGCGGCACCTACGACCGCTTGCACGCCGAGGAGTACCGGTTGTGCAACCCGACCGGCACGGTGTGGACGAAGGCCGAATACCTGGATCTCCTGACCACCGGGCGGGTCGTCTACCGGGAACTGGCGCTGATCGGTGACGTGGACGCCATCGTCGGCACCGACGTCGTCGTCCTCCGCTACCGGTGCGCCATCGAACTCACCGTCGACGGCGCGGACATCCCGCGGCACGAGGCGTGGCACACCGACGTGTACACCGATGCCGGCGGCATGTGGCGTTGTGTCTGGTCGCAGGCCACCGGCATCTTGGATCTTCCGTCGGCCGCGCCCTGACCTGGCACTCCGCTGGGTGGTCGTGAGTGGCAAGGACGGTTCTGGTGGACCTGTATTTGCCCGCCCGCTGGGCGGGAGCTTGATCAACGGAGGATTCGGGACGTTGAGCGTCCCAAATCCTCCGTTGATCAAGCTTCGAGACCCGTGCTGCCCCCGACGATGTGGGAATTAGGACATTCAACGTCCCAATTCCCACATCGTCGGCACCTGGCACGCCGAGCAGCCAACATCGGACCGGTCAGGTGATTCGAGCGGGGAGGATTCGGGACGCTCAACGTCCCGAATCCTCCCCGCTCGACCGCGTCACGGAGAGATTGCGCTGTCGCCCAGAAGAACTCACGCCTTGAACGTGCTCCCGAGGAGGGCGAGCAGCCTCTCCCAATGGCGTCGCGATCCGGCGGCGTCGAAGGCATCGGTGTCGGACATGGTGTAGCCGTGAACCGTGCCGGGATAGATCTCGCAGCTGTAGTCGACTCCTGCGGCGTCGAACGCGTGGCTGATCTCGGTGATCGCCTCGGGTGTCATGTCGCCCTCGGCGAGGCCGAGGTGGACTTTCGCGGTGAGGCCAGGGATCTGCCGATGGGGACTGTCGGGTTGGTCGGTGACGAGGGCTCCGGGGTGGAATCCCGCGACGGCGGCGACCCGGTCGGGGTGGGCCGTCGCGGTACGCATCGCGAGGACCGCGCCCATGCAGTAACCGATCGCGGCGACGGGTCCGGCGCCGACCTCGGGCTGGGCAGTGAGGAAGTCGAGGTAGGCGCCGGCGTCGCCCAGGGCGCGTTCGGTGGTGTGCGCCTCGATGAGCGGCATGATCTGGCCGAACAGCGCGGGGCGGTCTTCGGCGGTGATGTGGTCGGGAAGGTCGAACACCGGCGCCGGGCGATGCCGGTAAAAGACATTGGGAATCAGGACGTAGTAGCCGTGGTCGGCCAGTTCGCGGGCCATGTCCCACAGGACGGGGCGTGGCCCGAACGCGTCCGGGTACAGGAGGACACCCGGATGCGTTCCGCCTTGCCCGGGGTAGGCGGCGAAGGCGTCGGACCGGCTGTCGGGCGTGGGGATGCTCAGCGTGGTGGAGGGAATGGCGGTGCTCGCTTTCTCGTCGGCGTACCCCGAACGTAGACGATCAAGCTCGGCTCAGGCGCAGCCGATCGGCCAGCCCGGCCGTGGTGAACGCGGCCACCAGCTCGTCGCGGCCTTCGGTGAAGTGGTTCCAGCTGTCGATGTGCACGGGGACGACCGTGCGGGCGCCGAGGATGCGCGTCGCCTCGGCGGCAAGCTCGCTGTCGAGGACGAGCAGGGCGCCGTCGAAGACCGGCTTCAGACGCGGGGCCCCGGCGAAGAGCACGGCGGTGTCGACCGGCCCGAATCGTTCCGCGACCTGCCGGACGACGTCGAGCGAGGCGTTGTCGCCGCTGACGTAGACCGTCGGCAGGCCGTCGCCGGTGAGCACGAAGCCGACGACGTCACCGCTGACCTTGTCCGGCGAAGGTCCGTGGACCGCGGGTGCGGCGGTCACGGTCACGACTCCTCCGCCCGGCCGGTCCAGTTCGACGGTTTCCCAGTTCTCCAGCCCTTTCGCGGTGCCTCCAAGCCTGCCCGCACCGCTGGCCGTGGTGAGGGTCAGCGGCACGTCGGCGAGCAGTTTCCGGCCGGAGTGGTCGAGGTTGTCCGGGTGCTCGTCGTGGGAGAGCAGGACGGCGTCGAGGTGGCCGAGGTCCGCGGGGTTCGCCGACGACGGCGCCGTCTTGGTGAGGCCGGGTCTCCCGTTCGGCCTCGGGTAGTGGCCGGGCTCGTCGAAGGTCGGGTCGGTCAGGAACCGCAGGCCGCCGTACTCGATCAGGGCGGTCGGCCCGCCGAAGACCTGGACGGAGAGCTGGTCGCTGATCTGGTTCATCATCCACCTCACGGATAGGTATTGTTCTTTCCGTGAGTGACCCTATCCAGTTGTCACGGAAGACCGCAACTACTTCCGTGAGAGTTTCTCATGGATGAACTCAGCACCTACCATGAGAACGTGGACGACACCGCTGCCCTTCCTCCTGCCCCGGGCGCCGAGCAGTACGTCGCGCTGGCGCTCGCCAACACCACGATCGCGCTGCCCGGCGGCCAGTTCACCGATTTGCTCGGCACTCCGGTGGCCGCGACGGACTGGCTCGTCGAACGGGGCCTCGCCCCGGTCGACGCCGGTCTTCAGGAGCTGTGCGCCGGTCTGGTCCGCTCGTTGCGTGAGCAGGTGCGGATCTTGCTCGCGTCGCGTTCCTGTTCGGACCCGGCTCCGCAGAGCGCGCTCAACGCCGTCAACGAGGCGCTGAGCAAGGCGCCCACCGCCGAACTGCTGCGTTGGGACCCGGCACGGGGGCTGTATCGCACCGCGTCGCATCCGATCACCCAGATCGTCGAGTACGCGTTGGCGACCCTCGCCGCCAACGCCGCGGATCTGCTGACCGGGCCGGACGCGGAGCGGATCGCGGCCTGCGGTTCCCCGCCGTGCACGCGGTTCTTCCTGCGCAACGGGCGGCGCCAGTGGTGTTCCGTGCGCTGCGGCGACCGGGCCCGTGCCGCCCGCGCCTACGCCAGGCGCTCCCAGCCGGCGGGGTCGGCTCAGCGGTAGGACGCGAAGCGCTCCAGCAACGGCTTCGGGGAGTCTTCGGCGAAGCAGAGGACGAGGCTTTCGGCGGATTCCGCCGCCGACGCCTCACTGCGCGGGAACAGTTCCGTCTCGTAGGCCTTCAGTGCGGCTTCGACGTCGCCGGGATGCGCGGCGAGCGCGAGGCCGAGTTCGGCGCCGTCGAGCATCGCGAGGTTGGCGCCCTCGCCGGCGAACGGCGACATCAGATGGGCGGCGTCCCCGATGAGGGTGACACCGGGCACCCGATCCCAGCGGTGACCGATGGGCAGTGCGTGGATCAGCCGAGGGGTCAGTTCGCCGTCGGCGTCGGTGATCAGCGTGCGCAGACCGGTGTCCCAGCCGTCGAAGTGGTCCAATACGGCGGCCTTCGCCGCCGTGGTGTCGTTGAAATCGATGGTGGAGATCCAGTCCTCGGCGACCTTGAGCGCGATGTAGACGTGGAGGCTGCCGGTGCTGTCGTGGTGTCCCAGAAGCCCTTTGTCCGCACCGAGTGCGAAGAACATGCCGTCGCCGGCGAGCGCGGCGCTCGCGGGGTGACGTTCCTTGGCGTCGTGGAGGTGGATGTCGACGAAGGAGATGCCTTCATAGGCAGGTTCGGCGTCGGAGACCAGGCGGCGGACCTTGGACCACGCGCCGTCGGCACCGATCAGCAGGTCCGTGGTGAACGATGCGCCGTCGGCCAGGGACACCTCGTGCCTGCCGTCGCCGAGCGGGCGTGCGCCGGTGCTTTTGGCGCCCCAGCGCACGGTGCCGTCGGGCAAGGAGCCGAGCAGCAGGTCGCGGAGGTCGCCTCGGGCGACTTCAGGGCGCCCGCCGTCCCCGTCGTCGGTCTCGTCCAGGTGCACGACCGCGTGCCGGTCGAGGATGCGCATGGCCTCGCCGCCGGTGTGCACCAGCGTGCGGAACTCGTCGTGGAGACCGGCGGCGCGCAACGCGACCTGTCCGGAATCCTCGTGGATGTCGAGCATGCCGCCCTGTGTGCGGGCGGACGGTGACGCGTCGAGGTCGAAGACCGCGGCCTCGACGCCGTTGACGTGCAGGACGCGGGCCAGGGTGAGTCCGCCGAGGCCGGCGCCGATGATCGCGATGGGGTGGTGTGTGGTCATGTCGGGTTCCTTTCCGGCGGCAGGCCGGTGTGCGCGATTCCGGTGATCAGCACCTGCAGTCCCCACGACATCCGCTGCTCGGGCCGTCCGGTGAGCAGGTCGGCCGCATGGGCGGCGATCTGGGGATGGGTCGTCTCGTCGGCGTCCCGCACGGCGCGGGCCAGTGCGTCCCAGTCGTCCGGCGAGTCCTGCTCGGCGTGTTCGGCCGCGGTCGACGTCGCGTGCTGCAGGAGGATGTCGATCCCCCAGGCGCGCCGCTCGGCGGGCACGTCGCCCTCGGCGAGCAGGGCGAGCAGGTTCTCGACCAGGCCGAGGTAGTTCTCGCCGCTCGGGCGGGCCACCAGCGCGGAGAGGGCGAGACCGGGGTACTCCAGCAGCGTTTTGGTGTAGGCCGTGAGCAGCCGTTCGAGCCGGTCGCGCCAGGAGCCTTCGGCCGGCGGCAGCGTGATGGTGCCGAGGAGTTCGTCCAGGATCGCCGCGTGCAGTTCCGCGGTGTTGCGGACGTAGACGTAGAGCGAGGCCGCGCCGGTGTCGAGTTCCTGCGCCAGGCGGCGCATCGTGACCTTGCGCAGGCCTTCCTCGCGCAGGATCGCGACCGCGGCGGCGACGATGCCGTCGCGGGTCAGCGCGGGTTTGGCCGGTCGCTCCCGGCGGCTCTTCGCAGGTGCCATGCCACCACTGTAACGAACATGTTCGTTACGAACAAGTTCGTCACAGGTCACAATGATGCCCTGCTGCCTCTAACGGGGGTTTGTCCGTCCACCGCGGACTGAAACGACAACGGCAGAGAGATCGACTCTCCCTGCCACTTCTAACGTATAACGCACCTGGGGGCTTGCGGCAAGACCCCGGTCATGCCGCAGAATCCCCCGCCGGACAACACGAGCTCGACAATCGGGGGAACTCTTGATCGACGTGATCATCGCCGGCGGCGGACCGACCGGCATGATGCTGGGCGCCGAACTGCGACTGCACGGCGTGCAGGTCGTCGTCCTGGAAAAGGATCCGGAACAGTCCAAGGTCGTCCGCTCGATGGGCCTGCACGCGCGCAGCATCGAGGTGATGGACCAGCGCGGTCTGCTGGAGCGTTTCCTCGAATACGGCAAGAAGTATCCGGTCGGCGGCTCCTTCGCGGGCATCATCAAACCGGCGCCCGTGCTGGACAGCGCGCACGCCTACATCCTCGGCATCCCCCAGACCGTCACCGACCGCCTGCTCATCGACCACGCCGCCGAGGTCGGCGTCGACATCCGGCGCGGCTGCGAAGTGACCGGCCTGACGCAGGACGAGGACGGCGTGGACGTCGAACTGGCCGACGGGACGAAGCTGCGTTCGCGCTACCTCGTCGGCTGCGACGGCGGCCGCAGCACCGTGCGCAAGCTCCTCGGGATCGACTTCCCCGGCGAGCCCGCCACCGCCGAGACACTCCTGGGCGAGATGGAACTGACCGAGGACTGGGAAACTGTGCTCGCCGTGATGACCGAGGTCCGCAAGACCCAGCTGCGGTTCGGCCTCTCCCCCATCGGCGACGGGGTGTACCGGGTCGGCGTGCCCGCCGAAGGCCTCGCCGAGGACCCGCGGATCCCGCCGACCTTCGACGAGATCAAACGACAGCTCAAAGCGGTCGCCGGAAGCGACTTCGGCGTGCACTCGCCACGCTGGCTCTCCCGCTTCGGCGACGCGACGCGGCTGGCCGAGCGCTACCGGGCGGGACGCGCGTTCCTGGCGGGCGACGCGGCGCACATCCACCCGCCGGTCGGCGGGCAGGGGCTCAACCTCGGCGTGCAGGACGCGTTCAACCTCGGCTGGAAACTCGCGGGCGCGATCAACGGCTGGGCGCCGGACGACCTGCTGGACACCTACCACACCGAACGGCATCCCGTGGCCGCCGCGGTACTCGACAACACCCGCGCGCAAATGCAGCTGATGTCGCTCGATCCGGGCTCGCAGGCGGTCCGGCGGCTGCTGGCGGAACTGATGGACTTCGAGGACGTCAGCCGGTATCTGACCGAGAAGATCACCGCGACCGCGATCCGCTACGACTTCGGCGAGGGACACGAACTGCTCGGCCGCCGCATGCGCGACCTGGAGCTCAAGCAGGGCCATCTCTACGGACTGACCCGCGGCGGCCGCGGCCTGCTGCTCGACCAGACCGGCTCGCTCTCGGCGCGAGGCTGGGCGGATCGGGTCGACCACGTCGTCGACACCAGCGAGGAACTCGAGGTACCTGCGGTACTGCTGCGCCCGGACGGACACGTGGCCTGGGTCGGCGAAGACCAGGACGAGCTGGCCGAGGCGTTGCGCCGGTGGTTCGGCGAGGGCGAAGTCCTCTAGCGCGCCAGGTCCGGCGGTTATTGGCTGGTGGCGTTCCGAATCCGACGCCACGACAGGAGTTGATGACCATGGCCGGACGGGTCGTGCATTTCGAGATTCCGTTCGAGGACGGCGAACGCGCACGTGGCTTCTACCGGGAGGTCTTCGGTTGGAAGGCCGACACGATGCCCGGGATGGACTACACGATGGTCGCTTCGGGGCCGACCGCCGAGACCGGCATGCCCTCGGAGCCGGGCTACATCAACGGCGGCATGCTGGCGAAGGAGTTCAGCCCCGCGTCGGGCCCGGTGATCGTGCTCGACGTCGACAGCGTCGACGACACGCTCGCGGTCATCGAGAAGCAGGGCGGCGCGACGCTCGTCGGCCGGACCGCGGTCGGCGACATGGGTTTCTCCGCCTATTTCAAGGACACGGAAGGCAACGTCATGGGGCTCTGGGAGACCGCGTGATCCGCAGGGCCCGTGGCCGGTGCGGTCACGGGCCCTGCGGCCCCCGATAGGGCAACGTCTGGTTGTAGACGATGTTGGTGTTCGTGCTCCCGAGCAGCGCGAGCTCGTTGACGATCTCCTCCAGCCGCCCCATCGACGGGGAGGCGATCTTCAGCGAATAGCAGTCGTCGCCGGTCGTGCGGAGGCATTCGAGGATCTCCGTCCGCTCGGCCAGGAGCTTGTGCAACGGCGCGTGCTTGCTGCCCGGATACTTCAACCGCACCACCGCCAGCACCACGTACCCGGCCTTCTCCAGGTCGACCTCGGCGCGATAGCCGGTGATCACCCCGGCCGACTCCAGCCGCTTGACCCGTTCCGTCGTCGCCGACGCGCTCAAGCTGACCCGCTTACCCAGCTCGGTGAGCGGAAGGCGTCCGTCCTTCTGGAGCTCCACCAGGATCGCCCAGTCCGTCGCGTCGAGAGTCTCGGCCATCCGGCCAGAATACCGGCAGATCCACGGCGGAAGCCGCCATACGCCGGGAAAGATCCCTTCCGGGGTTTCCGCCTCGCCGATAGCCTTGACCTGTGCGAATAGGTGTCAACGTCCCGAACTTCGGCCCGGGGACCGACCCCGGGATCCTCCGCGGCTGGGCCACCACGGTCGAAGGCCTCGGCTACGACCTGCTCATGGTGTCCGATCACGTCGCCATCACCCCCGACGTCGCCGAGCAGTACCCGGCGCCGTTCTACGAACCGTTCACGACGCTGTCGTGGCTCGCCGGCGTGACGACCAGGATCCGGCTGGGCACCACCGTGCTCATCGTCCCGTACCGGCATCCGCTGCTGATCGCCCGCATGGCCGCGAATCTGAACCAGCTCAGCGACGGACGGCTGGTGCTCGGCGTCGCGTCCGGCTGGGCGCGCCAGGAGTTCGAAGCCCTCGACGTCCCGTTCGAGAAACGGGGACGGCTGACCGACGACCACCTCGACGCCGTCCGGAAGGCCTGGGCCGACGACGCCGACTACCGCGCCGGCGACATCCCGATCTGGGTCGGCGGCAACAGTGACGCCGGCATCCGCCGCGCCGTCCGGGTCGGGGACGCCTGGCATCCGCTGCGGGCCACCCTCCCCTGGCTCACCGAAGCGCTCACCAGGGTCAAGACCATCGCCGACGCACACGACCGGCCGGTCCCCGCGTTCACGCCGCGGATCCTGCTGAACATCACCGAACGCCCGGTCACCACACCCGATCGCGCGGCCGGGGAAGGCACGATCGAGCAGATCGTCGACGACCTCGACCGGCTTCGCCACCTCGGCGCCGAGACGGTCGTCCTCGACCCGTTCTCCGGTGATCCCGAAGAGACCCTGCGGCCGGAATCCGCGTGGCAGGCTTTGGCGACCGTCGCCGCACACTGGGAACTGGGCCGATACCGAACCGAACAGGACCGACCATGACCGACGAAGACGAGAAGTTCCTCCGCCGCGCCATCGAGCTCGCCGCGAAGTCCCGCGCCGACGGCGATCCGCCCTTCGGCTCATTGCTCGTCGGCCCCGATGGGACGGTGCTGGCCGAGGACCACAACACCACGGTGTCCCAATCGGACATCAGCCTGCACCCGGAGCTGAAACTCGCCGTGTGGGCCGCGCGCGAACTCGAACCCGCCGTCGCCGCGGCGACCACGATGTACACCAGCTGCCAGCCGTGCGGGATGTGCCAGGGCGCCATCGAACGCTCGGGCCTGGGCCGCGTCGTGTTCGCCCTTTCCGGCGAACAGGTCACCGCGCTCAAACCGCCGGCCACGGCGCCGCCGGTTCGCCTGGATGGTCCGTCGTTGTACGACGAGGCCCGCGTCCCGGTCGAGGGCTACTACACCTAGAGCCGGGTGTTTGGGTCGTTAAGGCCGAGGCTGCCTTCGGTACCTACTGAATGTGGGGCAGTTGGCCGCGGTACATGAAGGCCCCCTTCCTTGCGCTAGACGCAACGAAGGGGGCCTTCATGTACCGCAGAACCGAGTAAGGGCGGCGATGGCAGCGAGGGGCGCGGCTCCTGCGCCCGAACCGCGGCTCCCCGTAGCCGACCGGGGGCGAAGGCTCCTTTCGTCGCATCAGACTCGGTGAAGGGAGCCTTCAGCCCACACCACTCCGCTAGTGCCGACCCGCGCAGGTTGGATCAGCCGCAGCCGCGCTCCGCGTAGGTACTTAAGACACCCTTGGCTCTAACGACCAAAACACTCACGACCCCGTCAAAGCCGAGCCGACCCCAGCTGCGACCTCGTCGCCCCGATCACCACACCGTCCACCCGCGCGAGCCAGCTCCCGCACAGACATCGGACGTACTCCAGCCTCCCCTGGGAGACCCGCTGGGACGTCGTCGCACTTCCAGGCAGTTCGGCCAGCGGCCAGCCACACCGCGGGCACTTGTTCGCTTCCATACCCCGATCGTGCTGTAATGAGTCAATGCACTTCAACCCTTACGGCGGGGCTGCCTCGCAGATCGCCGCCGAGCTGGTCAACCTGGGCGACGCCGCCGACCCGGCCACGCTCACCGCGATCTTCAAGGACCGCATGACCGTCTCCGCCGTACAGGACCACGAAGCGACCGAAATCGTCGCCTGGACCAAGAGACTCCGACGCGTCTTCGAAGCCGACCCGGACACCCGCGTCGACCTGGTCAACGCCCTGCTCCACGACTCCGCGTCCAAGCCCTACATCTCCACCCACGACGGCAAAGCACCCCACCTGCACTACGTCGACGCACAGGCCGGCACCGCACCCCGGGTCCGGGCCTACACCGCAGGCGGACTCGCGCACCTCGTCTGCGACGCCCCGGACCGCTTCGGCGTCTGCTCACGCGAAGGCTGCGAAACCGTCTACGTCGACGTCTCCCGCAACGGCCGCCGCCGGTTCTGCTCAACCCGCTGCGCCACCAGGGTCCACGTCGCCGACCACCGCACCCGGCAGGCGATCTAGGGCGTGAAACACGCCCTAGATCGCGTACCGCCACGCAGTCAGCGCGTGCGCCGAGAACCACGCACCCAGCACCACCCACGCCACCGCGGCCGCCACCGCCGTCACCGTCCGCCGCTTCGACAACCCGATCGCGATCGGCACCAGCACCGGGAAAGCAGGCAGGATGAACCGGATCTTCGCATCCGGCAGCCCCCGCGTGCCGATGGCCAGCAACAGCACCCCGGCCCCGTAGAGCGTCAACGGCCACGGCACCCGGATCAACGCCGCCACCAGCACCAACGCCACCGCACCCAGCAGCAGCAACACCGTCAGCGTGCTGAACACCGACTCGTCCCCGGTCAACCGCGCCAGCACCGAATCCGCGGTCTCCGCACCGAAGTCGAACTCGGTGTTCCAACCCCGCAACTCGATGTCCTGCCAGCCGGTCCAACTCCCCGTCCGGTACGCGACGAACCCCAGATACCCCGCCACCCCCAACGGAGCGATCACCGCACCCGCGAGCGCCCACCAGCGCTTCTCACCACGCCGGAAGACCTCGATCAACGCGGCCACGACCACCACCGCGACCAGCACCACCGCCGTCGACCTCGACAACCCGGCCCCGAAAGCACAAAAGCCGGCCAGCAACCAACGCCGTTCCAGCACACCCACCAGCGCCCAAACGGCGAGCGCGCAGAACACCGCCTCCGTGTAAGCCATCGAGAACACGATCGCCATCGGCGCACCGGCCCACAACGCCACCAGCAGCAACCCGGTCCGGTCACCCCGTTCCGGCGACACCGCCCGCCCGAACCGGATCAGCCCGCACGCCAGCACCAGCCCGGCCAGCACCGACACCGTCAGCGCCGCCGTCACGACATCGGGCCCGAGCCACATCACCGCACCGACGAGCTTCGGATACAACGGGAAGAACGCCATCGGGGCGTCCGGATACGGCTGCCGCGCCGCGTCCAGCGTCCCCGGCAGATCCGCGTACCCGTGCACCGCCAGCCGCAGATACCACTGCCCGTCCCACGCCGTCAGCCGATCGGTCAACGTCGCACCACGCCGGGCCGCCAGCAGATCGAGCAACTGGACACTCGCCGTGCGGATCACGAGATACAGCAGGATCGCCCTCGGATAAGGCGACCGCGCCAGTCTGTCGAGGACTCTCTCGAACACACGCGCCGGACGCCCCTGCCGGGTCGCCTCCTCGGGGGCAGCGGGCTGATCAAGGTCGTCGACTTCTCGGAGCACGATCAGAGTGTCCACAATGTGAAGTCATCTCGCCGTTCGATCCCGGAGATTCCCAGCTCCACGCAGGTGGGAAAGCCCACAAACCCCGCTTGTGACCCCACCTCGATCTTGTGTTTCCCAGCCCCCGCCCCCGGCTCCTACGTTCGAAGTCATGAGCGAACAGAACCTGAACGGAACAGTGGCGATCATCGCCGGCGGCGCGAAGAACCTCGGTGGACTCCTCTCCACCACACTCGGCGAAGCCGGCGCCAAGGTCGTCGTCCACTACCACGGCGACGCCTCCGCGGCCGACGCCGACAAGACCGTCGAGGCCGTCCGCGGTTCCGGCTCCGAAGCCGTCGCCGTCCAAGGCGACCTGACCAAGGTCGCCGACGTCCGCCGCCTCTTCGACACCGCCGTCGACACCTTCGGCGGCGCCGACATCGCGGTCAACACCACCGGCATGGTCCTGCGCAAGCCGATCCTCGAAACCACCGAAGAGGACTACGACCGCATGTTCGCGGTCAACGCGAAAGCCGCCTACTTCTTCATCCAGGAAGCCGGACGGCGCCTCTCCGACAACGGCAAGATCATCAGCCTCGGCACCTCACTGCTCGCGGCCTTCACCGACGGCTACTCCACCTACGCGGGCGGCAAAGCCCCGCTGGAACACTTCACCAGGGCCGCCGCCAAGGAGTTCGCCGACCGCGGCATCTCGGTCAACGTCGTCGCCCCCGGCCCGATGGACACCCCGTTCTTCTACCCGCAGGAAACCCCCGAGCGGGTCGAATTCCACAAGTCCCAGGCCAAGGGCGGACGACTGACGAAAATCGAGGACATCGTGCCGATCATCCGCTTCCTCACCACCGACGGCGGCTGGTTCACCGGCCAGACGATGTTCCCGAACGGCGGCTACACCACGCGCTGACCCTTACCCTGACCAAGACGCCGTAGACCGGAAACGAAGGGGAACCCCGGGGTGGGCCTGGACCTGTACAAGCTGAACCACCTCATCGCCGTCGCCGAAGAAGGCAGCTTCACCCGCGCGGCGACCAGGCTGCACCTGAGCCAGCAGGCGCTGTCGACCTCGGTGCGCACGCTCGAGCGGGAAGTCGGCGTCCCTCTCCTCGAGCGAAGCGCCACCGGGGTCACCGTGCTCCCCGCCGGCCAGGCACTGATCGCCGACGCCCACCTCCTCCACGGCATCGCCGACTCCGCCGTCCAGCGCGCCCGCCGCATCGGCCGGAGCGAACCGGAACGACTCCGCGTCGGCCACACCCCCGCCGTCACCGGCGACGAGGTCACCACCCTGCTGCGCAAACACCAGACCGACCCCGACCTCGTCATCGACGTCAACCAGCGCTACCCCGACGAACTCGTCGCACAACTGCTCGGCGGACAACTGGACCTCGGCCTCGGCCGCGCGCTGACCCTCGCGCACGGCCTGGTCGGGACCACCCTGATCCGGCAGCGGCTCAACGTCGCCGTCGCCGCCGGTCACCGCCTCGCCGACCGCGAGACTCTCGGGTTGAGCGACCTCGACGGCGAAGAGATCACCGTCTGGGGCCACCCCGGCCGGTCCGGATACACCGATCTGCTCGTCAACCTCTGCCGCGACGCGGGATTCGAACCACACGTCCGCCGCAACCCCATCCAGGGAACGCCACCCGTCACCGCCGTCCTCGACAGCGAAGCGGTCGCCTTCGTGACCGCGCCACCCGGCCCGGCGGCGGGCGGCGCGGTCATGGTCAGGGAGCTGCACCCGGCCGTGCACGTACCCCTGCAAGCCCTTTGGCCGCAGCACAGCACTTCCGACGCCCGTCAGGGATTTTTGGCTTCCGCTCAGGGGTTCTAGAGTGGTGAGGACGGTTCTATCGAGGGGTGAGGCAAAGGTGTCGTGGTCGGTGCGGGTGGTCGTGAGTGGCGTTTCGGGTGCTAACCCGAACGCCACTCACGACCAGCGCTTGGCCAGGGCTGAAGGCTCCCTTCGCCGCATTAGACGTGGTGAAGGGAGCCTTCGCGCCATCGCTGGCCCCGCCCGCGAACACGACACGCTTGACCTATCCCTCAATAAGGCGCCACCGTTGCCCTGCTGGTCGGTGATCGCCCCTTAAGAACAGTCGAGAGCACCTCATCGCATGCGATGAAAGCCCCCTTCAGCCACCCCGGGGCCAGAGAACTCAGGACCCTAGCCGGCCTCACCGCTTCGCCGGTCGTGGTGATCCAGCAACTTCGACAGCAGATCGGTGAACCGCTTCCGCTCGTCGGACGAAAGCGGTGCCAGCAGTTCTTCCTGGCGTTCGGCCAGCTGTTTCTCCAGCCGTCGCAGCTGCCGCTTGCCCGCCGTCGTCAGTGAGACGACGTTGCGCCGCCGATCAGCCGGATCCGGGGCACGCTCGACCAGTTCGCGCTCGGCCAGCTCGTTGATCGTCGCGACCATCTCGCTCACGTGGATGCCGCTCCGGCGGCCCAGCGCCGCCTGGCTGGCAGGCCCGAACTCGTCCAGCGTCGCCAGCACGCGGTAGTGGTAGCCGCGGGCGTCGGCCGCGGAGAACCCGTCGGTCACCAGGCGATGCGCGTGGTTCGCGGTCTGGGTGAGCAGCCAGCTTGGCAGCGTTCGCCAGCCGCCACGCGGTTCCGAGGGGTCGTCCATGTGACGAGTCTAACGAATCGTTGGGCGCCCGAACGATTGCGGTATCGTTGGGTCACCAAACGTTTAGCGACCCAACGAACCGAGGAGATCCGCCGTGATCAAGCCCTTCCACATCGACATCCCCCAGGCCGACCTCGACGACCTCGCCGACCGGCTCGCCCACACCCGCTGGCCCAACGAGGTCGCCGACGCGGGCTCGGACTACGGCTTCCCGCTCGCCCGACTCAGAGAACTCGCCGAATACTGGCGAACCGGCTACGACTGGCGCGCCCACGAAGCCGAACTCAACAAGCTGCCGCACTTCACCACCGAGATCGAAGGCCAGAACGTCCACTTCGTACACATCCGATCGGAGAACCCGGACGCCCTCGCGCTGGTCCTCACCCACGGCTGGCCCGGATCGTTCCTCGAGTTCCTGGGCATGATCGAGCCGCTGGAGCGCGATTTCCACCTGGTGATCCCCTCGATTCCGGGTTACGGCTTCTCGGGGCCGACCCATGAACGCGACTGGAGCGTCGAGCGCATCGCCCGGGCCTGGGCCGAGCTGATGCGCCGCCTCGGCTACGAGCGCTACGGCGCCCAAGGCGGCGACTTCGGCTCGGGCATCTCGACAGCGCTCGGCGCAGTCGCACCGGAGCACGTGGTCGGCGTGCACGTGAACTACCTGCCGACCCGGCCGGATCCCGGAGCCGGCATCGAACTGTCCGAAGAGGACGAAGCCCGCCTCGACAAGGTGAAGCGGCTCATGGCGAATCGCCCGCCGTATCAGGCCCTGCAGGTCGCCACTCCGCAGACCATCGGCTACGCGTTGACCGACTCGCCGGTCGGCCAGCTGGCATGGATCGCCGAACGTTTCGCGCAGTGGACGGACCCGCGCACGCCGGTCGACGACGACCGCATGCTCACCGACGTCTCGCTGTACTGGCTGACCGCCACCGCGGCTTCGTCCGCACGGCTGCACCACGACGCCGGAAAGGTGAACCTCCCCTGCCGCGTGCCGCTCGGCGTCGCCGTGCTCCCGTACGACATCACGCAGTCCGTCCGCCCACTGGCCGATCGGTTGTTCGACATCAGGCACTGGTCGGAATTCGACCGTGGCGGCCACTTCGCAGCTATGGAGGTTCCGGATCTACTGGCCGCCGACGTCGAGGATTTTTTCCTCGGCCTTGCCGAGTAGTTGCAATCTTTTACGTC
Organism: Amycolatopsis sp. w19; assembly: GCF_051373225.1. Lineage (NCBI taxonomy): Bacteria > Bacillati > Actinomycetota > Actinomycetes > Pseudonocardiales > Pseudonocardiaceae > Amycolatopsis > Amycolatopsis sp. w19. Next base: position 623,806 of record NZ_JBPQFM010000001.1, on the reverse strand, counting down.
GCCCGACTGTATAGGTCGTTATACATTTGAAGAGGGGGACGAGCCCCGCGACGAGGGCGGAGATCAGGTACGCGTTGCCGATGACGGCCTCCACGACGCTCCAGTCGCGTTCGGCTCCTCCCCCGTTCGGGACCACGGCGACCGTCCAACCGGTGAACAGGACGGCGACCACGAGCGCCGTCCTGCGCCCTCCCCTGGCGACGAGAAGGCCGAGCGTGGGCACCACCCACACCCAATGGTGGGTCCAGGAGATCGGGCTGAGCAGCAGGGAGCAACCCGCCGTGACCAGCAACGCCGCACGATCGTCCCCCTCGCGGTGGAGCAGATGCACCAGCCACATCGCCGCGGCCGCGCACAGCGCGCCGAACACCACGATCACCACCGTGGCCGTCCGTCCTTCCTGGACGGTCCGCGCGATGAAACCTTGCCATGACTGGTTCCCCACCCAGCCCTTCATCTCGGCGAAGTGATCGTTGAAGATCGCCGAAGTCCAGTAGCGGACGGAGTCCGAAGGAAGGACGACCATCGCGAACGTCGTCGCGCAGAGAAAGGCGGCGAGCCCACGGACGGCGTCCGCGGTCCTCCTGACCACCAGGAGGTGGACGAGGAAGATCAGCGGGATCAGTTTGACGGCGGCGACGAGCCCGACGGCGATCCCCCGATAGCGCGAATCACGCAGGAGGACCATGTCCGCGACCACGGCGGCCATGAGAACGAGGTTGACCTGCCCGAGGCCGACGGTCTGCCACACCGGTTGCAACGCGAAAGCGCCGAGCAGCAGCAGCGGAAGGTAGGCCCGCTGGGCGAACGGCCGGAGCGCGACGTACAGCGACGGTGCGGCGGCCAGCGCGAGCAGGCCCCAGGACAGCTGAGCGGGCAACGCGGTCAGCGAGGTGAACAGCAGCGCGGCGAACGGCGGATACGTGAACGGGAGCTCCGGCGCCCATTCGGGGAGCGCGCGCAGCGGCGAATACAGGCTTTCCCCGTGCACCACGGCGAATCCGCCTGCCCGGTAGACCGCCGAATCGGCACCGAGCGGCGTATCCGAGAGCCACCAGACGAGCGCGACCACGACGAAAACGGCCATGGCTCCGCCGACGACGATCAACGCCGGGTCTGCGCGCGGCCCTTTTGACGAATGCATGGCGGAACGATCTCCCGAACCCTGGCCGGAAGGCATCGCCCCGCGGAACCGTCTTGGCACCACTACCCCGGTACCCGATCTCGCGCGGACCCCTACCCCGGTATCAGGGCGTGCTTCCCGGCACGACGAGCCCGGCTTCGTAGGCGACCATGACCGCTTGCGCGCGATCGCGCACGCCGAGTTTCGCGAAAACCCTGCTGACGTGGGATTTCGCGGTCTGCTCGGCGATCACCAGCGCTTCGGCGATCTCCGCGTTGGAAAGGCCACGCGCGATCAGCCTGAGCACTTCCGTCTCCCGCGCGGTCAGCTCGGTCACGAGAGAACGCCCAGTGTGCGCCGAGGCGTGTGTGCGGGTGAACTCGCCGATCAGTCGCCTGGTGATGGTCGGCGCGAAGAGCGCGTTGCCCGCGGACACCACCCGGACGGCGGTGACCAGGTCGTCCAGGGGCGAGTCCTTCAGGAGGAACCCGCTGGCGCCCGCCCGCAGCCCGCCGAACACGTACTCGTCGATGTCGAACGTGGTGAGGATCAGCACGCGGACCTCCGGCCTGCCCGCCACGATCCGCCGGGTCGCCTCGAGACCGTCGAGTTCGGGCATGCGGACGTCCATCAGCACGACATCCGGTCCGAGGTCGATGCACAGCGCGACGGCGGTGTTCCCCTCCGCGGCCTCCCCGACCACCCGGATGTCGGGCTGCGCGTCGAGCACCGCGCGGAAACTCTGCCGGACCATCGTCTGGTCGTCGGCGATGACCACCGAGATCACGGTTCCGGACGCCCCTCACGATCGAGCGGAACGGTCAAGGCGACGCGGAAACCGCCGTCCGTGCGCTCCCCTGCCTCAAGATCAGCCGCGAGCATAGCGGCCCGCTCCCGCATCCCCACCAGACCGTGCCCGCTTCGTGCCTGTTCTGTCCTTTTCGGACCGTCGCCGGGGCCGTTGTCGATGCGCAGCCGGACCGACCCCGGATCGGCCGTGAGTTCGACGGAGATCGCCGCCCCTGGCGCGTGCTGGATCGCGTTGCTGAGCGCCTCCTGCACGATCCGGAACACCGACAGCGCGACCCCGACCGGAACGGTGCCGAGGTCGCCGCGCAGGTCGAGCGCACAAGCGGTGCCTGCGGCCTTGACCCCTTCGACGAGTTCGACCACCTTGCCCAATCCCGGCTGCGGAGCGATCGCCGGCGCGTGTTCCTCGGACCGGAGCACACCGAGCAGTCTGCGCAGCTCGGTCAAGCCCTCGCGGGCGGTCCCGGCGAGGTCGGCGAACTCCTGCCAGATTTCGGCTTCGCGATCGGCCTTGCCGTGATCAGCGAAACGGAATCGCGCCGAGTCGGCGCGCAGCGCGAGCACGGACATGTGGTGCGCGACCACGTCATGCAGCTCCCGCGCGATTCCCGCGCGCTCCTCCAGCAGAGCCGCCCGGGTCTCCTCGGCGAGCCTGCGTTCCTGCTGCGCCGCGCGTTCTTCTTCGGCGAGCCTGCGCTGACGCACCGTGTTGCCGAGGAAGAACAGGATCCCGCCCAGCAGCACGAGCAACGCCGCGTCCCGCCAGTCGCGGAGGAACGGGGCGGCGGCACCGAACGAGATCAGCCCTGCCCAGGCGAGCTCCGGCTGATCGTTGCTCTCCCCCACCAGGTAGAAGACGAGGGCCGCGGTGAGCGCGAAGCCCGGCGCCCACGGCCAGCCCCACGATCCGGCGATTCCGGGCAAGGTCAGCGGAGTGCTGATGATGCCGACGATCAGCAGGCGCCAACCCCACAGCGGCGAGCGCACCGCCAGCAGGCACGGCAGCACGGAGATGAGCACGTTGAACGTCTTCACCGGCGCCGGCACCGAAACCGTCGAGAACGTGACGAAACCCGCCCACAGTCCACAACCGACGATCGCGAGAGCGCGCAGCCAGCGCAGCCCCGCCGAACGCTTCGGCGGGGCATCCGTTCCGGCGTAGGCCGTGTAGCGCAGGGCGGCCAACCACAGCCGCTGACGGTCGATCATCAGGTACGACCCTACCGATGGCACTGAGTGCCAGATGAGACCTACGACTCGTTCAAGGCGGCGTTGACCTTGGCGATGACGGCGTGCAGCGGCGTCGCCGTGGTCATCACCGCCACCACCGTCGTTTCGGCCGCGGGCTCCTCGACCCGGAACGCGTCGATCACCAGCGCGAAGGCCTCCGCCGCGCTGGCGGCGATGTCGTCCTGCCCGCCACTGCGCAGCCAGCTCCGCAGCACGTGGTTGTTCGCGGCCGCGATCGCCGCGGCGGCCACCGCCGCCCTCAGGCTCGCCGTCTCGTCACCCTGCTCGGTGAAACGCGCCCGCAGGTAGCGGGCGAGCACGCGCTGATAGCGGTCGACGGTCGCGACCTCCTTGTCCCGCAGGGACGGAACCGTTCGGGTGAGGGTGAACCGTTTGAGCGACACGTCGAGTTCGGCGGCGTAGGAGTCGAGGACCAGACCGACGGCCTCACAGGCCACCTCCACCGGATCACGATCCGGGTCCGCGGCGGCGAACGTCTCCTCCATCTCGGCCACGATCTCGTCGTGGTTGGCGAAGAGCACGTCGTCCTTGGCGTCGAAGTACCGGAAGAACGTCCGGCGGCCCACTCCCGCGGCGGCCGCGATCTCGTCCACCGTGGTGGCCTCGTAGCCCTTGGCCGCGAACAGGTCAACGGCCGCCGCGGCGAGCGCACGGCGCAGTTTGCGCCTCCCCGCGGGGGTTGCGCCGGCTCTGGTCACCGGCGCTCGGCGCGGCGAATCGGTCATAGCGGGACGGTAGCAGCCACTTGCTAGTGGCACTGAGTGCCGTTAGGCTGTGCCGAGTCCTCACTCCCCGCTCGGAAGGCGCCGACGATGTCGCTGGACCACGAAGTGCTCCCGGTCGAGTCACGCTCGATCCGCCCCCGCGGCGACGCCTTCTACGGCCGTCTCTTCGGCTGGTCGCTGAAATGGCGGGGCCCGCAGCCGTTCCTGGTACTGGAAGGCGGGATCTGCGCGGTCACGCTGCCCAAGATCAACGGTGCCCAAGTCCTCTCCCGGCTCGCCGACACCGGCTGCGGAGGTCCCGCCATGGCCGTGCTGACTCAGCAGGGTCCACGCGTGGCCATCCTCGCGGAGACCGACGGCCTGATTCCCCCGCGGATCTCGCTGCCGCAGCACGTCGAAGTACTCGCCTGGGGCACACAGCTCCCCTTGCCCACCGACTCCGGGCGCGCCGAGGCCCACGCCGAATGGCTCTCGGCGCCGGACCCTCGGCAGCGCTGGCTTCCCAGCCTGGACGCGGTCCTCGCCGCCGTCCGGCCGAGGTAGCGCACGCGGTTCACGCCGCCACCGACGCCTGCGCGGAAACGAGAAGTGCTCCACCGTCCGATTCGGACAGGGTGATCTCGAGGGTCGCGCCTTCGGCCAGCGGCGGCAGGTCGCTCAAGGTCACGCGGCCGATCAACCGCTGCCCGCGGCGCGCGTGCACCACACCGGGACGCCGAACCTCGATCCCCGACCGATGCCATACGCGAACACTGCCCGCCGTCGCCGTCCGGCCACGCCACCGGCTGGCGCACCAGGCCGCGAACGCGGCACCCGCCGTGTTGCACAGGACGTCGTCCAGCGAGCCCACGCGGCCGGCGTCCTGCCAGACCTGAAGACATTCGATCGACACGGACACCAGGAATGCCGACAGGACGATCCGTGACACGGGTTTCGCCCAGCCGAAGCGCACCGGCACCAGGATCGCGAGCGGCATCAACAGGAAGACGTTGCCCGCCAACTGGAACAAGGCGAGTTGCGGACGGTCGCTGAAGACGGGCAGGACGTCCGCCAGCAGGTGAAGACTCACCGACGAACCGCGTGCCGCCGTCGGCGCGGGTACGAAGACGATCAGAAGTACCGCCGAAAGCGCTGCCAGCAAAGCGAAATCCAGGGCGACCACGAACGGGCCGCGCCGTTTTCCGCTCAGGCGCGCGACGAATTCGGCGACGCCCGCACCGGCCGCGGCGACGAGCAGCGACCACGGCGCGGCGGCCGAGAATGCTTGCCACCACCACCCCATGCACTCCCCTTTCGCCGATGATCGTCTTCGGCGAGGGTGGCAGCATCGTGAAGGTCAGACAAGAACCCCGGCTATTGTCGGTGAATAACTACCATTCGCGTTGATACTTCACGGACTTCGATTGTCACGGCCGTGCGGTCAGCGCGGGGCCGAGCCAGCGGCGGACCATGGCACGCAACCGCTCGTCGGTGTGCGCCGGCGTCGACGGGTACTGCAGGAACGACAGGAACAGCCGCATCAGCATTTCGGCGAGCCCCTCGAAGTCGTCGTCGGTCGTGACGCCCACCGCCGCCCAGTCGACCGGCACGTTCCGGAGGATCCGCGCGCCGAGCGCGAACGACTGCGCCGAAGTCACCGCGACGGTGAAGACGTCGGCTTCCCCCGCTTTCAGAAGCAACCCCAGATACGGTTCGTCGGGCACCGCGCGGACGCCGAACACCACCGACTCCACGGCGACTTCGGCGGGATCGGCGAACGTGGCCAGATGCCGTTCCATCCGCCCGGCGAACTCCTCGACCCGGTCCAGCGCGACCGCGCTGAGGATGTCCGCGAGGCTCGGGAAGTAGCGATAGACGGTCTGCCGGGTCACGCCCGCTTCCGCGGCGACGTCCGAGAGGCTGGTCTTGGCGAGACCGACCCGGTCGATGCAAGCCGTCGCCGCCTCGACGATCCGGCGGCGCGCCTCGCGCTCGGTTCCGGGCGGGTTCCCCCGCCATCCGTGGTGCCCCATACGGCTCATCTTCCCCGAACGGAGAATCTCAGACGGTGGCAGGTGCCGCGCGGCGAACGCGGTACAGCGCGGTCAGCATCAGTCCGGCGGCCACGAAGCAGGCCAGCGCGTACAGGCCACTCCCGGTCGAGGTGCCGTTTTCGATGACGCCGCCTATCCAGAACACCGCCATCCCGCCCAGATAGACAGCGGGATAGAACCGGGCGAAGGGCGCCAACGGTTCTTCGGGACGTCCGTGCCGGACGAAGATCCAGATGCCGGCCAGCCACAGCAGGGCCAGCTCGACGGCGAGAACCCAAGCCTGCGCGGTCACGTTGCCGTCGAGCAGGCTCGACGGCAGCCCGGCGATCGCCATGCTCGGCGGGGTGAGGACCCCGGCCAGCCCGATGCGTGCCGCCAGGGACCACCCTCGCCGCGCTCCGCCCGCCAACCGCACCACCAGATACGTCATGGCGCCCATCGACACGGACGCGAAGAGCAGCATGCTGGTCATGGGGACCGAATCCAGCGCCGGATGGTTGACGATCCGGTTGTCGTCGTTCCAGGCCCACCATTTCAGTCGCGGGCCGAGTTGGTCGAAGACCTCATAGAAGATCTGGCAGGCGAAGGCGACCGCCACCGACCCGATCAAGGCTCCGCGGGCGCGGAAGATCCCGAGCGACCGGACGAGTTCGTAGGCGAGCTGACTGATCATCGGATAGAACGCCACGATGTAGAGCGGCAGCCGATCCCACATGAACTGCACGGTGAACCGGTTGTGGGCGAAGATGAACCCGTACTGACGCTCCAGGCCGAACCACTCCGGGAAGTACAGCGGCGGTTCGATGACGAAGAGGTAGACCAGCGAAGCGCACCACAACGCCAGATTCGTCGAGTCGCCCTGGCGGTGCCGTCGGACGGCGTGCACCAGCGCGAACACGGCTCCGCCGAGGACGAGCAGTTCCAGCAGCGGCATCGTCCAGTGCGCCTCCGCCCACGGTGCGCGGACCGAGAGCCACGGGGAGACGTCATGGCAGTCGAAGCCGAGCCCGCGGGTGACGGCTTCCGCGTCGGGCCCGCATACCGCGCTCACCGGGCGACCGCCTGCTGCGCGGCGCCTTTCGGCGAGTAGTCCGTGACCGGCGGTTCGGCCCGGGCGTCGAAGTCGAACGGGACCCGGTGCCGCCCCAGCGCTGCCCGAATCCGGTAGCGCACGAGCCCCGCGATCACCCGCGGGTTCGTCATCATGTCGCGCAGCGATTCGTCGAGGTTGAACACCTTCGCGAAATGCTCGTCGACGACGTCGTCTTCCCGGGCGGCACCGACGATGAGCCTGAACGCCGGGCCGGATACGGCTTCGAGCAGCCGTCGCCTCCACTCGGGCGCCTTCTCGGTGCCCACCGCGCAGGCGTAGCCCTGATCCCTCGCCATCGCCAGGCTCCACGGCACGTTGAGCAGCTTTCGTTGCGCCGCCAGGAACCGTGCGGAGAACTCGGGCCTCAGGCGCTCGGCACGGGAGAGGTGCTCGCGCAACAGCAGTGCCGAACCCGCGGCGGAGCTGATGCCCTGCGCGTAGAACGGATTGAACGCGCAGATCGAGTCGCCGACGAACGCCAGGCGCCGCGGCGGGGTGCGGAGCCGGTCGTAACGGCGCCATTTGTTCCCGGTCGAGCGGGTCAGATGCACCTCGGAAGTCGGGGTGGACCGGTCCATCGCGGCCGCGAACAACGGCGCCCGCACGCGGCGGGCGGACTCGGCGAACGCCTCGGTGGTGCGCGGCATTTCGAGTCCCCACGAGCCCATGCACGCGATGACCCGGTTGTCCTCGATCGGGAAGAAGTTCACCAGGAACTCATGCTCGTCCGGATGCGCGCCCTTGTCCGGGGTCGGCATGATCACCAGATGCCGCCACCACCAGGACGGTGGCCGTTCCTCGGGTGACGGCAGGTCGTACCAGCGCGAGGTGTAGGTGACCTTGGCGTCGAGCGTCCGGACTTCCGGTTCGGGCCAGCCCGCCGCCACCAGCCAGGCGGAGACGGAGGAACCACGGCCCATCGCGTCGACCACGAAGTCGGCATCGATGTGCTCGTCGCGATCGGAGAGGGTGACCCCGGTGACTTCGCCATCCTGGGTGGTCAAGCCGCTCACCGCGACACCGTCGCGGATCATGACGTTCGGCAGCTCCCGGACCTTGTCGCGCAGCACGCGTTCGATGAGGATCCGGGAGCCGTAGATCATTGTCATCGCGCTGCGTTTGCGCGCCGACCAGCCCTTTCCGTCGAGATAAGCCGCGTCCATGGACGGCATCAGATGCAGCCCGCCGGCCGCGATGAGGTCGTCCTCGAAGCCGGGGAACAGCGCGCCGATCGCGCGACGGCCCGAGTTCAGCAGGAAATGCGGATGCTTGCTCTGCGGCACCCCGCGCCGATGTTCGGCCTCGGCGGGCAGTTCGTCGCGTTCGAGCACCACCACCTCGTCGAAGTACGGGGCGAGCGCTCCCGCGGTGCAGAGTCCGGCGGCGCTGCCGCCGAGGACGACGGCGGTCTTGCCGAGTCGCATGCGGACCAACTCCCAGCGTCATTCATACAGATTGACATTGGCTGTATGAATGTATGAACGACGCCGGGAGCTGTCAAGAAGTGGTCGCGTCGATCAGGTCCCGGATCGCGGCGATACCCCTCGCCACCCGGTACGGCGACTCCGTGCCCACGGAGACGCGGATGTGCCGGTCGCACGAATCGCCGTACGCGATGCCCGCCACCACGCTGACGGAGCTTTCCCTCAGCAGCCGGGTGGCGAACTCCATGGAGTCCAAAGTGGACCTGCCGAGCGAGGCGAACAGATAGAACGTCGCCGAGCCCGGCAAGGTCTCGATGCCGATGTCGGCGAGCTGACCGGCGACCTCACGGCGCAGCTCCACGACCCGGCGGATCTGTGGCCGGGTGACGGCCAGGATGTCGTCGAAGTGCTCGGCGAGGTACCACGACAGGATGGTCGGCGCGCAGGTGATCAGGTGCTGGTTGATCTTCAGCACCTGATCGACCAGCGTGCGGTGTGCGATGAGATAACCGATCCGCCAGCCGGAAACCCCGTAGTTCTTGGACATCGAATTGATCGTGACGGTGTGCCGCAGTTCCGGGTCGAACGAACCGCAGGCCCGGAACGGGGTCTCCGGCGGCACGAACTCGTGGTACGCCTCGTCGGCGATCACCACCAGGCCCCGCGCGTCCGCCAGATCGTGCACGAACTCCAGCTCGGCGTCCGTGTGCACCCGGCCGGACGGGTTGTTCGGATTGTTGATCACGATGGCCCTGGTCCGCGGCGTGACGTAACGAGCGAGGTCGAACACGCTCACGTCGTGCGGCACCATCACCGGGACGCCACGGCAGAGCCGTACCTGTTCGGGGTAGCTCAGCCAGAACGGCTCCGGCACGATCACCTCGTCCCCCGGTTCCAGCAGCGCGAGCAGCACCATGTAGATCGCCACCTTGGAACCGGCGGTGACGACGATCTCCGTGTCCGGGTCGACCGGGACGTCGAAATCGGCCCAGTACCCGGCCAGCCGCTGCCTCAGCTCCGGCAGGCCCCGCGAATGCGAGTAGTGATGCAGGCCGTGCGCGGCCAGATCGTCGAAGCGGGGCAGCGGCAGGCCGAAGAACGCCTCGCCGAGCGAGAGCGTGATGATGTCCCGCCCGGCCGCGCTCAGCTCGTAGACCAGGTTGTTGTACTTGATGGACAGCGCCTGCGCCGTACTGTCCACAAGGGACGACGGGCGGATCGGCGACTCGGTTCGGACACTGGACACTGGACTCGCTCCCCTACACGACCCTCGTCTGTCCGGTACCCCAGACGACGTTCTTCACGGTGGTCAGCGCGGTCAGCCCGATCGGACCGCGAATATGCAGTTTCTGGGTGGACACGCCGATCTCGACGCCGTAGCCGAACTCGCCGCCGTCGGAGTAGCGGGTCGAGGTGTTGACGAACACGCTGCCGGAATCCACTTCACGGGCGAACCGGCGCGCCACGTCGATGTCGCGCGCGACGATCGCCTCGGCGTTGGACGTGCCCCATCGGTCGATATGCGCGATCGCCGCGCCCACGTCCGGCACCACCCGCACGGCCAGCACCAGGTCGAGATACTCGGTCCCCCAGTCCTCCTCGCTCGCGGCCACCGCTTTGGGCCAGACCTCGCGCACGGTCGCGTCACCGCGGATCTCCACGCCGGCGGCGGCCAGCTCGTCGAGTACGCCGGGCAGCCAGTCCTGGGCGAGTTCGTCGTGGACCAGCAGGGTTTCCATGGCGTTGCAGACGCTGGGCCGGGAGGTCTTGGCGTTGATCGCGACCGCGGTGGCCATCGCCGGGTCGGCCGAACGATCGATGTAGACGTGGCAGTTGCCCGCACCGTCGATCACCGTGGGAACCGTGGCGTGGTGTTCGACCGACGCGATCAGCTCCGGGCCGCCGCGCGGCACCAGGAGATCGACGAACTCCTTGGCGCGCATCAGTTCCTGGGCGGCATCGCGGGACGGATCGGTGACCAGCTGGACGGCGGCCGCGGGTACCGCGTCGTGCCGGGCGATCGCGCTGTCCAGCGCGGCCATGACCGCCGTGTTCGTCGCCATGGCCATCGAGGAACCGCGCAGGACCGCGCAGTTGCCCGACTTCACGCAGAGCGCGGCGACCTCGGCGGTGACGTTGGGGCGCGCCTCGTAGATCACCGCGACCACGCCGATCGGCTCGCGGACCCGCTCGATGAGCAGGCCGTTGGGCCTGGTCCAGCCGTCGACCACCTGGCCGACCGGATCGGGCAGATCAGCGATGGTCCGGATGGCCGAGACCAGGCCGGCCATCCGCCGGTCGGTCAAGGTCAGCCTGTCGACCAGCGTCGCCGAGACGCCGTTTTCGCGGGCCGCGGCGACATCCGCCTCGTTCGCCGCGATGATCCGGTCGCGGTGCTCCTCGATCGCGCCGGCCATGTCCAGCAGCAGCGCGTTCTTCCGTTCGGTCGTCAGCCCTTTGAGCTCGGTCCACGCCTCGGCCGCGGCGCGGCAGACGTCGGTCACTGACATGGCAGATCCTCCATGATCTGTACGTAGTCGCCGCCTTCGACGACGGGCGCGGTCGGTGGGCCGCCGGGTTCGACCGCGCGGCTCAGCGGGCCGCGGGCGAGCGGGCGTCCTTTCCGGTCACAGATGTCGACCACGTCGCCCGGCGCGGCGGCCCCGTGTACCGCCGCGACGTGGTGCTGGCATACGGGCTCCCCGCGGAGGACGGCTTCCAGGCCTGCCGGGGTGCAGTGAAGCGCCCCGGACGGCGGGGTCCGGAACGCGCGCCAGAGCGTTCCGATGCCGGGAGTCGCGCCGGTGACCGCACGCGGATGGAACACCGTGCCGGTGGGACGGCCACCGTGCGCGGCGATCAGCACGTCGGGATCCGCGCTCTCCGCGATGACGGTGCGGACGCCGCTGAACGTGGCGATCCAGCAGGCGCCGAGCTTCGTCAGCATGCCGCCGGTGCCGCCGTCGCCGATCGCGCCGCCCGCCTGCCGCTCGGTCTCGGCCGTGAGCACGGGGACCTCCTGGATGTGCCGGGCGCCCGAGGCCAGTTTCGGGTTGCTGTCGTAGAGCCCCGGCACGTTGGTCAGCAACAGGAGCAGTTCGGCCTGGAGACAACCGCCGAGCAGCGCGGCGAGCACGTCGTTGTTGCGCACGCCGAGCGCGTCGTTCTCGTTGACCACCGGCACCATGCCCAGCGCCAGCATCGTGTGCAGGGTGTGCCGGACACCGCCGCCCCGGTCGTCGTCGACGAGGTCGGGCGGCGTGAGCAGGAGCTGGCCGGTCTGCACACCGCGTTCGGCGAACGCGGCGTGGATGGCCGAATAGAGCTGCGACTGGCCCAGCGCGGCGGAAACCTGGAGTGCCACCGGATCGTCCACGGCCAGCGCGGGGTGCAGGTGCCGGCCGATCGCGATGGCCCCGGAAGCGAGCAGCACCGGGCGCAGGCCCGCGAGGATTCCTCTGTGGACGGTCTCGCACAGCCTGTCGAGCTTGACCGGGTCCAGTCCGCCGTCGGTGATCAGCGAGGACGTGCCTATCTTGAGCACCACCCGGCCCTCCTGCGGCACCAGGTCTTCGGCGGGCCTCGCGGTGACGGGCAAGCTGTTGGTCGACATGGGGAAGATGCTCGCCGCCGCCGATGTAGTACCGATGTGTTCGCGATACGCCGGCGGTGTACCGCCCCGTGGTGGGTCGCGGCACAGCACGGCTGCATCCCCGGAACATCGCCGGTACATCGGATCCGGCGACTCTCTCGGCATGACAGCAGAACTCCAGCTGGCCGACACGGCGACCCTGCCGCTCACCGAGTCCCAGAAGGGACTGCTGGTGGTGGACAGCTTGGTGCCGACGAAGCAGATCTACAACCAGGTCATCCAATTCGATCTCGATCCGGCCAAATGCGTCGCCCCGCTGGCCGAGACGGTGACCCGGGCGCTGGTCGCCCTGGTCACCGTCCAACCGGCGTTGCGCCAGGTCTTCCGGCTGCATCCGGAGATGCACGCCGTGCTGCGCCCACCGCCCACCGCCGACGAGCTGCCCTTGGAGTCGGTCTCCGTGCCGCCCGCCGAGTACGCCGCGACCCTCGCCGCGCTCGGCCGCGACATCGGCCGGGCGCCGTTCGATCTGGAGACCGGGCCGGTGCACCGGTTCGGCTTCGTGCGCGCGAACGACGACAGCGCCGCGGCGATCTTGATCTGCGGGCACCACCTCGTCGGCGACGGGGTGTCCATGGGCCCGATCGTGCGCGACCTCGACCGCGCCCTCGCCGGCCCGATCGACGTCGACACGGTGCGGGTGAGCCGGGAAGCCGCACTGGTCAAGGAACTCAAGGCCCAGAACCGGGCGGCTGGCTCGACACGCACGGCCGACCAGGTCACCGCGTGGGCGGAAAGCCTGCGTGAAGTCCCGCCCCTCGTGCTGTACCCGCGCCCCGACCGTCCACATCAGACCGAATTCGCCGGGCAGCGGATCTCCTGGACGCTCGGCGCGGCGGAATCCGAGCGGTTCCAGGCCACCTGCAAACGTCTCGGGGTCAGCCCGTTCGTGCTGCTGTCCGCCGTGTACGGCACGGTGCTGGCGCGGCACGGCGGAGTGCCGCGGGTGCTGATCGGCAGCCCGTTCACGGCGCGCCGCACCATCGGGTCGTACGACCTGTGCGGCTTCTTCGTCAACACGTTGCCGGTCACCGTCGACGTCGACTGGACCCGCACCGTCGACGAGCATCTCGACAAGACCGTCCGCGCGGCGGTGGACCACTGCCGCGCCGCGGTGGACGTCCCGTTCAACCAGCTGGTGGCGCAGGTGCAGCCGGACCGGCCGAGTGACCGCAACCCCCTGTTCTCCTGCATGCTCGCCATGCAGGACACGTTCGATCCGGCGACCGGGACCGGCGCGGTGGTCGGCGCGTACGAGCCGGGCAACGGCACGGCCAAGTTCGACCTCTGGCTCGGTGCCACCCTGGTCGACGGCCGGTGGCTGCTCGAGCTCGAATACGACAGCGCGCTGATCCCGCCCGCGGTGGCCGATGGACTCCTGAAATCGCTGCGCACGGCCCTGTCTCGCGCGGTCACCGACGGTTCCCTGACCCTGGCCGAACTGTTCGACGACGCCTCGGCCGTGCCGAGCAGACGTCACGACGGGTATCCGGCGCACGTACCGGCACCGACGCTGTACGAATGGTTCACCGAAACCGCGCGCCGGACCCCGGAAGCGGTCGCGGTCACCGAACCCGGCCGCACGCTCACCTATGCCGAACTTTCCCTGACCGCCGAGCGCATCGCCTCGGGGCTGGCGGGCCGGGGCGTCGGCCCGGGGGACGTCGTCGGGCTGCGGCTGGACTCACTCACCGAGACCGTCACGTCGATCCTGGCGATTCTGCGGCGTGGCGCCACTTACCTGCCGCTCGAACCGAGTCTGCCCGCCGACCGGATGTCGTACATGGTGCGGCAGTCCCGCTGCCGGGTCGTGATCGGCTCCGGCGTCACGTTGCACGGGGTCGAGGTCGCACCGGCCGCCGACTTCGAGTCCGATGTGGACACCGAGGTCGCGGCGACGGCCGACGCCCCGGTGTACGTCATGTTCACTTCCGGCTCGACCGGCCTGCCCAAGGGCGTGCTCATGGGCCACCGGCCACTGCTCAACCTCGCCGCCTGGCAGATCTCCGCGCTGGACATGACCGCGGACAGCCGGTTCCTGCAATACGCGCCCGCCGGTTTCGACGTGTCGTTCCAGGAGATCCTGCCGACGCTGCTCGCGGGCGGGACCGTGGTGTCCAGGGAACCCGCCGACCGGCGCGACTTCCCCGAACTGGTGCGCCGGGTCGTCGACACCGAGGTGACCCACCTCTATCTCCCGGTCGCGGCGCTGCGTCCGTTCGTGTTGTCCGTGCGCGCCAGGAGGGAACACCTCCCCGCTTTGCGGTTCCTGTGCGTGTCCGGCGAGCAGTTGCTGGCGGACGACGAGATCCGCGCATTCACCAGCGACCATCCACAGTGCACACTGGTCAATCACTACGGCCCGACCGAAACCAACGCCGCGACCACTTGGCGGCTGACCGCGGCCGACCCGCCGTGGGCACGCCATGTGCCGATCGGCCTCCCGTTGCCGAACGTGACGGCGTACGTCGTCGACGGCACCGGCCATCTCGCGCCGCCGGGGGTGCCGGGTGAGCTGCTGCTCGGCGGCCACGCCCCCGCGGCGGGCTACGTCAACGACCCGGATCGCACCGCCGAACGGTTCCAGCCCGGCACGTTCACGCCGGGCGAGACGGTCTATCGCACCGGTGATCACGTGGTGCGGGACGAACACGGCGCCCTGATCTTCCTCGGCCGGAACGACACGCAGGTCAAGATCCGCGGCTACCGGGTCGAACTCGGTGAACTGGAGGCCGTGGCGGCCGGCCTGCCGGACGTCCGGCAGGCGGTGGCGGCGGTGCGCGGCGACGGGATCGATCGGCGGCCGCTGTTGTTCCTCCTGCCCGAGCCGGGCGTGACACCGGACCACGAGCGGGTGCGGACCGTGCTCGCCGAACGGCTGCCGTCGTACATGGCGCCCGCGGACATCGTCGACATCGAGTCGGTGCCGACCTCCCGCAGCGGCAAGACCGACCGGGCGGCGCTGGTGGCGCTGGCGGAGCAACTGAGCGCGCGGCGCGCGGAGTCGCCCGCTCCCACCGCGGAGTACGCCGACGACCTGGAGCGGGAGCTGGCCGCGATCTGGGCCGAAGTGCTCGACGTGCCCCAGGTCGAGCGGGACCGCCCGGTGCTGGAGTACGGCGCGCACTCGCTGAACATCTTCACCGTCGTGGGCCAGGTGCAGGAGCGGTACGGGGTGGCCGTGCAGTTGGTCGAGTTCTTCCGCTCGCCGACCGTCGCGACCCTGGCGACGCTGGTGCGGCAATGAGCGCGCCGGTACGCGAACGACTGGTCACCCTGGTGCGGCGCAAGGACCGGCCGGTGTGCGTGATGCTGCCCGGAGCGGGCGGTGGCCTGAACCCGTATCTGCGGCTGGCTTCCCACCTGGGCAAGCATTACAGCGTCTACGCCGTGCGGGCGGCCGGGCTGGTACCCGGGGACACGCCGGAGGACAGCATCGCGGAGATGGCCGACTCCGCGCTGGCCGCGCTCGACGGCCGCTCCCCCGCCCTCGTCTTCGGCTGGTCGCTGGGCGGCACCGTGGGCTGGGAGCTGTGCGTGCGCCTGGCCGACCAAGGGCAGCGGCCCGATCTGGTGATCGTGGACAGTTCGCCGCTGCCCCGGCACGCCTCGTCCGACGAAGACGAACGGATCAGGAAGCTCATCCTGGCGGGTCTCGGGCCGCGGCCGGACGAACAGACCGTCGCCCGGGTGGAGCGCGCGTTCCGGGCGCAGGTGCACGCACTCGCCGAGTACGCCACCGAACGCGAATACCCGGGCCGGGCACTGCTGCTGATGTGCGCGGACGCCGACGACGGCATCTCCGGCCGGGCCGCCGCCCTGCGGCGATGGGAAGAACTCGCGCCGGACCTGCGGGCGGCGGAACTGGACGCCGGGCACTACGAGGTGTTCGAGCCACGGCACCTGGGGCGGCTCACCAAGGAGATCGACGTGTTCCTCGGCCGGGAGCGGGAATCGTGACCGCCGTGGCCGAGACCTACGACCGGGTCTGGTCTCCGTTGCTGGAGACCGTCCGCGCGGACGCACTGGACTGTGTGCAAGCCAACCTCGCCGTGCTGGCCGACCGGCACGGCGGGGAGGGCACGCACCTGGCTCTCGGCGCCCCAATGCGTTTCGACGTCGAACCAGGGCCACGGGTGGCCGCGTCGCTGTCCTATCGGCTGGCCGCCGCGCACGAGCAACTGGGCCTGCGGGTCGCGGGCCGATGGGAGGGCGTCGACGGCGCCCGGTTGCGTGAGCTCGCCGGCGGGGCCGATCCGCTGTACGTGATCGCCGACGCCTACGACCTGGCGTGGACGCCGTACGCCGGCCGCCGTCACACCGAGCACACGTTTCTTCTGTCCACATCGGACACCGTCGTCGACGCCTACCACGACGAGACCCCGTGGGGCCCGTGCCGTCCCGGCGTGTGGCGGCTCTCCCCCGCCGAACTGGACGCCCTGCCGGCGTCGGCCACCGCGCTGCGGTTCACCACCGAGCCGGTCGCCGAACCGCCGGACGCGCTCACCGCCAACGCGCGGGCGATGGCGGACGCCGTCCCGGCGATCGACGCCTACCTTTCGGCGGACCACGGCGAAGATCTGGTGCTCGACATCTGGTTGCTCGGCCGGTCACGGCTGCTGCACGCCGCCTGGCTCGCCCGGCACGACCGGCCGAGCCCCGAGGTCGACGCGCACGTCCAAGCCTGGCTGACGTTGGCCTCGAAAAGCTTCGTGGCCGCACGCCGGTCCCCTGACGGCGCACCGACCGAGGCCGTGCTGGCGGACCTCGGCCGCCTGCTCCACGAGGACGTCGCCATCGCCGCCCGGCTCGCCGCGTGGGCGGCGGTGCTCGCCGCGATCCAGGAGGTGCTGCGGATCGACGAATCCACCGTCCGTGCCGCCACCGGCCTGCGCGACCTCCCCAACTACAACTCCTTCAGGCTGGTCGAGATCATCGAGCGGGCCGAGGCCCGGCTGGGGGTGGTACTCGGTGATGAGGATCTGACGCCGGAAACGTTGCGGGACATCGACTCGCTGTGCGCGACCTTCGCCCGGCGAATCGCTGGGTGAAGGCCCTCGTGACTGGTGAGGACGGTTATCGAGGGGTAAGTCGAATGTGTCCGTGGGCGGGGCCGCTGGTGGGCTGAAGGCTCCCTTCGCCGCGCCTAATGCGGTGAAGGCCCCCTTCGCCCCGGCCATTCACTCGAGACGACCACCTCGCCGCAGGCGCCCGTGTCGCGAAAGCCACTTTCGAGACGCCTGATGTCCCGAAAGTGGCTTTCGCGACACGTCCGATAGGCAGAAGCCCGCGAAGGGCCCCTTCCCTACCCTCAAAGTAGGCAAGGAGGCCTTCACGGACCGGCAGGGCACGTCCTCACCACTCACGAGACGCAACCCCACTCGGTACCGCAGATCTCCCCACCTGAGGAGCGCGTGAAGGCCCCTTCCCTCGGCTGAGCCGAGGGAAGGGGCCTTCACGCGCGATCCGCCGACCACCTCACCCGAGCGGAGTCCCGCGCCTCGGCGGCCAGCCGCCGCCGGTCGATCTTCCCGCTCGCGTTGACGGGAAAAGTGTCCACGTGGTGCACGAACGCCGGAACCATGTACTCGGGAAGACGCCGGGCGACCGCGGCGGTCAGCTCGTCGGCGTCGACCGGCTCACCGGTGTGCAGGGCGTGCAGTACGGTCGGCCCGCCCCGCGACGGCACGGCGAGCACCGCCGCGTCGCGCACGCCCGGATGTGTCCGCAGCGCGGCCTCGATCTCGCCGAGTTCGATGCGGTAACCACGGATCTTCACCTGATCGTCCAACCGTCCGATGTGGACGAGCTCGCCGTGTTCCCGCCGGACCCGGTCGCCGGTGCGGTACCAGTCATCCGCCCGCGGCGCGCCGTCGGCCACGGCGAAGGACGTTTCGCCGCGGAAGAAACGGCCGTGATCGTCCGCCGGGTCGAGGTAGCCGTCGAAACGCTGGCCGCCACGGACGCACAGCTCGCCGTCTTCGCCCGCGCGCCCGTCTTCGGTGACCAGCACCGCGTCGAGCGCGTCGTGCACCCGGCCGATCGGCACGGTGCCGTTGGACGTCTCGGGCCACGACGCGGGATCGGCGGGCAGCCGGTACGCGGTGACCGTGACGGTCAGTTCGGTGGGACCGTACGCGTTCTCCACCACACTGTTCGGCGCGGCCGTGGCCCAGGCCCTGGCCTGATCCATGGTGAGCTGCTCGCCGGCGAAGACACTCCAGCGCAGATCCGGCATCGCCCCGGCACGCAGTCCGCGCAACCGCCCGGCGAGCGACACCACGGACGGAACCGAGTACCAGTGGGTGATCCGCTTGCCGGTGACGAACCGCGCCGGGGTGAGCACCTCCGCTTCGGCGGGCACCACCAAGGTCGCGCCGGTGCTCCACGAGACGAACAGGTCGAACACCGACGGATCGAAGGTCAGGTCGAACGTCTGGGACAGCCGGCAGCCGGGCTCGACCGCGTACCGCTCGACGCAGTGCGCCAGATATCCGGCCACGTTCCGGTGCCGGATCGGCACGCCCTTGGGTGTCCCGGTCGACCCGGAGGTGAACAGCAGGTACGCCACCGCTTCGGGATCGCCTTCGTAGGGCGGGCTCCACGGTTCGGGCAGCTGCTCGGGCCAGTTGCCGAGCAGGGGCAGTGCGACCGCACCGGTGCCATCCGCCACCTCCGCCGCGTCGACGTCATCGGCCACCACGACGTCGACCCCGGCCGCCACGCACATGGCCCGGTTGCGCTCAGGCGGGAACTTCGGGTTGAGCGGGACGACGATCGCGCCGAGCCGCAGCGCCGCGAGGTAGCCGGCGTACGTGGCCAGGCCGCGCGTGGCGGGCAGGCCGACCGCGTGCGGACGCCCACCCGCCGCCCGCGCCAGCCCGGCCGCCAGCCTTTCGGCGAGCAGCCGGAGTTCGCGGTAACTCAAAGCGTGGTCCTGGACCTCGATCGCGGTCGCATCGGGGAATCTCCGTACGGTGTCGAGGAACCAGCCGTACATCGTCCCTTGTGGATCGATCACTTCCCGCTGCCTTCCGCGGCGGGGGCGTCGGCCTCGGCGACCGCGTCCGCGGTGATCACCCGCAGGAACGGATAGACCATCAGCAGACAGACCACCGCGAAGACCCCGAACGCGATCTGGAACCCGAACAATTCGGCCAGACCGCCCGCCACGGCCGCGGACACCGGGAGCATCCCCCAGGAGAGCAGTCTGCTCGCCGCGCCGAACCGGCCCAGTAGTTCGTTGGGTACCAGCGATTGGCTGATCACCCGCGAGTTCACCGTCCACATCGTCCCGCCGACACCGGCGAGGAACGCGGCGACCCCGACCGGCCAGACAGCGGCCGGACCGGCGGGGATCACCGCGGGGACCCCGACCATCAGCACCGTGCCGACGATGTCGACGAACATCGCCCAGCGCCTGCCGATCAGCCGGTTGACCGGGCCGACCAGCACCGTGCCGAGCACACCGCCGGCGCCGAGGCTGGTCAACAGGAACCCGTACTGCGCCGGGGTGAGGCCGAGCGGCCCGCCGACCGCGTACGCCGGGATCAGCGCATACCAGGCGGCCCAGCAGCCGGCCATGCCCGTGATCAGCGCCGCCATCGTCCGCAGCAACCGGTGCCGCCACAGGAAGACCAGGCCCTCACGGATCTCCGCCCTGGCCGGACGGCGCTCCTTCGGCTGCTTCACCGCGAAGTCGCCGACCAGCAGCGTCAACAGCAACGCGCCGAACAGGTACACCGCGCCACTCGCCCCCAGCGCGACGGCGAACCCGGCGGCCACCAGGAATCCGCCGATCGGCGCGCCCAGGAAACTGAACGTGACGTACTCGGTCGCGGTGAGCCGCGCGTTCAGCGCCTGCCATCGGTTCTTCGGGGTCACCGAGGGGATGATCGACATCGCGGACAGCTGCGCGACCACCTCGGCGACCCCCAGTACCAGTGCCACGGCAAGGATCAGCGGCAGGTTCACGACGTCCACCGCGACCGCGGCCAGCATCACCGCCATGGCGGCCATCCTGGCGAATTCGGCACCCACCATCAGCGACCGCCGGTTCTTGCGGTCCACCAGCACACCGATGTGCAGCGCGGTGACCAGCCACGGCAGGGTCAGCATCATCGCCACGGCGGCGATGGACGCCGGTGAATCGGTGACCGTGGTCGCCAGCAACGGAAGCGCCACCCGCATCACCGCGTCGGCGGTGTTGGTCGTGCCGGTGAACGAGATCAGCAGCCACTCGTTGCGCCGCGGCGACGACCCGGTCCCGGTCGTGGGGGCGGGCACGGTCGAGGGTCGCTCGGACACAGCTCCTCCAAGATCACGCTGACGGTGTGGTAGTGGTCCGGAGCCCCACGATCGCGCGGGCGATCTCCGCGATCGCCGGGCCTCGGAGCATCCCGTAGTGGTCGGCCTCGACCTCGATCAACCGTGGTGGCGCAGAGAACCGGCCAGTCCACTGATCCACCTGGTGGTCGGCCAGCTCCGCTCGGACGAGCAGCGCCGGCGCTTCGAGCGGGCGTTCGCTGACGTACGAACCGACCGCGTCGGTGTGCCGATTGAACGTCGTCCAGCGCTCGAGGAGCATCGCCACCGAAACCGGCTGACCGCTCGCCGTGGCCAGCCTGGCGGCCAGTGCCCGCATCGCCAGTTCGGGATCCCCCGGCGTGGTCTTGGCGGGCGTGCCGTCGAGGGTCGCGCCGAAGGTCGCGGCCATGTTCTCGCTGAAGACTTCGTACACCACCGCGTCCCGCACATCGCGAGGAATGTCGTGCTCGACCGGCGGTGTCGAGTCGAGCAGCACCACCGGTGGCGGGGTCCCGTGGCCGGTGGCCGCCATCTCGAACGCGATCTGCCCGCCCATCGACCAGCCGCCGAGCAGGTCGGGGCGCAGGTCCTCGGCGTCGAGATCGGCGCGGAATCTCGCGGCCATGGCCGGGATCGAGTCCAGCGGAGCACGTTCCTGCGACGCCGTGACCCGCCAGTCCGACGGCAGTTCGGCCACCAGCTCGCGGTAGTCCCGCACGGTGCCGCCCGCGCCGGGCAGCAGATGCAGATGCGGGCCTTCGCCGTCCTGGAGGACGACCAGCGTGCTCCCGTCGTCGACGCCGGCGCCGCCGTCGAGTTGCTCGGCCGCCTTGCGCGGGGTCGGCTCGGTGAGCCATCCGGTGATGTCCAGCGTCACGCCGCTTTCGGATTCGAGGGCCGACGCGAACTGGACGACCTTCAGCGACCGGCCGCCGGTGGCGAAGAAGTCCTCGTCGGCTCCGGTCGGCGCAGTGCCGAGCACTTCGGTCCAAACGCGGCGGACCTGGTCGAGCGACGCGGATTCCGGCATCTCCGTGGTGTCCAGATCCGCCGTCGTGATGGTGTGCTCCAGATAGGCGGGCGCCGTCCGGGACCCGACCTCGATGGTGCCCACCGGCAGCTCCGGGTCGAGGCCGCCCTCGGCGAGGACCAGGTCGATGTCCTGGAACAGACGACGCGCGGTCGAATGGTCGAACCGGCCGACGTTGTACTCCGACTCGACGATGTATTCGCCGTCGAAGTCGAACACCCCGAACCCGAGGTCGGTGCGGGCGGCCCGGTTCGGCGCGCGTTGCAGCGTCAGTTCGACGTCGCCGAGCCGCAGCCCGACCCCGATCGACCCGTACCAGGTGACCAGGATCGGGATCGCGTCCCGTAGCCGCGCCTGCGCCGATTCGGTGAGCGCGCCGTACACCAGGGAGAAGGGCACCGTCTGGTGCGCGAGGCTGTCCCACATGCCGTCGCGGACCCGCTCGACCACCGTGCCGAACGAATCGCCGTCCTCGACGACGGTCCTGGTGACCAGGACGTTGGCCAGATACCCGACCAGTGCCTGGTCCTGGGGTGTCATCCGGTTGGCGCTGACCAGGCCCGTGCAGACCTCCGGCCCGGCGCCGCCCCGCGCGAGCACCGTCTGCAGCGCGGCGAACAGCACGCTGAACGGCGTGGTGAAGTACCGCTTCGCCAAGGTTCCGATGCCGTCGACGGCCTCCTTGCTGAAGACGAACCGCACCATCCCGCCCTTGTTGCCGGTGCCGGTGTAGGTGTGCCGGTCCGCGACCAGGGTCGTGGTCACCGCGCCGTCGAGCTTCTCGCGCCAGTACTTCAGGCTCGCGTCCCAGCGGCCGTCGGTGCGGGCGGCGTTCGAGGCCAGGATGTGCTCGCGGAACGACACCTGGGGCTCGCCGCCGAATTCCGGCTCCTCGCCCGCCACCGCGGCCGCGTAGGCCTTGGCGAAGTCGTCCATCAGCAACTGCATCCCCCAGCCGTCGACGAGGGCGTGGTGGACGGTGACCAGCAGCTCGTACTGGTCACCGACGGTCACCGCCACCAGCCGTGCCGCCGGGGCCACGTCCAGCGCGAGCGGACGCTCCTGGATCTCCCCCGCGATCGAACGGAGCAGGGGCTCCACCGGAACGGAACCGGGATCTTCGATCTCGATCCGCTGCGGCTCGACCTCGACATGGTCCACAATGGACACCATGATCGCGCCATCGCGGTGGTGCAGGCTCGCGCGCATCGCCTCGTATCGGTCCACCACGGCCTGCCAGGCGACCCGCAGAGCGTCGAAGTCCAGCGGCCGGTCGGCCTTCAGCGGCCAGGTCTGGTTGTAGACGGACTTGTTCTTGGCCCTCTGGTGGATCCACCAGAGCATCTCCATGAGGGCACTGGCCGGGAACATGCCGGTGTCCGTCGCGACTGGAGCGTTCAACGGAATTCCTTTCCGGTTATCGGCGGACGATCGGCAGGATCTCTTCGGTCAGTCCCTTGCGGTCGACCTTCCCGTTGGCGGCCAACGGAATGCTGTCGCGCTGGTGGTAGCCCCTCGGGCGCATGTAGACGGGGAGCTCGTCGAGCAGCCGGACGAACTCGCTCTCGTCCACAGGATCGCCCGCGTAGACCGCGTGCAGGTCCACCTCGCCGTCGGCCGCCGTGAGCGCCACCACGACCACCTCGGCGATCGACGGATGCCGCCGCAGCGCCGATTCGATCTCGCCCAGTTCGACCCGGTTGCCCCGGACCTTGATCTGGTCGTCGACGCGGCCGAGGTGGACCAGCTCGCCGCTCTCCCGGCGCACCCGGTCACCGGTGCGGTACCAGTGCGCCGGTGTCAGCGGCTCGGAGCCGTCGTAGACCGCACCCCGCTCGCCGTCGAAGGACAGGAATCGCCCGGCGTTGTCGCCGGAGTCCAGGTAGCCGGGGAAACGCTGCGGGCCGCGCACGCACAGCTCGCCGTCCGAGCACTCCCGCAGGTCTTCGTCGAGCAGGACGTAGTCCAGATGCGGGAAGATCTCGCCGATCGGCATGGACCGGTTCGAGGTGACCGGCCAGTCCGCGCGCTCGGCGGGCACCTCGTAACCGGTGCAGATGACCGTCAGTTCCGTCGGCCCGTAACAGTTGTGGATTTTCGCGTTGGGGGCGGCCGCGCGCCACACCTCGACCTGTTCGAGGTTCAGCGGCTCGCCGCCGAACATGCCGCGGCGGAGATTCGGCATGCTGCCCGGGGCGAGCGCGCGCAGCCTGCGGGCGAAGGAGATGATCGACGGCACGGAAAGCCAGTGGGTGAGTCGTTTTTCGTTCACGAAGCGCACCGGTGTGAACACCTCGCTGTGCTGCGGGACGCACAGGGTCGCGCCGGTCCCCCAGGTGGCGAAGAGCTCGACGATCGAACCGTCGAAGAAGAGTTCGAAGGTCTGCGAAACCCGGCAGTCGTCGGCGAAACCGAACCGCTGGATGTTGTCCTCCAGCAACGAGGAGACGCATCCGTGCGTGACCGGCACGCCCTTGGGGCTTCCCGTCGAGCCGGAGGTGTAGATGATGTACGCGACGTCGCCGTCGCCGGAACCGATCTCGGGCAGCGGCTCGCCACCCTCCAGCAGGGCCCGCCACCGGTCGCCGGTCAGGTCGACGATCGGGATCCCCGACTGCCGCGGGTACTCGGGCAACTGCTTGGCGGAGGTGTCGTCGACGATCGTCACGTCCAGGCCGGCGTCCTTGGTGATCACCAGGTTCCTGGCGACCGGCGCGCCCTGGTTGAGCGGCACCACGGCTGCACCGAGCCGCTGGATCGCCAGGTAACCCACGTAGCTCGCGAGGCTGCGAGACGTCAGCAGCCCGACGCGGTCCGGCCGCCTGCCCGCCGCCGAAACCAGACGTACCGCCATCCGCTCCACGGCGGCCCGCAGTTCGTCGTAGCTCAAGGTGAGCCCGGCGACCTCGATCGCCGTCGAGGAGCCGGAACCCGCCACCGTGTCGCCGAACCAGTCGAAGAGCCTGCGTGTCGTCATCGCGCGCCCCCGTCCTGGCCGACGGTGGCCAGATCGGCCAGCCAGCGTTTCAAGTCGGCGACCGTGTGCAGATCGACCAGCCGGGTGGCGTCGATCTCGGCGTCGTCGTCACCCGCCACGTCGACCGCGAGACGCAGCAACGCCAGTGATTCCAGGCCCGCGTCGAGCAAGGGCGTCGAGTCGTCGAAGGTGAAGGTCGCGTACCGCGTGATGATGGCGTCGAAATCGACAATCGTGTCACTCATGGGCATTTTCTCCATGGGGCCGGGGCTTCGTCACCGAGACCATCGCCGTCGCGGCTGTTCTCTCGATGTACTCGGGTTCTAAAGCCGTTGTTGTTGCCCGGATTCGCCGCCTTTCACCTGGCGGCCGGACTTCCAGACGTCGGTCACGTGCGCCGGATCGGCGAGGACACCGATGTCCAGCACCGGATCCGCGTCCAGCAGGAGCACGTCGGCGTCGTAGCCGGCCAGCAGCTGCCCCGAGCGCGGCGCCTGCGGGCCGAGCGTGTCGGGCGCGACGGCCGTGGCCATCTCGATCGCCTCCAGCGGCGTGGCGCCGCCCTTGACCATCAGCGACAACTCGATGCCGCCCTTCCCCCACTGCGTCGGCCGGTCGGGACCGGTCATCGCGAGGTCGGTGCCCAGCGCGATGGTGACGCCCGCCTCGCGGGCCAGCGCGATCGCGTCGAGATGCCGCCCGGCCACCTCTTCCAGCTTTCGCTTGGCATAAGGCGGAACCAGGTCGCTGGTGAGGAGCAGATGCATGATCGCGCGGGTCGGCACCAGGATCGCGCCGGTCTCGCGCATCGCCGCGGCGGCTTCCTCGTCCAGGTAGGTGCCGTGCTCGATGGTGCGCACCCCCGCCTTCAACGCGGCCATGATGCCCGGCTTGCCGTGGCAGTGCGCCGCGACCACCCGCTCGGCCTGGCCGGCCACCTCGACGATCGCCGCCAGTTCGGCGTCGGTGAACTGCTGGTGATGCGGATGGTCCACTTCGGACAGAACGCCACCGGAGGCGAAGACCTTGATGAGTCTGGCGTTGTTGCGCAACTGCTCGCGAGCGGCCCGCGCGCATTCGGCCGGGCCGTCGGCGAGCCGCAGTTCGCCGCCGAGATGCCCGAAGTCGTTGATCCACGGGACGGGGAATCCGTGCACGTCACCGTGGCCGCCGGTGGTCGACAACGCCGTGCCCGCGCTGTAGATCGTCGGTCCTTCGATGGTGCCCTCGGCGACCGCGCGGGCCAGATGGATGCCGAGACCGCCGACCTCGCGAATGGAGGTGAAGCCCGAGTCGAGGCAGGCCCGCAGATCCGACACGCACCGCGCCGACCGCAACGCGATCGGCTCGTGCATCAGATCATGCAGGTCCGCACTGCGCAGGCCCATGAAATGCCCGTGACAGTCCCACATTCCGGGCATCACGGTATGCCCGCGGGTGACGTCGGCGCCGGGTGTGGACGGCGCCTCGTCACGCGGACCGGCGTAGCGGATCCTGTCGCCCTCGACGATCACGACGCCGTCGACGATCGGTGCGCCGCGTCCGGGAATCAGCTGAGAGGCTTCGATGCGTTGCTGCATGCGGGCCAGAGAAGCAGACCGCGACCGCTCCGGTCACGCGGCGACGATTGCACACCGCGAATCGCCGCTCACGGAAATATGATCGTCAGGCCCGCCGGAAATCCATGATCCAGTTGAGTTCCCACGTCTCGCCGCCGTCGACCGAGAAGGCCTGTTCCCAGCGGGCCGAATCGTCGGTGATGTCCGACCAGACGAACCGGACCCGCACGGGGGTGCCGCCCTCGGTGTCGTCGCCGTGGAAGACCCCGCGGCCGTCGCTGAAACTGCCGACGACAGGCGGGAAGAGCCTCCCGGTGTCGCTGCTCGACCAGTTCAGCGACCACTTCTCGGTCGCGGGGTCGAACAGGCGCAGGGTCAGGCCCCGCACGCCGTCCGGGAAAACGATCTCGTCGACATTCGCCTTTCCTTCGAAAAGGCTCCAACACTTCGCGGGTGCGGTGAATTCGACCCAGTCGTCGCTGCCGGCCAATCGCTTGGCGAGGCGGCGGTTGTGGACATTCCACGATCCTACGAGGAAATCGAAATCGCCCATGCGGAAACGGTAGCACGCCCCGCGGCGAAGGCCTTGGGCTTTCGCGGCGGGGCGTGCGGACGCGAGCTAGCCGTGCAGGGAAACCGGCAGCGAGACGAGGCCGTGCATGATGGTGCTGGTCTTCCAGCGGAGCCGTTCCGGTTCGACGGCCAGCGCCAGGTCCGGAAACCGTTCCAGGAGCCTGCCGATGCCGATCTCGACCTGCAACCGGCCCAGCGGCGCGCCGGCGCAGTAGTGGATGCCGTGCCCGAAGGCGAGATGGCTGCCGAGCCCGCGGGTGATGTCCAGGCTGTCGGCGTTCGCGAACTTCTCCGTGTCCCGGTTCGCCGAGCCCAGTGCCACCACCACGATCTCGCCGGCGGGAATGGTCACGCCGTCGAGGGCGATGTCGTCGGTGGTGAAGCGGAACGTCGCCAGGCTGACCGAACCCTCGTAGCGCAGCAGTTCCTCGACCGCGGCGGGCAGCAGCGACGGATCCGCTCGCAACCGGGCGAGCTGGTCCGGATGGCGGAGCAAGGCGTACACCCCGTTGCCGACCATGCTCAACGTGGTGTCGTGCCCGGCCACCACGAGCAGGAACACCATCGCCACCAGTTCGTCTTTGCTGAGCCTGTCCCCTTCTTCGGTCGCCTGGACCAGGGCGCTGAACATGTCTTCGCCCGGGTCCGCGAGTTTCGCGTCGATCAGGTCTTCGGTGAACTTGGCGACCGCGGCAGAAGCCGTGGCCACTTCCTCCGGCGTGTGATTGGCGCCGACGAGCGTGTTCGTCCAGGTACGGAAGACCTTCCGGTTCTCGGGTGGAACACCGAGCAGTTCGGCGAGCACGGTGATGGTCAGCGGGGCGGCGAGATCCTCGATCAGTTCCGCCTCCCGCGCACCGGCCATCTTGTCGAGCAGTTCCTCGGTGATCTCCTCGATCCGCGGCCGGAGGAGCTTCACCCGGCGTTCGGTGAAGGCCTTGCCGACCAGTCTCCGCAATCTGACGTGGTTCGGCGGGTCACTGTTGAGCATATGCGCGGCGAGCTCGTCGTCGACCGACGCGGGCGCCTTGTCGGGCGACTCGGCGTGCCGGGCGAACAACTCATTGACCCGCCGCCCGTCCTTGCTGATCCGTGGGTCCGCCAGCAGGGCGCGGGCGTCGTGGTAGCGGGTCACCATCCACACCTTGATGCCGTGCGGCATCATCACTTGCCGGGGCGGGCCCGCTTCCCGCAACCGCGCGTACAACGTGTAGGAATCCTGGACGAAGTCGGCCGAGAGCCTTTCGACGTTCGTCGTTCGACGGCTTTGCATCAACGTCCTCCACGCGTCCGGCGGGCCGGACACGGTGTCTTGTTCGAGGCAGGGTCATTCGAGGGGCGCCAGCACCTCGCCGGTCGCCACGTCCACGACGCGGATCGCCTCCCGTGGGCAGGAATCGGCCGCGGCGAGCACTTCCTCGTCGGCTCCGATCTCGGCGTCGACCGGCTGCGAGCGGTCGCCGACGATCCGGAACCGGTGCGGAAGATCACCCACGCACACCCCGGAACCCATGCACGAGTCCTGGTCCACGACGATCCGCCAGCGGCGACCGCTCTCGGTCATGTCAGTCTCCTTGGATTCGAACGGCGCCTTCGCCCGTTCAACTGCCGCTCCGGGTCCAGTTGAACGAAGGAGCCCGATGGTTCACGGGAACGGCTTGTGGCGCAAGGTGTTCCCGCGTCGAGCGCGGCGGGGTCGCCGAGCTCGATTGGCCGGGCCGGGCGTGCGTGGTAAGGAGGTTGGCACCCGAATCTCCACTCACGACCTCCGGTCCGTTCGAGAGGGAATCCCTTGTCACGAAGACTTTGTGCCGGCCTGTGCGCCGTCGTCCTCGTCGCCGGCGTCGTACCCGGCATCCCGGCCGCCACCGCGGCACCCACGGTCGCGGTGACCGCCGAACCCCATGGCGGGGACGACCTGCCCGGCCCCGGCGACGTCCAGCGCCGGAAACTGCGGCAGCAGGCCCTCGCGGAGGTGTTGAAGGGCAAGGAAGTCGCCGAGCGACGCGGCGCGAGCACCGTGACGAAGACGCGCCACGGCGGTGTCGACGAGTACGTCGAGCTGGCGCGGGAGTCGACCGACCGGATCTTCGTGGTGCTCGCCGAGTTCGGCGACCGGCGGCATCCGTCCTACCCCGACGTCGACACCGACCCGGCCATTCCCGGCCCGGTGCGCTTCGACGGCCCGCGTCGCGACCAGATCCCCGAGCCCGACCGGCGCGTCGACAACACCACCATCTGGCAACCGGACTACGACCGCCGCCATTACCAGGACCTGTACTTCTCCACCGCTCCCGGCGCCGACTCGGTCGCCAACTACTACCGGAAGCAGTCTTCCGGCCGGTTTTCGGTCGAGGGCATGGTCACCGACTGGACCACGGTGCCGTTCAACGAAGCCCGTTACGGGCGGTCGAACGGTTTCCCGTGCGCGGGCGTCGTCTGCGCCAACGCCTTCGACCTGGTGACCGACGCCGCCAACGCCTGGTACGAAGGACAACGCGCCGCCGGCCGGACACCGGAACAGATCCGCGCCCACCTCGCCACCTTCGACGTTTGGGACCGTGACGACTTCGACCGGGACGGCGACTTCAACGAGCCGGACGGCTACCTCGACCACTTCCAGATCGTGCACGCCGGCGCCGATCAGGCCGACGGGGACCGGGTCCACGGCGAGGACGCCATCTACAGCCACAGCGCCTACGCGTTCGCCGACACCACCACCGGACCCCAGGGCAACCGGCGGGGCGGGACCCAGATCGGCGACAGCGGAATCTGGGTCGGCAACTACACCATCCAGCCGGAAAACGGCGGCATCAGCGTGTTCTGCCGCGAATTCGCGCACGACCTCGGGCTGCCCGACCTGTACGACACCAACGGCGGCGCCAACAACGTCAGCTGGTGGTCGCCGATGGCGCAGCAACGCGTCTCCGGGCCCGGCGAGGTCATCGGCACGCGCATCAACGATCTGGACGCGTGGTCGAAACTTCAGCTCGGCTGGCTCGACTACGAAGTCGTGGTGGCGGGCCGGACCCGCACCCTCGAACTCGGCCCGCACGAATACAACTCTGCCAAGGCGCAAGGTGTCGTGGTCGTGCTGCCCGACAAGCAGAAGACGTTCCACTATGGACAGCCGTTCGCCGGGCCGAACCAGTGGTGGAGCACCAAGGGCAACAATCTGTCCACCACCATGACCCGGCCGATCGACCTGACGGGCAAGACATCGGCGTCGCTGGGGTTGAAGGCCCGTTTCGACATCCAACCGGATTTCGACTTCCTCTACACGCAGGTGTCGACCGACGGCGGCGTCACGTGGTCCTCACTGGACGGACTCGCCGGTGGCGCAGCGTTTCAGCGGGATTTCAGCGGTCAGCCGGGGTTGTCCAGCAGCTCGGGCGGGAACTGGGTGGACATGACCGTGTCGCTCGATGCCGTGGCGGGAAAGAAGGCTCTGGCCCGGTTCCAGTACCGCACCGACGGCGCTCTGGCGCGTAACGGGTTCTTCGCCGACGAGATCTCGATCGTCGCGGACGGCGCGACGCTGCTGACCGACGGAGCGGAAAACGGCGCGAACGGCTGGCAGCTCGACGGCTTCCGGACCGCGGGCGCCACCGAGACCCGCTCGTTCGACAACTTCTACCTCGCGTCGAACCGTACCTACGAGTCTTATGGGCGGTATCTGCGTACGGGTCCCTACAACTTCGGGTTCCCGGGCAAGCCCGCGTTCGTCGAGCATTTCCCGTATCAGACCGGGCTCGTGGTGTCCTATTGGGACACGTCCGAAATGGACAACAACACCAGTGAGCATCTCGGCTCCGGGCTGATCCTCCCGATCGACGCGCATCCGGCGCCGATCTACAACATCGAGGGTGTGCCGTGGCGATCCCGGATCGCCGGCTACGACATGCCGTTCTCCCTCCGCAAGGCCGACTCGTTCACGCTTCACGTCAACGGAAAGCCCAGCTACATCCGGGGGCAGGACGCCGTACCGCTGTTCGACGACACCGGGACGTTCCTGTTCCCCGAGCAGCCGAACGCCGGTGTGCTCCTGCCGGCCACCGGGACCACGATCCGGGTGCTTTCGCAGCACGGTACTTCGATGCGGATCCGGGTGGACCACAAGTAGCGAGCATCTCGTGGGACTGGTCCTTCACACCTTCCCAAGTACATGAAGGCCCCCTTCCTTGCGCTAGGCGCAAGGAAGGGGGCCTTCATGTACCGCCTAGAACCCTCGTGAGTACCCAGGACCAGAGCGCCCCGTGCAGTCCGTCGGCCACCCACATTCAGTAGATACCTAAGACAGCCTTGGCCCTAACGACCCAAAACACTCACGAGGCCTGCGTGCAGGAAGCGTGCGCGTTGACCACTCGCCGCGCCGACGGCGGGTGACGTTCGAGCAGAGCGGCCGGCCGCACGGGGCGCCGTACGAGTTCACCACCGCAGTTGGGGCAGACGCCGCCGAAGCGGTCTTCCGCGCAGCCAGGGCAAAAGGTGCACTCGAACGTACAGATCCGCGCGTCCACCGAGGGCGGCAGATCCCGATCGCAGCACTCGCAGTTCGGCCTGATCTCGAGCATGCCGCGGACTCTACCCGAGGCGCCTGCTCACCTGAGCGATATCGGATCCGGAGGCGATCCACGAGACTCCATCTCCTGACCGCCGAGCAAGTTCTGGAGGGTTCAGTGAGCAGTGACGACTCGAACGAGGCCGGGCTCTCCCGGCGCGGCTTCCTCGCGCGGACCGCGACCGCGTCCGCGGCGCTGGCCGTCGGCGGACCGGACGCGGCGAGCGCGGAGCCGGACGGCCGGGGAGACGGTCTCGTCGACGTGGAGTTGCGGGTCAACGAGCGCGTGGAGCGGCTGCGGCTCGATCCACGGGTGACGTTGCTCGACACGGTACGCGACAGGCTCGGGTTGACCGGGACGAAGAAGGGCTGCGACCGCGGCCAGTGCGGGGCGTGCACGGTGCACGTCGACGGACGGCGGGTGCTGGCCTGCCTGACGCTGGCGGGCTCCGTCACCGGCAGACGGGTCACCACCATCGAAGGGCTGGCGCGCGGCTCCGCGTTGCATCCGGTGCAGCAGGCGTTCCTCGACCACGACGGTTTCCAGTGCGGCTTCTGTACTTCCGGGCAGATCATGTCGGCGGTCGCCGTCCTCCGGGAAGGTCAGGCACGTTCGCCGGAGCAGATCCGGGAGCACATGTCCGGCAACATCTGCCGTTGCGGCGCGTACGGCCCCATCGTCGACGCGATCCGGGCCGTGAGAGCGGCGGACTGATGCGGCCCTACGACTTCACGGTCACCCGCGGCGTGGCCGAGGCGCTCGACCGCGGCGGCGCGCCGGGCGCGGCCTATCTCGCGGGCGGCACGACGCTGGTGGACCTCATGAAGCTCGAAGTGCTGACACCGAGCCGGGTGGTCGACATCAACCGCCTGCCGCTGACCGGGGTGTGGACGGACCGGCACGGGCTGCACATCGCCGCGCTCGAGCGGATGAGCGACGTCGCCGCGCATCCGCTGGTGGGTGCGCGGTATCCCGTGCTCGCCGAGGCGCTGCTGGCCAGTGCGTCACCTCAGCTGCGCAACATGGCCAGCATCGGCGGCAACCTGTTGCAGCGCAGCAGATGCGGCTACTTCCGGGACACCGCCACGCCGTGCAACAAACGAGCCCCCGGCTCCGGCTGCCCGGCGATCGCGGGCGCCAACCGCTCGCACGCCATCCTGGGCACCAGCGACTCCTGTGTGTCCACGCATCCGAGTGACCTCGCCGTGGCCCTCGTGGCGCTGGATGCCTCGGTGCGGCTGACCGGCCGGGGAGGAACGCGCGACGTCCGGCTCGACGGGTTCTACCGGCTGCCCGGCACCACGCCGCATCTCGAGAACGAACTCCGGCCGGGTGAGCTCGTGACCGAGGTGACCGTGCCCCGGCTCGGCTGGGCCGATCGGTCGGCCTACGTCAAAGTGCGGGACAGGACCTCCTACGAGTTCGCGCTCGTGTCGGTCGCGGCCGCGGTGCTGGTCCGCGACGGCGTCGTGCGGGACGTGCGACTCGCCGCGGGCGGGGTCGGCACGCGGCCGTGGCGGTTGACCGCGGTCGAGGAGGCGCTGCGCGGCAGGCCGTTGCGGCTCGAAGTCGTCGAAAAGGCCGCCGCGGCCACCGAAGGAGTCCGTCCGCTGGCCCACAACGGTTTCAAGGTGCCTTTGCTGAAACGCACGGTCACCCGTGCCCTGATGAAGCTGGCGGACCGGCCATGAATTCGATTTCCCGCGTCGAAGGACGGCTCAAGGTCACCGGGGCCGCCCGCTACTCCGCCGACTACCCGGTCGACGGTCTCACCAACGGCTACCTGGTGCTGAGCACGATCGGGCGCGGCACCATCCGCGGCATCGACACGACCGCCGCGCGCCGCTCCCCCGGCGTCCTCGCCGTGTACACGCACGCCGACCCGTTGCCGCTGTTCGGCGGGGCCGAATCCGGCATCGGCTACAACTGGCTTCCTTTGCGGGACGACCAGGTCCGTTACCACGGGCAGATCATCGGCCTGGTGGTCGCCGAAACCTTCGAGCAGGCCCGCGACGCCGCCGCGCTGGTCCGGGTGGACTACGCGAGTGTCCGGCCGCGGACGTCGCTGCGTGACGGCATTCCCGGCGCCACCCTGCCGGAGGACGTCAACGGCGAGCCGCCGCTGCTTGATCTGCTCGCCGACGGTGTCGCGTCCATCGACCAGGCCCTCACCGCGAGCGAAGTGGTCGTCACCGCCACCTACACCCAGCCGATCGAGTACCACAGCGCGATGGAACCCCACGCCGCCATCGCGGTCTGGCGCGACGGCTACCTCACCCTCTACTGCGGTGCGCAGGCCCCGCAGCTGGCCGCCGGGACGATCGCGGCGACCGTCGGCGTCGACCCTTCTCGTGTGCACCTGCTCAGCCCGCACGTCGGTGGCGGGTTCGGCAACAAGATCCTCACCTGGGGGCATCCCGTCCTCGCCGCCGCGGCGGCCAAGGCGCTCGGCCGTCCGGTCCGGATCGTGCTCACCAGGGAGCAGACCTTCGGCGTCACCGGCCACCGCTCGGCGATGTCCCAGACGGTCTCCCTCGGCGCCGACCGCGGCGGGCGTCTCGTCGCCGTCAAGCACGACGCCTACGCCGGCCTTTCGAGTGGCGGCGACGGGTACCTCTACGAAGCGGCGCCGCACACCACCTCGCGTTACTTCTACGCCTCGCCCAACATCCATGTCGGGCAACGGCTGGTGACCCTGGACGTCCCGCCCCAGACACCGATGCGGGCGCCCGGTCCGGAGGCCGGTTCGTTCGCGCTGGAAACCGCGATGGACGAACTGGCGGTCCGGCTCGGCATCGACCCGGTCGAGTTACGCCTGCGCAACTACGCCACCACCTACCCGGGACGCGGCGTGCCGTGGTCCGGCAAACATCTCGACGAGTGCTACCGCGTCGGCGCGGAGGCGTTCGGCTGGTCCCGGCGGGCCCCGGTCCCGAGGGCGGTCGTCGACGGCGAATGGCTGATCGGCACCGGAATGGCGACCGCCGCCTACCCGGCCGCGCGGTACCGCACCACGGGGAAGGTCCGGCTGCAGGCCGACGGCACGGCGGTGGTGTCCACCGCGACCTCGGATCTGGGCACCGGGATGTGGACGGTGCTGGCGATGATCGGCGCCGACGCGCTCGGCATCCCGGTGAGCCGCGTCCGCTCCGCGCTCGGCGACTCCGCGCTGGCCGACAACCCCGGCGCGTTCGCCTCGGCGGGGACGGCGAGCTCAGGCCCGGCCGTCCACGCGGCCGCACTGTCCGCGACCCGCGCGCTGCTCGATCTCGCCGTGACGCACGAAAGATCCCCGTTCCACGGCATGGACCGGAATCAGGTGCGCTACGAACGCGGTGACGTCGTGGGCCCCAAGCGGCGGATCGCTTTCGGCACCCTGCTCGGCATCACGGATCGCGCCGGGATCGACGCCACCGAAACCTCGGCGCTCGGGCCGGAACGGGAGCGGTTCGCCTTCACCTCGTTCGGTGCGCACTTCTGCGAGGTGGCGGTCAATCGCTGGACCGGGGAACCCCGCCTGCGCCGCGTGACGACGGTCATCGACGCCGGCACCATCGTCAACGAGAAGACCGCGCGGAGCCAGATCGTCGGCGGCGTCATCTTCGGCGTCGGCCAGGCCTTCCTCGAGAACACCCACGTCGAACCGGATACCGGCCGCATCGCCAACGCGAACCTCGCCGACTACGTCGTCCCGGTCGGCACCGACATCCCGCCGATCGACGTTCGCTTCCTCGAACGTCCCGACACCGTCTTCAATCCCCTCGGTGTCCGCGGGATCGGCGAGCTGGGCACCGTCGGCATCGCCGCCGCCCTCGGCAACGCCGTTCACCACGCCACCGGCCGCCGCGTCCGCGACCTCCCCATCACCCTCGACAGAATCCTCGACGCCTGACCGGCTGAATGCCTTAGGGTTCTTCGGGTGACGGACGTTATCGAGCTGCGGCAGTACACCCTTCGGCCGGGACAGCGCGAGGTGTTGATCGAGCTGTTCGACCGGGAGTTCGTCGAGACCCAGGAAGCCACGGGGATGCGTGTCCTCGGGCAGTTCCGCGACCTCGACCGCCCGGACCATTTCGTGTGGCTGCGGGGTTTCCCCGGCATGCCCGCGAGGTTCCAGGCCCTGACGAGCTTCTACACCGGTCCGACCTGGAAGGCCAACTCGGCGGCGGCCAACGCCACCATGATCGACACGGACGACGTGCTGCTGCTGCGACCGGTCCGCCAGGGTGTGTTGCCCGGCCTCGACCCGGCAGTCCGGGACACGCCCGCTTCGTCGGTGGTCACGGCCACGATCCACTATCTTCCTTCGCCGCCGGACGAAGAGTTCGTCCGGTTCTTCGACGAGACCGTTCTCCCCTTGCTGGCGAAGGCCGGCGCGACACCGCTCGCCTTGCTGCGGACGGAGTACGCGGAGAACGACTTCACCGGTCTGCCGGTTCGCACGGGTGAGCATGTGCTCGTCGTGCTCGCGTCGTTCCCCGGGCAGGACGCCTACGCCGAGCACACCGCCCGGCTGGCCGCGCTCCCGGAGTGGCGGGACGACGTCGAGCCTCGCCTCCCGGACCGGATCGAGCGGCTGATGCTCACCCCCACCGACCGGTCGATGCTCCGCTGAGCTCCGAGGAGAGCCTGTTGACCAGGCCGGGCAATTCGGTGCCCGATGCACGGGCGGCGAGCGCCCGCAAGGTCAGGCATTCCTCGCGATACCAAGCGAGGCCGGCCCCGCGGTTCTCCGCGAGGCGGGAAAGCTGGTCGCGCACCGCGCCTTCGTAGTACCCGAGGACGCGGTGCGTCGCGGCGCGTTCCTCGTCCGCCGTGACGTACTCGCCGAGTGCGAACAGCCGCACGAGCCCCGGCACCCGATACCGGTCCATCCGCAACGTCTCGACGAGCCCGGCGTCGACGAGCCGCTCCGCGGCCGATTCGGCCGAGGCGACGGGAATGTCGAGCGCGGCGGCGAGCACCGCCGTCGAGACCACCGGCAGGTCCAGCACCCCGAGCCTGCCGAGGACGCGCGTCGGTAGCGGATCGGCGGAGTGCCGCAGCAAACGGACACCGGCCCGCAGCGCGGCGTGGACGCTGAGCCCGTCGCAGGTCAGCTGGTCCAACCGGCGCCCGGGATCGGCCAGCCTCGAAACGAACTCGCCGACCGTCCACTCCGGACGCCGCGCGAGCCGGGTCGCGGCGGCCCGCAGGGCGAGCGGCAGATGGTCGCAGAGCCCGGCGAGCCGGACGGTGGCGGCGAGATCCGCGTCCACCCGGGCGGCGCCGGCGTAACGGCGGATCAACGCCGTCGCGGCCGTCGCCGGGAGCCTGCCGAGGCGAAGCAGTCCCGCCCCGTCCACCGCGGTGGAGGCCGGACGGCTCGTCAGGATCACCGCGCAGCCCGGCGCGGTGGGCAGCAGATGCCGGATCTGAGCGGAGTCCGCGACATCATCGAGGACGAGGACCACTCGCCGGTCTGCCAGCACGGTCCGCAGCAGCGCGCCCGCCCTTTCCTCCCCCGGCGGGATGTCCGCGGCCGGTACGCCCAGCGCGGCGAGCAGCCGCCCGACCGCGTCCACCGGTGACGCCGGACCGTGCGCCGCGGACGCTCCGAGCCCCAGATACACCTGACCGTCCGGAAAGGACCCGGTCATCCGGTGCGCGGCGTGCACCGCCAACGCGGTCTTGCCGGTGCCCGCCATGCCGTGCACCGCGCAGCGCTGCTCCCCGCTCGCCAACCGGCTGGTGATCCAGGCAAGCTCCCGCTCCCGGCCGATGAACGCGGGCACGTCGGGCGGAAGCGTGCGCGGCACGGCAGGCCGCAGGATCGCGGTCGCCGGTGTCGCGCGCCGCGGCGTCTCCAGCAGCAGCGGGTCGTCCCGCAGGATCCGGCCCTGCAGCTCCCGCAGTGGTTTGCTCGGCTCGACACCGAGCTCCTCGACCAGCAGTCCGCGCAGATCCCGGTACGCGCCAAGGGCTTCGGCCTGCTGGCCCGAGCGGTACAGCGCGATCATCAACTGCGCGTGCAGCCGTTCACGCAGCGGGAACTGCGAGATCATCAGCTTCAGTTCGGGCAGCAGAGTCTCGTGTCCGCCGAGCCCGATCTCGGCCTCGATCCGCGCTTCCACCACGGCCAGGCGCGCCTCCTCCAGCCGCGCCGACTCGGCGAGGACGGACGGGACCATGGCCACGTCCGCCATCGGCGTGCCGCGCCACATCCCGAGCCCTTCGGTCAATGCGGCGACCGCGGCGGGCAAGTCACCTTCGGCGAGTCTCTTCCGGCCCGCCGTCACGAGCTTCTCGTACTCGTCGACGTCGGTCGCGCCCGCGGGCAGCACGAGCCGGTAGCCGGGCGCCCTCGTGCTCAGCATCCGGCCTCCCGGATCGCCGAGACCGTTGCGCAGCCGCCAGACGTAGCCCGCCAGCAGACCGGCCGCACTCGGCGGCGGCCGCTCACCCCACAGCTCCGCCATGAGCTGATCCGCCGAAACCACGCGATTGGCGTTGATCAGCAGGACGGCCAGCAGTGCCCGTTGCTTCGGCGCACCGATCGAGGACCATTGCCCGCCGTCGAAGAATTCGAGCGGGCCGAGGAACCGGAACCTGGCCGGTGACGATGACTCGTTCGCTTCGCCGTTAATTGACGACCACCATTCTCCGGTGCTCTACTCGCCCTTCCGGAATACCGAGGGTGAGGTGCAGGATGGACAACGCTGAATCATGGTTGCTGGAGATCCGGCTGTTCAAGGTGAAGCCGGGCACCCGGGCGGAATTCGACCGGATCAGCCGGGAGGGCACCATTCCGCTGATGCGCAGCCTGGGGATCACGGTCCTCGCGCACGGCCCGTCCTTGAACAACGAAAACGGCTATTTCCTGCTGCGCGCCTTTCCGTCCGAGGAAGAGCGGGTCGAACGATCCCAGTCGCTCTACGCCACGGACGAATGGCTGGCGAAATACGACGGCCCGGTCTCGTCGATGATCGACGATTACGACACGTCGGTGTTCGCCGCGGGGCACGATTTGGGCCCGCTCATCCGGTAGGGCGGCTCAGCCCGGCCAGCATGAGCGCCTCGGCGAGGCAGACCCGGGCGAACTCGCCGAGGTGCAGGCTCTCGTTCGGACCGTGTGCCCGGGTCTGCGGATCCTCCACGCCGGTCACCACGATCGTGGCGTCCGGGAACTCCGCCTGGAACGTCGAAACGGCAGGAATCGAGCCACCGACCCCGATCTCGACCGGCGAAACCCCGTCCCACGCGGTACGCAACGCGGACCGGACCGTTCCATACCGTGATCCGGTGGTGTCGATGACACACGGCGCACCGCCACCGTCCAGGGAGACCGAGATGGCTGCGCCCCAAGGACAGTAAGCCTCCAGATGGTCCCGGAGCGCGGCGAACGCCTTGACCGGGTCGTCGCCGGGGGCCAGCCGGGCGCTGATCTTCGCCCTGGCCGCCGGGACCAGCGCGTTGCCCGACTCGAGAACCGACGGCGCGTCGACACCCAGGACCGAGAGCGAAGGCCTGGTCCACAACCGATCCGCCAGCGAACCGGTGCCGGTGAACCGGACGCCGTCGACCATCCCCGCCTCGGCCCGCACCCGCTCGGCGGGAAGCTCCACAGTGGACTCCGGCCCCATGGCGAGACCTTCCACCGCGACGTCGCCGTCGTCCTCGTGCAGCGTCGCCAGCAACCGGACGAGCGTGGTCAGCGCGTCCGGCACGGCGCCGCCGAACATTCCACTGTGGACCGGGTCACGCAGGGTACGCACCTCGACCACGCAGTTGACGATCCCGCGCAGCGAAGTCGTCAGCGCGGGCACCCCGACGTCCCAGTTGGCCGAGTCGGCGATCACGACGACGTCGGCGAGAAGCCTGTCGTGATGCAGCCGGAGCAGCTCGGAGAGCGACGCCGAGCCGTACTCCTCCTCGCCTTCGACGAACACCACCACCCCGACCGGCAGGGCGTCGCCGAGCGCCCGCAGCGCCACGACATGCGCCATGAGCCCGGCTTTGTCGTCCGCGGCGCCCCGGCCGTAGAGCCGGCCGTCGCGCTCCACCGGCTCGAACGGGTCGCTGTCCCACAGCGCCTCGTCTCCCGGCGGCTGGACGTCGTGATGCGCGTAGAGCAGCACGGTCGGCGCGCCGGGCGGCGCGGGTTTGCGGCCGATGACGGCCGGTTGCCCGCCGGCCCGGACGATGCCGGTCTCCAGCCCGCAGCCGCGCAGCACCGTCGCCACCGCCTCCGCGGAACGGTCCACCTGCGCGTGGTCGAATTCGGGAAAGGCTATTCCGGGAATGCGGACCAGATGCTCAAGATCGGCTCGCGCCGGGGCCATTTCCCGTTCGACGGCCGCTCTCAATTCGGCCTCCGCCGGAAGATTGTTCTTCATGAATCGGATCGTACGGCGCGGCGGCCGGAAAAAGACCCGGTCAGCTGCACGGTGAATCGAACGCCGGGAGGCGGTACTGGGCGGGGAGCAGCCAAGACGTCAACTGTCCACAAGAGACGCCAGTTCTCGTCAGAGTGTCCGGTTTGGGCGCTTCACGCGGGGGTCGTGAGTGGCAATGATCGTTCTAACAGCATTTTTCACTCACGACCCTCGCACAGATTCACCTACACGGGCATAAATCGGACGGAAAGTCGTCGCAAAGTGTCCCTTGTGGACAGTTTGCGATGCTGCAAACGCCACCTTCGCCTTATCTCTCGATAGAACGCCGCAGGCGGCGTTAATCTCGGGCCATGTTGCTCGGTATCGACCACATCGGACTCGTCACCGGAGAACCCGCGGGGCTACTTCCCGCCATGACCGCGCTCGGGATGTCCAAACTGGACAGTGGCGTCGCCGCCGCCTATCGGGTGGCGTGCGAGTTCTGGCAGCCACCCGGCCCCGGCGGCCGCCCCCTGATCGAGCTGGTCTCCCCCGCAGGCCCCGGTTCGGCGCTCGACGGCCACCTGGCCAGGTCCGGCCCAGGGCTGCACCACATCGCCATCGAGGTCGATCACCTCGAACCGGAGCTGGACCGCTTGCGCGGCGCGGGGTTCACCCCGGTCGACCGCGAGCCCTGTGCCGGCGCGCGGCCCGGCATGCTGGTCGCCTTCACATACCTGGCCAGGCCCGCCGGTCTGCTGGTGGAACTGGTCCAGTACGGGGACGGCAGCTCACCCGAGCAATTCGGCGGCCGCCACCCGGCTCGCCGCGACCACGGTCTTCGCCGCACCGCCCGATCCTCCGGTGAAGGTGAACACGCCGGGCGCGACCTCGCGTAGTTCGAGGCCGGGCGGATCGTGATAGCAGTCGGACGACACGGTCGTCCGATGTGGACAGTGCTCGGCGAGCGGATGGCCGAGGAGGCGCCGGGCCTCGCTCGCGACCCGGTCGATGAGCGCGACGTCCGGCCGCGGACCGGCCGGGTCGACGTCCCAGTGGTCACTGGGCAGTCCGAGCAGGAACCCCGCGTCGCCCGCCGGCCGGCCCCACATTCCGGTGCCCTCCCACACGAACGTGCCGAGCCCCGCGGGCCCTCCTTCGTAGACGGTGTACTGGATCTGTTTGACGCGCAGCCCTCCGGCAGGCAGCCCGCTCGCCGCCAGCAGGGCGGGCGTCCACGGACCGGCGGCCACCACGACCGCGTCGTAACCCGCGGTCGCGCCGTCGGCCAGCCGCAACGCCGGGGCCGGGTCCACGGTCACCACCGGCATCCGCCGGACCGAGGCGCCGCGGTCGGTGAGCCAGCCCAGCACGGCGTCCCGCAGCCCGGCGGGCGACACGAATCCCGCGTGCCGTTCGACCACTGCGGTCACCCCGGAAGGCAGGCCACGGAACGGATACCGGGCGGCCAGTTCGGGCGCGGTGAGCAAGGTCGCCGAACCGGGCAGTGCTTCCTCGATCACCCGGACCGGGTCGGCGAGCCCGTCCCCGGAGAGCGCCAGGTACACCGAGCCGACCTCCCGGTAGTCCGACGCCGCCCGCAACGCCGGGTTGGCACGTAGTTCGGCGAGACCGGTCGCGGCCAGCCGTCCGGCGTGCTCCAGCCGCTGGAAGCCGCGGACCAGCCCACCGGACGCGCTCGTCGCGTCGCCGTCGGTCGACCGGGCGGTGTACACGTCGATCGTGCTCCGCGGCGCCGCCTGGCGCAGCCGCCAGGCGAGCAGCGCGCCCGCGACACCGCCGCCGACGATTCCCACCCGCACGGTGACCTCCCTCCCCGGCTCAGCCGGTGACGCCGGTCCGGGCGGCCACGGCCCGGCGCAGGTCGCCGGTGAAATCCGCGACCCGCCTGCGCAACGGCAGTTCGACGTCGGGGCGGGCCAGCAGTTCGTCGGCCAGCCGCAAGGTCTCCGCCGAGGCGGCGTAGCGCGGGTAGAGGAACCGCACCAGCACGTCCAGTACGAGGTCACCGCGTGACCGGGCGGCCGCGGGCATCTCGGCGAAGAACCGCGGGACGTAGCCGGCGGTCAGCTCGGCCTGCTCCGGTTGCCAGAATCCTTCTGCCAGCGCCCAGAGCCCGTAGCTGGACATCTCGGTGTCGCCGACGATCACCTCCCACGCCGCCTCCTTGGCCGCCGGATCCGGCCTGGCCGCCCGGCATTTCGCCGCGAACTGCTCGCCGCGGGTGCTGGGATCCGCGGCGTGGGCCGCGGCGATCTCGTCCTCGGAGAGCGCGCCGAGCACGGCGAGCCGGTATCTGGTGCGCCAGGCCAGATCCGCGTCGAGGACGAGTCCCGCGGGCAGCCGGGTGCCGTCGAGCCAGCCACGCAGCTCGTCGACGTCCGTGCTGAACTCGACGAGTCCCCGGCACAGGCACAACCAGATCTCGTCGGACGGCTCGACCTCGGCGATCCGGTCACGAAGAGCACCGGCGACGGCGGCGAGCGCGGCGGGCCGCCGCTCCGGATGCAGGAAGCGGTCGGCGACGTCGATACGAGCCTGCTCCAGCACCTCGACGACGATGGACGGATCCGTTTCGACGGCGAGCATCCCGGTCACCAGCTCGAGGTGATCCGCGGCCGGGTACACGCCGTCCTGCACCGCCATCAGCAGCGCGCACCACACCATCGCGCGGTTGACCGGGGACAGCCGGGGAAGGAACCCGGGCAGCGCGGCGCGGGAACGATCGTCGAAGCGGATCTTCGCGTAGGTCAGGTCGCCGTCGTTGAGCAGCAGGAATTCCGGCACCGGACGGCCCACCAGTTGCGGCAGCCCGGTTCGCGGTCCGTCGATCGTGACCCGGATCGTCGTGGACTCCTCGCCGTAGCAGCCGATGTCCAGGGTGTGCGGCCGCGGTACCGGATGCCCTTCCGGGACGTCCTGACGGACGGCGGCCGCCGTGATCACCCCGCCGGAAACCGTGATCTCCGGGGTCAGCGTGCCGACGTCGCAGGTGGAGAACCACACCCGCGCCCATTCCGTCAGATCCGTTCCGGCGGCCTCGCTCAACGCGGTGAGGAAGTCGGTGAACGTCGCCGTGCCGTACGCGTGGCGGGTGAAGTAGGTGCTCAGGCCCGCGCGCAGTGCCGGGGTACCGACCCGGGCCGCCAGCTGCCGCAGGACCGATGAGCCCTTGAAGTAGGAGATCCGGTCCAGTTCCAGCAGCACCGTCCGCACGTCCGGTCCGGCCAGGCTCACCGGATGGGTCGACGGCCGCTGATCTGCCACGTAGGCCTGGGCCTTGCGCCGGACGGCGAACGTGGTCAGCGGGCCGGAAAACCTCGTCACGTCACTGGTCACCCGATGGGCCATGTAGTCGGCGAAGGCCTGCCCGAGCCACAGATCGTCCCACCAGGTGTTGGTGACCAGACCGGCGAGCCACATCAGGGACAGGCCGTGCGCGATCACCACGGCCCTGGTCTCCCGTTCGCTCCGCGGCACCGCGGAGCCGAAGAGGTACAGCTCGCGCAGCAGCACACAACCGGGATGGTCGAGCGAGAGCACGCTGAACTCCGGCACGAAGACCTGGTCGAACTTCTCGAACGGGTAGGGCACGCCGAACAGCCGCCGGTACTCGTCGAGGCATTGCCCGGTGATCTCGAAGACCTCCTCGACGTCGGCCTTGAGCCCGTCCGCCAACGAGGCACGGCAATGCAGGCCCAGCGGCACTCCGCCGTGCTCGGCGTGGAACGACTCGTACGGTCCGACGGCCAGCGTCGTCAGATAGGTCGCGAGAGGCGCGGTCTCGGCCAGCCGCCAATGCCCCGGGCCGAGCCGGGTCGACGGCGCGTTGCCGAGCACCTGCCAGTCGTCGTCCGGAACCGTGACGTCGAAGGTGAAGGGCGCCTTGAGATCGGGCTGGTCGAAGCAAGCGAAGATCCGCGGCGCGTTGTCGATGAACACGTAGGCGTAGAGGTAGACGCGGCCGTCGGCAGGGTCTCTGTACCGGTGCAGCCCTTCGCATTCCCGCGAGTAGGCCATGTCCGCGACCACGACGAGCTCGTTCTCCTCGGCGAGGCCGTCGAGCGGGAACCGGCCGTCGTCGAGTGCGGCCGGGTCCAGTTCCCGGCCGTTGAGGATCACCGAGCGCAGTTCGCGGGGCCGCACGTCGAGGAACGTGGCACCGGGGCTCGCGTCGAAGACGATTCTCGTGGTCGATCGAAAGGTCTCGTCGCCGGTCGTCAGATCGAGATCCACCCGATACGACCGGATCCGCAGCAATACGCCGCGCTCCTTCGCTTCGGTCTGCGTCAGACTGGGCATTTCCTCGGCCCTCCAAATAGCTGCATCGTGGCCGCCGAACAGCTCAGGCGGCCGCCGAATAGACAATCCCCCGGCCGCCGGACAGCGCATTCCCCGCGCAACCGTGCCGCCTGATCCAGTTGAACACCGCACCCCGCTCGGACGCCGATACACCGGGGTTGGGGACTCACTTGAGCACCTAGTTCACCGTCGACCGACGACATACCCTCTGACCAGGAGCGCGGGGAGGGGAAACTTTGATCACGCAGTTCATGAGTTGAACGACGCCGGTCCAATGGGGACATTTCAGAGGGGACGCGGCGGTCGTTGATTCGACATCCTCGCACTGCCGTACAAATCGAACTTTCCGGCCTGAGGCGACCATGCCCGAAAACAGCGAAGAAGTCGATATTCGGTAATCGGTTCAGGCGCCTAGGACTCATTGAAGAGTAAGTCGCAGGTTTGCCGTACACAACCCGACGGGGGTGCCCATTGACCGGGCAAGCTGACCACGCCTCGAGCCAGGAACATTCGGCTGATTCGAATGACCAAGACGAACCGTCGACCGGGTATCCGAAGGCGGATCAGGTCACCTACACCGTCCCGGTGGCCGCGTTGCGGCCGGCGGACTCGCCGCGGCTGATCGGTGAGGACGCCGAGCACATCCGGGTGCTGGCCGAACCGGACCGGGCGCTGCCGCCGATCCTGGTGCACCGGTCGACGATGCGGATCATCGACGGGATGCACCGGCTCGGCGCGGCCCGCCTGCGCGGCCAGAGCACCATCGACGTGGTCTTCTTCGACGGCAGCGAGGAAGACGCGTTCGTGCTGGCGGTCAAGGCCAACGTCGCGCACGGCCTGCCGCTGTCCTACGCGGACCGCGAGGCCGCGGTCGCCCGCATCGTCATCTCCCATCCGGACTGGTCGGATCGCGCCATCGCCGCGGCCGCGGGCCTCGGTCCCCGGACCGTCGCCGCGGTTCGCGGCCGGATCGACGGGCTGCCGCGGACGACGGCCCG
Organism: Amycolatopsis sp. w19; assembly: GCF_051373225.1. Taxonomy (NCBI): domain Bacteria; kingdom Bacillati; phylum Actinomycetota; class Actinomycetes; order Pseudonocardiales; family Pseudonocardiaceae; genus Amycolatopsis; species Amycolatopsis sp. w19. The sequence goes on along the minus strand of NZ_JBPQFM010000001.1, from coordinate 579,012 downwards.
GCTCGGTCGCGACGGCAGGGTCCGCCCGCTGGACAGCACCGATGGCCGTCGCGTCGCGAGCCGGCTGATCGCGGCCTTCCCCGACGCGTCCCTGCGTTCGATCGCGCGGGCGGCGGGGATCGCCCCGGCCACCGTCCGTGACGTGCGGGAGCGGATCCAGCGCGGCGAGGATCCGGTACCGCCACGCCGTCCTCGCACCGTCCGGGAGACGGTGGCCGACCGCCGCGACGCCGGCCCGCCCGCGCACGACCACACCGAACGTCTCTCGACGCAGGAGCGCAACGCGGTCCTGCGGAACCTCGAACGCGATCCGTCGCTGCGGTTCGCCCAGTCCGGCACCCGGACCCTGCGCTGGCTCGTCCACCGGGTGATCGCCGAGGAGGAGTGGCGCGAACTCGTCGACACCGTCCCGCCACACAGCGTGTACGTCCTCGCCGCATTGGCCCGCCGGTGCGCCAACGAGTGGATCGAGTTCGCGCGACAACTGGAACAGCGGGTCGGCACGCAGAAGTCATAACCCGGATACCGCGAGTGAATACGACCGGTGTTCAACCGGGCACCGGGGACACAGTTGAACATCGAGCAGTTGTCGGCGCGCGAAGCGTGCGGCAATATTCCCGGTCACCACTCCTCGGGGATCCGAAACAGTTTCGGAAATCGCGCCGGGTCGCACCCCGGCAACCGGCCGCCATTGCCCGAGAACGCCAGGTGGTTCTTGAATGACGCTCGGCGTTTTTCGAATACGGACGCCCTCGAAATCGGCTCATGATTTCCCATCGGAAGACCAGGCAACCGACCGGCTCGGTATGAGGAGAAGAAATGGCAGCACCGCTCGCCGAATTCGGCATCGCCGGCTTCGGTTACGCGTTCGGCGAAGACCAGGACGTCGAACGCACCGCCGGTTCCTACGTCGCCGACCCGGAACGCGTCGTCGGCTGGGGTTACCGGACTTTCCACCGCGCCGCGGACGGCGTGACCTCGACCGCGCTGGCGGCGGAGGCGGCCGGCCACGCGCTGGCGAGGGCGTCGGTGGATCCCGCGGACGTCGATCTGGTGGTGGTGGCCAATTCCGAGCTGGCGGAGTACCCGTACTGGGACTCCTCCGCCGCACTGGCGAGGGAGCTGAAGATCCGGGAGCGGCAGACGATGCTGCTGACCGAAGGCTGCGCCTGCGGGGTCACCGGTCTCGGCGCCGTCGCCGGACAGCTGACGCTGCAACCGGAACTCGGCACGGTGCTCTTCACCGCCGTCAACCGGGTCAGCGAATTCCACCGCAACCGGATGAACGTCAACAACGCGGTGCACAGCGACGGCGCGGTCTCGGTGGTCCTGCGCCGGGGCCACGACCGCGTCACCTGGCTGGCCACCGAACAGTTCACGGATTCCGACTTCTGCGACTGGTTCCGCACCGACGTCGGCGGCAGTGTCACGCCGGTACCGCCGCCCGGCTGGTCGAGCGCGACCGCGCCGAGCGGGACCGAACGCGTGCAGGCCCATTTCCGGAAGGACCCCCGGCGGCTCGCGCACTTCAGCGAGCAGCTCAACACGCGGGTCGTCGAGGTGATCGACCGGGCCTGCCGCCGGGCGGGCGTGCGGCGGGCGGATCTCGCGCGGTTCGTCTACATCAACGATCCGGACGGCATCGCCGAACTGGCAGGCCTGATCGATATCCCACTGGCGAAGACGAACCACGATCTCGCCGCCGAACACGGCCATATGGGAGCGGCCGACCAGTTGATCGCGGTCGGGACCTACCTCGATCGCGGTGAACTGAATTCCGGGGATCTCGTCGCGCTCGCCGGAATCTCCATCGGCATGCGCTGGTATTGCACGATTTTCCGAGTCTAGGCAGGGGTCGATGAACGATTTCACGGAATTGCTCGACGGCCTGCGAGCCGCGGTGGACGGCCGGACGGCACCGGCACCGGGGGTGAGACAGCTCCTCTCGGAGGTCGAGGACCCCGCGCCGATGCGCCGTGCGGGCCACGTCCTGGCCGATCTCCCCTCGGTCGAGCCGGATCTCCGGCCGATCAAGGTGACCGTGCTGGCCACCTGCACGATCGGCCCGTTCGAACCCCTGCTGCGCGCCGCGATGGTCGCCGTCGGCGCGCAGCCCACCTTGCTCCTCGGTGACTACGGCACGTTCGACCTCACGCTGGCCGCGGGTGAGATCGACGGCTCCCCCGACCTCGTCACCTGCCTGATGGACGAGCGGTACTTCCTGCCGCGCGAGTGGAGCGCCGTCGACACCGAAGGCCTGGCCGCGCTCATCGAGGCCCGGTTCGCCGAGTTCCGGGGAGCGATTCTGGCCTGCCTGCGGCGTACGCCGGGCACCTTCGTGCTGCACACCGTGCCGGTTCCGGCCGAGCTGCGCGATTCGCTGATCAGTTGGCGGGCGCGGGCCGCGGCCGCGCGGGCCTGGCACCGGCTCAACGCGGACCTCCTCGGTCTCGCGGAGGAGGACGGCCGGATCACGGTCGTGGACCTGGCGGGCGAACTCGCCGACGTCGCGGTCGCGGCCAGGGACGACCGGCTGCACCGGTACGCCGACCTGCCGTACACCGACGGCGCGCTGCTCACGCTGGCGCGGCGGGTCGCCAGGGTGGCCGCGGCCCGATCCGGGTTGTCCCGCAAGGTGCTCGCGGTCGATCTGGACAACACCCTGTGGGGTGGCGTGCTCGGCGAGGCGGGCGAGGCGAGGCTGCAGCTCGGCGGGTTGTACCCGGGGAACTGCTACCAGGACCTTCAGCGAGCCGTGCGCCGTCTGCGCGAACAAGGCGTCATCCTCGTGCTGGCCAGCAAGAACGACGCCGGGCCGGTGGACGAGGTGCTGACCCGCCATCCGGAGATGCTGCTGCGGCCCGAGGATTTCGCGGTCCGCGCGGTGAACTGGTCGGCCAAGGCGGACAACCTGCGGCACGCCGCCGAGACGCTCAACCTGGCCGCGAACGCGTTCGTCTTCATGGACGACTCCCCGTTCGAACGCGGGCACGTGGCCGCCGAACTTCCCGGGATGGCCGTGGTGGCGGCCGACGGCGACCCCGCCCACCTGGTCCGCTCGCTGCTGCGCCCCGGCTGGTTCGACGTACCGGAGCTGACGGACACCGACCTGAAACGTCCGGCGCTGTACCGCTCGCGGGCGTTGCGCACCGGCTTCTCCACCGGGTTCGCCTCCTCGGAGGACTACCTGCACGCGCTGCGGACGCGGCTGATCGCGCATCCGGTCACCACGTTCGAGATCGGCCGGGTCGCCCAGCTTTCCGCCCGCACCAACCAGTTCAACCTGACCGGGATCCGGTTCGACGAGGGCGCGACGACCGCGATGTGCGCCGACCCGGACCGGCTGGTCGCCTCGTTCGCGGTGTCGGACCGGTTCGGCGACGAGGGAATCGTCGGCGCCGCGTGGATCGAGAGCCGCGGCCGGGTGTGGTGGGTGCTGAACCTGGTACTGAGCTGCCGGGTGTTCGGCCGGGGCATCGAGTTCGCGATCGCGGACTGGATCGTGCGGCGGGCCCGCGAGGCCGGGGCCACCGCCGTGGCCGGACGCTACGTGCCGAGCGAGCGCAACAAGGTGGCCGACGGCTTCTGGGAGAAGGCCGGCTTCACCCCGTCCGACGAGGACGGCACGTACACCGTGGTACCCGCCACCGCGCCGACCTGCCTGCCCACCTGGATCGCCTACCCCGGAGACGAGTGATGACCGAACTGGATGACACGGCGTCCGTCGTGCTGAACACGCTGAGCGAAGTGCTGGGCAAGCCGATCGGCGAGCTGCTGGCCCGAGAGGCGCTCGCCACGCACGGCTGGGACAGCCTCTCGTCGCTGGAAGCCCTCTCCCGGCTGGAAAGCAGGCTGGCGGTGACGCTCGATCTGCGCGCCTACCACGCCGCCCACACGGTGACGGCCTTGATCGACCTCGTCGCGGCCGCCGCGACGAGCAACGCGGGCGCCGGACGGCGCGGATAACCGGGGAGGATTGCGGTGCGATTTCAAGAAGTAGAGCTGCTGGCGATCGGGGCGGGACCGTCCGGCCTCGCCCTCGGCGTCGCCGTCGAAGAGCTCGCGAAGGCGGAGCTCGCGAAGGACACGCTCATCGTCGAGCAGCAGGACGACGTCGTCTGGCAGCGCGGCATGCTGATCCCGTGGACGCAGAGCCAGGTCTCCTTCCTCAAGGACCTGGTCACCCAGCGGAATCCGCGCAGCGCCTTCAGTTTCGTCAACTACCTGCACTCGGTGGGACGGCTGGACCAGTTCATCAACCTGGGCAGCTTCACGCCGTACCGGATGGAGATCTCCGGATATCTGGGCTGGGTGGCGAAATCCCTGCCGAACGTGCGGATCGACTACGGGCGGCGGTGTGTCTCGGTCCGGCCGTTCGGTGTCGCGGACGGGGCCGGCGAGTGGCTGGTCCAGATGGCCGACGGCAGTGCCGTGGTGTGTCGTCATCTGGTGGTCGCGGCCGGGCGGGATCCTTACATCCCGGACACTTTCTCGGCCATCCCGCGCGAGCTGATGATCCACAGCACCGAGTTCGCGGCCAGGATCGGCGAACTCGATCCCGAACGGACGCGCCGGATCGTCGTCGTCGGCGGGGCGCAGAGCGCGGCCGAGATGCTCTGGACGGCGCACCAGACGTTCCCCGGGGCACGGTGCACGATGGTGATGCGCTCGATCGGCCTCAACGCCTACGAGGCGAGCAAGTTCACCAACGAGCTGTACTACCCGTCCTTTGTGGACGAATTCCATTCGGCGCTGCCGGAGGCCAGGGCACAGCTGCTGCGCGAGATGCACCGGACCAACTACGCCGGCCTCGCCCCGGACATGCTCGACACGCTGTACCGCCAGATGTACATCGAACGGCTCACCGGCACCGAGCGCATCGAGATGATCCCGATGGTCGACGTGGCGGGCGCCGAGATGGACGGTCGCGAGATCGTGCTCACCCTCGTCGACCGCAAATCCGGCCGCCGGTTCACGCAGCGCTGTGACGTGGTGCTGCTCGGCACCGGGTTCACCAAGCGGATGCCGGGGATCGTCAAGGATCTCGCGTCCGCGGTCGGGGTGGACGAGATCACCGTCAACCGCAGCTACCGGATGAGCCTGCCGCCGTCGTTCAGCGGGACCTGCCATCTGCAGGGGGTGAACGAGGCCACCCACGGCATCGCCGATTCGCTGCTCAGCGTGCTGGCCGCGCGGGCGGCGGAAATCGTCACCGATCTGCTCGCCGACCGCCGGATGCCGCCGTTGCCAGCCGTCACCGAAGCCCGCCCGCTCGCCGCCACCCAAGGAGCGCAGTGACCATGATGGAGATCCGCAAGTTCGACAGCGCGCGGCTCAAGCCGGACAACGGCCTGGCCGCCACGCGGCTGCTGCCGTGGCCGGAACTGAACGCGCCCTTCGAGGGCTCCTGGTGCGTGGTGCCGCCCGGCGCCGAATCCGGGGCGCACAGCCACCACGAGTACGAGATCTGGGTCGCCATGACCGGATCCGCGGAGATCGTCTGCGACGGGCACCGGACGCCGTTCGCCGCCGGGGACATCGTGCATTTCCCACCCCGCTCGCACCATCAGGTGGTGAACAGCGGATCCGAGGAGTTCCGGATGTACGCGGTCTGGTGGGACAAGGACATGGCCGGGCGGTTCACCACCCGCGACGAGGCCGGCGTGTAGATGTCCACGACCATCGTGGTCGCCGCGACGCCGACGTCCAACGGCGACCTGCACATCGGACATATGGCCGGGCCGTACCTGGCGGGCGACGTGTACGCCCGGTATCTGCGGGCCACCGGCGCCTCGGTGATCTACACGACCTGCACCGACGACAGTCAGAGTTATGTGGTCACCACCGCGCGCCGGTCGGGCACCACCCCGAGGGAACTGTGCGCCGGGTCGACCGAGGCGATCGCCCGTTCGCTCTCCGCGATGGGCATCTCGACGACCGGTCTCCCGCCGATCGACGACGTGTACCGGCGCGCGGTGCTCGAGTTCGTCACCGCGCTGTACGACGCGGGCCGGTTCCGGAAGCGGACGGTGCGGCTGCCGGTCGCGACGCGTTCGGGGACCTACCTGTTCGACGGACTGGTCAGCGGAACCTGCCCGGTGTGCCTGGCCGGCAGCAGCGGCGGGGTGTGCGAGGCCTGCGGGCACCCGAACAACTACGACGAGCTGCTCGACCCGCACTCCACAATGGACCCGGACGACCCGGTCGCCTACCGCGACACGGAGATCCTGGTGCTGCCGATGGAGGAGTACCGGGACCGGTTGACCGCCTACTACACCGCGCAGGCAGGACGGTGGCGGCCGCACGCGATGCAGCTCATCGGGGAGTTGCTGGCCAAGCCGCTGCCCGACGTTCCCGTGACGATCCCGGCGGCGTGGGGAATTCCCGCGCCGTTCCCGGAGACCCCCGGGCAGATGCTGTACCCGTGGATCGAGGCGATGCCCGCGGTCATGTACAGCACCTGGTGGTCGGTCGGCGACACCACGCTGCCGCTCGACGAGCACTGGCGCGCCGAACACGAGGCCGACGTCGTCTACTTCCACGGTTACGACAACGTCTACCACTGGGGCCTGATGGATCTCGTGTTCCTGCTGGCCCACGGCGACCGGTACGTCACGCCGTCGGCCAACGTCTGCAACGAGTTCTACGACCTGGCCGGCGAGAAGTTCTCCACCAGCCGCGACCATCTGATCTGGACCGGCGACCTGCTCGCCGAGGTCCCGCGCGACCTCGTCCGGTTCCATCTGGCGTATACCGCGCCGGAGTTGTCGCGCACCGGCTTCACCCGGGAAGGCCTGCGCGACAACGGGTACCGGCGGCTGAGCACCCCGTGGAACGGGCTGTCGGAGGCGATCTCGGAGACGGCTCGCGGGCTTTCCGGCGCGGTGCCGGTGACTCCGGACGGGCGGCGGCGCGCCGCGGCCATGGTGCAGCGGTTCCGTGGTTGCTACGAGTTGCCCGGCTACAGCATGAATCGGGCCGCCGAAACGGTGCTCACCCACCTGAACCGGCTGCGTGACCTGGCCGCCGGCTCGGCGATCGCCGCGGGCGACCTGATGCTCGAGGCGCGCACGTTGCTGGCGGGCGCCGCCCCGATCCTGATCGACGCGGCGGGCGCGGCGGCCGCGGCCGGGGCCGACCTGTCCCTCACGGCCGAAACGCCCACTTCTGTTCCCGTGTTCCGACTCCCGCGGCTGCCCGAGGAGGCTGGCCATGAAGCTGCTGACCATCGAGACCCGTCAGTACCTGACCTACTACCACTCCCGCTATCGGCAGGTGCAGGCGTTCGGCGTCGATCTGTACGTGATGAACGGTGAGGGGACGGCCGATTTCTGGCCCGCCGACCACTACCGGCTCGTCGGCTCGAAGAAGATCGACGAGATGATCGCCTGCGCCGAGGAATGGCACGCCACCGAGCATTTCGACGGGGTGATCACCTTCTCCGAGGCGGCGGTGATCGCGGTCGCCTCAGTGGCCGAGGCGCTCGGGCTGCCGGGCATCGGCGTCGACGGGGCACGCAACAGCCGCAACAAACTGCTGATGCGCCAGGCTTACGAACGGGCCGGCGTGCCGATCCCCGCCTTCCGGTACGTCACCGAACTCGACGACGCGCTGGCGGCGGGCGCCGAGTTCGGCTATCCGGTCATCCTCAAGCCCACCCTGGGCGCCGGGAGCCATCTGGTCTACCGGGTGGACGGTCCGCAGGAAATGGCGCGGGACTTCGCCACGGCGAGTGAGGGCCTGCGGAACATGTTCTGGATCAACGCCGAGGCGGACGACGTCGACCTCGGCCCGATCGGGTTGCTCGTCGAGTCCTTTCTGGACGGACCCGAGTACCTGATGGAGGCGCTCGCCTGGGACGACGAAGTCTACCTCGGCTCGGTCGTCGACCGGATCACCGCGGAGGGCAGGAGTTTCGACGACGACGTGCACCACGCGCCGACCTCCCTGCCCGCCGAGGAACTGGCCAGGGTGCATCACGCGGTCAAGGCGGCCGCCCGCGCACAGGGCCTCCGGCGCAGCGTGATGCACGCGGAAGTGCGCTACCACGAGGGCAAACCGCATCTACTGGAGATCGCGGCCAGGGTGGGCGGCGGCGGATTGGACACCATCGCCAGGATCACCGCGGACTACGACCCGATCCGGTCCGTGGTCGACGTCGGCCGGGGCGTCAAACCGCCCGTCCGCCACTACTGGCCGACCGGGACGCATATCACCGCGATGTGCCTGATCTGCGAGGGCGGCGTCGTCGAGAACATCGAGGTGCCGCCCGAGGTGACCGAGTCCGATCGGGTCTTCCTCCAGCAGATCACCGCCCGCCCCGGCGACGTGATCCTCAGGCCGCCCGACGGCAACACCATCTTCGGCTTCCTCGGCACCACCGGAACGTCCAAAGAGGACGCTTACGGGCTGATGACCGAGCTGGCCGGGAAGATCACCGTCACCTTGGAAGGTGACCGGTGAGAACAGCCCGTCCGCGGCGGTTCCTGATGTGCCCGCCGGAACATTTCGAGGTCAGCTACTCCATCAACCCGTGGATGGAGCCGGACAAACCGACCGACGCCCCGCTGGCGCTCGTGCAATGGGACCGGTTGCGGACCCGGCTGGTCTCGCTCGGCCACCGGGTCGACGTCGTGCCGCCCCGGCCCGGCCTGCCCGACATGGTGTTCGCCGCCAACGCGGCCACCGTGATCGACGGGCGGGTACTGGCGGCCAGGTACCGCCACCCGCAACGGTCCGGCGAGGAACCCGCGTATCAGGCCTGGTTCGCCGAGCACGGCTATCCGGTCCGGCAGGCCGGGTTCGTCAACGAGGGCGAGGGCGACATGCTGCCCACCGGTGCCCGGATCCTCGCGGGCACCGGCTTTCGCACCGACCATCGCGCGCATGTCGAGGCAGCGGACCATTTCGGGCTGCCGGTGGTCACCTTGCACCTGGTCGACCCGTACTTCTACCACCTGGACACGGCACTGGCGGTGCTCGACCACGAGGAGATCATGTACTACCCCGGCGCCTTCTCGCCGGACAGCCAGGCAGTGCTCCGGGAGCTGTATCCGGACGCGATCCTGGCCGACGAGGCGGACGCCGCCGCCTTCGGCCTCAACGCGATCTCCGACGGCGAGCACGTGCTGCTCCCCCAGTCCGCCGTCCATCTCACCGAAAGCCTTCGAGCGGCCGGTTTCACTCCGATCGCCGTCGACCTGTCCGAACTCCTGAAGGCCGGTGGAGCGGCCAAATGCTGCGCGTTGGAGCTCCGCGAACCCCTCCCCTCCACAGAAAGGCGCCGCGAGCCATCATGATCAACTACGAAGGACGGCGGTTCAGCCCGGTCGCCGTCGACGGCACCGACGACGGCAGCGAAGACCGGGTGGCGGTCTACCGGCAGAACGGCGACCTGATCTGGGGCGAGTTCTCCGGCGGCAAGGCCCGCCACGGTTCGCTGACCGGGACCTGCGGCCCCGACGGGAAACTCGACTTCGCGTACTGCATGGTCTTGGAGAGCGGCGAGGTGATCTCCGGCCATTGCACGAGCATCCCGCGGATTCTCGACGACGGCCGGATCCAGCTCGACGAGGTGTGGCAGCGCTACGGCCCGCATCAGTCCGTCGGCGTCTCCCGCCTGCAAGAGATCCGGTGACGGCGATGACCCGCACCAGCGCGATGCCGTCGGTCCGCGAAGGCGAGCCCCGCCGCGGCGGCACGGTCACCTGGGCCTGCGCGCCCGGCTTCCCGCCGGCGGTGATCTTCCCGTTCACCCCGGCGGAACGCATGGGCATGCGCAACGTCCTGGAGTTCCAGGCCCTCATGTACCGCACCCTGTACTTCTTCGGCAGCGACGGCACACCGGAGGTCGACTACGCCTCCAGTATCGGCGAGCCTCCGGTGTGGAGCGAGGACGGGCTGACCGTCACGGTCAAGATCAAACCGTGGAAATGGTCGAACGGCGAGACGTTGTGCGCCGACAACGTGTTGTTCTGGGTGAACCTGCTCAAGGTCAAGGGCGAACGGTACGGCGAATACACCCCCGGCTATTTCCCCGACAACTGCACGGACTACGGCAAGCTGTCCGAGGACACCTGTTACTTCACCTTCGACAAGGTCTATTCCCGGCGCTGGGTCCTGATGAACCAGCTCAGCCTGATCATCCCGCTGCCGAAGGCGTGGGATCGCACCGCGGCGGGCCCGGCGAACGCCTCCGGCGACCTCGCCGACGTCGAGGCGGTCTACGACTACCTGATGGCCGAGCAGGGTGACATCATCGACGAGGGCAACGAGCACCGCACCCGCTGGGCCGACAGTCCTGTGTGGAGTGTCGTGAGCGGGCCGTGGCGGTTGAAGAGCTACACCCTGGACGGGGTCGTGACGTTCGTGCCCAACGAGCACTACTCCGGCCCGAACAAGCCGTATCTCGACGAATTCCGGCAGATCCCGTTCTCCTCCGACGAAGAGGAGTACCGCAGGCTGGAGAACGGGCCGGACGGCGAGGACGCGGTCCAGGTGGGGTACCTGCCGCTGAGCTTCGCCACCGGGCACACCGACGATCCCACCAAGGGCGGCGTCAACCCGTTGGCCGAGCATTACACGATGGTGCCGCAGGTGGCGTACTGCATCCGGTACACCAGCCTGAACTTCAACAATCCCACCGTGGTCGGGAAGATGTTCGCCCAGACCTACCTCCGCCAGGCGCTGCAGTGCACGCTCGACCAGGACGCCGCGGTCCGGGACATCTACCAGGGTTACGCCTACCGCCAGAACGGGCCGATGCCGATGCTTCCGGCGACCGACCTGGTGTCGCCGCCGCAGCGCGGCGGAGCGTGGCCGCTGCCCTTCGATCCCGGACGGGCCAGGAAACTGCTGACCGAAAACGGCTGGGACACCAGCGTCACGCCCGCGGTGTGCGTCGACCCGGAGCTCGCGGGCGAAGGGATCCCGCTCGGTACGAAGCTGAGCTTCCGGCTGCGTTACGTGGAAGGACGGCCGGCGCTGACCCGGCTGATGACCCAGTACCAACGTGACGCCGCCGCCGCGGGTATCGAGCTGCGGCTCGAAGAGGTCTACGGCTCGATCCTGGTCGCGGAGGACGCGCCCTGCTACCCCACCGACGAGACCCCGTGTACCTGGGAGATGTGCTGCTGGAACGGCGGCTGGGTCTACCACCACCCGACCGGCGAGATCCTGTTCAGGACCGACGCGGGCGGCAACTTCGGCCACTACCACGACCCGGTGGCCGACGAGCTGATCGAGCGCACGGTCACCACCGACGATCCGGAAGTCCTCTACGAGTACCAGGACTACATCGCCGAGCAGGTTCCGGTCGTCTTCAACCCCAACTTCCCGATCCGGTTGTTCGAGGTCGCCCGCTCCCTGCGCGGCTTCGAACCGGTCAATCCGTTCGGCATGATCAGCCCGGAGAACTGGTACTACGTCGATGGCTGACCCCGTCGCTCCCATCAGCGCGCACGGCATGCTGCTGTTCCTGCTCCAGCTGGGACTGCTGCTCGGGCTCGCCTTCGCCCTCGGACGGCTCGCCATCCGGCTGAAGATGCCGGCGGTGGTCGGCGAGCTGACCGCCGGTGTCCTCATCGGACCGTCGGTGCTCGCGCATCTGGCGCCAGGTCTGTCGGCCTGGTTGCTGCCGCACGACGCCACCCAGCTCAATCTGCTCGACGCCGTCGGGCAGCTCGGTGTCCTGCTGCTGGTCGGGATCACCGGGATGCACATGGATCTGAAGCTAGTGCGCCGCAAGGGCGGACCAGCCGCCTGGACCAGCGCGGGCGGCCTGCTGGTGCCGTTGGGACTCGGCATCGGGCTCGGCTTCGTGCTGCCCACCTCGCTGATCCCGGCCGGAACCGACCGGGCCGTGTTCGCGTTGTTCCTCGGCGTGTCCATGGGCGTGAGTGCGATCCCGGTGATCGCGAAGACCCTGCTGGAGATGCGGCTGCTGCATCGCGACATCGGCCAGCTGATCGTCAGCGCCGCGGCCGTGGACGACATCGTCGGCTGGCTGCTGCTCTCGGTGGTGTCGGCGCTGGCCGTCACCGGGCTGGTCGCCGGTCAGGTGGCGTTCTCGATCGCCGGTCTGCTGGTGGTCTTGGTCCTCACCGTCGTCGCCGGACGGCCGCTGGTCAACGCGTCGCTGCGCCTGGCGAGCCGTTCGTCCGAGCAGGGGCCAGGCATCGCCACCGTCGTTGTCCTGCTCCTGCTGGCCGCCGCGGGCACCCACGCGATGGGCATGGAACCGGTGCTGGGGACGTTGTTGTGCGGCATCCTGATCGGGTCGTCCAAACACGTCGACCTCGCGCGGCTGGCCCCGTTGCGCACGATCGTGCTGGCCGTGCTCACCCCGATCTACTTCGCCACCGCCGGGCTGCGGATGGACCTCACGGCGCTGCGCGACCCCGCCGTGCTCGGCTCGGCCTTACTGGTGCTGGTGGTCGCCGTCCTCGGCAAGTTCGCCGGCGCCTACCTCGGGGCCAGGGTGGGCGGGCTCAGCCACTGGGAGGGGCTGGCGCTCGGCAGCGGGCTCAACGCACGCGGCGTCATCCAGGTGATCGTCGCGATCGTCGGCCTGCGGCTCGGCGTACTGACCACCGCCACCTACACGATCATCGTGCTGGTGGCGATCGTGACCTCGCTGATGGCGCCGCCGACCCTGCGCCGCGCGGTGGGCCGGATCGCCGTCACGGAGGAGGAACGCGTACGAGAGAAGGGGTTCCATGTCCAGTGAGCGACCACGACTGCTGCTGATCGCGACCGGCTGGCAGGTGTTCCGGGAGTACCTGCTGCGATCGATCAGTACCCGGTTCCGGGTGCACCTGTTCCACACCGCGGAGCCGACCTGGGAACGGGAGTACATCACCGGCTGGACCGTGCTGTCCAGCACCATCGACGGTCCCGCCATGGCCCGCGAGGCGGTCCGGCTGAACGACGCCGGGCCGTTCGACGGAGTGCTGTGCTGGGACGAGGGCCGCATCCACGCCACCGCCCACGTCGCCGAAGCGCTCGGGCTGCGGTGCGGCGACCCGGCGATGATCTGGCGGCTCCGGGACAAGGCGCAGACCCGCGCCGCGCTGGCCGAGGCCGGTGTTCCCCAGCCGCGGTCGGTCAAGGTGGGCACCCTCGCGCAGGCGCTGGCCGCGGCGGAAGAGGTGGGCTACCCGGCCATCCTCAAACCGCGCGGCCTCGGCGCCAGCCTCGGTGTGGTCCGGGTCGACAGCCCGGAGCGGCTCCGCGAGATGTTCGCCTTCACCCGCGACACCAAGGCTCCCGATCCGGTGGTCTACGCCAGTGACCATCCGGTCCTGGTCGAGCAGTGCGTGACCGGCGAGGAGGTCAGCATCGATTCCGTCGTCGCGGACGGCAAGGTCACGCCGCTCTTCCTCGCCCGCAAGGTGGTCGGTTTCCCGCCTTACGCCGAAGAGGTCGGCCACTACGTGGACGCGGACGATCCCTTGCTCACCGACACCGCGTTCACCTCGATCCTGCAAGCCACGCATACCGCGCTGGGTTTCCGCGACGGCTGGACGCATACCGAGTACATGCTGACCGGGACGGGCCCGAAACTCATCGAGGTCAACGGCAGGCTCGGCGGCGACCTGATCCCCTACCTCGGCGAGCTGGCGACCGGCATCGACCCCGGTCTCCTCGCCGCCGCGGCGGCCTGCGGTCACGAGCTGGACACCCGGCCCACCCGGCGGCGAGTGGCCGGGATCCGGTTCTGTTACGTCGACCGGGACGACACCACCATCGCGGCGATCCGCTTCGATCCGGCGATCCTGCCGTCGAACCTGGACCAAGCGGTCACCATCGCCCAGCCCGGCGCCGTGATGTCCCCGCCGCCGAAAGGGACGGTGTGGGGCCGGGTCGCCTATGTCACCGCGGTCGCCGATTCGATCGCCGAATGCGCGCGGACCCTCGACGCCGCTCAGGCGTCGCTGCGCATCACCACCTCGCCTGTAGGTGTCGGTCGTCACGTGGCGCCGCGCCGGTAACATCGAGGCATGACCAACCGCTTAGTTTGTCTCGGTGATTCCTTCACCGAGGGTGTCGGCGACGAGGACCCGTCGTCCCCCAACGGCGTCCGCGGCTGGGCCGACCGCGTCGCGGGCACGCTCGCGGCGAACCACCAGGACTTCCGCTACGCCAACCTCGCGATCCGCGGCAAGCTCCTCGGTCAGGTCCTCACGGAGCAGCTGGACCCGGCGCTCGCGCTGAACCCGGATCTCGTGACGCTCTACGCCGGCGGCAACGACCTGATGCGGCCGAAGGTCGACATCGACGCTCTCATCGAGGATTACGACGTCGCGGTCGGCAAGGTGGTCGCCACCGGGGCACGGGTCGTCCTGTTCACCGGTGTCGACGGGGTCGAAGACGCGTTGTTCCGCAGGATCCGGGGCCGCGTCGCGATCTACAACGAGCACGTCCGCGGGATCGCCGCACGCCATGGAGCGCTTCTGGTGGACATGTGGGCGATGCGCCAGTTGCGGGACAGGCGACTCTGGGCGCCGGATCGTCTGCACCTGAACTCGTTGGGGCACAACGAGATCGCCATCGCCGTGCTCGACGCGCTCGGCGAGCCGCACAAGCTGACGCCCGCCACGCTCGGGCCGCGGCCGTCGCTGAGCCCGCAGGCGCGGCGAACCGAAAACCTGCAGTGGGGCAAGGAGCACGCCGTCCCGTGGATCAAGCGCAGGCTGCGGGGCGAGTCCTCGGGCGACGCGCTCATGCCGAAGCGGCCGACGATGGACCCCTACACCTGACGCGGCCGAAGCCCGTCGAAGAGGATGCAGATCGTCCGGGCCCGGAATTCGGTTCCGGCATGCTCCGCCGCCTTCGCGGTTCCGATGATGACCGCGATCAGTTCTTCGACGCCGAGGTCCTTGCGGACGTCGCCGGTGTCCTGCGCCCGGCGGAGCAGCACGCCGAGCGCGTCCTTCAGGCGGACACCGATGACCGACCCTGCCGACGGCACGCTGACGCCGGCCGCCGACAGGGCTTCGAAGTAGGCGTTCTTGGCGCCGGACATCTCGATCCAGCCGGTCAGGAAGCCGAAGAACGCGGCGCCCGGGTCGGACGAGTCGGCGGCCACCGTGGCCTCCGCTTCGTCGACGAAGCGGTGTAGGCGCGCGAAGAGCACCGCTTCCAGCAGCGCTTCTTTCGTCGGAAAGTGCCGGAACACCGTACCGACGCCGACGCCTGCTTCGCGGGCGACCTCTTCGGTGGGCGCGCTGGTGCCTTTGGCCGCGAAGACGCGCTCCGCGGCCTCCAACACCCGTGTGCGGTTACGGCGGGCATCGGCTCGGAGCGGTTTCTCGTCCGTCACAGCGGGGATCCTAGACCCGTTGTCGAGCGCCTAGTCGGGCATCTCGTCCAACACGCGCGCCAGGGCCTTCGGCACCCCGGTCCGCCAGCCGCCGCCCATGATCCGGCGCGACATACGTTGGAAGTCGTCGTCCGGGTCGAAGCCCTCGTGACTGAGGAACAGCCGAGTCCCGCGCCCCTCCGGTTCGAGCCGCCAGCTGACCGTCCACTCCGGACCCCAGCTGATGCTGAGCAGCCGCTCCGGCTCCACGGCCAATACCTCGCAGGCGACCGGGCCGCCCGCGAAACCCGCGGCGGGAACAGGATCCGCGAGGAGCTCGAACCGGTGTCCCACAACGGGCTTGATGTCGTTCGGCATCCGAAGCCAGCGTTCCAGCAGTTGCGGTTCGGTCAACGCGCGCCACACCTTGCGCGGCGGATGCGCCAGGAACTGGTCGACGTGAACGGCCGTCGGATCGTCGTCGTTCAGAAGTCCTCCTCGTCCAGCAGGTCGCGCAGGTTCCCCAGCTTGCCGCGCCAGTACCGCTCGTACGGCGAAAGCCAGTCGGAGACCTCTCGCAGCGGCGCGGCGTCCAGAGAGTAGACGCGATTGCGGCCCTGCCTCTCCTCCCGGACGAGCCCGGCCTCACGGAGCACCCGAAGGTGTTCCGACAGGCTCGGCCGTCGCATGTCGAACCGTTCGGCGATCTCCCCCGCCGCCCGCGGACCGTCGAGGAGGATGCCCAGCACTTCACGCCGGGCCGGATTGGCGAGCGCGGCGAAGACGTCGTCGTTGACCGGCACTAGCGCGGCCAGTTCCCGTAGCCCGAAGCTTCGAGCAGCCCCATCGCGTTGCCATCAGGATCCTTCAGGGACGTCACCCGCCCCCACGGCATCTCCTCCGCGTCGCCGACTTCGACGCCTTGGGCGCGGAGCTCCGCGATGTCGGCATCGACGTCCGTGGTGGTCAGCTGGAAATGCACGCGCGTGTCGTGATCCAGCCCGCCGACCGCGCGATCGACGAGGACGAGCCCGGTGTCCGCCCCCTTGGGGCCGACCATGACGAACGGACCGTGCGGGCCGCTGACGTCGACGAGCAGGTCGAAGCCGAGCTTGCCGAGGTAGAAGTCCCGCGCCTCGGTCAGGTCGGAGACCGGCACGGCGAGGAATTGGATGCGGTCGATGTTCATAGCCCGACTATACGTAGGAGATTTCCTACATGTCAAACTTCGGCGCCCTCGACGGAGAGGAACATCTGGACACCGAGAGAGTCGAGACCCGCGGCGGGATCGTCGAACGTCCCCGGCCGCCGGACCATTCCGGCCGCCTCCAAGGCGTCCATGAGACTCCAGATCAGCTCGTGCGCCGACGCGACCACACCAGCCTCTGGCAGATCCCGTAGCAACGCGGAGACGACCTTCTCCGCGATCCGCAGACCGGTCCCGTGGACAGGATCGGAGTCCCGTCGCCTGATGATCGGAATCGTCGGCCTCCCTTCGTCGTCGACGAGCGTCCACACATCCCCACCCTCGACCGCGAGCGCTGCCCTCGGAAGGCTTCCACGAGAAACCACGCGCAAGGCCGACCGCAGAGCCGGAGCATCGGCCAGCCGGTTCAAGGACCGCACCGTCTCGTCGGTCCAGACCATCGTCAACCTGACTCCGGATTCCTCGATCTCGTTGGTCCCCATCGCGCCTTCACGTGGCGGGTAGACCGCCCAAAAGGCACCGTTCCAGTAGGGGCGCTCGACACTCAGCTCACCAGAAGGGAGGAGGCCGTCAGACCGGAGACGGTCCCAGATGAGGCCGTCGATCACGTAGCCGAAGAGCACTCCGTAAACACAGCCTGCCAGTCCCTGGCCGGCCAATACGGCGGCCAGGCCGGATACATCGACGGCGATCTCGGACGCGACCGCCTCGGCGAGCCCGGCCATCCGGGTGCGCAATCCGGCTGTCTCGTCGGATCCGAGTACGGGAAACGTCGTCACCAGCCGATCGCCCTCGACGGTTATGAGGTGATAAGCCCGCAACAGTGCGATCTGGCTGTCCGACGGATCGATTCCGTAGTGCCGCAGCTCGGTACGACTGACGCCCAGGCGTGCACGGAAGAGGAGGCGGCCATTGTCGTCCATCTTCACAACATGATGTGGGGTACTGCGCGCACCGAGACAAAAGCAATGCAGGCCCCATTCCGCCAGGTCATCGGGGTCATCGCCGAAGTCATCCATGAGCCAAGACCTATCACATCGGCGCCCGTACAACCTCGACATAGATAGAGGTCCAGGGTTCGTGACCAGCGCCGCAACGGCTTGAGTTCGCCTATGGACGAACTTTTAGCGTCGTCGCCATGAGCACAGAAACCACCACGCGGTCCCCCATCCGCCTCGCCGTCATCATCGGCAGCGTCCGGCACGAACGCTTCGCCGACGCCATCACGGGCTGGCTGCTGACCGAACTCGCCACGATCGACGGTGTGGAGGTCGATCCGATCGACCTCGCCGACATCGACCTCCCGTTGCAGGGAACGCGGCCCGGCGGCACCGAGACGGTGATCAGCGACAGGCTGCGCGACGCGGACGCCTTCCTCGTCGTCACCCCCGAGTACAACCACAGCTTCCCCGCGGCGCTGAAGAACGCGATCGACTGGCACTTCACCGAATGGGCGTACAAGCCCGTCGCGTTCGTCGGCTACGGCGCGGGATCGGGCGGCATCCGCGCGATCGAGCAACTGCGGCTGATCTTCCCCGAACTGCGCGCCACCACCATCCGCGACGCGGTCCTGCTGAACGCTCCGTGGACCCGTCTCGGCCCGAACGGCTACGAAGGAACCGAAGGCGAACGAGGCGCGCTGGCCGCCACGATGACCGAACTGGGCTGGTGGGCCCGCACCCTGCGCACCGGACGCGTCGCGGCTCAAGTGAGTGCGTCATGAACCGCCTGACCGGACGGGAGCTGCGCATCGCGGCGGTGATCGCGCTCGGCGGGCTGATGGCCGTTCTCGACACCACGATCGTCGCCGTCGCGCTGCCGCGGTTCATGACCACCTTCTCCGCGTCGCTCACCACGATCCAGTGGATCGCGACCGGCTACGCGCTCGGCATGGTCGCGGCGATGCCGCTCGCGGCGACCTTCGCGCAACGGTGGGGAGCGCGCCGGGTCTATCTGGCCGCGCTGCTCGTGTTCGCGGTGGCGTCCGTGGCCGCCGGTGCGGCCGGTGATCTGGGCTGGCTGATCGCCGCACGGGTCGCGCAAGGTCTCGCCGGCGGCCTGATCAACCCCTTGGGGATGACCATCGGCTTCGGCGCGGTGGCCCCGGAACGCCGGAGCCGGATGACCACGATCACCGGACTTCCCTTGCTGATCGGGCCGATCCTCGGCCCGATGCTCGGCGGGATCCTGCTCGACGCGCTGTCTTGGCGGGCGCTGTTCTTCATCACCGTTCCGCCCGCCCTGCTCGCCGTCGCGGGGGTGCTCCGCTGGGTGCCCGCCGACGTCCCGTCGGCGGAACGCACTCCGATCGACGTGGCCGGTGGTCTGCTGCTCGTCCCCGGTGTCGTCGCGGTGGCATACGGATTCAGCGAAGAGACGGCAGGCCTCGAGTTCCGGGGGGCGATCGTCGCCGTCGGGCTGGCGCTCATGGCGGTGTTCACGCGCCGTTCGTGGCACCATCGCGCACCGCTGCTGAACGTCCGGCTCCTGCGCGACCGGACGTTCGGGCGCAACGCCGCCATTCTCGTCCTGTACGCCGGGCCGTACTTCGGTTCGATGCTGCTGATGCCGGCCTACATCCAGGTGATCCGCGGCGACTCGGCCCTGATCAGCGCGGCGATGATGGTTCCGGGCACGATCGGGATGGGCATCGCCATCCAGTTCGCCGCCCGCCTTCTGGAACGCTTCGGCCCGCGGATCGTCGTCGGGACCGGGCTGAGCCTGGCGGTCGCCTCGACCGCGCTGACCGTCCTCGTCCTCGCGCCGGACACGTCGTACACGGTGCTGGCGATCTTGGGCGTACTCCAAGGTACGGGCACCGGAGCGATCATGATGCCCACCATCGTGAGCGCGGGCCGCGACCTGCGGGGCCCGGATCTCGCGTCCGGTTCCGCGATCCTCCCGCTGGCCAGCACCATCGCGAGCGCGGTCGGCACCGCGGCGGTGAGCGCGGTGTTCACCGGGCTGATCGCGGGTGCCACCGGAGGACAGGGGCTCGCCGCGGTGAACGTTTCGCCGGCGCTCACCGGAGAGATCGTCGACGCGTATCGTCTGACTCTCGTCGGCGTGCTCGCGGTCATGGCGCTCGCCCTGGTGGTCAGGCTGCGGACCCGGCCCACCACCCCGACAGCGGAACCCACGACGGTACGGAGCGCGGCATGACGACAACGACACTCGGTGCACACCTGACCATCGGCGAGGTCGCCGGCAAGGCCGGGGTCTCGGCCAACGCCGTCCGGTACTACGAGCGCTACCGCGTCATCACCGCCGAGCGCACCGCGGGCAACGCACGCCGCTTCACGGTCGACGCCATCTGCCGGATCCGCCTCGCGGTCGCCGCCCAGCGGGTCGGGCTCAGCCTCGCCGAAAGCGCGGAGATCCTGGCCGAGATCCCGCCGATGTCCCCCGATCTCGAGCAGTGGTCGCGCGCGGGGCAACGGCTCATCGACGCAGGGCAGGCCCGCATCGCCGAACTCACGTCGGTGGTCGACGAGTACCGGACGCTCGAGTTCCTCAGGAACTGAACGGTGCTTCCTCGGGGTTCGTCCAGCGGAACACCGGACGGTTCTCCAGACCGGGGTCCAGCGCCCGTGGACCAAGTCCGTGAAGGCCTCCTTACCTACCCTGAGGGTAGTGAAGGAGGCCTTCACGGACTCGCCGAGCTCCCGTGAGAACACGAGAGAGGGCCGCCCCGAACGGGACGACCCTCTCTCACGTCGAAACGGCTCAGCGCTGCGGCGGCGGACCACCCTGCGGACCGCCGAACGGACCCTGCTGCGGGAACGGCCCGCTGCCCGGCCCCTGCGACGGCGGACCCTGGTACGGACCACCCTGCGGACCCGCGGGCGGCTGCGGCTGCGGCAGCCGCGAAGGCGGCGGGGCCTGCGGAGGCTCCGGAGCAGCCTCCGGCTCGGGAGCCGGAGCGGCCTTCGGGACCTGACGCGGAGCGGGCGGCTCCTGCCGCGGCGTCGCGACGCCCAGCGCCGGAACTTCCTTGCGCGCCACGGCTTCCGCGGCCGCGACGGCCTCGGCGACCTTCGGGTCGCTGGAGGTGTCGAACCAGCCCTGGACCTCTTCGTCCTCCAGGTCCGGCTTCTCGACGGGGTCTTCCTTCGGCGGCTCGTAGCGGAACACGCCGTCGTCGCCGGGGGCGCCGAGCGCGCGGGCGAAGCCTTCCAGGGCCTTGCCGTAGTCGCTCGGGATCATCCAGACCTTGTTCGCGTCGCCCTGCGCCATCTGCGGCAGGGTCTGCAGGTACTGGTACGCCAAAACCTCGGGCGTCGGGCGCCCGGCCTTGATCGCCGCGAAGACCTTCTCGATGGCCTTCGCCTGCCCCTGCGCCTGCAGGTACCGGGCGGCACGTTCACCCTGCGCCCGCAGGATCCGCGACTGCCGCTCGGCCTCCGCGCTCAGGATCGCGGCCTGCTTGGCACCTTCGGCCGCGAGGATCTGGCTCTGCTTCTGACCTTCGGCGGTCTTGATCGCCGATTCCCGCTGACCTTCGGCGGTCAGGATCATCGCGCGCTTCTCACGGTCGGCGCGCATCTGCTTCTCCATCGAATCCTGGATGGAGGGCGGCGGGTCGATCGCCTTCAGTTCGACGCGGGCGACGCGGATGCCCCAGCGGCCGGTGGCCTCGTCGAGCACCCCGCGCAGCTG
Organism: Amycolatopsis sp. w19; assembly: GCF_051373225.1. NCBI lineage: Bacteria > Bacillati > Actinomycetota > Actinomycetes > Pseudonocardiales > Pseudonocardiaceae > Amycolatopsis > Amycolatopsis sp. w19. Next base: position 557,845 of record NZ_JBPQFM010000001.1, on the reverse strand, counting down.
GCTGTTGATCGAGTCACGCGAGGTCAGCGTCTGCTCGAGGCTCATGCCACCGACGACGTTACGCAGCGTCGTGGTGGTCAGCTGCTCGACACCGACGATGTAGTTCGAGATCTCGTAGACCGCGGCCCGCGAGTCGGTGACCTGGAAGTACACGACCGTGTCGATCGACACGGTCAGGTTGTCCTCGGTGATCACGGGCTGGGGCGGGAAGGAGACGACCTGCTCGCGGAGGTCGATCCGCGCCCGCACCTTGTCCAGGAAGGGCACCAGAAACGTCAGGCCGGGAGAAGCCACCGTCCGGAACCGGCCCAGCCGTTCGATCACGGCTGACTGCGCCTGTGGCACCACCATGATCGCCTTGACCACGACGACGACCACGAACAACGCGAGCAGTCCGACGACGATGAACACCACTGTCTCTGACAACTACCTTCCCCTTACGTAGAAACCTGTCCGGCTCACAGCGCGGCCGAAACGACCGCCGTGGCGCCCGAGATCTCGACCACCGTCACCGATGTCCCCGGGGCGATCGGTTCCCCGTCGGTCATGCATCGTGCCGACCAGACGTCGCCCGCCAGCTTCACCTGGCCGCTTTCGACGTCCACAGTGGACACTACTACCGCTCGCGCGCCGATCAGCGCGTCGGTGTTGGTCTTGATGTCCGGCCCCGAGAGGAACCGGCGCTTGAGGGCCGGCCGGACGAGTGCGAGCATCCCGACCGAAACGACGGCGAACACCGCGACGTCGATGAACGGGTTGCCGGTCAAGGCGGCCGAGCCCGCCCCGAACAGGGCTCCGATGCCGACCATGAGCAGGAACAGATCACCCGAGAGCAACTCGGCGATGATCAAGAGGATGCCGGCGATCAGCCAGATGAGAGCGCCTGTCATGCGTTCATGCTCCCAGATCGCGTCGATTCATACCGAAGAAGCGAAACCGACGTGACCGACGCGTGACCTTGAGTGACCTCGCGCAAATCGGTCATTCAGGACTCTTCGCCGGGGTCGGAGACGAAGTCGATGAGCCGTTCCACCGCTCCGATCAGCGGCGTTTCCAAATCCCGGTAGCTGCCGACGGCCGCCAGGATCCGCTGCCAGCCCTCCCATGGCTCGCCCCAGCCCAGCGCGTCGCAGACGCCCTCTTTCCACTCCGTGCCGCGCGGGATCTTCGGCCAGGCGCGGATACCGACCACCGACGGCTTCACCGCCTCCCAGATGTCGATGTACGGATGACCGGTGATCAGCACGTTCTCGTCGCGGACGGCGTCGACGATCCGGGACTCCTTGCTGCCCGCGACCAGGTGGTCCACCAGCACGCCGAGCCGCCGTCCTGGGCCGGTGCCGAACTCGTCGATACGGTCGGACAGCACGTCCACACCATCGAGTGGTTCCACGACCACGCCTTCGACGCGCAGGTCGTGTCCCCAGACCCGCTCGACGAGTTCGGCGTCGTGCTTGCCCTCCACCCAGATCCGCGAATCGCGTGCGACCCGGGCCTTGAGTCCCTGGACCTGCACCGACCCGGACGCGGAGATCCGGCGGGCGGGGGTCTTCGGGGCCGCCTTCGCCGGCACCAGCGTGACCGGTTTGCCTTCGAGCAGGAAACCCGCGGGGTTGAGCGGGAACACGCGGTGCTTGCCATGGCGGTCTTCGAGGACGACGTTGCCGTACTCGATCTTCACCACGGCGCCGCAGTAGCCGCTGGCGGGGTCTTCGACCACGAGCCCCGGTTCCGCGGGCACCTCGGGGATCTTCCGCTTGCGCGGGCCGGACAGCACGTCGTCGTACGAATGGGAGCGCACGGCGCCCGACGCTAGCGGCGCCCAGGGGTCGGCGTCTCCCCGCCACGCCGGTCAGGCGGCCATCCGCAGCATCGCGTCGATGAACGGGGTCCGCTCGCCCCGCTCCAGCGGGCGCATCACGAACAGCGGCGCGAGCGCGACGCACCACGCGCGTACCCGTTCGGCGTCGAAACCCGGCAGATACGGCGCGATCGCGTCGAAACCGTCTTCGAGCGTTCCGCCGTCGCGCATCGGCAACGTGACCCAGTCGGCCAGATCGAACCACGGATCACCGACACTCGGCCGCGGGTCGATCGCGACCGCGCCCCTCCCGGGCCCCCCGTCAAGGACGTTGCCCGGATGCAGATCGCCGTGCACGATCGCGTTCCCTCCCCCGCCGGTCGCCAGCGCGAGCGCCCGCCGCCTCGCCCGATCGAGCGTCTCCAGCGAGAGCGTCGCTTCGGCCACCGAACCCCGCAGCCCACGCTCGGCGAGGTCGTACATGAAGACGACACGGTCTTCCAGCGTCGAGAACTCCGGTGGCGGGGCCACCGCATGGATCTGGACCAGCAGGTCACCGACCTCGGCCCACGGGACGTCCGCCCCCGCTTCCAGCAGCTGCGTGCCAGGGTTGATGCCCTCCATCAGAATCGCCCCGTCGGCGAGTTCGAGGTCGAGCACCTGCACGACACGCGAGCAGCCGTCCCACGCCCGCAGCGCGGCGGCCTCCGACGCGGCGATCGCGTGATCCGGCGTCAGCTTGAGGACCTTCTTGACCCCGTCGTCCCCGGCACAGATCAGGGTCCGCCCGGTGTTACCCGGTTTCGCGTCGACCACCGTGAGCCCCCACCGCGCCGCCAGCCGCGCCACGACGGCGGGCAACCCGTCGCACCACACCGCGACCTGTTCACCGAACCGCTTGATCAGCCGCGCACGCGCCTCGTCGTCGATCAGAACAACGGCCACGGGATGGCACGCCAGTCGTCGCCCGGCTCCGGGAACACAGCCTCGGCCAGGAGCAGTTCGGTGCGCTCGGCCAGCGCGCGGATCTCGAACCCGGTGAGATGCTCGCCGAGCGCGTCACCGAGTTCGCCGTCCAGCTTCTCGCGCAAGCCACGCAGTTTGCCGATCTCGTCTTCGGTCAGCCGCTCGCCGATCCAGCCCCAGAGCACCGTCCGCAGCTTCGGGTCGGTGTGCAGGCAGATCCCGTGGTCCACGCCGTAGACACGGCCGTCGGCGCCGGCGAGCACGTGGCCGCCCTTGCGGTCGGTGTTGTTGACCACGATGTCGAGTACGGCCAGTTCCCGCATCCCCTGCCGGTTCGCGTGCGCGAGCACCGCGGGTTCGCCGTCGCGATCGTGCGCGTGCAGCACGACGCGCCAATCGTCCGGCACGCTGTCCGGGGACCGGACGTCGACCAGTTCCTCGTCGGTGGTCTCGATCCACAGCTGCACCATGCCGGGCCCGAACGGACCGTCGCGCAGCACCGTCCGCGGGATCGCGCCGAGCCCGGAGGCGTCGGCGATCATCGCCGTCGCGACCTCACGGCCGGCGAGCGTCCCGTCCGGGAAGTCCCACAGCGGCCGCTCACCGGAAACCGGCTTGTACACGACATCGCCGGTGACGCCGTCGAGCTCGATCGTGCAGAACAGCGTGACGTTGGAGGCGTCGACGAGCCTGCCTTCGACGTCGATCTTGCCGCGCGTCACCAGGTCCCGCGAAGTCTCCGTCACCTCGTCAGTCCTCGAGGACGTCGACGTCGCGCCGGTACCCGTTCTGGCGCGGGCAGATGTGGCCCGCCGGGTCGAGCGGTTCCGCGCACAGCGGGCACGGTTTGCGCCCGGCGTTGACCACCCGGTCCGCCCGTTCCGCGAAGGCGCGCGCCGCGCCGGGGGTCAGGAAGACGCGGACGGCGTCCGGCCCCTCTTCGGTGTCGTCCAGAACGACCGTTTCGTCCACCTCGCCTTCCGTCATGGCGAGCAGTTCGATGACGACGGCGCTGCTGTCGGCGTCCCAGCCGAGCCCCATCGTGCCGACGCGGAACTCCTCCTCGACCGGGACGGTCAGGGGGTCGACGTCGAGGAGCTCGTCGGGCGCGTCGTCCGGTACGTCCGCGCCGAACCGGCTGGCGACCTCTTCCAGCAGCGAGCTGAGCCTCTCGGCCAAGACCACGACCTGCTGTTTTTCGATCGTCACACTGATCGTGCGGACGTCCTCGGACGCCTGGAGGTAGAACGTGCGGTCGCCGGGCTCACCGACGGTTCCTGCGACGAACCGGTCGGGCTGGCGGAAGACGTGGATTACGCGAGACATGGCACCTTTGACCCTAGGCCACGGCCCCATGATCGGCATCCGCCGCCCCACGGTTCAGCCAAGGGCGAAACCGCTGCGCCCCGAGCCGTCATAGGCAAAGGGCCGAACCTAGGCTTCCCCTGTGGTTGAGATCGCCCCTTACGGCACCTGGACGTCTCCCCTGTCGGCCGCCGACGTCGCGGCCTCGGGAGTCAGCGCGCAATGGCTCGGAACGGCGGGAAACGAGGTCTGGTGGGCCGAAGCGAGAACAGGTGAAGGCGGCCGCGTGACCCTCGTGCGGTCCCGCGCCGACGGCACGGTCGAAGACGTCCTTCCCGCTCCCTGGAACGTCCGGAACCGGGTCCACGAATACGGCGGCCGTCCCTGGCTCGTCCTCGGCGACGTCCTCGTCTTCACCCACTGGACGGATCAGCGCGTCTACCGTCGCGACCTGACCACCGGCGAGACGACGCCACTGACCCCGGAACCGGCGACGCGGCACCAGATCCGCTACAGCGACCTCCGGCCCGGCCGGCCCGGCGAAGTGTGGCTCGTCCGCGAACGCAGCACCGGACCCCGGCGCGTCGACATCGCCCGCGACCTCATCGCGGTGCCCCTCGACGGCGGCCCGGAACGCGTGCTGACCGCCAGCCATCACTTCCTCACCGCGCCGCAGCTCTCGCCCGACGGGAAGCATGCGGCGTGGCTCGGCTGGAACCACCCCGCGATGCCTTGGGACGGCACCGAACTGTGCGTCGCCGAACTCCGCGAAGACGGGACCTTCGGGCCGCACAGCGTGCTCGCCGGCGCGGCCGACGTCTCCGTCTGCCAGGTCGACTGGGAGTCGGCGGACAGCCTGCTGGCCCTGCTCGACCCGCACGGCTGGTGGAACCTGCACCGGGTCGGACTCGACGGCGGCATCACGAACCTGGCCCCGGCCGAACAGGAGATCGGCGGTGCGCAGTGGAAACTCGGCGCCCGCTGGTTCACGCCGCTCGGAGACGGCCGCTTCGCCGTCATCGCCTCGGGCAGGCTCGCCGTCCTCGACGAGGCGACGCGGGAACTGACCCCGGTGGCGGCCGCCGCCGACCTGACCGCGTGGTCCACCAACGGTTTGGCCGTCCACGAAGGCTGCGTCGTCGGCGTCGCGGCGGGCCCGAAGCGCGAAGCCGCCGTCGTGAAAGTCGATCTCGCCGGTGGGACGGTGACCGAACTCGCTTCGGCACCCGAACCGCCTTCGCCCGCTTACCTGTCGACGCCCGTCGAGCGGATCTTCAAGACCGACGACGGCGACCGGATCCCTGCCTTCCTCTACCTCCCCGCGAACCCCGACTTCGCCGCACCGGACGGGGAACTGCCACCGCTGTTCGTGTATCCGCACGGCGGTCCCACCGGCCGGGACAGCGCGGTGCTCGATCACGAGATCGCCTACTTCACCAGCCGCGGGATCGCCGTCGTCACGGTGAACTACGGCGGCTCGACCGGCTACGGGCGCGCCTACCGCGAACGGCTGCGGGAGCAGTGGGGCGTCGTCGACGTCGCCGACTGTGTCACCGTCGCCGAAGCCCTCGCCGCCGAAGGCACCGTCGACGGCGACAGGCTCGCGATCCGCGGCGGCAGCGCGGGCGGCTACACCTCCGCCGCGTCCTTGACCACCACGACGACCTATCGCGCGGGCACCGTCATGTATCCGATCCTCGACCTCACCCAGTGGACCGGCGACGGCGGCGAAACACACGACTTCGAGTCTCGCTACCTCGACAGGTTGATCGGGCCGCTGCCGGAGACCGAGCAGCGCTACCGCGACCGGTCACCGATCAACAACGCGGGCACTCTCGCCGGTCCCCTGCTGTTCCTGCAGGGGCTGGAGGACGAGATCTGCCCACCCGAGCAGGCGGACCGCTTCGTCGCCGGGCTGGCCGGACGCGGCATCGAGCACGCGTACCTGCGGTTCGAGGGCGAGCAGCACGGGTTCCGGAAGGCGGAGACGATCGTGGCCGCGCTCGAAGCGGAGTTGTCGTTCTACGGTCAGGTCTTCGGCTTCGAGACACCCGGCGTGCCGAAGCTCCGGCTGAGCCGGTGAGGCCACCGAAGACGCGACCGGGCGACACGATCGCCTTGGTCGCCCCGGCGGGCCCGGTCCCGCCGGACCTCGTCGAGAAGGCGCTGCCGGTGCTCCGCGGCTGGGGCGTCGAGGTCCACGTCGGCGAATGCGTCCGCGCGACCTCCGCCGGTTACCTGTCTGCTTCCGACGAAGCCCGGGCCGCCGAGTTCACCCGGGCCTGGCTGGACCCGGGAGTGACCTGCGTCCTCGCCGCCCGCGGCGGCTACGGCTCGCAACGCATGCTCGACCTGATCGACTGGGCGGCGCTGAAGGCGGCCGGACCCAAGATGTTCGCCGGGTCGAGCGACGTCACCGCGCTGCACCGGGCGGTGAACGTCCACTTGGGACTGGAGACGCTGTTCTCCCCCATGCCCGCGACCACCCTGTTCGACGCGGTGGCCGCCGAACACCTGCGGCTTTCGCTGTTCGAGCCGGAAAGCGTGCGGCTGATCACCTCGCCGACGTCGTCACCGCTGATGCCGGGCACTGCGACCGGGACGCTCATCGGCGGCAACCTCGCCCTGCTGACGGCCGGTCTCGGCGCACCGGAACAGGGCTCGGCGTGTGAGTCGATCGTGCTGCTGGAGGACGTCACCGAGAGCCTCTACCGGATCGACCGGATGCTCACCCAGCTGCTGCGTTCCGGCTGGCTCGACGGTGTCCGGAGCTTCGTGCTCGGTTCGTGGAAGTCCTGCGGCGATCCCGAGGAGATCCGCGCCCTGATGCTCGACCGGCTCGGACCGCTCGGCGTGCCCATCGCGTGGGACTTCGGCGTCGGACACGTTCCGGCGTCGCCGACCATCCCCCTCGGACCGCGGGCAACCCTCGACGCCGACGCCGGAACGCTCCAAGTTTTGCCATAACGGCAACGGAACTTGCGAAGCCGGTCGGACCGCGGGCATCTTGCGGTCATGGATTCGACACAGCAGTTCTGGGAAGACTTCTACCGGGACAAGGACCAGGTCTGGAGCGGGAAGGCGAACCCGATCCTGGTGAACGAGGTCGCCGCCCTCACGCCGGGCACCGCGCTCGACCTCGGCTGCGGCGAGGGCGGTGACGCCATCTGGCTCACCCAGCAGGGCTGGCGCGTCACCGCCGTCGACATCTCCGACGTCGCACTCGAACGCGCCGCCGCCCACGCGGCCGAGGCCGGCGCCGAGGGCATCACCTGGGAGCGCCACGACCTGGCGAAATCGTTCCCGGAAGGCCGTTTCGACCTCGTCTCCGCCCAGTTCTTCCACTCGCCCGTCGCGGAGGACGGCGAGCGGGACAAGGCGCTCCGCCGTGCCGCCGAGGCCGTCGCGCCGGGTGGCACCCTCGTGGTCGCCGGCCACGCGGGCTGGCCGACGTGGATGGACGAACCGCCGCACAAGGACGTCCATTTCCCGACGACCGCCGAGGTCCTCGAAGCGCTGGCCCTGGCCGACGGCGAATGGACCGTGGAGCGGCAGGACCTGATCACGCACGACTTCCCCGGTCCGGAGGGACAGCACGGAACGCGGTCGGACAACGTGCTCCGCGTGCGCCGCTCGGGCTAGGTACCGTCATGGCATGCGGATGACGCCTGCCGAAGGCCGGTCACGGTTCGAAGGCGAGCGGATCGCGCGACTGGCGACGGCCGGCGCGGACGGCGTCCCCCATCTCGTGCCGGTGACGTTCGTCGTCGAAGGTGACTCGGTGGCCTTCGCGATCGATCACAAGCCGAAGAGCACGACGGCGTTGCGGCGGCTGAAGAACATCGCGGAGAACCCCGCCGTCAGTTTCCTGACCGACCGCTACGACGAGGACTGGGCCGAGCTGTGGTGGGCCCGGGCGGACGGCGTCGCCCGGGTGCTGACGGATCCCGACGAGCAGGCCCTGTCGGTGCGGCTGCTGCGGGAGAAGTACCCGCAGTACGAAGCGCAGCCTGCTCCGCACGCCGTGGTCACCACGCTCGTCCACTCCTGGAGCGGATGGCGCTCTTCCTGAGCTTTTTTGGCCGTGTTGCCGCTTTACGGCAACACGGCCTTCGCCACGCCGTATAGGTCGTTATACACTTTGGTGGCCGCAGCGAAAATCCTTGCCTCAGTACATGAAGGCCCCCTTCCTTGCGTCTAGCGCAAGGAAGGGGGCCTTCATGTACCAAAAATCAGGACGACCGAGGAGCCTCGGCCGGCAGGAACTGCTCCACCGGCTTCCCCCGCCAGGCCGCGATGATCCCCAGCGGATCCGGCCGAAGCAGCGAAGCGGCTGCGTACACGCTCGCCGCGACGACACCGGCCATGAACCACCAGTCGTACAGCGCCTGCTCCCCCGTCGGGTAGTAGACCAGCGTCACGAACACCGAAACCGCGACGACGACCGCCAGGTTCCGGCGACGCCATTCGAAGGCCGACAGGACCACGAAACCCCAGGTCAGGTACCACGGCAGCGAGGGCGGCGGGACGATCGCACCCGCCAGCAGGACGATCGCCATCCGGTGGATCGCCGGGTAACCGCCGTCGCGCGCCAGCCACCACTGCCAGCCGGCGAAGACGAACAGGCCGACCATCGCGATCGCCCGGAACACCGTGACGAACGGCGAGACCTCGACGTCGATCACCAGGTTCACCAGCGAGTAGAAGATCTCGCCGATCCCGGTCGGGAAGTTCATCCAGTTCGCGATCAGCGTCGGCGCCTTGAGGCCGGTCAGCCAGCCCAGGTTGACCGAGCCGAGCGAGAGCCAGGTGCCCGCGACGAACACCGGCAGGAAGATCCCGACCGACGCGGCGCCCGCGCGGAAGAAGTTGACCACCTTCCGGTCGCCGGGCAGGTGGTTCGCCCACACCCAGACCAGGAACGGCAGCGCCCACGCCGCGGTCGGCTTGATCAGCATGCCGATGGTGACCAGGACGATCGCGACGACGTGCTTGCGCTCCAGCGCGGCCAGCACGCCCACGGTGAGGAAGCCCAGCATCAGCAGGTCGTTGTGCGGACCGCCGACGAGGTGGATCACCGTCATCGGGCTGGCGATGGCGAGCCACAGGGTGATCGGCAGTTTGCCGCCGAGGTGCTTGACCAGCCGCGGCAGCGACCACAGCATCCCGGCCAGGCCGATCATCAGCACCAGCCGGGTCGCGATGACACCGGCGATCATGTCGTTGCCGGTGACCGAGACGATCCCCTTGGCGACCAGCAGGAACAGCGGGCCGTACGGCGCGGGCGTGGTCTGCCACAGCGGGTGGACGTTCTGCACGACGTCCGGCAGCACGGCCAGCTCGGCCGGGCCGTTGGCGTACGGGTCGAGACCATTGAGCAGCTGCGCGCCCTGCGCGAGGTACGAGAAGACGTCTCGGGTGAACAGCGGCGGCGACACCAGCAGCGGCGCCATCCAGCAGGCGGCGGCGATGACGATCGGGCGGCTGCCGATCCGGCCGGCGAGCGCGTAGCGGCCCAGCCGGACCCACGCCCAGATGATCAGCGCGAAGCCCGTGTACAGCATCGTGTTGGCGAGGATGCGGCCGTGGCCGTAGCGGATCCACGACAGTGGCCCGTGCCCCAGGATCGGGTCACGAATGAGGATGCCACCGGCGCCGAGCGCCGCCAGCATCAGCAGCGTGCTGCCGATGGTCCCCATCGCGATGGTGCGGTACGGGAACCGGGAAGGCACCCGTAGCCGCTCGCCGAGGGAACCGGCCGAGGGCGTCTGCTGGGGGTCTGTCGTGGTCGCCATTTCGAGATTGGAGGTTACACACCGCGCCTGTGCGAGTGCGCGGCAATGGGGGTTTCCCGCGCGGTTCCACCGGGCAACGCGGCGAGCAGCGACTTCGTGTAGTCGTGCTTCGGGTCCAGCAGGACCTCCTCCACCGTGCCGACCTCCACCAGCTCTCCTCGGTACATCACGGCGGCCCGGTCGGCGATGTTCCAGGCCAGCCCGAGGTCGTGGGTGATCACGAGCCCGGCGAGGCCGAGTTCACGCCGCAGGCGCAGCAACAGCGCGAGGATCTCCCCTCGCACCGACGCGTCGAGTGACGCCACCGGCTCGTCAGCCACGATCACGCCGGGGTCCAGCGCGAGCGCGCCCGCGATGACGACCCGCTGCCGCTGCCCGCCGGACAGCTCGTGCGGGAGCCGGTCGAGGAACTTCTCCGCGGGCCGCAGTTCGGCCGCTTCCAGCGCCTTGACGACGATCTCGTGCTCGTTCGCGCCCATTCCGTGGATGCGCGGGCCTTCCGCGACGGCCTCGTACACCGTGTGGTTCGGGTTCAGCGCGCTCGTCGGGTCCTGCAGCACGAGCTGGACCTGCCGCCGGTACGCCTTGAGCCCGGCGCCGCCGAGCGGGACCGGTTTGCCGTCGTAGCGCACCGTTCCGGAATCGGGCTTCTGCAGCCCGAGCAGCGTCCGGGCCAGCGTCGTCTTGCCGGAGCCGGACTGGCCGACGAGCGCGACGATCTCGTCCTTCCGCACCTGCAGGCTCACCCCGGCGACGGCGTCGATGCGCTTGCCGCTGCGATCGCGGAAGCTGACGCGCAGGTCTTCGGCCTCCAGCAGGGCGGGCTGGTCGGCGCTGCGTTCCGGTTCGGGCGGCAGCGGTGTACTGGTCGCGGGCGCGAACCGCGACGCCGGATCGCCGACGGTCGGGAACGCGGCCGCCAGCGCCTTGCTGTGCTCGTGGTGCGGCGCGCTCATCAACTCGGCGCTCGGCCGCTCCTCGACGATCTCGCCGTCGTACATCACCGCGATCCGGCGGCAGGTCGCGGCGAGCACCGACAGGTCGTGACTGATCATGATCAGCCCGATCCCCTGTTCGGCGACCAGCCTGCCCAGCAGGTCGAGCACCTGGGCCTGGACGACGACGTCGAGCGCGGTCGTCGGCTCGTCCGCGATGATCAGCCGCGGCGAGCAGGCCAGCGCCATCGCGATCATGACGCGCTGCTTCTGCCCACCGGACAGTTCGTGCGGGTACGCCCCGGCCCGGCCGGGCGGCAGGTCGACCTGTTCGAGCAGTTCCTTGACCTTGGCCTGAATCTCACCGTCCGACAGCGCCTCGCCGCCGGGCGGGTGCAGCCGGATCGGCTCCGCGATCTGCTCGCCGATCTTCCGCACCGGGTTGAGCGCGTGCATCGCGCCCTGGAACACGACCGAGGCCGCGGCCCAGCGCACCGCGCGCAGCCTGCCCCACTTCATCGCCGCGACGTCTTCGCCGTCCAGCAGGATCTCGCCGCTGACCTTCGCCGAACGCGGGAGCAGCCGCAGCACGCTCATCGCGACCGTCGACTTCCCCGACCCCGACTCCCCGGCGACGCCGAGGGTGTCGCCGGGTTCGAGCACGAGGTCGACGCCGCGGACGGCGGCGACCTCGCCGCTCCCGGTGGCGTAGGTGACGCCGAGGTTCTTCAGTTCCAGCAAGGGGCTCATGAGTGCTGTCCCTTCAGGCGCGGGTTCAGCACGGTCTCCAGCGCGCGTCCGACGAGGGTGAAGGCGAGGACGACCACGACGATCGCGAGTCCCGGCGGCAGCAGGTTCCACCAGGCGCCCTTGCTGATCGCGCCGTTGTTCAGCGCGGTCTGCAGCATGGCTCCCCAGGAGACGGTGTTCGGATTGCCGACACCGAGAAACGCCAGCGTCGCGTCCGCGATGACCGCGTTGCCCACGACGAGCGTGGTGTTGGCCAGCACGAGCGGCATGACGCCGGGCAGCACGTGCTTGCCGACGATGTGCAGGTGACCGCCGCCGAGCGCCTTCGCGCGCTCGATGTACGGACGGCCTTCGATCGTCAGTGTCTGCGCGCGGACCAGCCGGGCGGTGCTCGGCCAGGCGGTGACACCGATGGCGACGATCACCGTCATCGCGCCCTGTTCCAGCACCGACGCCAGTGCCACGGCGAGGACGAGCGACGGCAGTACCAGGAAGAAGTCCGTGAACCGCAGCAGCAACCCGGACAGCCAGCCACCGAAATGCGCGGCGGCGATCCCGATGATCGTACCGATCAGCACCGAGAGGAAAGCCGCCGAGAACCCGACGAGCAGCGAGATCCGCGCACCCCAGAACGTCATCAGCAGCACCGAACGGCCGTCGATGTCGGTGCCCAGCCAGAATTCCCCGCTGGGCGGGTTCAGCGAACCGCCGTGGGCCTTGGTGACGTCGAGGCCGGACTCGTCCGAGATCACCGGCGCGAGGATGGCCAGCGCGGTGAGGATGCCGAGGAAGGCCAGCCCGAAGACGCCCGCCTTGTTCGTCGTGAACTCGTGCCAGCGCTTCGCCACGGCCTCGCGGCGGCGGCGCCAGACGATCGAACCGGGTTTTTCCGCTGTGGTCATGCCGTCCGCACCCTGGGGTCGAGCACGCGGTAGAGCAACTCCGCGAGCAGGTTCATCAGCACCACCGCACCGGCGAGGGTGACGAAGACTCCTTGCAGGACAGGCAGATCAGGTCCGCGGAGCGCTTCGTAGAGCAATTGCCCGAGCCCCGGCCAGCTGAACACGGCCTCGACCGAGACCGCGCCCGAGACGACCATGCCGAACTGCATGAAGACCAGCGTCACCGTCGGCAGCAGGGCGTTGGGCACGGCGTGCCGCTTGCGCACCAGGTCGTCGCGCAGGCCCTTGGCCCTGGCGGTGGTGAGGTAGTCCGAGTTCATCTCGCCGATCAGCGACGACCGCATGACCAGCATGTACTGCGCGTAGAACACCACCAGCAGGGTCACGCACGGCAGCACCAGATGATGGAGGACGTCGAGCCCCTCGCTGAAGAAGCCGGGCGCGACGTCCGGGGAATGCATGCCCCGGCTGGGAAAGAGCCCGTCGGTCGCCACGAGCAGCATGAGCCCGAGCCAGAACTGCGGAACCGACCACAGGGTCAGCGCGATCCCGGTCTGCGCCTTGTCGAACCCGCTCCCCCGGCGCCAGCCCGCGCGGATGCCGAGCCACAGGCCGAGCGCGACCGCGAGCACCGTCGCGCTGCCGACGAGCAGGATCGTCGGCCACAACCGCTCGCCGATCATGTCGAAGACGGGGCGCCGCTGCAGGTACGAGACGCCCATGTCGCCCTGGAGCAGGCCGACGACGTAATCCCAGAACTGTTGCAGCAGAGGCTTGTCCACGCCCATCTGCGCGCGCAGCTCCGCCATCATCTTCGGGTCGGTCGGCCGGTCGCGGACCATGAACCGCACGGGATCACCGGGCAGCGTCCGGAACAGGAAGAACCCCAGCACGACGACGAGGGCGAGACTCGCCAGCGCGCCGCCGATCTTGGAGAGCACGAACCGGGCCGTGCCGGTCCCGCTCCGGCGCTCGTCGGGATCGACGAGCGCCGAGGACTGGTCGAGGGAACTGAGTGCTTCGGTCAACGCTGCTCTTACTCCCGGTCCTCGGCCGACTTGCCGCGCCGCCCGAGCAGCACACCGCCGCCGACGAGCACCACGAGCACGACCGCGCCGATGCCGATCCACAATCCGGTGTTGCTGCTCTCCTCAGAGCCGGCAGTGGCCGCGTCGGCCGGGGTGGCGCCGTAGACGCCCCAGTAGCCGGACTGCTCGAGGATCGCGCCGTCGGGCTGCGGCTGCTTGGTGAACGAGGAGAACTTGTCCGAGCGGTAGGCCTCGAGCACGTTGTCGTAGTCCAGGACGACGTCGACGTACTCGCCCGCCAGCACGGCCTGCGCCTGCTTGACGAGCTCGGCGCGCTTGGCCGGGTCGAACTCGGTCAGCTGCTTCTTGTACAGGTCTTCGTAGCGCGGGTCGCAGAAGAACGTCGCCGAGCTGCCGCCGTTGCCCTCCGCGTTCGGGCGGCCGGCACAGGTGTTCAGGCTCAGCGCGTAATCCGGGTCGGGCGAGGTGCCGTAGCCGGAGATCGCGAGGTCGTAGTTGCCCGCCGTGGTGCGGTCGTCCAGTTCGTCGTCGGAGACGAGTTCCTGCTTGACGCCGATGCCGGCGTCCTTGAGCCAGCCGGTGACGAACTGCGCGACACGCTGGTCGAACGGCCGGTTCGCGTGCCCAGCGAGGCGGAACTCCAGCTTCGCGCCGCCGGGGGCGACGCGGATGCCGTCCGCTCCCTTGGCGTAGCCGGCCTGGTCGAGCGTGGCGTTCGCGGCCGCGATGTCGAACTTGGTCTTCTCGGCGTCGGACGGGGTCCAGGTGTAGGCCTTGTAGATCGCCGGCACGACGCCGGTCCCGGCCTGGCCGTAGCCGTTCATCACCTTTTCGACGATGGTGTTGGTGTCGACGGCCTGCGCGATCGCCTTGCGGACGCGGAGATCCTTCAGGATCGGGTTCCCGTCACCGATCGGCTGGTCGAGCACGTTCTTGACGCCGAAGTTGATGATGAGCTCGTTGTACCGGCGGCCCGGCGCCTTGTTCGTGGTGATGTTCTTCTCGCCCTTGAGCGCGTCGAACTGCGTCGGCGTGAGGCGGTTGATGACGTCGACCTCGCCCTGCTTCAACGCGTTGACCGCGGCCTCGGCGTCCTTGAACTGCAGCAGCTGCAGTTCGTCGACCTTGGGCGCGCCGCGCCAGTAGTCCTTGTTCGCCTTGAACTTCACGAACTCGTTCTTCTTGTACTCGGTCAGCAGGTACGGCCCGCTGCCGACGCCGACCACGGCCATGTCGTCGGTCGACGGGGCGTTGAGATCCTTGATCGGCTCCCAGATGTGCTTGGGCACGATCGGTACGTCGAGCGAGGTCATGCTCGACTGCGGGGCCTTGGTCTTGATGACGAGCGTCTTGTCGTCCGGCGCCGACACCGAGGCGAAGTTGGTGACGTAGCTGCCGTTCGCGGTGCGGGCGTTCTCATCGTCGAGCATCCGCTGGAAGGTGTACGCGGGGTCCTGCGCGGTGATCGGCTTGCCGTCGGACCACTTCATCCCCTGACGGATGACGAAGGTCCACGTGAGCTTGTCGTCCGACGTCTTCCACGACTCCGCGATCCCGCCCGTGGGCTGGGTGTCCTCGGCCGAAGGCAGGGTCAGGAACTCGTAGTTGAACCGGCCGACCTGGGTCGACGCCGCCAGCTGGGCGGTGAAGGGGTTCAGGTGGTCGATGCCGGTCGTGAGCGCCACCCGGAGAACCTTGCCCTGCTGCTGTGCCGCCGCGGCGGGCACGAAAGGCACCGTCGCGACCGCCGAAGCGGCGAGGACGGCGACCACGCGAAGACCACGCCGTCGCCTCGGAAAACGCTCTGTGCGCACGAAGACCACCCCATCGAAACTCGCTGTAACCCAACCCCCAAGGCGGAAAAGTAACCACATGTCGCGGTAACCGCGCAATGACTCGCCAATACCGATCGTGCACGGCGGATGTCGTCGCGTGGTCGACAGCTACTTTACGTCTTGCCGACATTGCGGTGCGTCACCATTTCGGCGCGTGAAACGGCGACACGTGCAGTGTCCTGGGTATTCAAGGGAAGCGGGCTTGCAGAAGTCTTGCGCGCGATGATGCCCAATCGATACGTGCGACGAAGTGCGAGCAAAGCGTTTCGTCCTCTGGATGCGGTCGTTGCACGCGCAAGTACCGCGTTCAGAGGACGAAACGCGGGGACGTCAGCCGACGGAGACCTCACGCCGCCGCGCGGTGGCCGCGGCCGCGTAGAGCCACGCGAACAGCGCCCACATCCCGGCGAAGATGAGCCCGACGGTCACGTACGCGACCGTCCACAGCACCGCGGGTGTCTCCGACTTCCGCTCCCGTTGCAGGAACTCGATCTCCGACATGAACGGACGCGTGCCGGACGTCGCGTCGATCGACGGCGCGTTCGCGGCCGGGTCGGCGGGCGCGTAGATCGGGGCGAGCCCCATCACCCGGTTCGGGACGTGCACGCGGATCCCGGTCTTCCACTGGCCGAACACCGGCAGCGGCTGGGCCGTGCGGTACACCCCGTCGCCGATCTTCTCCAGCGGCGCGGTGAAGAAATCGCCACCCTGCCAAGCGAAACCGTTCAGCCACACGGCGTCGTCGGCCAGGTCGGGCCGCGAGAGCGTGACGGTCGCGTCGACCCAACGAGGCGTGCCGCCGCCGTGCGGGTTCGAGATCGGCAGCCCGGTCGCGGCCTCGGTCAGCCGGACGTCCGCAGTGAACCCCGGTTCCGGATCGGCCGGGACGGCGACCGCTGACATCAGCGCGACCGCACCCAGCGCGCCGACGAGCCCGACCGAGTGCCGGGGGCCGGCCACGGGCACCCGCGTCGCCGTCTCCTCCACTCGCTGGTACTGCCAGACCCCGATGAACGCGCCCGCGAGCGCCGCGCCGGTCCCGAACAGGACGAACAGCGGCAGATGTGCCGTGGGCCAGGGATTCGGCATCAGCCAATGGGTGAACGCCGCCTCGGCGAGCATCCCGGCCGTCCCCACGAGCAGACCGGCGACGGCGGCGAACGGGTAACCCTGCCGGTTCCGCATCGCGAAGGCGACGACCTCGATGATCACCGCTTCGGCGACGTACGGCAGCAGCGACGCCACGTGCAGGTCGGCGAACAGCGGGATGACGGCGAACGAAGCGCGGGAGGCGAGGAAGACCGCGAGGACGATCAGCGCGCCGCCGGGACCCCAGGACAGCCGGCCGTAGGTCAGCGTCCAGGCGCCGATCAGGCCGACGAGCACGACCTGCGACAGCATCGGGAACTGCGGGACGCCGAGATCGAACTCCATGAGGAACGCCGAAGCGCCCATCATCCAGGCACCGGCGAGGACGGGGCCGAGCAGGCGCACGACCGGTCCGGTCGCACCGACCTGGCGCGCCTCGCCGAGCAGCAGTTGCAGGCCCAGCACGACGCACACGCCGCCGCCGATCATCAGGACGTGCGTCGGCCCCCATTCGGTGACGTCCTGGCCGAACAGACGGTGCCAGACGTCGTCGAGCGGGAAGCCCGCGATGCCGACCAGCCCGGTCGCCATCATCTGGATGGACCCCATCGGCGCCCGCCAGTGCGGGCCGATCTTGAACGTGCGCTTGGGCAGATCCTTCGTGGCCAGGGTCGCGCTGAGCACGCCACTGGCGAAGATGCCCATCAGTCCGAAGTAGATCGGATAGTGCGACGGGTTCGCGAGCGGGCCTTCGTCGCGGCCGAGCTCCATGTGGATCGGCACGTCCCAGTAGACGCCGATCAGTGCCGACATCCCGGACAGGAAGGCGACGAACATCGGCAGTGCCGCCCAGCGCGGCAGACCGGTGAGCCCGGCCATCCAGTCCGCCACGCGACCGAAGACCGTCCGCTTCCCCGCGCGCTCGCGAAGCACGAAAAGAGCCAAGGGCAGGAAGACCGCCGTGAACATCAGGCCCGCGATGACGATCTGCCCGAATTGCGCTCCGCCGGCAGGCGGGCTCTCCTGAGCCATGAACACCGTTCTCGCCTTCCTGCTAACCTGAGTAACTGTTACCTTGGGGTAACACGATAGGCGCAAGGTCCCGGCCGGGCAAGCCGGGGCGTACGACTTGGAGGGACCTCGATGCGGAGGATCGGCGGGATCACCGTGGCCGCACTGTTGGCCGTGACCGGCTGCTCGGGAACGACCGGCCCGGAGCCGGCCACCGGCACCCGGACCGTCAAGTTCTCGATCACCGAGGGCAAGCGCACGGCGGGCCCCGAGGAGGTCGCGGTGCGCACCGGCGAGAACGTCGCGCTCGAGGTCACATCCGACCAGCCGGACGAACTCCACGTCCACGGCTATGACAAGGCCACTCAGCTCTCCCCCGGCGCTCCGGGGACGGTCGCCTTCACCGCGAACATCGACGGGATCTTCGAGGTGGAACTGCACAAGAGCGGCGCGGCGGTGACCAAGCTCCGGGTGAGCGGATGATCCTGGCGCACGGGCTCGGCGGCCGGTCCGACCTGCCGGTCCCGCTCTGGCTCGCGCTCTACGCGGGAGCCGCGGCCGTCGTGGTCTCGTTCTTCGCACTCACCGCGCTCTGGAAGGAGCCCAAACTGCGCGGCGCCGACGCAGGGCGGCCTCTTCCCGTTGGCCTGCAACGGTTCATCGACAGCGCGTTCTCGCGGGTCGCGTCGGGCGCGCTCGGGGTGGTGTTGTTCGCCGGGTTTCTGGCGATGGCGTGGGCCGGTCCCGACAGCTCGGCCGACAACCCGGCCCCCGCCTGGTTCTACGTCTGGTTCTGGGTCGGGCTCGTTCCGCTTTCGCTCCTGTTCGGCCCGGTCTGGCGGCGGTTGAATCCACTGAGGACGGTCGCGTCGCTCATCCCGTCCCGGCACCGCGAACTCCCGGACCGGCTCGGCTACCTGCCCGCGATCGTCGGCCTCTTGGCGTTTTTGTGGCTGGAACTGGTGTTCCCGCACCCGGATTCGCCGCGCGCGATCGCTCTTTTCGGCACCGTGTATGCCGTTATACACATCGCGTTCGGTGTGGTCTTCGGTCCGCGCTGGTTCGACCGCGGTGACGCTTTCGAGGTCTACGCGCGCCTGGTCGCGGCCCTCTCCCCGTTCGGCAGGCGTGCCGACGGACGTCTGGTGGTCCGGAATCCGCTGGACGGCCTGCTCACCATCTCCCCCGCGCCGTGGCTGACCGCGCTGGTGCTGGTGGTGCTCGGCTCGACGGCGTTCGACGGCCTGACCCGGCTCCCGTTCTGGACGTCGCTCGATGCCGGGGTCCTCGGCGGCTCCGCCGGTCTCGCGGTCTGTATCGCGCTCACCTACGGCGCCTACGCGGGCGCGATCAGCCTGACCAGGCCATACCTGCGCCGCGGATTCGATCCGTATCCCGCGTTCGCGCCGTCGTTGATCCCGATCATGGTCGGTTACACGGTCGCGCATTACTTCTCGTTCGCCGTGTTCTCAGGGCAGCAGGGCCTCGGCCGCGCGATCGACTACACGGTCCTGTCGACCGGCGTGATCGCGCTGGTGCAGATCGCCGGAATCGTCGCCGGGCACGTGCTGGCCGTAACCTCGGCACATGACCGTTCCGTCGGCGTGCTGCGCGCGAACTACGTCAAGGTGGGCCAGTACCCGATGCTGGCGCTGATGATCGGCTACACCGCGCTCGGGATCGCGCTGGTCTCCGGCTCATGAGCATCGCGGCGCGGGTGGTGATGATGCACCAGGGCGGCTGGGACGAGATCCTGATCTTCGTCGGCCCCGTGGTGATCATCGGGCTGCTCATCTACGTCGCACGGAAGCAGGTCCCGACTACTCCCGAGGATGAAGACGACTGAGCGGGACGTAGTCACCGCCGGCCAGCGCCGCGGTGAGATCAGGGTGCGTGGACGCGCTTCCCATGAAGCGACCTTGGACGACGCGGATGTAGGCCCCGTCCATGGGAAAGACGACCACGAACTTCGACCCGGCGTTTCCCCGCAGCACCGCTCCCTTTCTCAGGTTGTCGAGGAACTCGATGATGTCGCGCTCGATCTCCTGCGCGAACTCGCGCTGATCGTCCCGCGTCAGGTCGTAGAGGTCGGTGTCGATGTCGTAGGTGGCGCACTTGCCGGTCACGGGGTCCAATGCCTCGAACGCCAGCCCGAGCCATCGGCGCGGCTCGACGTCCACGACGGCATGCCAGCCCGAGCCGCCGAGCTCCCACCTCGATTCCGCGACCTCCACCGCTTGAAGCTCGCGCAGGAAAGCGAGGAGCCGTTGCCCCGTCTCAAATTCCATGACCGGGTCCGCCGCCCAGAAGCAGTGCCCCGGCCAGCTCGGTGACCTCCTCCCGCGACCGGCCGTCGTGGTCCGCGGCCATGAAATGCTTGCCGATCAGGAGCGAGAACGCGAGCAGGCAGCGGGCTTCGACCTCGTCCTCGTCGGTGAAGATCTCGCGCATGAGGGAACGCAGGTAGTCCATCCGCTGGTTGTCGACCCGCCGGAGCCGGTCGGCGACCGCCGCGTCGCGCCGCGCCCAGTCCCGGATGGCGAGGTCGATCGGCAGCAGACGCTCGCCGGCGAGCAGCCCCGCGCGTCGGATCTTCGCCCTGGCGTCACCGCCTTCGCTCTCGACGCTTTCGAACAGCAGCTCGGTGCTCATCCGTTCCCAGGTGGCGAGCATTTCCTGCAGCAGCGTGCCCCGATCGGCGAAATGACCGTAGAAGCCGCCTTTGGTGACACCCAAGGCTTTCGCGAGCACTTCGACGCGGACCGCGTCGGGACCTCCGGCGGCGAGGGCGGTCAGCCCCGCGTCAATCCAGGCGCTCGGCGGGGTCCGGGTTTCGGCGGCCATGGGATCACCGTATCTCCCGTCACTCCAGCACCACGAAGACGATATATACGCTACCGTACAGATGGCGGAAGCACTGGGAGGAACTACGACGATGACTGTCGGATTCGTGGTGACGGCATGAAACTCGCGGAAACGGCCCACACCACCCGCTCGTGGCGGATCCACGAGATCGCCGGGGACTTCGACCTCGAAGACGTCTGGGCGCTCGGAACACCCGGCGGGCCGGACGACTTCGGCAAGCTGGTGAAGCAGTTCTCGTCGGGGAACTTCCCGGACGGGTCACCACTCCCCGTCCGGGCGTTGTGGGCGCTGCGATGGAAGCTCGGCGGACTGCTCGGGCTGGACAAGCGGAGTTCCGGCCTCGACACCCGGGTGGGATCGCTCCGCGGCAAGCTGCCGCCAGAACTCCGCGACACACCCACCGGCCCGGATGAGGACTGGTTGCCGTTCACCCCGCTCTACCGGCTCGAAGACGAGTTCGCCGCCGAAATGGCGAACCGGACCATGCACGGCGTCATGCACATCGCGTGGGTCGAAGACGGGCAGGGCGGATACCGCGGTCAGATGGCGGTGCTGGTCAAACCGAACGGCCTGTTCGGCCAGGTGTACATGGGATTCATCAAGCCGTTCCGGTACCTGATCATCTACCCGGCGCTCATGCGGATGATCGCGCGGGAGTGGCAGACCCGCGGCTAGCCCCAGCCCTCGTGAGCGGCGAGGACGGGTTCTGGTGGACCTGTATTTGCCTACTACCGGTCTTGACGTCGTCCTTTGGCCGTGGCAGAGCCTGGGAGCGGGGAGATCCAGCTGTCGCCCAGCTTCGAGACCGACGCCCCCTTGAGTAAATACGGGTTCGTCCTAACCGCACTTACCGCTCACGAGGCGCTCAAGAGCGGCGCGTGCTCCGCACCAGCGTCATGTCCTTCTCCCGCACCGGTTCATGGCAGTGCGCGCACACGGTCTCCGGCGCGAGCACCTCACCGCACGAATGCCGCCACACCGTCGGCGGCGGCCCCTCGGTGACATAAGTGTCGCCCCACGCCATCAGGTTCAGCAGCACGTGGTTGAGCGCGTGCCCCGCCTCGGTGAGCACGTACTCGTAGCGAGGCGGATGCTCCTCGTAGAGCCGCTTCTCGAGGATTCCCGTCTCGACGAGCTTCCGCAGCCGTGCGGTCAGGATGTCCCGGCTCGCCCCGGTGTTGCGGACGATCTGGTCGAACCGCCGCGCCCCGAAGAACACCTCACGCAGCGCGAGCAGGCTCCAGCGCTCCCCGATCACCTCCATCGCGTTGGCGATCGAGCAGTCCCTCGGTCCTTCGGTCATGCGACCAGCATAAACCCGGTGAGTCTTGATTTCCAACCCACTCGGTGTCACAGTAAGTTGGAGATCCCAACTCACTACTGGAGGCAGCCGTGCACGACGCGGTCATCGTCGACGCCGTCCGTACCCCGATCGGCAAGGGCAAGCCCGGTGGCGCCCTGCATGAGATCCACCCGGTCCAGTTGCTCGCCCACACGTTGCGGGCGCTCGTCGAGCGCAACGGGCTCGACCCCGAACTGATCGACGACGTCATCGGCGGCGCGGTCGACCAGGTCGGCGAACAGGCCCAGAACGTCACGCGGTGGGCGGCGCTCGCCGCCGGACTGCCGGAATCCGTGCCCGCCACCACCGTCGACCGGCAATGCGGGAGCAGCCAGCAGGCGGTGCACTTCGCCGCGCAAGGGGTGATGGCCGGCGCGTACGACGTCGTCATCGCCTGCGGCGTCGAGTCCATGAGCCGGGTCCCGATGTGGTCCAACGTGCTGCCGGGCACCGATCCGCTCGGCCCCGGCGTCGCGGAGCGTTATCCGGAAGGCCTGGTGCCCCAAGGGATCAGCGCCGAACTCATCGCCGCGAAATGGTCACTCAGCCGGGAAGCGATGGACGAGTTCGCGATGTCCTCGCACCGGAAGGCGGCGCGGGCACACGAACTCGGGCGATTCGCGAGCCAGATCGTGCCGATCGAGACGCCGTCGGGCCGGGTGTCCACCGACGAGTCGGTCCGGCCGGGCACCGACCTCGAAACCCTCGCCAGACTGCGCCCGGCGTTCCAGGACGCGGACGTGGCCGCGCGCTTCCCGCAGATCGACTGGTCGGTGACCGCGGGCAACAGCAGCCCGATCAACGACGGCGCCTCCGCCGTGCTCATCACCTCCAGCGAGACCGCCGCCCGGCTGGGCCTCCGCCCGCGCGCCCGCCTGCACAGTTTCGCCGTCACCGGATCCGACCCCCTGCTCATGCTCACCGGCGTCATCCCGGCGACGGAGAAGGTGCTGCGGCGCGCGGGGCTGAGCCTGGCGGACATCGATCTGTTCGAGATCAACGAGGCCTTCGCCAGTGTCGTGCTGGCATGGCAGCAGGAAACCGGCGCCGACCCGGCCAAGGTCAACGTCCACGGCGGCGCGATCGCGCTCGGCCATCCGCTCGGCGCGAGCGGGACCAGGCTTATGGGCACGCTGGTCAACGCGCTCCACCACCACGGCGCCCGCTACGGCCTGCAGGCCATGTGCGAAGGCGGCGGCCAGGCCAACGCGACCATCCTGGAGGCGTTGTGACCGACCGGCTCCCCAAGAAGCTGGCCGATCATCCGTCGGTACAGGCGGTGCTCGCCAAACCGCGGGACAAACCGTCGCCGGTCATCGACGCCGCCTGGCTCAAGGAGATCTGCCTCGCCGCCGGCGCCGACGACGCGGCCGCCGTCTCGCTCGACCACCCGGATCTCGCGGGCGAACGCGAGCACGTCCAGCGCGCGCTGCCCGGCACCAAAACTCTCGTCTCGCTCGTGGTGCGGATGAACCGCGACGACGTCCGCTCCCCCGCCCGCAGTGTCGCCAACCAGGAGTTCCACCGCGGCGGCGAGATCATCAACGAAGCGGGGCACACGATCGTCCGGACGCTGCAGGACGCCGGGTACCGCGCGATCAACCCGTCGGCGACGTTCCCGATGGAGATGGAGCGCTACCCCGGCCGGATCTGGGTCGTCGCGCACAAGACGGTCGCCGTCGCGGCCGGACTCGGCGCCATGGGGCTGCATCGCAACGTCATCCACCCGAAATTCGGCAACTTCGTGCTGCTGGCGACCCTGCTGGTCGACGCCGAGGTGTCCACCTACGGCGAGGCGATCGACTACAACCCTTGCCTGGAGTGCAAGCTGTGTGTCGCTGCCTGCCCGATCGGCGCGATCTCCAAGACCGGCGAGTTCGACTTCCTCGCCTGTTCGACGCACAACTACCGCGAGTTCATGAGCGGCTTCACCGACTGGGCGCAGACCGTGGCCGACAACGAGGACGCCGCCGACTTCCGGTCCAGGGTGAGCGATTCGGAGAACGTGTCGATGTGGCAGAGCCTCGCGTTCAAGCCGAACTACAAGGCCGCGTACTGCATGGCGGTCTGCCCGGCGGGCGAGGACGTGCTCGGGCCTTACCTCGAAGACCGGCGCGGCTTCCTCGGAACCGTGGTGAAACCCTTGCAGGACAAGGTGGAGACGCTGTACGTGCGGGAAGGTTCCCCGGCCAAGGCCTACGCCGAACGCCGCTTCCCCCACAAACCGGTGAAGGAGGTCGACGGCGGCTACCCGCGGCGGTAGGGCCGCCCCTACCCCGCGTCCGGGGGCCTGTCCCCTGTCCGGTGCCGTCCGTGCTCCCTAACCTGACGGCAAAGCCTGGGGAGGACCTTCCATGATCGCGACCAAGCTGGCGTTCTCGTCACTCCGCCGCCGTCCCACCGGATTCGTCGCGAGCTTCGTCGCGATGTTCCTCGGCGCCACGATCCTGATGACGTTCGCGTCCCTTTTGGACACTCGGGCGACCGCCGATCCCGAGACCGCGAAGACCTTGCTGATCATGGCGAGTGTCGTCGGCGGCTGGGGCTTGGTGATCGTCCTGTTCGCGACGCTTTCCACGCTCTCCCTGCTCATCCGGCAGCGCGCCCGGGAGATGGCGTTGCTGAAGAGCGCCGGCGCGACCCCGTCGCAGATCGGACGGATGATCGTGGGCGAGGCGGCGGTCGTCGCCGTCCTCGCCGCGGCCGCGGCCCTCGTGCCCTCGGTCTTCGCCGGGCGGTGGCTGGTCACCCTGCTCGGTGACACCGGCCGCGTACCAGCCGGGCTCGAAGCACAGTTCGGCCCGATCGCGGTGTCCATGGGCACCGGCATCACCCTTCTCGCCGCACTCGTCGCCGCGACGGTTTCCGCACGGCAAGTGGCCCGGCGCGGAGCCAACGAGGCTGTTCGCGAGGCAGGGATCGACACCCGGCCGACCAGCCGGCTCCGGATGATCGGCGCCACGATCGCCCTGGCCACCGGGCTCGGATGCGGCGTGCTGACGATGACCGCGTTCACCGGAACGGAGCCCGCGTTGATGGCGATCGGCGGCCAGGGCGCGATCCTCGCCGCGATCGGTTTCGCGCTCCTCTCTCCCGCGTTACTCGGCCCGATCGCCGCGGTGCTGGCCGCTCCGCTGCGGCGCGCGGGCGTCAGCGGTCATCTCACGGCAGCGCACCTGCGGGTCCGCGGCCGCCGGCTGGCCGGGGTGCTGGTGCCGATCATCCTGTTCACCGGCATCGCGACCGGGACGCTGTACATGCAGGCCATCGAGAACTCGGTGGGCACCGCGCCCGCGACGATCGCGAGCAGCATCGAGACTCTGAACTACGTCGTGGTCGGCATGATCGCGCTGTTCGCCGCCGTGATGCTGGTGAACACCGTCGTCGCCGCGCTAATCGGACGCCGCCGCGAGTTCGGGCAACAACGGCTCATCGGTTCGACACCGTCGCAGGTCCTGCGGCTCGTCGGCACCGAAGGCACCGTCCTGGTGGCGGTCGGTGTCCTGTTCGGCTCGCTCTCCGCCGTCGTCACCGTCGTCCCGTACAGCGTCGCCAGGACCGGGAGCCCGGTGCCGGACGAGACGATCGGGGTCTATCTCGCCGTCGTCGGCATCGCCGTGGTCCTGACGCTCGGTTCGCACGTGGGCGCGGCGGCGAAGGCGATGCGGACCCCGGCGATCCAGGCGGGCACCCGCGGCTGAAGGCCTGTCACATCTCCGTTCCCCCACGCGTCAGGGTTACGACCGAGCGATGAAGGATGGGGACCGTGGACGAACACGACTGGCTGGCGCGGCGTTTCGAAGGGCACCGGACGCATTTGAGGGCGGTGGCGTACCGGATGCTCGGTTCGCTGAGCGAGGCGGACGACGCGGTGCAGGAGGCTTGGCTGCGCCTGAGCCGGTCGGATTCCGGCGAGGTGGACAACCTCGGCGGCTGGCTGACCACCGTCGTCGGCCGGATCTGTCTCGACATGCTGCGCTCGCGCAAGTCCCGGCCGGAAGAGCCGGTGGGCGCCCAGCTCCCAGACCCGATCATCGGCCGTGCGGGCGGGATCGACCCGGAACACCAGGCCCTGCTGGCGGATTCGGTCGGACTGGCGCTGCTGGTCGTGCTCGACACGCTGGACCCCGCCGAGCGGCTGGCGTTCGTCCTGCACGACATGTTCGCCCTGCCGTTCGACGAGATCGCACCGATCGTGGGCCGGTCTTCCGCGGCGACGCGGCAGCTCGCCAGCCGCGCACGCCGTCGTCTGCAGGGTTCGCCGACGGTCCCGGACGCGGATCTGGGCCGTCAGAGGGAAGTCGTCGACGCGTTCTTCGCCGCCGCGCGGGGCGGCGATTTCGACGCCCTCGTTTCGGTGCTCGACCCGGATGTCATCCTGCGCGCCGAGGGCGGCGCCGCTCCGGCGGGGACGTCGCGCTTCGTGCGCGGGGCGGCCAAGATCGCGAGCCAGGCCCTCATGTTCCGGGCCGCGGGCGAGGGCGGGGAGCTGCGGCCCGCGCTGGTCAACGGCGCGGCCGGGATGGTCGTCACCAAGGACGGCGTGCCGACGACGGTCTTCGCGTTCACCGTCGCGGGCGGGAAGATCGCGGCGATCGACATCCTCGCCGACCCGGACCGCCTCGCCACGCTGGACTTCGAACCGCTCGGCTGAAGTGTCAGGAAAGGGTCGTTCAAGACGTTTTCGTCCTGAACGACCCTTTCCTGACGTGCGTGCTGCCGGGATCAGGAGGTCGGGAAGTTGTCCGCGGTGCGGATGCGGTCCCGGATCCAGACACCGGCGGGCTTCAGCGGAGCCGTGCCGGTGAACGAGCTGCCCGAGCAGGTGCCTGGCTTGAACACCGCGCCCGAACGGCTGTCGTCGGAGAAGTTCCAGTTGGTCCAGCTGATCTTCTTCGACGCCAGGAAGTCCAGGTACTTCTGGGAGTTCGTGAAGTCGTTGCCACCGTCACCGCTGGCGGTCTGGGTGCCGAACTCGGTCACGAACAGCGGGATCTTGCTCGCGGCGCGGCTCAGTGCGTTGAAGTACTCCGTTTTGTGCGACGCCGCGTAGAAATGGAACGTGTACATGAAGTTGCTGGCACGCACAGGGTTGTTGATGATGTCGGTCTCGTTGCGGCCGTCGGAGATACCGAGCGAGCCCCAGCCGTGGGTGCCCACCAGCACGACACCGTCGGAGTCCTGGGCGCGGATGACCGGGATCATCTGCTCCGCGTAGCTGCGGACGCGGTCCCAGCTGACGTTGTTGGGCTCGTTGGCGATGTCGTAGATGATATTGGTCTTGTCCTTGTGCCGCTGGGCGATCTCGGTGAAGAACGTCTTGGCGCGGCTGAGGTTCGCGTTCGGGTCGCCCGGCGTGAGCTGGTGCCAGTCGACCAGGGCGTACATCCCGCGTTTGGTGGCCTCTTCGATGTACCCGTGCACCATGTCGGTGAACTTGCGCGGGTTGGTCTCGTAGCCGCCTTCCTGGATGTACATGGAGATCCGGAGGACATCGGCCTTCCAGTCGTTGGCCAGCGCGTCGAGCGAAGCGGTCTTCACGCACTGGCTGAACCACTGGATCCCGTGGGTGCTCATGCCCCGGAGCTGGATCGGCTTGCCGGCGGAGTTGCAGAGCTGGAGGCCACAGACCTTCAGCTGTCCGTTGATCGCCGCCGGACTGCCCGGCGGCAGCGCGGCGGCGGCCTGCGTTGCGGGTTCTGCCGCGGTCTCGGTCGCCATCGAGGTGTTCGCGGCGGCGACCGGGGCCAGCAGCCCGGCGGCCAGTGCGGCCGTCACCCGGAGACGGATCTTGTCCCAACGCATTCGGCTTCTCCTCTCGCGTCGACGGCACCGACGTTGGCGCGCCGACGGTCAGGGCGGCGGAGTTAAATAGGAAACTTTCCTTACTATTGGAAAGTAAAGGGAAGATTACCCACAGGGTCGACGGACGGTCAAGAGCCGACCACCGACGGTTCCGACGACCTCGGGCATGCTCGGAGCGTGACGACGATCGTGGCCTTCCACGCCCACCCCGACGACGAAGCCCTGCTGACCGGCGGCACCCTCGCCCGCGCCGCCGCGGACGGCCACCGGGTGGTCCTCGTGGTCGCCACCATCGACATGCTGGGCGCCGACGCGGCACGCCGGGCCGAACTCGAAGCGAGCGCGAAGGTGCTGGGCGTCGAGCGAGTGGTCCATCTCGGCTACGCGGGCAGTGGTCATGGCGCGATCCTCTACCCGGATCCGCCGGGCTGGGTCCGGTTCGTGCGCGCGAGCACGGACGAGGCTGCGGCGCGGCTCGTGGCGATCCTGCGCGAGGAGAAGGCGTCCGTCCTGCTGAGCTACGACCGCAACGGCGGCTACGGCCACCGCGACCACGTCAAGGTGCACGAGGTCGGCAAGCGCGCGGTGGAACTCGCCGGCGACGTCCGGCTGCTGGAGGCGACGATCCCCCGCGACGTCGTCGCACGCCTGGTGAGGATCGTGCGCCTGGCGCGGATCCCCTTCCGCTACGACGTCGACGCGCTTCTCCGCGCGTACAGCGCCCGCTCGGAGATCACGCACACCTTCGACGTCCGGCGTTTCGCGCGTCAGAAACAGGCCGCGATCGCCGCGCATTCCTCACAGGTGAAGGGAAGCGGCAGGCTGGCGCCGCTGATGCGTGTCGTGACCCGGCTCCCGGCGCCGCTCTTCGGCCTCGTGTTCAACCGCGAGTGGTACGTCGACGCGACACCGCGCGGCTCACGATCCTGACCGGCGGGCGCGATACGCGGCGGCTTTCACCCGGTTCTGGCAGGCGAGCCCGCAGAACCGCTTGATCTGCGCCTGGCTCGCGTCGATGTACACCTGATCGCAGCGCGGCGCCGCGCACAACCCGACGCGATGCGGGATGTGCTCGCCGAACGCCGCGGCCACCGACACCGCGAGCCCGGCCGCCCACTGCTGGACGAGGTCGGCTTCGGGACCATGGAAATGCAGGTGCCAGGACTCGTCGCCGTGGCGTTGCAGGGACGGGCGCGCCTTGCTGTCTTCGAGCATCCGGTTGAGCAGCCCCGCCGCCTCGTCGTGTTCCCGCCGGGACAACGACTCGATGATCTCCCGCAGCCGCGACGCCAGATTCCGCAACCGCTCCGCGGTCAGCAGGTCGATCTGCCCGTTGCCGAGCGTTTCGGTGGCGACGCGGACGAGATCGTGGCCACCGAGCGCGGGTTTCGGCCTGCCGTGGACGTGGTCCCCGGTCAACGCGTTGATCAGCGCGACCCCGGTTTCCAGCCGCATCGCGTGATGCCCGTCGGGCTCGTCCACCATTCGCCCCCTCCCCCGCGCGTCACTGGTTCGCAGGACGCCCGCGGTGACGCTATCAAAGGCGAGCGGGACCGCAAGGGCGATGAAGTCGTTCGGAGCAACGGAATCCTACGGACGGCGCAGCGCCAGTCCACTATGGACAGACGCGCTTACCCGGCCAGTCCGTGAAGGCCTCCTTGAGGGACTCTGGATCCCTCAAGGAGGCCTTCACGGACGCGATGATCGCCACATACGCCCCATCTGCACCAACAGTCACGACGGCCGCGCGTGAAGGGCCCCTTCACGCGCGGCCAAGTACAGGGGGCGAGCAAAGGGCTGCGGCGTCAAGTACCTACGCGGAGCGCGGCTGCGGCTGATCCAACCTGCGTCAGTAGGCACTAGCGGAGTGGTGCGGGGTGAAGGCTCCCCTCACCGAGTCTGATGCGACGAAAGGAGCCTTCGCCCAGGCCGGCTACGGGAGCGGCGGTTCGGTCGCAGGTGCCGCCTCGTGAGTGTTTTTGGGTCGTTAGAACCGCCCTACCACTCACGAGGCAGAGCGGCCGCTCACCACCGAGGCGGACCGGCGTCCACGATCTTCTGCGACAGCTCCAGCGGGTCGAGATGCATCAGCGACTCCATCCACCACGTCATCCCGGCCTGCCCCAGCGCCGGTAGATCGACCTTGATCGGCTCTTCCCACGCCGGGCTCGCGTTGCCTGCCACGGCGACGTCGAAGGGACGGCCCGGTTCCAGCCCGGCGAGACCGAGCGCGTGGTGGGTCTCGGCGATCTCCTCGGCGGTCGGCGTGTGGTCCTCCGGGTTCGGGAAGATCCCGTCGCACAGCGCCGCCCGCCGGACGACGCGCGGGTTGTCGGTGGAGCTCGCCACCCAGATCGGGATCGGGAACGGCTCGGGCGGCGCCTCGGCGAGCGCGACCTGGTAGTGCGCGCCGTCGTGGTCGAACCGCCTGCCGGACCAGATCGCGCGGATGACGTCGAGGCCTTCGTCGAACATCGCCGACCGGGTCAGCAGGTCGGTCTGTTCACCGAATCGGCTGAAGTCACCGGATTCGTCCGAACCCAGGCCGGTGCCGAGGATCAGCCGACCACCGGAAAGGCGGCTGACGGTCGACGCGTGCCGCGCGACCACCCACGGACGGCGCCGGGCGGGCGGCGTGATCATCGGGCCGAACAACAGCCTGCTGGTCGCGTGCGCGATGGCGCCGAGCGTCGTCCAGGGATCCGCGATGGGCATGGTGTCCGCGACCACGTGGTCCCACAGGAAGAACCCGTCCCAGCCCGCCGCCTCGGCGCGCACGGCGAGGTCGACGAGCACTCCCGGCTCACCGAACGGGCCGAAAGGCGGCAGATAGACGGCATGGCGGACCGTGCTGCCGGTCAAGTCGATCATCTCCCCAACGTCATCGTCGAAGTCCCCGGACGGCCGCTTGTTTACGCCGTTCACCCACGTTAGCGTCCGGAAGATGGCGGACGAGGGTGAACGATCGACGAAGTGGCCGGAGCATCGGAGAAGGTTACGCCGGGTGTTGTCCTCGGTGGTCGCCGTCTCACTATGCGCGACACTTTCGGCCGTGAACGCGTCCGCATCGCAGGATGACGACTGGTCCCGGGACTTCTACTGGGGTGTCGCGTCGTCGGGTTACCAGTCCGAGGGCAACGCCCCGGACAGCAACTGGAAGCGGTTCGTGGACCGCTCCGCCGGCAAGGACGGCGTCGACGAGTACCGCGACTCCGTGGACTTCCGGCACCGCTACGCCGACGACATCCGCCTCGCGGCCCGTCTCGGCGTCAACACCTATCGCTTCGGTGTCGAGTGGGCGCGTGTCGAACCTTCGCCCGGCCGGTGGGACGAGACCGGACTGGCCTTCTACGACGACGTGTTCCGGCAGGTCCGCGCCGCGGGCATGACGCCGATGATCACGCTCAACCATTGGGTCTACCCGGGCTGGGCGCTCGACCAGGGCGGCTGGGCCGAGAAGCGGACGGCCGGCGCGTGGCTGGAGTTCAGCCGGAAGATCGTCCAGCGCTACGCCGGGCAGGACGTCCTCTGGGTGACGTTCAACGAGCCGCTCATCTTCCTCCGGAACGAGCAGAAGGTCGGCGCCCTGGACGCCACGCGGTACTTCGCGGCCCAGTCCAACGTCGTCCAGGCGCACCGCCGGGCCTACGACCTCATCCACGAACTCGACCCGACCTCGAAGGTCACCAGCAACCAGGCCTACATCACCGGGGTCAACGGGATGGCCGACTGGTTCTTCCTCGACCAGGTCAAGGACAAGCTCGACTTCATCGGCATCGACTACTACTACGGCCTCAGCATCGACAACTGGACGGTGTTCGCGGCCGCCGGCGACAAGTTCTGGGACGTGAAGCTCCAGCCAGAAGGCATTTACTACGCGCTGCGCAGCTACCACAACCGGTTCCCCCGTCTGCCCCTCTACATCGTCGAGAACGGAATGGCGACCGACAACGGGAAGCTCCGCGACGCCGGCTACACGCGCGGCGATCACGTACGCGACACCGTGTACTGGCTCCAGCGGGCGAAGGCCGACGGGATGAACCTCATCGGCTACAACTACTGGAGCCTCACCGACAACTACGAATGGGGCAGCTACCGCGCCCGGTTCGGACTGTACACAGTGGACGCTCTGGCCGATCCCGCGCTGACCCGGCGCCCCACGGACGCCGTTCCCGCGTACCAGGATCTGGTGACCGCGGGTGGCGTGCCGCCGGGCTACCGGCTCAAGCGCGGGCCAGGACTCTGCTCGCTCGTGGACGGGCTGAACAGCTGCCTCAATCCGGCCAAAGTGGACGGACCGCTCACGTCGCTGAAGTGACCAGCTCCAACCGCCTGCCCTCGAACGTCCGCCGCATCCGCCGGTCGTGGGTGACGACCACGAGCGCGCCGGAATACGTCGCGAGCGCCTGCTCCATCTCCTCCACGAGATCCGGGGAGAGGTGGTTGGTCGGCTCGTCGAGCAGCAGCAGATCGGTCCTGGCGGTCACCAATCTGGCCAGTTCCAGCCTGCGCCGCTGCCCGATGGACAGCTCCCGGACCGGCTTGCGCAGATCCGGCGCCCGGAACAGGCCCAGCGACAGCAACCTCTCGGCCGCCTCGTCCTCGTCACCGTCCCCGGCGAAGACCATGAGGACTGTCCGTGCGTCGGCGGCGAGCCCGCCGTTCTGGTGCAGGAACCCGACCCGGCCCGCCCGCTCCGCCGATCCCGTCGACGGCGCGAGCTCGCCGGCCAGCACGCGCATCAAGGTCGTCTTGCCCGCCCCGTTGGGACCGGTCACGAGGACCCGTTCGCCGGGCAGCACGCTGAGCGACGTCCGCGGCAGACGGCCGTCGACCGACACGTCGTCCGCTTTCACCACGTACTGGCCCGCCTCCGTCTCCCCCGCGGCGATCCGCGCGGTGAACCGGAGCGGCTCCGGCGGAGGCGATACCGGGTTCGCCTCCAGGCGCTGGATCCGCTCGCGAGCCGACCGGATCCTGCTCATCGCCCCGTGCGCCCGGGAGCGGGCCCGGAACGCGCCCGCCCCGCTGAAGGCGGCCGGGGCCTTGCGCGGGATCGCCGAGAACCGGTCGATGTTGACGTCCGCCATCCGTTCGTAGCGGGATTTCTCCAGCCGCCACTCCTCGTATTCCCGGACCCATCGGGCCCGCGCGGCCTCCTTCGCCGCGAGGTAACCCGAGTACCCGTCGCCGTGCCGTTGCACGGTCTTTCGGTCGGCGTCGACCTCCAGGATGGTCGTCGTGACCCGGCTGAGGAACATCCGGTCGTGGGTGATCGCGACGATCCGGCCGCGATGCCCGCGGAGATGGTTCTCCAGCCAGGCGACGGCGTCGTCGTCGAGATCGTTGGTCGGCTCGTCCAGCAACAGGAGTTCGGGCGACGCGGCCAGGGTGGCCGCGAGCGCCAGCCGGGACCGCTGGCCACCGGAGAGGCTGCCCAGCGCGCGGCCGCGATCGAGGCCCGGCTGCCCGAGCCCGTGCAGGGCGACCTCCACCCTGGCGTCGGCCTCGTAACCGCCGCGAGCTTCGTAAGCGGTCATGAGGTCGCCGTACGCGGCCAGGTCCTCGGCGGTTTCGAGCGACTTCTCGGCCGTCCGCAGCCGGGATTCGAGCTCCCGGATGTCGGCCAGCGCGAGGTCGATCGCGTCACCCACCGTGGCGGTTTCGGGCAGGTCCAGCGTCTGCGGGAGATAGCCGACGCCACCGGGCGCGGTGACGGTCACGATGCCGTTGTCCGCCCGGTCGCGGCCGGCGATCAGCCTGAGCAGGGTGGACTTGCCCGAGCCGTTGTCGCCGATGACGCCCGCCTTCTCCCCCGGTTTGACGGTGAAGGAGATCTGGTCGAGCACGACGTGGTCGTCGAAGCGTTTGGTGACACCGGAGAGCACGAGTTGTGTTCCCGGATTTCGATGCGGGGTACGCACAGGGGCGTCCTCCTGATTCTCGCGGGGAAGAAGAGCAACGAGGAAGGACGCGACCCGGCGGAGCGAAGGCTCTACGCCAGGGCCGCGTCGAAGGCGAGAATCACAGAGTGAAGAAAATCCCCATGCCGAAGACGGTAGCGGGAGAACCCGGACGGGCAAAACGAATAAAAGGTTGTGTACGGGTTCACAGAGTGTTCTGTGTCCCCATACCGCGACAGCGGCGCCCCGGTGAACGAGAATCGAGGATGGAGGTATTTCGCGGTCTGAGGGAATGGGGTTCCTCGTGCACGGGTCCAGTGGTCCGATCGCCCGCTTCCGGCGACGGCTCTTCCCTGGTCACAATTCGCTGGCTCGTGGCTCCGACCGGTTCGAAGCCCTTCTTCTCAAGCTCGTGATCCTCGCGGCGCTGCTCGCCATCCCGGTCGCGGCCGCCGTCGGCTCGGCCAACCACGGCAGGCAGGTCGCCGCGGCCGCCGCCGACTCGACCGGGCGCACACCCGCAACGGCGTATCTGCTGAAGGCGGCTCCCGTCCGCATCGTCGACAGCGAGAGCGTCGGGACCGACACCGCCACCACCGAGGCGACCTGGACCGACTCGCGCGGCGCCCGGCACACCGGCGGCGTCCTCGCGGCGCCGGGCAGCCCCGCCGGATCGGCCATGCCGATCTGGATCGACGCCCGCGGTGAGCTCACCACCGCACCGAGGACCGCGTCGACGGCCGTGTTCGATTCCGTGCTCGTCGGCCTGTGGCTCTGGTTCGCGGTGGTCGCCGCGCTCGTCCTGGTGCAGCGGGTCGTCCGGCTGGTGCTCGACCGGCAGCGGGCCGCGGCCTGGGAGCGTGCCTGGGCGGTCTACCCGCGGTCCGGATCCTGGCCCTGATCCCGGCGGCGAGGGCAAAGAGCCTCGGCTAGGGTGCCCCGCATGCGCATCATGATCTCGGCGGACATGGAGGGCGCCACCGGCGTCACCTGGACCGACGACGTCATCCCCGGCACCGAGCAGTGGCAACGATTCCGCCGCCTGTTCACCGGTGACGTCAACGCCACCATCGCGGGCCTGTACGACTCCGGCGCCACCGACGTGCTGGTCAACGAGGCGCATTCCTCGCAACGGAACCTGCTGCTCGAAGACCTCGACGGCCGGGCGCGCATGCTCACCGGCAGGCACAAGCCGCTCTCGATGATGCAGGGGATCGACAGTGGCGTGGACGGCGTCGTCTTCCTCGGCTACCA
Organism: Amycolatopsis sp. w19; assembly: GCF_051373225.1. Classification (NCBI taxonomy): domain Bacteria; kingdom Bacillati; phylum Actinomycetota; class Actinomycetes; order Pseudonocardiales; family Pseudonocardiaceae; genus Amycolatopsis; species Amycolatopsis sp. w19. The sequence goes on along the minus strand of NZ_JBPQFM010000001.1, from coordinate 523,238 downwards.
CGCCGGCGCGGGTTTCGACGGCGTCCTGTCCCACACGTACCTGGAGAATCAGATCACCGGCGTCTGGCTCGACGACGTCCCCGCCAGCGAAGGCAGGCTCAACGCGGCGATGGCCGCCGAGTACGGCGTCCCGGTGCTCGTCGTTTCCGGTGACGACAAGGCCTGCGACGACGCCCAGGACTACGCGCCCGAAGCCGAACTGGTCACGGTGAAGGAGTGCGTCAGCCGCTACGCCGCGATCTGCCTGCCGCCCGCCAGGACGGCCGAACTGCTGTCGTCGGCCGCGGCGGACTCGATGAACCGGGCGGGCCGGGTCGAGCGGTACACCACTCCGCACCGGATCGAGGTCGAGTTCGACGCGAGCCATCTCGCGCAGGCCGCGGCGGTGATCCCGACGGTGGAACAGATCGGTGTGCGGCGGGTCGGCTTCGACGCGCCGGACATGACCGAAGCGATGAAGGCGTTCAAGATCGTCACGGCGATCGCGGCCGGGGCGGTGCAGGGTATCTATGGCTGAGTTGGACGTAGTCGAAGTCTGTTCGCGGTTGATCCGGTTCGACACCACGAACCGGGGCAACGGGGACTCCGAGGGCGAGCGCGAGGCCGCCGAGTACGTGGCATCGCTGCTGTCGGGGCTCGGGATCGACTCGAAGATCATCGAGTCCGCGCCCCGCCGCGCGAACGTGATCGCCCGGGTTCCGGGCACCGATCAGAGCCTGCCCGCGCTTCTCGTGCAGGGGCATCTCGACGTCGTCCCGGCGGACGCCGCCGACTGGTCGGTGGACCCGTTCTCCGGCGAGATCCGCGACGGGTTCCTCTGGGGCCGCGGTGCCGTCGACATGAAGGACTTCTGCGCGATGGTGCTCGCCGCCCTCGCCACCGGCGTCCGGCCGCGGCGGGACATCGTCCTGGCGTTCGTGGCCGACGAGGAGGACAAGGGCGAGTACGGCGCGCACTGGCTCGCCGCGGCGCACCGGGACCTGTTCGACGGCTGCGCGGCCGCGATCAGCGAGTCGGGCGCGTACACCTACCACGTCCCCGCCGCCGACGGGCGGATCGTGCGGCTCTATCCGGTGGCGACGGCCGAGCGCGGCACCGCGCACCTGCGTTTGACGGCCAAGGGTCGCGCGGGGCACGGCTCGCGGCCCAACGACGAGAACGCGGTCACCCGGCTGGTCACGGCGCTCGGCAAGATCGCCGCGCACCGCTGGCCGGTGCAGCTGACCCCGACCGTCCAAGCCTTCCTCGAACGCACCGGGGAAGCGCTCGGCGTCCCGGTCGATCTGTCCGATGTGGACGGAACGATCGCGCGACTCGGGCCCGCCGGGGCGCTGGTGGTGCCGACGGTCCGCAACAGCACGACGCCGACCATGCTCGACGCCGGCTACAAGGTGAACGTGATCCCGACTTCGGCCGAGGCACAGGTGGACGTCCGCGTCCTCCCCGGCGCCGAACCGGAGCTGCTCGCCGAGATCGACGCGATGCTCGGCGAAGGCGTCACGCGCGAGTTCGTCGCGCACCAGCCGCCGGTCCAGGCTCCGGTGGATTCGCCGTGGTTCGACGCGATGGCCGACGCTTTGCGGTCGGAGGACCCCGAAGCCGTCGTCGTCCCGTACTGCATGGGCGGCGGAACGGACGCGAAGGCGTTCAGTCCTCTCGGGATCGACTGCTACGGCTTCGCCCCTCTGCTGCTGCCGGAAGGCTTCCCGTACCGGGCGATGGCGCACGGCGTGGACGAGCGGGTCCCGGTGGAGGGTCTGCGGTTCGGCACGCGGGTGCTGCGCCATTTCCTGGAGAACTGCTGAGCCACACCATCCCAAGTACGTGAAAGGCCCCCTTCATTGCGTCTAGCGCCAGGGACCCGGCAAAGTCGCCATCCGCTGGTCAAGCGGTGACGAAGGGGGCTCGTCATAGTGGCCTCACACCCCTCTCGACTGTCCATAGGGGACAATTCCGAGGTGATCGTGCCCGATTTGAGCGTTTTACGAGGGGGTCGTGAGTGTTTTGTGTCGTTCTAACGACACAAAACACTCACGACCCACTCGAAAACCGGGCAGATATGCATCAAACGGACATTCACCTGTCGATTGGTGTCCTTTATGGACAATAGACGGTCAAGCTCCTGACATCTGCCCCGTTCGGAGGTCCAGCCAGAATCTCCAGGAGTGGCATTGATCAGCGCTTATGCGACTTCGCCGGAACCCTGGCATCTAGCACAGTGAAGGGGGCCTTCACACACTTGGGCCGACCGCCCAAAGCCTTTCATGCGAATTTCATGAACGCCGCTTAGCGTCGCCACCGTGAGACCTTCGACTTCGCGTGCCCGCGCGTGCGTGCTCCTGATCGGCCTCGGCATCGCGCTGTCCGCGTGCCGCGGCGGCTTCCCGATCTCGCGCTCCGACCTCCCACCCGAAGCGTCTCCCCCGCCGGAGACCCGGACCCTCACCGTGACGACGCCGGCACCGACAACGCCGACAGCGCCGTCCACGTCATCCGCGCCGGGCCTCGAACCCGCCGCGATCGACCGTGTGTTCCAGGTCTACATGAACGGGCTGGCCAATCACGACATGACCGCCTTGCGCAGCGGGACCTGCCCGCGCCTGCGGTCGACGCTGCTCGGCTTCGAACTCCACGGGCATTACGTCCAGCGCTGGGAGATGCTGCCGTACTCCGTCCCGTCAGGACAGGAGTTCGTGACGGTCCAGGCCAAGGTCACCCAGCGGAACGCGCGCGGCGGCGAATTCGCGGGCGACGTCGTCTATTCCTGGTACGTCGAGCGGAACGAGGACACGAACTACTACGTTTGCGGGTGGCTCGGCTACGAATGACCACAGGAGGCCGCCGATGAACACGGTCGCGCGACTCGCCAGGGACGAGCGGGTGGACTTCGCCGCGTTCCTCCGGACGCTGGGACGCACCGACCTTGTGTTCGGAGTGGACAGTGCGCGACGGGTTGCGGCTTTGGGGTTTCCCCGCGAAGTGCCGCCGGAGAGGTTGCGTCACGCGCTGGCTTTCGCCCGCTACGCGCCGCCGGCCAAGGCGGGCAAGCGCGCACGCGGACTCCGGCTCGTCGCCACGGACCTGGACTGGTCGGCCGGATCCGGACCGGAAGTCCGCGGCCCCGGCGAGGCGGTCCTGCTGTCGATCGCCGGCCGGGACGTGGCGCTGGACGAACTTTCCGGTCCCGGAGCGGCGATTCTCGCGTCCAGAATGGACGGTTAAGCCCGCCCTCAGGGCATCACAAAGCCTTGGCCAGCGCGCCGAAGGCCGTGTTCAACCGTTCGCAATGGACGGCGGCGACTTCGGTGAGATCGTCCCCGGCGAGGCGTCGCCGCGTCGTGGCCACGGCGACGGTGCGGTACGCGGCGACGATCAGCGCTGCGGCCAGCTCACCGTCACCCGAGAACCGGCCGTCGCTTTCGAGCTCGTCGGCCACCTCGGCCTCGATCTCGTGCTCGAACTCGCGCAACCGCGAAACGAGCGCGCGCGACCCGGCGACGGTGCGCGCGAGCGGCTCGCCCGCCTCGCTCAGCCCCGACAACGGATGCCGCTCTTCCGCGAGCGCGAGGGTCATCCGCCGGAACGCCTCGACGACACCCACGCCGTCCGGCCGGTCCCGGATCGTCGCCCGCGCGATACCGACGGCGTCGGGCAGCCGATCGAGCGCGAGATCCTCTTTGCGCTCGAAATGCGAAAACACCGTCACCTTCGAAACGCCGGCGGCGGCGGCCACCTCGGCGACCGTGACGTCGTCGAAGCCACGCTCCACGAACAGTCCTGTCGCGACCTCGGCGATATGCGCCCGCGTCTTCGAACCGCCCCGATCTCCTCGCTTCGCCATGTGACAAGCGTACCTTTACTCAGTAACCTTACCGAGTAAGTTTACTGAGTAAAGCTTGGAGTCATCATGGAGCGGACCGACGTGATCGTGGTCGGAGCGGGGCCCACCGGCCTATACCTCGCGAGCGAGCTCGCCTTGCGAGGCGTGCGGACGACCGTGCTGGAGCGGCTCGCGGAACCGGATCCGACGATCAAATCCGGTTCGATCAACGTCGCCAGTGCCGAGATCCTCGACAGGCGCGGCCTCCTGCCCGCCGCGGAGGACGTGCAGCGCCGTCGGCTGGCCGAGGCCAAGGGCTTCACCGGCGGCCGCTCGAACCGGACCGTGCGCGAACTGACCGACGCGGCGGGCCAGGCCTCCCGGCGGTTCCCCGTCCTCGGGCACTTCGCGGGGATCATGTTCCAGCACGGCCTCGTCGACCAGGACGATCCGGTGCTGGCCGCGCATACGGCCGCGGCCAACGGGATCCTGGTGCCGCAGCACGATCTCGAACTGCTGCTCGGCGATCACTGCGCCCGGCTGGGCGTCGAAATCCGTCGCGGCGTCGAGGTGCGGGATCTACGGAGCACCGGCGCCGGTCTCGACGACGATGCCGATGTGGTCGTCGAGACCAGCGCGGGCGACTTCGGGGCCGGATGGGTCGTCGCCGCCGACGGCGGCCGAAGCGTCGTCCGCAAACGGCTCGGTGTCGACTTCGTGGGCACGGACCCGGAACTGGTGGGCTATCAGGCCATCGCCGATTTCGACGACCCGAGCGAACTGCGCCGCGGGTGGAACTGGACGCCTCGCGGCATCTACACCTACGGCCCGGTGCCGGGGCGCATCCTCGTCGCCAGGTTCGCGCCCCAACCCGAGGACAAGAACGCTCCCGTGACCGTCGACGAACTGCAGAACGCGGTACGGGACGTCACCGGCGTCCCGGTCACGATCACGGGCCTGCGGGGGCGGGCGACGCGATGGTCGGACAACGCACGACAGGCACGGGCCTACCGCCGCGGCCGGGTGCTCCTTGCAGGCGACGCCGCCCACGTGCACTCGCCGTTCAGCGCACAGGGCCTGAACCTCGGCATCGGCGACGCGGTCAACCTCGGCTGGAAGCTCGCCGCGACCGTCCAGGGCCACGCCCCGGCGGGGCTGCTCGACACCTACCACGACGAGCGGCACCCGATCGGCGCGTGGGTCCTGGACTGGACCCGGGCACAGGTCGCGCTCATGCGCGGCGACGAACGGACCGCCCGGCTGCGCGAGGTCGTCGGCGACGAACTCTTCGCGGTCCCCGGCGCGACCAACCGCATGATCGCGCTCTCCTCGGGGATCTTGCAGCGGTACGACGTGGCCGACGACTCCTCTGACCCGATCGGCTCGATCGCCGGGGACGTCGAACTCGCGTCGGGGACCAGGCTCGCCGACCACGCTCACGACGGCCGCTTCGTACTCGTGGACCGCTCGGCCGACGGGCGCTACTCCGACGCGGCCGCCGGAATGGACGACCGAGTCGCCTGCGTGGCGGATCCCGATGTCGCACAGCCGAGTCTCTTAGTGCGCCCGGACGGGATCATCGCCTGGGCCGACGTGTCCGACCACGCGCGGAAGCTGCTCGACGTCGCGATCCAGCGCTGGCTCGGCTGATCCAGAGGGCGGTGGAGCGGCTCAGCTCTTCCCAGGCGGCCAGCTCCGCCGCCCTCGCCTCGTGCGTGGCGCGCAGCCCGTCGACAGCGTCGTCGCCGAGCGCGAGCCGGAGCGGAGCGTCGTCGCTGTCCAGCACCTTCAGGATCGCGGCGGCGGCCTTCGCCGGGTCGCCGGGCTGCGAACCGTCCATCCCTTCGACGAAATCCCGGATTTCGCCCGTGGATTCGCGATAGGCGTCGATCACCCGGGAGCGGTGCAACCGGCTGCCGCCGAACTCGGTCCGGAACGCGCCGGGCTCCACGATCAGCACGTTCACGCCGAACGGTGCGACTTCAGCGGCCAGGGACTCCGACATCGCCTCCAGCGCGAACTTCGCCGAGCAGTAAGCCCCGAAGCCGGGCGGGCTCTGCTGACCGCCCATCGAGCTCATCTGCACGATCGCACCGCTTTCCTGCGCCCGAAGATGCGGCAAGACCGCTTTCGTCACCTCGACGGCGCCGAAGAACATCACGTCCATCAGCGACCGCAGCTCGGCCATGGTCAGTTCCTCGACCGCGCCGACCGAACCGTGGCCGGCGTTGTTGACCAGGACGTCGATCCGGCCGAACTCGGCGAGCGTCGCCTGCACGGCGGCCTCGATCTGTGCCGGGTCGGTGACGTCGAGCGCCGCGGTGCGCACCCGGCCCTGGCCGAGGGCTTCCAGTTCCGCCAGCGTCTCCGGACGGCGCGCCGTGGCCATCACGCGGTCACCCGCGTCGAGCGCGGCCAGGACGAGGTGCCTGCCGAACCCGGACGAGCAGCCGGTGATCAGCCAGACGCGGCCGTCGGTTTCCTTCGTCATTCCTGTTTCCTCCAGTGAAGTTCCTGCGACCCATCCTGCGAAGGCCGCGCCTGTACCGCCAACACCGGTTCCCTGGTGCGGCTACAGTCAGAGCCTGTGACCCCCGAGTTGCGGCAGTTGCGCTATTTCGTCGCCGTCGCCGAGGACGCGAGCTTCACCAAGGCCGCACGGCGCCTGCACATCGCCCAGCAGTCCCTTTCGCAGCAGATCACCGTGCTGGAACGGGTTCTCGGCGCGAAACTGTTGCGACGCGACAGCCGCGGAACCCGGCTCACCGAGATCGGCTCGCTGTTTTTGCCGGAGGCCCGAGCGGTCCTGGCTCGCAACGACGAGGCGCTGGCGGTACTGGACCGGGCGGTGCGCGGCGAACTCGGCACGCTGCATCTCGGTTTCCTCACCACCACGGCCAACTATCTGCTCCCGCCGGTGGTGCGCGCGGTCCGCGAGCGTCTCCCCGATCTCACCCTCACCACCGACGACACCCAGATCGCGCCGCTCGTCGACGGACTCGGCAGCGGCCGCTACGACCTGATCTTCACGCGGCCTCCGCTGATCGAGGGCTTCGAGACCCGCACCCTGATCATCGAGAAGGTCTGCGCCGTCCTCCCGGAGGGACATCGGCTCGCCGCCGCGACCGAACTGAAGCTCTCGGACCTGGCGGACGAGTCGTGGGTGCTCACGCCACGAAGTTCCTGGGAGCCCTGGCATCGCCGCTACGACGGCGAATTCCAGGCGGCGGGCTTCACGCCGCGCGTCGTCCAGCGGGCCGCGACCGTACAAGGACTGCTCGGTCTCGTCGCCGCGGGTATCGGCGTGACCAGGCTGGCCCGGTCTTCGCGCAGCCTGCGCCGGAGCGGGGTGGTGTTCGTCCCGCTGACGGGCGACACCGCCCGGACGGTGGCGGCCTGGTCGCCGGAGAACGACAAACCCGCGCTGCCCGGCGTGCTCGACATCGTGACGGACCTGGCTGCCGGAACGGATCTGACGGAGGCGGGCTGACCGGGCATCGCGACCGTCACACCGCCATGATCACCCTCTCGGGCCACGGGGTCCGTAGAATCCGGTGACGATGCGACGTTTCCGGTGGTGGTGGGGTGCTCTCGCGCTCACGTTCGTGGTGGTTCTCGTCGGGTTCATTGCCTTTACCGGGTCGGAAAGCCGCCCAGGGCAGCCGTCCCCGCGCCAAGGACCGCCGGGGACGGGGCCGCTGACGGTCGTCTCCATCGGCGACAGCACCGTTTCCGGTGAGGGCGCGGGCGACTACACGCCCACCACCAACGGGCAGGGCGGCAATTGGTGTCACCGCTCCCCCAACGCCTTCGTCGAGCAGATCAAGATCCCGGACGTCACCGCCCGCGTGAACCTCGCGTGTTCGGGAGCGCCCTCGGAACAGATCGCCTTGGGCGATGCCAAGCAGTGGACGGAGCCGTCGCAAGCGCAGCAACTCGCGAACCTGATCAAGGATCACCGGGTCGCCGCGGTGGTGATCGCGGTCGGCGCGAACGACGAGCCGAAGTTCTCCGCTCAGGTCAACGAATGCTTCAAGGCGTGGTTCTCGCCGCAGAACCCGCCGTGCAGCGCGGCGCTTCGCACCACCTGGAAGTCCAAAGTGGACGCCATGGTGCCGAAGGTGACCAACGCGGTCGCCGACGTCAAGAAGGTGCTGGCGCAGGCGGGTTACGTCCCGGCGGACTACCAGCTCGTGCTGATGTCGTACGCCTCGCCTGTCGGCCCGCAGATCCCGGAGGCGCTGCGCAGCCTGAACGGCTGCCCGTTCCGCACCGAGGATCTGGAGTGGATGCGCCGTGACGGCGTCTCCGTCCTGTCGGACGGGCTCAAACAGGCCTCGAGGGCGACCAGCGCGCGATTCCTCGACCTCTCGCGAGCCGGCGCCGGGCACGAGGCGTGCAGCAGCGAACCGGCGAACGAGTGGTTCAGCAGGCTGACCCTGCAGTTGCGCGACCTCGGCCAGGTCGACCGCGCGAGCCACGCGCTGCAGGAGTCCTTCCACCCCAACGCCAACGGCCACGCGCAGATCGCGAACTGCCTCAACGAGTTCCTCGCCGCACGCGCGGGCAACGCGTCGTGCCTCTCGGGCCCCGACGGCAAACTGCACGCGGCGCCCGAGGTGGTCGTGCGCTAGAGATCGAGCGCGGCGCGCAACGCGATGTCGATGCGCTCCTGGACCTCTTGGTCGATCTCCGCGATCTTCTCGTCGAACCACGGCCGGTACAGGCGCGTGAGGTTCAGCGTGGAGACCCAGTACCGCGCGTCGACGGCGACACCGAGGATGTCCTGCGGATCACGGTCCAGCAGTTCGGTGCCGAGCAGCCACGGCCGCTCGGATTCGTTCACCCCGTCCGAGGACAGCAGGACGACGGTGCGCTGCCGTGCCGGTTCGGTCGGGGGGTGGTACGTCCAGACTTCACCCCTGTGCACGCAGATCCTTCTCCGCGGCGGTCAGCTCGGCCTCGTCCGATTCGGCGGACGGTTCGACCGGGGCGCGCTGCGGGGTGTATCCGGTGCGCACGGCCTCCCTGCGGGCCGCTTTGGACAACCACGACGAGACCGAGATCCCGTGTGCCTTCGCGGCCCGCTCGGCGAACTCGAGCGCACCACTGTCGAGTGAGAGAGTGACCTTACGTGTTGCCATACCTTTTATCGTACCAGCGCCGCGCAAGCCCGCCCCTCCTCTCGTCTCACAGGGTGGGCGAGCGCCCCTCGAACGGCGTCGACAGCACCACCGTGGTCCGGGTCGAGACCTTGGCGGACTCGCGGATCCGGCGGAGCAGATCCTCCAGGCCGAGCGGCGAAGCCACCCGGACCAGGAGGATGTACGACTCGTCGCCGGCGACCGAGTAGCAGGACTCGATCTCCTTGATGTGCTCCAGACGCTGCGGATAGTCGTCCGGCGCGGCCGGATCGTTCGGCGTCAGCGAGATCAGCGCCGTGAGCGGCAGGCCGATCTGCTCGCCGTCGAGCCGCGCCGTGTAGCCGAGGATGACCCCGCGCTGCTCCAGGCGGCGCACCCGCTGGTGCACCGCCGACACCGAAAGCCCGACCCGTTCGGCCAGATCGGTGAAACTGCGCCGCCCGTCGGCGGCCAGTTCCTGCACGATGGCCTGGTCCAGCGGCTCCAGGGAACCGGTCATGCGTCGAGCACGATCAGGTCGTGCGGACGCTGGTTGACCGACTCGACGCCGTCCTCCGTGACCACAACGATGTCCTCGATGCGGGCGCCCCAGCGGCCGGGCTGGTAGATGCCGGGCTCGACGCTGAAGGCCATGCCCGGCTCGAGCGGCAGCGCGTTGCCCTTGATGATGTAGGGCTCCTCGTGCACGTCGAGGCCGATGCCGTGACCGGTCCGGTGGATGAAGTACTCGCCGTACCCGGCCTCGGCGATGATGTCGCGCGCGGCGGCGTCGATCGACTCGGCGGTGGCACCGGGACGGACGGCGTCGACGGCGGCCTTCTGGGCGCGCTGCAGCACGGCATAGGTCTCGGCGACGTCGGCGTCACGCGGCTCGCCGACCGCGTACGTGCGGGTGGAGTCGGAGTTGTAGCCCTCGGCGATCGGGCCGCCGATGTCGACCACGACGACGTCGCCGCGCTCGATCACCCGCTCGGAGACGTCGTGGTGCGGGCTGGCGCCGTTGGGGCCCGAGCCCACGATCACGAAGTCGGCGTGGGTGTGGCCTTCTTCGACGATGGCGGCGGTGATGTCCGCGCCGACCTCGGCCTCGGTGCGGCCGGGGCGCAGCCATTCGTGCACGCGGGCGTGCACGCGGTCGATCGCCGCTCCCGCGTCGCGCAGCGCCTGGATCTCGGCCGCGTCCTTGCGCATCCGCAGTTCGCGCACGATCGGGCCGGCCAGCGTCTGCTCGGCGTCGCCGAGCGCGCCGCGGAAGGCGAGCACGTGCAGCGCCGGGGTGAAGTCGCTGACCGCCACGCGGCCGGGCTTGCCGAGCCGGTCGGCGACCAGTTCGTAGGCGTTGTCGCCGTCGACCCAGGTGACGATCTCGATGCCGAGTTCGTCGGCGGGGACGTCGGCGTAGCCGGGGGCCTCCAGCTTCGGCAGGACCAGCGCCGGGACGCCGTCGGCCGGGATCACCAGCGTGGTCAGCCGTTCGAAGGAGCCCCCGGCCTGGCCGATGAGGTAGCGCAGGTCCGAGCCGGGTGCGATCAGCAGGGCGTCGGTGTCGGCGGCGGCCGCCGCGGCGCGGGCCCGGTCGAGGCGGGCGCGGAGGCTGGCGGCGTCGGGGGCTGGGTTGTGAAGGGAACGGCGCGACATGATGGCGAGCCTAGTCGGTCCGCGCCCCTTGGCTCACCGGCCGGTCACCCCCGATCGGGGCGGGATCGTCGAGGCCGCGCCAGACCCGGAAGATCGCCGGGAACGTGCCGGCGATCAGGTACAGACCACCGAACACGGCGAGCGCGCCGACGAGCCCGATCCCGTCCAGCAGCAACCCGGCCGCCATCGAACCGAGCGGCATCGCGGCGAGCACCCCGCCCACGAGAAGGCTGAGCACGCGGCCGCGGACGGCTTCGGGAACCCGTTCGTACACCACGGGGAGCAGGATCGGATTGAGCGCGCCCGCCCCGATCCCGGCGACCACCAGACCGGCGAGCAAGACGGCCGGTGCCGGTTCCAGCGCGAGCAAGGCGAATCTCGGCGCGCCTTCGATGCCGACGGCGACGAGGATCGCCGTCCGCCGCGAAAGGCGGTGGCCCGCCCAGCCGTAGAGCGCCGAGCCGATGAGCGCGCCGACCGCGACGGCGGTGATCATGGCCCCGATCAGCGCGGTGCTGTGCAGGACTTGGTCGCCGTAGGCGGGATACAGGACGCCGAGCAGCCCGAAGTCGAGGCTGTTGGTGAGCATCAGCATGCCGACGATCGCACGCAGCACCGCGTCGCGTTTGACGTATCCCAGTCCTTCGCGCAGTTGCTTGAGATAGCCGCCCGACGGCGGCCTCGGCGGACCGGCCGCGACCGGGATGAGCGCGAAGATCAGCGACGCGGACACCAGGAGCGCGCCCGCGTCCACGAACAGGACCGGAATGGGCCCGATCAGCGCGATCAACGCGCCGGCGGCGGGTCCGCCCACCACCCATCACGAACGACAACGCGACGAGTCCGGGCAGGCTGAGGCCGGTGGTGGCCATCGCGAGCGGGATCAGGAGCACCGTCACCGTGGTCAGCAGATCCGCGCCGACGCTGGCCCGGCGCGTGCCGACCCGGTCCACGACCGGCCCGCCCAGCAACGCGGCGACCATCAGGCCCAGCACCTCGGCAGCGGTGACGATGCCGGTCTTGGTGCCGCTCCCGGTGCTCTGCAGGACGAACCAGGGAATCGCGAGCAGCGTCATCATCACTCCGGCCGAGGAGAACCCCGACGCCACGACCAAGGCCCCCAGTGGCATCCGGCTCATGGCGTCTCCGGCCGGGTTTTCCTCGGGAAGGCGGCCCAATGCACCCGGACTGGGGTATCGCCGTCCTTCTCCGGACGGCGATAGCGGCTGATCACCTCAAGGATCTCGTCGCTCAACGCGGCCGCCTCGTCGGGCGTCAGCGCGAGCGACGAGTCGTGGAAGTTGACCTTGTCGATCCAGTCGTCGGCCCAGTCCCGCACTTCGGCCACGAACTGCGATTCGGCGGCGTAACGCCGCTCGATCATCGTGTGCGCGTACGCGTTGAGCGGACCGGCCAAGTCGGGATCGTCGAGGAAATCCGCGGCGCTCATCCGATCCCCCTCGTGCACCGCCTTCCACCACCTGTCGCGCCTGCTGCCGCGTCCGGTGTCCTCGGCGATCAGCCCGGATTCGGCCAGCTGGCGCAGATGCCAGCTCGTGGTCCCGGAACTCTCCCCCACCCGCTTCGCCAGCCCGGACGCCGTGGCCGGACCGTCCTCTCGCAGCAACTCCAGGATCTCGACCCGCAACGGATGCGACAACGCCCGCAAGATGCGGCCGTCGACCCGCGCGAGATAGCGCTCGGTCTTCCCCATGCCCGCCACCCTATGACCGCAGAGGTCTCTTTGCAAAGACTTCTCTGCGATTAGTTCGCGCCATGTGGCGATTCTGGAGTTTGACTTCAACTTAACTCTAAGTTTTACGGTCTGTGCCATGACAACGAACTCGCCTTATCAGCTCGCCGTCGTGATCAGCAGCGTCCGCGAGGGCCGCTTCGCCCCCGTCGTCGCGAACTGGTTCCTCGACCGCGCCAAACAGCGCGACGACGTCACCCTGTCCGTCATCGACCTCGCCGAAGCCCCCGGCGACCTCTCCCCCGGCGTCGCCGGCGCGGACGCCGTCGTCGTGATCGTCCCCGAGTACAACCACAGCTACCCCGGCCCGCTCAAAACCGCGCTCGACGCCACCGGTCCCGAGTGGCACGGCAAACCGGTCGCCTTCGTTTCCTACGGCGGTATCTCGGGCGGCCTGCGCGCGGTGGAGCATCTGCGCCCGGTCTTCGCCGAGCTTCACGCCGCCACCATCCGCGAGACCGTGAGCTTCCCGTACGCCTGGAACCACTTCGGCCCGGACGGTGAGCACGACGACTTCGAAGGCGCCTCGCTCGCGGCCACCACGCTGCTGAATCAGCTGAACTGGTGGGCCAACGCCCTCCGCGACGCACGCCAGGTGCGGCCCTACGCGGGCTGACGGTGTCCGTGGAGGACTCGGCTGGGGGTCGGGTCCTTCACGGACATCCGGGGCGGAACATGGCAGGCTGTCCGCGTGACCGGACCACTCGCTCTCCTCGATTCCGCGAGCCTCTACTTCCGCTCGTTCTACGCACTGCCCGATTCCATGACCGCCCCGGACGGGACACCGGTCAACGCCGTGCGCGGGTTCACCGACACGATCGCGCGGATCCTCGTCGACCGGCGCCCTTCGCGGCTCGTCGCGTGTCTCGACGCCGACTGGCGGCCGAAATTCCGCACCGATCTGCTGCCCGGTTACAAGGCGCACCGGGTGGCCGAAGAGGTCCCGGAAGGCAGCGACGTCGAAGAGGTGCCGGACACCCTGACCCCGCAGGTGCCGATCATCCTCGAACTGCTGGAGGCCTTCGGCATCGCGACGGCCGAGGCGGACGGTTACGAGGCCGACGACGTCATCGGCGCCCTCGCGATCCGCGAACAGGAGTCCCCGGTCGAGGTCATCACCGGTGACCGCGACCTGTTCCAGCTGGTGCGTCATGAGCCGACGTCCACTGTGGTCATCTACGTCGGCAAGGGCTGGAACAAGGCCGAAGTCCTCGGCCCGGACGAGATCGCCGAGAAGTACGGGATCCCGGCGGGGAACGCCGGTCCCGGATACGCCGACATGGCCGCGCTGCGCGGAGACCCGTCGGACGGCCTGCCCGGTGTCGCCGGGATCGGCGAGAAGACCGCGGCGAAACTGATCACCCAGTTCGGTTCGCTGCAGGAGCTGATCGAGGCGTCGAACGCCGGCGACTCGCGGGTTCCGCTCAAGACCCGGCTGCGGCTGACCGACGCCGCCGACTATCTCGCGGTGGCCCCGACCGTCGTCCGGGTCGCGGCGGACGCGCCGGTCGAGCAGTCCCGCCCGGACATCGTCCCGTCCGAGCCCGCCGACCCGGACAAGGTCGCGGAACTCGCGGAACGCTGGAACCTCGGCCGTTCGGTGGAGCGTCTGCTGGCCGCGCTCCCGAAGTCATGAGCAACACCGAGGCCGACCCGGCCGAGCTGCTGTGCTCAGAGCGGCCGGGCGAAGGCGTCACCGTGCTGACCCCGCGCGACGTCCCGCTCGGCGGCCCGCGTGCGATCCGGGTCCGCCGCACCCTTCCGCAGCGGCAGCGGTCGCTGATCGGCGCGTGGTGTTTCGCCGACCACTACGGCCCGCAGGACGTTTCGGCGTCCGGCGGGATGGACGTCGCACCGCATCCGCACACCGGATTGCAGACCGCGAGCTGGCTGTTCAGTGGCGAGATCGAGCACCGCGACAGCATCGGCACCCACGCCATGGTGCGGCCGGGTGAGCTCAACCTGATGACCGCCGGGCACGGTATCGCGCATTCGGAAGTGTCCACACCGGACACTTCGACCCTGCACGGAGTCCAGCTCTGGATCGCACTGCCCGGCGAACACCGTGACACCGTACGGGATTTCCGGCACTACGCGCCGCCGCTGCTCGATCTGCCCGGCGCCACGGCGCGGGTGTTCCTGGGTAGCCTCGCCGGGACCACCTCGCCGGTCCCGGCGTTCACTCCCCTGCTGGGCGCCGAACTCACCGTCGGGCCCGGCGCGACCGTGGCCCTCGACGTCGATCCGGCCTTCGAACACGGTGTCCTGCAGGACATCGGCTCCGTCACCGTCGCCGGAGTCGCGCTGGACACCGGGGAACTCGCCTACCTCGCGCCCGGCACCGGGCGGTTGGAGCTGGCGAACCCCGGCACCGAACCGGCTCGGGTGCTCCTGCTCGGCGGAATCCCGTTCACCGAGGAACTCGTCATGTGGTGGAACTTCGTGGGCCGCAGCCACGAGGACATCGCCGCGTACCGCGAGGCGTGGCAGGCGCAGGCGGACCGGTTCAGCCGGGTGGAGGGCTACCAGGGCAGCACGGCTTGGCTGCCCGCGCCCACGTTGCCGCAGGTGCGGATCAAACCGCGGCGGAATCCGTCCTAGCGGCCAGTTGATCGCAAGTCCGTGAAGGTCTCCTTCCCAAGTACATGAAGGCCCCCTTCACTGCGCTAGACGCAATGAAGGGGGCCTTCACGTACTGCAGGGGCCCGAGTGCCTAGAAGAACGTTCCGCACCACGGCGAGCGCGCGGTGTGGAACAGGGTGTCGGCCCGGGCGACCGCCGCCTCGTCCAGCACCTCGACCCGCCCGGACAGGGCCAGGTCGCCGAAGAGACCGTGGCCGAGGTACAGCGACGACAAAGTGGCCACGTCCAGCCGCAAATTGGCCTCGGCGCTCGTGCGTTCCACGCCGTCCGGGCCGACGGCGTAACGGCCGTTGTTGTCCGGAAGCTGCTTGTCGTGCACTTCGAGCACCACGGGTTCGGCGGTGCCGTAGGAGCGCGCCCGCAACGCCGCGAGGACGTCGACGAGCCGCAGCCACAGGTCGTCGATGATCTCGGTGGTGTTCACCGCGCGCGGGTCGGTGAGCAGTTCGGCGATCGGCTCGTCCAGCGGGCGACCCCGTCCGGAGACCTCCGAGACCAGGTCGACCGACAGCAGGAAACGCCACAGCCCCGCCCAGGCCTGTGGCGTGGCGGCATGGAGTTCGCGGATGTCCAGGATCGCCCCACGCTCCGGCGCCTGCCGGTCGCGCGCGTCGATGGTCTGGTAGACGACGAAACCGTCGTCACCGTCCGGTCCACTGTGGACCGCCACCCGGTAGCCGCCGTCCCCCTTCACCACGCGCTCGAAGAAGCCCGGCCACCAAGCCGGCGGCCGGGAGACGAACCCTGGTCGTGCTCCCTCGAAGCGGTGGTACAGCGCGGGAACGCGCTCCACCGCTTCGTCGGGGGTGACGAACCTGACCTCGCCGGTCCGGCCGACGCCGTCCCGAAGCCGGGCGCGCGGGCGTTCGATCGACACGCCTTTGCCGAAGGTCGCCGCGCCGTACCCGAAGCGGCCGTAGATGACGGCTTCGGAGGCGTGCAACGCGGCCAGTGGGACACCTCGCGCCGCGAAGTCCTCCAGCTGTACGGCCATCATCGTGGTGAGGATCCCGCGGCGGGTCCAGTCGGCACGGACGCCGACACCGTCGACGGCCGCCGTCACGAGCTTCTGTCCACCCGGGACGGTCAGCTCGACGTCGAACGAACTCGCGATCCCCACCGGGGCGCCGTGCTCGTCGAACGCGGCGAATTTGCCCGCGGCGGTCCAGGACGGAGCCATCTTCGCCCAGACCTCGTCCGTGGCGGGCTTGCCGTGCAACGACTCCGCCAGGACGTCGAGGCAGGCTCGCTGTTCGCCTTCGGCCACGGCACGCACAAGGAATTCGCTCATACCGTGGATCCTGCCGTCCGGCCCGGGGAGCCCCAACCGGTTTTTCAGGCGGGAGCGCCGACTTCGTAGCGGCCGTCTTCACCGGTGACGGTGATCGTGACGGTCTTGCCCTCGCCGGCGACCTGCACGGTGCAGGTGAACGTGCTGCCGTCCTCGACCTTCTGGTTCGACGGGCAGAGCACGTCGCCGACCTCGTTCACCTGATAGGTCTCGGTGAGGATCTTCCGCACGTCCGCCTGCATCGTCCTCGGATCGAAGACCCTGCCCGGAGCGTTGGAGGACGAACCGCCGGCGGTCGCGGGCGCGCTCGACGAAGGTCTCGACGTCGGCGGTACCGTGACGGTCTTCGTCGCCGGCGCGGGCGCCGGGGTGTCCGAACACGCCACCAGCACCGCGAAAGCGGCACCACACAGACCGACCGTCGCGACGGCTCGCCTGCTCAAGCTTCTGCACCCCCACCGGTGTGATCATCCAACGTCAGAAGAAGGTACCGCACCAGGGGTTCACCCGCGTGCCGAACAGCTGGTCCGCTCGCTCCAGGGCGGTCTCCCCGGTCGAGCGGACGCGTCCGGCGAACGCGAGATCCGAGGGACGCCAGCCGCCGAGGTACACCATCGACAGGGTGTCGGCGTGCAGTTCGAGATCCGCCGGGTCGGTGGTGCGGGCGGCGCCGTCCCCGGACAGGCGATAGCGGCCGGAGTTGTGCTCCAGGAAGGGATCGGTGACCTCGATGACGACCGGCTCACCCCGGTACGTGCGGGCGCCGAGCATCGTCTCGACGTCGACCAGCCGGAACCAGCCCTCGTCCTGGACCTTGTTCACCGCTACGTCACGCGGGTCGGTGAACAGCAGCTCCACCGGTTCGTCGAGCGGCCGCTTCTCGGCGGTGATGCGGTCGACCAGGTCCACGGACAGCAGGTAGCGCCACAGCCCGGCGAACGCGTCGGGACTCGCGTAGTGGAAGGACTGGACCTTAAGCAGTGCCGGTGAGCCGAACTGGGCCCGCTCCACGGTGTAGGTGACATAGCCGTCGACACCATCCGCGCCGCTGTGCACCGCAGTCGTGACCGGCGTTGTCGCCCGTCGCAGTTCGCGTTCGTAGCCCGGCCACAGATGCGGGCTGCGCGCGATCATGCCGGGCCGGGTGCGTGGGAGCGCGTCGAAGAGCGAAGGCCATTGCTCGATGGTGTTCTCGAGATCGAGGAGGGAGATCTGCCCACCGGCGGGCACCTCGGGACGGAACCGGGCGCGGCGCTTGTCGATCTCGATCGACTTGGCCCGCACGGCGACGCCGTACCCGAATCTGCCGTAGATGGCGCCCTCGGACGCGTGCAGCATCGCCGCGGGAACCCCGCGGGCGGCGAAATCCTCGAACTGGGCACGCATCAGCGCCGTCAGCACGCCACGGCGGATGCGATCGGCGCGGACCCCGACCAGGCTGACCGCGGCGAGCGGCGTGGTACCGCCACCGGGCAGCGTCACCTCGGAGTCGAAGGACCGGAGGGTGCCGATCAGCTCCGAGTCGAACGCGCCGAATCCACGATCCGGCTGCATCGACGGGGCGATGGCCGACCATTCCTCGTCGGTCATCTCCTTGGCGTGCAAGGCCCGCCTGAACAGATCCGTCGCGGCCCGTTCCTCGTCGGACCGCAGCGGCCGCACTGAAAAGTCGCTCATGACACGATCATGCAGGATCGACCGTGTCAGGCGCCCGCGGTTTACTTGGTGGTGGCGGGTGGCGAGACCTCGTAGTTGCCGGTGTCACCCTTCACGGTGATCGGCACCTCCTGCGGCTTGCCCTCGATCGTGGCGGTGCAGGTGAACTTCACCCCGTCCTTGACCTCCTGGCCGGAGGGGCAGGTGACCGCGCTGATCTCCTTGATCCCGTAGGTCTCGGTGAGCAGCTTCTGCACGTCGGTCTGCATCTGGGTGTTGTTGAAGACCTGGGTGTTGAACCAGCCCGGCGTGACGAACCCGAGGATGCCGACCGCGGCGATGATCACCACGAGCGCGCCGATGCCGATGAAGAGGCCCTTCTTGGACTTCGGCTTGTCCTGCGCCTCGCCCTGGGTGCCCGGGAACTGGCTCTGGCCGTAGTCGTACTGGCCGGGCTGCTGCTGCCCGTACTGGGGCTGCTGCTGCGGGCCGCTCTGCGGGTAGCCCGGCTGCTGCTGGGGCCCGCTCTGCGGATATCCCGGCTGCTGGCCGTATTGCGGTTGCTGGCCCCACTGGGGCTGCTGTTGCTGCGTCTGGGAGGGATCCTGCTGCGGATACCCGGGCTGCTGCTGGGACGGGTCGTACGGCGCGGGCTGCTGACCCCATTGAGGCTGTTGCTGCTGGGTCTGCGACGGGTCGTACTGCGGCTGCTGGCCCCACTGCGGTTGCTGCTGCGGGCCGCTCGGCGGTTGAGCGCCGCCCGGCTGTTGGCCGTAGCCCGGCTGCTGCCCCCACTGGGGCTGCTGCTGCGGGTCGTTGCCGCCATACGGCGTGCTCATCGTTCGCCTCCGCCTGTTCCGCCATCGTCACCGGCCGACCTGCATGGCCGTCGTGGGCGATCCAACCACAGGTCGGCGCCCCTGCCCACTGTTCCCGGGTGGTGTCGGGCCATCTCCCCGCGACCGTGCTCACACCGGAGGCGCGTCCGTTCCGCCGGTCAGCCCAACGCCGCACTCACGTGATCGAAGCCGGAACTCGCGTGATCAGAGGCGGAACACGCCGAGTGCGGCCTCTGATCACGCGAGTCACGTCCCTGATCACGCGAGTCACGCCTCCAGTCACGCGCCGCCGGCCGCCACGACTCCGCGGCGCAACGCCTTCACCGCGTCCGAAGCCGCCGCGCCGACCGGATCCGCCTTGCCGAGGACGTCGCGGATCTGGTCGAGCAGGTCGATGACCTGCCGCGACCACCGGACGAAGTCACCGGCCGAGAGCTCCTGCCCGTTCGCTTCGGCGGCGGTGAGGACCTTCTCCAGCGATTCGCCGCGCGCCCACCGGTAGACAGGCCAGGCGAAACCGGCGTCGGGCTCGCGGGTGCGGTCCAGCTTGTGCCGCCGCTCGTCTTCGGTGAGCTCCATCCACAGGCGCGTGGTCGCCTGCCAGGCGTCGACCACCTTGCCCGCGGGCAGGCGAGGCTCCCCCGCGGTGTCCCGGCGTGCCTCGAAGACCAGCGTCGAGACGACGGCCGCGAGCTCGGCGGGGGCCAGGCCCTTCCAGACGTCGTGCCGGATGCATTCGGCCGCGAGCAGATCCGACTCGCTGTAGAGACGGGTGAGCCGCTTGCCGTGTTCGGTGACCCGATCCTCGCCGTCGCCCTTCGACGCGGGGCCAAGGTAGCCGCGCTCGCCGAGCAGCCGCAGGATGCGGTCGAAGGCGCGCGCCAGCGAGTGCGTGGTCGCGGCGACCTTGCGTTCCAGTTGCTCGGTCTCGGCCGTGAGCCGCTGGTACCGCTCGACCCAGCGCAGGTTCGCCTCGCGTTCGGCCAGACCGTGGCACGGATGCGCCCGCAGCGCCCGCCGCAGCGCGGCCAGCTCACCGTCCTCATTGGCCCCGGCGCGGCGTTTTTGCCTGCCGGGCAAGGAGATTCCCGCGTTGCGCAGACTGGAGGCGATGTCGCGCCTTGTCTTGGGCGAGCGGAGCTCGATGTGTTTCGGCAGCTTGATGTTCCCCAGCGCCTCGACCGGCGACGGGAAGTCCGAGACCGAGAGTGGTCCGGACCAGCGGTCCTCGGTGACCACGACGGGACGCGGCTCGCGGATCGGGTCGAGCCCCGGGTCGACGACAACCGCCAGCCCGGCGCGCCGCCCCGCGGGCACCGCGATGACATCGCCCTTGCGGAGCTTCTCCAGCGACTCGGCGGTGCCTGCCCGGCGGGCGGAGGTGTTCTGCCGCGAGAGTGCCTTCTCCCGCGCCGAGATCTTCGCCCGCAGCTCGACGTACTCCAGCATATCGTCGAAATCGCCGGTGATGGCGGAGGTGTAACCCCGCAGGGCCTCCTTGTTCCGCTCGATCCGCCGCGCCGTCCCGACCACCGACCGGTCGGCCTGGAACTGGGCGAACGACTGTTCCAGCAGGTCACGGGCCGCGTCGGCGCCGACCTGGGCGACCAGGTTCACCGCCATGTTGTACCCGGGCCGGAACGACGACCGCAGCGGATACGTCCTGGTCGAGGCCAGGCCGCCGACCTGCTTCGGGTCGATCCCCGGCTGCCAGACGACGACCGCGTGGCCTTCGACGTCGATCCCGCGCCGCCCGGCTCGCCCGGTGAGCTGCGTGTACTCCCCCGGTGTCAGGTCGACGTGTGCCTCGCCGTTGTACTTGACCAGCCGTTCCAGCACCACGGTGCGCGCGGGCATGTTGATGCCGAGCGCGAGCGTCTCGGTGGCGAAGACGACCTTCACCAGCCCTTGGACGAACAGTTCCTCGACGGTCTCCTTGAACGCCGGGAGCAGCCCGGCGTGGTGCCCGGCGATGCCGCGTTCGAGCGCCTCACGCCATTCCCAGTAGCCGAGGACGCCGAGGTCGCCTTCGGGCAGGTCCTTGGTGCGCTCGGCGACGATCCGGCGGACCTTCTCGACCTCTTCGGGGCCGTTGAGCCGCAGACCCGACCGGACGCATTGACCGACGGCGGCGTCGCAGCCGGCGCGGGAGAAGATGAACACGATGGCGGGGAGCAGACCGGCGTTGTCCAGCCGCTCGACCGTGTCCGTGCGGGACGTGGGCCGGAACCGCGGCATCCGCGACGGCGCGCCTCGCCGCCCGCGCGGTCCGCGCAACCCGGCCGGGGCGAACCGTCCACCGATCTCCTCGGTGCGGCGCAGCAGGCCGGGGTTGATCCGCAGTTCGGCGCCGGGCGCGTGTTCCTCCTGGCCGGCGAACAGGTCCAGCAGGCGGTTGCCGACCAGCATGTGCTGCCACAACGGCACGGGGCGATGCTCGTCGACGACGACGGTGGTGTCGCCACGGACCTCGACGAGCCATTCGCCGAACTCCTCGGCGTTGCTCACCGTGGCCGACAGGCCGACGACGCGGACGTGCTCGGGCAGGTGGAGGATGACCTCTTCCCAGACGGCGCCGCGGAACCGGTCGGCGAGGTAGTGGACCTCGTCCATCACCACGTACGCGAGCTCACCGATGGTCGACGACCCGGCGTACAGCATGTTGCGCAGAACCTCGGTGGTCATGACCACGACCTGCGCGTTGCCGTTGATCGACGTGTCGCCGGTCAGCAGCCCGACCGCGTCAACGCCGTAACGGCCGACGAGGTCGGCGTACTTCTGGTTCGACAACGCCTTGATGGGCGTCGTGTAGAAGCATTTGCGCCCCTCGGCGAGGGCGAGATGCACCGCGAACTCGCCGACCACGGTCTTCCCTGCGCCGGTGGGCGCGCAGACGAGCACACCGTGACCGTCTTCGAGCGCCTCGCAGCCGCGGACCTGGAAGTCGTCGAACTCGAACGACGATTCGGCCGCGAAGCGGGTCAGCTGGGGGTATCGAGCGCGGCGCTGGGAGGCCGCGTAGGCCTCGGCCGGGGTCTGAGAAGGGCTATTGACCACTTCGTCAGGGTTCCATACCCCACCGACAGTTCGCATTCGGTGTGACGATCTCGGGAACGGCCGCCACCTCTCTGTCATCCAAGGGGCGGATTCGTGATCGAGAGGGGACGGCATGGAGATCGCTTGCCCGCAGTGCGCGCAGGTCGACCAGGTACAGAGCGTGCCGGCGGTGTTCCAGAGCGGGCAGACGACCTACCGGGTGCAAGGCGGTATGACGGCCATCCCCGCCGGTGACGGCGTGGTCTACACCGCGACGACGCACACGGGTGTGTCGGTGACCGCGACCGCGGCGTCGCTCAACCCGTACCCGGTGCTTCGCGGCGGCGGGTGCTTCTTGACGCTCGCTTTGGTGCTGCTGATCCCCGCGTTCGCGTTCGTCTCCTTCGCCACCGACTCGCTCGCCGAGAACCCCGCGCCGACCGCGAGCGGCCGTGTCGGTGCGGCCATCGGCGCCTGGATCTTCCCCTTCGGCGCCTTCGCGCTGGTCGGCTTGTTCGCCGTGCTGTTCGTACTCCGGTTACGGCGCAACGCGCGGATCCGGCGAGGTATCCCGGACGCGCTGGCGTACTGGCGGCAGGCGTGGTTCTGCCATCGCTGCGGCGGGGTGTTCTTCCCGCGCGGGGACCTGATGTCGGCCATGACGTTCCGCGGGCAGGTGTGGCGGGCGGGCGACTACGCCGGGCTCACCCGACGACGGTGAGCGCTCCGGGGACGCAGGTGACGTCAAGCGGCAGCCTGCCCACCGGCTCACCGTCGGCGTAGACGGGCAGGTCGCTGCCCGCCAGGTGGATCTGGGCGGCCTTGAGGGTCCGGACCGCCGGATGCGCGATGTGCTGCCCGGAGCGGACACCGGGCAGCATGCGGAGCAGGTCGCGCCGGGTCGCGCTGCCCACGACGGTGACGTCGAACAGCCCGTCCTCCGGATCGGCTCCAGGACAGATCCGCATGCCGCCGCCGTAGAACGGGGTGTTGCCGACGGCGATCATGGTGGCGTCGAGTTCGAGTGTCTCGACGTCCGTGCGGAGCACCACCGGCCGGGGCCGGAACGCGGCGAGTTCGGCCAGGATCGCGACGTCGTAGCGGCGCGGGCCGCGCGGCCAGGTCAGCCGGTTGGCGCGCTCGGTGACCAGGGCGTCGAAGCCCGAACACAGCACCGTAGCGAACCATTCACCACCGGCCCGGCCGAGGTCGATCCTCCGCCGTTTCCCGTCCGCGATCCGCCTGGCGACGAGATCCGCGGCGGCGTGCGGCCGGTCGGGAATGTCGAGCGCCCTGGCGAAGTCGTTGCCGGTGCCCGCGGGGACGAGCCCGAGCGCGACACCGGATTCGGCGCAGAACTGAACGCCCTGATGTGCCGCACCGTCGCCGCCGAGCACGACGAGGACGTCCAGACCGGCCGCACGCGAGTCGGTCATCAGCGCGCGGGATTCCCCGACCGTGTGCGCGACGAGGACGTCGAGCCGGTCGACGACGGGCCGCAGCCGCGCCGCGACCGACTCCATCAGCCGTTCCGCGGCCCCGTTACCCGAGGCGGGGTGGACGGCCAGCGCCGCGTGCATCCCCCGGCTCAGGTGACGTCGTCGGTGCTGGCGCGCTTGCCGTTCGTGGCGGCCGACGGCTCCTCGTCGATCGTGCTCGGCGTGTAGTCGAACGGTGCGGCCTCGTCGTCGGCGAGCTGGTCCCAGCCCTCGGTGCCGCGTTCCTTGTCGAGCTTGCGGTCGTGGAAGCGCGCGATCTGGATGGACAGCTCCAGGAGCACCACCAACGCGCCGGCCAAGGCGATCATGGAGAACGGGTCCGAACCCGGCGTCGCGAAGGCGGCGAAGACGAACACGACCATGATCAGGCCGCGGCGCCACTTCTTCAGCGTCTGGTACTTCAGGACGCCGACGCGGTTCAGCATCACCACGAACAGCGGGAGTTCGAAGCTGACGCCGAAGATCAGCAGCAGCGACAGGATGAACGAGATGTACTTGTCACCGGTGAGGGCGGTGATGAACTGGTCGCCACCGAAGTTCATCAGCAGCTCGAGAGCGTGCGGGATGAGCAGGTACGCCAGCACCGCGCCGAAGGCGAAGAGGATCGACGCGAAGAAGACGAAGGTGAGCGCGTACTTGCGCTCCTTCGAGTAGAGGCCGGGCGCTATGAACGCCCAGATCTGGTAGAGCCACAGCGGCGCCAGCAACACCGCGCCTGCCGCCAGACCGACCTTCAGCTGGATCATGAAGGCTTCGAACGGCACCGTCTGGAGCAGCTGACAAGGACCGGTCGGAGAACCGCCGAGCCTGCGCTGGTACGGAATCCCGCAGTACGGGCCGGTCATGATCTGGCCGAGCGACGGGATCGGGCCGACCCTGGTCTGGAACCAGATGAAGCCGATGATCCCGCCCGCCAGGATGGCGAGCAGCGCGAAGCCCAGCCGGCGCCGGAACTCGTAGATGTGCTCGATGAGCGTCATCGTGCCGTCGGGGTTGGTCCGACGGCTGCGCTTGCGCCGCTTCGTGCCGCGGCGCTCCTCACCGGAGGCGGAATCCGCCACTGGACAGTCCGTTCTCGTCAGGGTCCACCATGAGCGCGCCGTGATTTCGGCGCGCTCATCCGCGAACAGGCTCCGCTTGGCTTAGTAAGACCGCTCAGCTGGCGTTCTTCTGCGCCTGCTCGGCCGGAGCGGGCGTGGCGGCCTGCTGCTTCTTGAGCTCGTCGAGCTGACGCTGGAGGTCGGCGACCTGCTTGTCCTGCGCGTTCGCGGCGGGCGCGGGCGTGGTGGCCTGCGGCAGCTGCTTGGTCTCGACCTCTTCGGTCTCGGCGGCCTTGTCCTTGTCCCCGGCCATGTCCTTGGTCTCGGCCTTGAAGATCTTCATGGACTTGCCGATGGACCGCGCGGCGTCCGGAAGCCTCTTGGCGCCGAACAGCAGAACAACGACGAGCACCAGGATGATGATGTGCCACGGCTGCAGCGCGTTCATCGTTTGCGGCCTCCTTCTCGAGTCTGTCGTAGGTGATGTTACCGGTCTTCGGGCTCGCGTCGTTGCGCGATCGCCACGCGGAGCGCGGCCGACCTGGCACGAAGAAGCCCTGTCCGTTTTCGGGTGTTCGTAGCCACCATGCTCACCGTATGGGTGAGCACGCGCAAGACTCTGCGTAATTTGATTAGCAGAACGAAGAGCAGGATCAGCCCGGCGACGGCGAGCGCGATGCTCGGCAGGTACGACACGGCGTCACCCTACTGCTCGTAGGTTGACGTTAGGTGACGAACCCGGGCCAGCGCGTCGGCCGCTCGTCGACGAACTGCCTCTCCCAGCGCGGCCGGGCTCTCGACCTGCGCGTCCCCGCCGAGACCGAGGAGCAGCCGGACCATCCAGGACTCGTCCGCGTAGCGCATCCGGATGCGCAGCCGTCCGCCGTCGAGCTCGTCGAGCTCCTCGCAGGGGTAATACTCGGCTACCCAGCGTGTGTCGGGATCGAGGACGAGGACGGCTTCCTGCTGGTCGGGACGCGGCCGGAAAACACCATCGGAAATGTCAGTGGGCCGGGCGTGTGCCGGCGGGACGGCGGGTTCGTCGAGCACGGTCAGTTCGTCGATGCGGTCGAGCCGGAACAACCGGACGCCCTCGGCGCGGCGGCACCACGCTTCGAGGTAGCCGACCGCCTGGACGATGAGCAACCGCATCGGATCGACGGTCCGTTCGGTGATCTCGTCCTTCGACGCGGTGTAGTACCGGATCCGTAGCGCGCGCTTCGCGGTGAGCGCGGCCCGGACGGCTTCGCGCGTCCCGGCGGTCTTCTTGCCTTCGCGCACTCCCCCGCCGACGACGATCCCCGACGGCTGCGCCTGACCCGCGGCGGCTTCGATTTTCGCGATGGCGCGGCGAACGGCGTCGGCGTCGACCACTCCGGGTGTCTCGGCCAAGGCCCGCAGCGCGACGAGCATCGCCGTCGCTTCGCCGCCGGTGAGCCGCAGCGGGCGGTTCATGCCGGCGTCGTGCGTGACGACGATCGTGTCGCCCTCGAAGGAGAGGTCGATCAGGTCGCCAGGCCCGTAGCCGGGCAGCCCGCACATCCACAGCAGTTCGAGGTCCTTGCGCAGCTGTTTGGGAGTGACGTCGAAGTCGTGGGCGGCGTCGTCGATCTTGATCCCGGGCCTGGCGAGGAGGTAGGGCACGAGCGCGAGCAGGCGCGGCATCCGTCCGGTGGTGCTCATCGGGCACCACCGGCGTGCGCGATGGCTTCGAGACGGCTGAAGACCGACTTCGCGAGGACGTCGGGTTCGAGGACGAGGACGTCCGGGCCGTGGGCGGTGAGCCAGTCCGCGGCCGATTCCGGGTAGTACAGCTCGATCTCCACGAGGTCGCCTTCTTCTCCCCCGGCGTCGCTGCGGCCGACCACCCGGCCGCGGCGGCGGACCCCGGCGGCCCGGCCGTCGGCGACCCAGACACTGGCGATGGTCGGCGCGGACGGGTCCTCGCCACTACTGGCGGAGACCATCTTCAGCAGGTTGACCCCTTCCGGACGTTCGACGACGCCGGTTTCCCCGAAGGCGTCGACTTTCCCGGTCACGCGCGAGAGACGGAAACAGCGGGACGCGCCACGGTCCCTGTCATGCCCGACGACGTACCAACGGCCCTTCCACGACACCACGCCCCACGGTTCGAGGGTGCGGATCTTGCGCTCGGCCGAACCACTGCGGCGGTACTCGAAGCGCACCGCCTGTCCGGCTTGGACGGCGGCCAGCAGCGGCCCGAACGCCGGTTCGGCCCGGACACGGGGTTCGACGACGGTCGGGGCGTGGTCGTCGACCTCGACCCCGGCCGCGCGGAGTTTCACCAACGCGCCTTGGGCTTCGCCGGTCAGTTCCGGCGAATCCCAGAGCCGGACGGCGAGCCCGACCGCGGTCGCTTCGTCGGGCGCGAGGTCGATCTCGCCGAGTTCGTAGTCGCGGCGCGCGATGCGGTAGCCGTCGATCGCGTCGAACGCGGAATTGCGGCCGGTCTCCAGCGGGATGCCGAGCTCGCGCAGTTCGGTCTTGTCGCGCTCGAACATGCGGAAGTACGCCTCGTCGCTGGCCGCGTCGGCGTATCCGGGCACGATGCCGCGGATCCGCTCGGCGGTGAGGTACTGCCGGGTGGACAGGAGGGCAAGAACCAGGTTGACCAGACGTTCGGCGCGTGCGGTGGACACCCGGCTACCCTAGCCCGCGCCGTCCGACCCGATGGTGACAGCCGCCGATCGCGCGTCGTAACGATCCCTGGCGGTCTCGACCTCGTCGAACCGGGTCTCGGCCCAGTCCTTGATCCCGGCCAGCAGCTGCCGGAGACTCCGGCCGAGTTCGGTCAGTTCGTAGTCCACCCGCACCGGCACGCACGGAGTGACGGTGCGGGTCAGCAGGCCGTCCCGCTCCAGGGTCCGCAGGGTCTGCGTGAGCATCTTCTGGCTGACTCCGGCGATCCGGCGGGCGAGATCGCTGTAGCGCTGGGGCCCGTCGCCGAGCGCCACGAGGACGAGACTGACCCATTTGCCCGAAACCTCGTCGAGCAGTTTCCGGGCGGGACAGGCCGCGAGATAGGCGTCGTAAGCCCGTTTCTCGTCGTCTCGCCGTTCCTGTGCCGTGCGCGTGACCACGTGCGCGTACCTCCGTGTGGGTTGGGCACCTCGAAGTGCGTACTTCCCGATGGAGAGTAACTCCCCATACGTTCGCGGGGAACGATCCCTTGGAGGAGAAACGATGCGTGCAGTGGTGGTCCGCCGGTTCGGCGGCCCGGAAGTCCTGGAGTTCGCCGAAGTCCCGGTGCCCGAACCGGGACTCGGGCAGGTACGGGTGAAAGTGGCCGCGGCCGGCGTCAACCCGGTCGACGCCGGGACCCGGTCGGGGTTCCTGACCGAGGCAGGGATCGTCCCGCCGCGTGAGGTACTCGGGCTCGGGTGGGACGTGGCGGGGACGGTCGACGCCGTGGGCGACGGGGTCACCGGATTCACCACCGGCGACAGCGTGATCGGTCTGCGGGACCGGCCGTCGGCGGCGCTCGGCACATACGCCGAGTTCGTCGTCCTCGACGCGGACGCGCTCGCCGCGGCACCGCGGACGGCGTCTCCCGAGGAGGCCGCGACCCTGCCGTTGAACGGTCTCACCGCGGTCCAGGCGCTCGATCTTCTCGATCTCCCGCCGGGAGCGACGGTCATGGTGACCGGTGCGGCGGGGGCCGTCGGCGGCTACGCGGTCACGTTGGCCAAGGCACGCGGCTTCCGGGTGGTCGCGGTCGCCGGTTCCGCCGACGAGGCACTGGTCCGCGGGTTCGGCGCGGAGATTTTCGTGCCCCGTGGGGATTTCCTCGCCGATCGCGTGCGGGCGGTGATCCCCGGCGGTGTCGACGCCGCACTGGACACGGCCCTGCTCGGGCTCGAAGCCCTGGACGCGGTGGCGAGCCGTGGCCGGTTCGTGGTGTTCGCGGCCGGAGCGGCGCCGATCCCCTTGCGTGGCATCACGGTCGAGCATGTCTGGATCCGCGCCGACGGCGCCGCACTCACCGGATTGGCGGCCATGGTCGACGACGGCACGCTCGTCCTGCGGGTCGCGGACACCCTGCCGTTGAGTGAGGCGGTGAAAGCCCACGAACTCCTGGCGACGGGCGGCCTCCGCGGACGACTGGTTCTCATAAGTTGACGCTTAATTAAGTCCACGGTTATCTTCGCTTCATGGACAACGACGTGACCCGGCTCGAACTCCGGCGCGAGTACCCGGACCCGATCGAAGACGTCTGGTCGGCGCTCACCGAATCCGAGCGCACGGCGCGCTGGATCGGCCCGTGGACGGGCGAGGCGGGGGTCGGCAGCACGATCATGCTGACGATGACCGCGGAGGAGGGCTCTGAGCCGGGGCCCGCCGTCATCCGCGAATGCGACCCGCCGAAGCGGCTGGTGATGGATCTGGGCGTGACCGATCAGCCCCCGTGGCGGGTCGAGCTGACTTTGGCCGAGCGCGGCGACGGAACGGTGCTCGACTTCGTGCACCTGCTGTCCAAGACCGACTGGGACACCTCGGACATCCTCAAGGGCTGGCATTTCTACCTCGACCGGCTGGGCGCCGCGCTCGTGGGCGAACCGGCGCCGGAGTGGGACACCTACACGCCGCCTAGCTTGGAGGCATGAACGATCGAGTACTGCTGATCACCGGCGCCTCCCGTGGTCTCGGCGAAGCCACCGCACGCCGGGCCGCGGCCGCCGGTTTCCGGCTGGCGTTGATCGCCCGCGACCGCGAGGCACTGCTCCCGCTCGTCGCCGAGTTCGGCGAGGATCGCGCTCTCGCGCTCGCGGCCGACGTCACCGACTGGGGTTCGCTGGCCGCGGCGGTCGAAACGGTGAAGGACACCTTCGGCAGGCTGGACGCGGTGTTCGCCAACGCTGGACAGAGCGTCGTGGTCTCGTTCTTCGGCGACGGCGGCGCGGACCCGGAACAGTGGCGGGACATGGTGCTGACGAACGTCTACGGCACCGCCCTGACCGCGCGGGCGACCCTGCCGTCGCTCGCGGAATCGAAGGGACACCTCGTGCTCACCGGCTCGGTCGCCGGGCGCTACCACCGGCCGGGGAACCTCTACTCGGCGACGAAATGGGCGGTGACCGGGCTCGCCGGCTCCATCCGCGAGGAGGCCGTCGGCACCGGCGTCCGGGTCACGGTCGTGCAGCCGGGCCTGGTCGACACCTCGATGATCCCCGAGGACTCGAAGTCCAAGCCGAAATTGGAGCCCGACGACATCGCGAGGGCGGTGCTCTACGCGCTGGAGCAGCCGCCCTCGGTCGACGTCAACGAGATCGTGGTCCGCCCGACCGGCCAGCTCCGCTAGCGCGGCAGCAGCGACTCGGCCAGCCGCCGCCAGTGCGGCATGGCCGACTCGCCGGGTTCGACACCGATGACCTGGACTCCGACATGGTCGGCGCCGGCGTCGAGGTGCCCGTGCAGTTTCGCGACGATGGTGTCGAGGTCGCCCCAGAACACAAGGTCGTCGACGAGCCGGTCGCTGCCGCGGCCGCCGTCGATGTCGGCTTCGGTGTAGCCGAGACGACGGAACTTGGCGACGTTGTACTCCGACGTCAGGTAGTCGTGCAGGTGTTCACGGGCGATCTCGCGCGCCTTGCCCGGATCGGTTTCGAACAGCACGGCGTGCTCGACGCCGAGGAAGGCCTTCTCCCCCAGCACTTCCCTCGCCTGGGCGGTGTGCGGCACCGTCACGTGGTAGGTGTGCGCACCCTCGGACCGGTCGCGGGCCAGGCCGAGCATCTTCGGTCCGTACGCCGCGAGCAGCCGCTGGATCGGCACCTCGGGCAACGGGTTCGCACTGGTGACGGTGTCGAGTTCGTCGAGGTACTCGCTCATCGCGTCGAGCGGCTTGACGCCAGGCTGCGCGCCACCGAAGCCGAGCCCCAGGACATGCCTGCCGGGATACGCGTCGGCGAGCAGGAGCGCCGCGCCATGGGTCCAGCGCGCGCCACGGGAGCCGATGCGCGCGATCCCGTTGACCACGGCCATGCGCTCGGTGGACGCGAGCAGGAATCCGGCGTGGGTCAGCGCTTCACGTCCGTCCCGTTCCGGGATCCAGATCGCGGGCCAGCCGAGTTCGTCCAGTTCCCGTACCGAATCCCGCAGCATGCTCGCGGGCTGATCCTCGAAGTCGAACGTCCAGATCCCGAAACGCCCCAGTTCCATCTGTCTCTCCTCAGGTCGAGTCCAACATATCGAAGTATCGCAGATTCTCGATATGTTATTCCCGGTGAGGTCAGATGGAGCGTCCGAGCAGGTCGACGAGCTGCGCGATCCGCCGCTCGTCGCGACGGTAGTGCGTCCACTTCCCCACCCGAGTGGACTCGACGAGCCCGGCGCGCTGCAGCAACGCCATGTACGCGGACACCGTGGACTGCGCGAGCCCCAGCTTGGCCTGGAGATGACTGACGCAGACGCCGACCTCGTTCTGGTCGGCGATCGCCTTCTCCGGCGGGAAATGGCGGTCCGGCTCGCGCAGCCACCCGAGCACCTGGAGCCGGATCGGGTTGGCGAGCGCCTTCAGCACCTCGACCAGCTGCTCGGTGGTCTGCGGGACCGGTTCGGCTTGTGCGGTCATAGTCCTTCGAGCTTAGGCCGTCCCGAGGCGCGCGGCCCGCCCCTTCGCCCCGCTCGCCCAGCACGCACCGCGGGCGCAGTCGACGGAGTCCAGCGATCCGGTGTCGAACGACTTCCAGTGGCGTCCGCCGTCCGGGCTCAAGTCGCTTCCGCCGGGGCCGACGGCGAGCACCGTGTTCCCCAGCCAAGCCAGGCCTGAGCGGTACCCGACCGGCGCCTCGGACGGCGTCCGCCAGGTGCGGCCCTTGTCCGCGCTGAGCGCGACCGCCGGGCCGGGCGCGTTCGGCGCCGCGTAGTCGCCGCCGATCGCCACGCCGTGCCGCGGATCCCGGAAGGTCACCGAAAAGACGCCCGCGGACGCGCCGCTGGGCAACGGGGTGTCGGCCGCTTCCCAGGTCTTCCCGCCGTCGCCGGAATGCAGGACCCGGGCGCGGGCACCGCCGCCGGTGGCGATCCAGGCGTCACGCGGACCCGACGTCGTAAGGCATTGGCCGCTGGCGGCGAAGCCGAACTCGCCGTCGAGCGCGGGCACCATGCCCTCGGCGGGTACGGGTTTCCAGGTGCGGCCGCCGTCCGAAGTGGACTGCAGCCGGAACTTGCCGTCCACCGGATCGCTCATCGCGAGACCGCGCCGGTGGTCGAAGAACGCGAGACAGTCGTAGAAGGCGGCCGGTTCGCTGTTCTGGAAGGACAGTCGCCAGCTCGCGCCGCCGTCGTCCGTGCGGTAGATCCGCGACGCGTCGCCGGGCCCGATCGACAGGGCGACCGCATGCTCGGCGTCGAAGGCCTCGATGTCGCGGAAGTCGAGCGCCTCGGTACCGGCCGGAGCGACAGGCTTCCAAGTGCGTCCGCGGTCCGTGGTGCGCAGGATGGTGCCCCTGCTGCCACTGACCCACGCCGTACGGGAATCCACCGCGGAGAGACCGCGAAGCTGCGCGTCCGTGCCCGTCGGGGTCTCCACCCACGCGGGATCGGGGCAGTCCGGCGCGGCGTGCGCGACGCCGGTGAACGCCAGCGGGACGACCGCTCCCAGCAGGACCAGCAACGCACGGCGCATCGGCGCACCTCTCCCTCGGTCGAAGAATCGCGCGGGTCACCCTAGCCCGGCCGGCGGCGACGTGGCGAGACCCGAGTCAGCCGGATTCCCGTGCAAGGTGCTTCCGCACCTTCTCGACGGTCGGGAAGAGCAACCGGTGAGCGACGACGAGGTTCACGATCATGAGAATCGTGGCGAGAACCGGCAAGAGTGCGTACATGACGACGCCGGGCGTCACCTCGATGCGATCCTGCGAGTCGTACCGCCCGGAACCCGCGACCTCGCTCAGATGAAAAACCAAGAAGATGCAGGTGCCGAAGACCGCACCAGCGAGCGTGCCCCCTTCGACTCCACGCACCAGGATCGCACTCTTGTTCCTGACGTAGCCGGTAGCGACGTGCAACCAGGACGTCAACATCGCAATCCCCGAGCCGAATAGGCAAGCAGCCACAAGGAGGCCCATGATGACGGTTATCCTACTGGTCAAATAGTTATAGGAAGGATGAATATTGTATCCTTCTATCGGCAACACGACGGCGATCGCAATGCCGATGGCGGCCGTGCCCGCCCCCAGACTCGTTGCAATTTCACGTATTCTGCTGATCATGCCGGGCGGGAGCCAGCGATAAGGCTCCGTCGGCCACACGGTCGGGTATGTCACGAATTCCGCTTCCAGTCGGATGAATGCGACATCGAGCCCGTATCGGTCCTCGGCCAGGTGGACCCGAGCGAGTTGACCTTGTCGAGAATCGCGGTCTGCTCCACGGCGATACTGTTCGTGAGCGTGTCCACTGCGCTGATGGTGGTGAAGATCGATGCGATTCCAGCCCCGATCGCGCCGACCAGGATGGCGATCGCCGCCGGGATCCCGACCACGGTAATCGCGCTGAGGATGGCCACCAAGATGGCGATGAGCAGGGCGGCCAAGGTGCCGATTATCTGGGTCCAGAAGCTGTCGAGACCGTTGGCGAGGTTGACGAGCGAGTTCCGGATCTGCAGCCCCAGATCCTTGAGCGAGTTCAGCCCCGCGACCTGGGCGGGCACAGTGGCCTTGTACGTCTCGGCCGCCTTGCCACTCCATTCGATATTCGTCTTGAGCTTGTCCAGAGAGACCGAACCGGCGATCTCGCCGATGCTGTTACCGATCCGATCGGACCATTCGGCGGCCACTCGCCTCAGCTTGGCGGGGTCACCGATGTTGGTCGTGAACCTGTTGATCGCGTCCCAGAACTCCGTCATCTTCGCGTTCAGCGCGTTCATGCCCGGCGGACAGGTTCGATCAAGTCCGAAAGGATGTCCGGCACCCAGCTCATCACATCGTTCACTTTGTCGAACAGCTCACGGATCTTGTCTTCGATTTCACGAAGCTTTTCCATCGACTGATCGATGACCGGATTGGCTCCAGCGGTCGTCATGGTGGATTCCCCTCGGAGGTGTCGCTAGCCTCGGCCGGCACGATCGATGTCGAGTACATGCTGGTCCTCGTCGTGGGCATACCGATCGGCCGCCGCTCGCAAGGAGGTGGACAGTGCGCGGAAATTGCTTCCTGCCTGGTCGATCATGTCCTGAATGAGGGCGCGGGCCTGGTTGTATTGCTTGTCGAGCCCTTTCGCCGCCGCGTAGGACATGACGTCATCCGGCGTCAAGCCGAGTGGGTCGATCGCCGCGCGAGGAGGGGCGAGATCGTCCGCGGCGGCGTCCCACAGGTCCGCGTCCGAACGAAGCGCGTCCAGCGCCAGCGCGATGTCGTAGGCGTCCGCCATTACGGCTGCTCCTTGCTGATCGACGGTTCGAGACCGACACGACGGGCCATCCGATGCGGGTCGAAGAGCAACCCCATGATCTCGGCGATCGCGGGGCCCTGCGGGCCGTCGGAGAGGCCTGGCGGGACGCTGGCCCCTCGAAGCTGACGGAGAACGTCGAGGACTTCACTCTCGATCTCACCCGCACGCACCTGCGCCACCCACGACGGGTCGATTTCCATGGCGACGATCTGCCCGTTGACCACTGTGCCGCGGACATGGCCACCGCCGCTCTCAGCGGTGATGCGACGGTCGACGACCGCGGCGGCCTGTTGGGTGAACCGGGCCAACTCGGCGGTCGCGGCCTCCACGAGCCGGAGCATGTCTTGAGTTCCGAGAGGCGACTCGTCGGCGGTGGACGCGAGTGTCGCGCCGAAGGTCGGCATGGCAGGCGGGTTACGGGCCACATCGTCCACTTGCCGGGCCAAAGCAGCGATGGTGGCGGTGTTCGCAGCGGCTACTACAGCACTGGGCAGTCCACGCGGATCGACCGAGTGTTTCCATTGCTGGGCGAGAACCACCGAAAGGACGTCAGCCTCCGGTGACACGACCACGGTGACGACACCGTCCTGGTCCTGACCGCTGATCCGGTCTTCCTCGGGGACCGGATGGGTGTAGGACGACTTCGGCGGATCGTCGTCCTGTTCCAGTTCGTCCTCGAAAGCCCACCGATCGTCGTCCATCCTCGCCCTCCCCGGCTCAGAACCCACAGCGACGTCCACGGTACCTGGAGTGACAACCGCGTGTCGGCCGGTTCTGAGCCGGGTGTCGATCAGAGCGAGGAGATGAGCCTCTCGACGCGTTCGTCCACCGAACGGAACGGGTCCTTGCACAGCACGGTCCGCTGCGCCTGGTCGTTCAGCTTGAGGTGCACCCAGTCCACGGTGAAGTCGCGCCCGGCGGCCTGCGCGGCGGCGATGAAGTCACCACGCAGCTTCGCCCGCGTGGTCTGCGGCGGGGTGTCCTTGGCCAGTTCGATCTCGCCGTCGTCGGTGACCCGCCGCACGAGCCCCTTCCGCTGCAGCAGGTCGAAGATGCCGCGGCCACGCCGGATGTCGTGGTAGGCCAGGTCGAGCTGGGCGATCCGCGGGCTCGACAGATCGAGGTCGTGCTTGTTGCGGTAGCGCTCGACCAGCCGGTGCTTGATCGCCCAGTCGATCTCGGTGTCGATCTTGCTGAAGTCCTGCTGCTCGACCGCCTCCAGCGCCCGGCCCCACAGCTCGACGACGCGTTCGGACTGCGGCGACGAACCCGTCTCCTTGACGTGCTGGACGGCGCGGGCGTGGTACTCGCGCTGGATGTCCAGCGCCGACGCCTCGCGGCCGCCGGCGAGCCGCACCTGGCGGCGGCCGGTGAGGTCGTGGCTGATCTCGCGGATGGCCCTTATCGGGTTGTCCAGCGTGAAGTCGCGGAACTGGACGCCGGCCTCGATCATCTCCAGCACCAGGTTCGCCGAGCCCGCCTTGAGCATCGTGGTCGGCTCGGCCATGTTCGAGTCGCCGACGATCACGTGCAGGCGCCGGTAGCGCTCCGCGTCGGCGTGCGGCTCGTCGCGGGTGTTGATGATCGGCCGCGAACGCGTGGTGGCGCTGGAGACGCCTTCCCAGATGTGTTCCGCTCGCTGGGACAGGCAGTACACGGCGCCGCGCGGCGTCTGCAGCACCTTGCCCGCGCCGCAGATCAGCTGCCGGGTCACGAGGAACGGCAGCAGCACGTCGGCGATCCGCGAGAACTCCCCGGCACGGGTCACCAGATAGTTCTCATGGCACCCATAGGAGTTGCCCGCCGAGTCGGTGTTGTTCTTGAACAGGAAGATGTCGCCGCCGATGCCCTCGTCGGCCAGCCGCCGCTCGGCGTCGACCAGGAGGTCCTCGAGGATGCGCTCACCGGCCTTGTCGTGCGTGACGAGCTGGACGAGGTCGTCGCATTCGGCCGTCGCGTACTCGGGGTGGGAGCCCACGTCGAGGTAGAGCCGCGAGCCGTTCGACAGGAAGACGTTCGACGAACGCCCCCAGGACACGACACGCCGAAACAGGTAACGCGCCACTTCGTCCGGGGAGAGCCTGCGTTGCCCGTGAAAGGTGCACGTGACCCCGTACTCGGTCTCGATGCCAAAGATCCGCCGCTGCATCCCACCAGAGTAGGCGGTGAGGACCCACTGAAGGTGCGCCGTTCGGGCGGCGACACGCGGTCGGTACGTTGCATTCGGTGAAAGGTGTGCGGGAAGTCCCGATCGGGTATCACGCGCATGACGTCCCGGCCCGGAAGTGGGGAACCCGTGTTAAAGCAGCTCAAACGCCCTTTCCGCAAGGTCGGACGGACCGATCGGCGGCTGATGGCCCGCAGTGCGGCCCTGCCGAGGACCAGGGCCGACGACGTGATCACCTCACTCTCCAAAAGTGCGGACAAGTCCAAACTCTGGTGGTGTGTCGCGATCGCTCTCGCCGCGAAGAAGGGTCCGACGCGCCGGGGTGCGCTCCGCGGCGTGGCCGCCATCGCCGGGGCCAGCGCGGCGGCGAACCTGATCGGCAAGCCGCTGTTCCCGCGCCGCCGTCCCGCCGCCGAGGAGGTGCCGATGCACCGGCGCCTCGTCCGGCGCCCGACTTCGTCGTCGTTCCCGTCCGGACACTCGGCGTCGGCGGCCGCCTTCGTCACGGCCGTCGCGATGGAATCGCCCAAGACGGGCGCCGCCCTCGCACCACTGGCCGCCGCGGTCGCCTATTCCCGGATCCACACGGGCGTCCACTGGCCCAGTGACGTCGGGGTGGGGATCGGCATCGGCGTCGGCGCGGGCCTGCTGACGCGGCATTGGTGGCCGCTGAACGACGACGTCCCCGGCCGCACCGCGCACACCGCCGAGGCGCCCGAAATGCGCGACGGCGAGGACATGCTCGTCCTGGTCAACCCGCATTCGGGGATCGACGGCCAGGACCCGACCGAGGAAGCCCGCTTCGCCTGGCCCAAGGCCACCATCCTGTACCCGGACGCGAAACGGGACCTGCGCGATCAGCTCTGCGACGAGATCGCCGCCCGCGACAACACCGTGCGCGCGCTCGGTGTCGCCGGTGGCGACGGGACCGTCGCCGCGGTGGCCGCCGTCGCGGCCGACCACGACCTGCCGCTCGCGCTCATCCCGGCGGGCACCCTCAACCATTTCGCCCGCGACGTCGGCATGCGTTCGATGCCCGACGCGGACGCCGCGACCGAAGCCGGCAACGCCGTCGGAGTGGACCTCGGCGAGGTCGAGATCAACGACGACGATGACCACCGCTACTTCGTCAACACCGCCAGCCTCGGCGGCTACCCGGAGATGGTCCGCATCCGGGAAAAGCTGCAGAAGCGGCATCCGAAGTGGCCGTCCGCGGCGATCGCGCTCGCCCGCACCCTCCGGCGTGCGAAGCCGCTCGAAGTGACCCTCAACGGCAAGCACACCAGCATCTGGCTGCTGTTCGTCGGCAACGGCACCTACTCGCCGAAGGGCTTCGCGCCCTCACGCCGCCCAGCCCTCGACACCGGTCTTCTCGACGTGCGCTACCTGCGCGCCGACCTGCCGTATTCGCGGGCGCGGTTCATCCTCGCGACGATCACGAACAGCCTCAACGCCAGCCACGTCTACCAGGAGCTCGACGTCCCGGAGCTGCACGTCCGGCTGCTCAACGGCAACCGCCGGGTCGCCACCGACGGCGAGGTCGGCCCGCTCGGCAACGACTTCCGCTTCCGGTCCCGGCCCAGCGCGCTCACCATCTACCGGCTCTAATTACCGAGCAGCGCGGTACCCAGGGGCGTCAGCGCGTGCAGCACGGCGTTGCGGTCCCGTTCGGTGGTGATCAGCCCCGCGCGCCGCAACACGGCGGCGTGCTTACTGGCCGCCGACGGGGTCACGCCCAGCCGGGCGGCCAGCTCCGACGTGCTGCAGCCGACCGCCAGGACCGCCAGTGTCGCCGCCCGCGTCGGGCCGAGCAGGTCGGCGAGGGCGGTGTCCGGCGATCTCCGCACGTCGCGGCCGTATCCGGTCGACGGGGCCGCCTGCCGCACCGAGGGGTAGAGCAGCCGGACCGGTGATCGTCCCGCCGCCGGGACGATCACCGGGCACACCGCGAAGTACGTCGGCGAGATGATCAGCCCGCCGCCGTCCGCGCCGTAGGAACCGACGATCCCGTCGCCGACCTCCAGCACCGGCGAAGCCCAGCGCACCAGCGGCCGCAGACTCGTGAGCATCGCGTCGGCGCCTTCGTGCAGGAGCAGTTGCGCCCGCATCCCCCGGTCCGCGTCCACCTGTGCGCGCGCCGGCTCCCAGCCCGGCGCCAACGACAGTTCGAAGTAGTCCTGCATCGCCTGGACGAGCTTCGGCAACCCGGCCGTGTCCCCGTCCGGCAATCCCGCCGCCCACGACGGCAGCTCCCGGTTCACCGGGAAATCCCGCAACGCCGATTTCAAGCACAGCGGGTCGGTGCGGGCGACTTCCGCGAGCCCCGCCTCCAAACCACTTTCGTCCACGCCCGGTACGAGGAACGCCGGAATCGGCGCATACGGGCGACACAACCACAACAGCACCGAAGCCGACTCCCCCAGTCCGAGCCGGACCCGATGCCGCCACCGGTTGAACAACGCCGAACCCGCGTCGCGCCGTTGCAGGATCTGCAGACTCGAAACCAGCTCGGCCAAGGGATCGGCTTCGGGCGCGAGCCGAACACGCGTCAGGTCCTGCAACGTCAGCTCGATGCGCACGGATGTCCTCGCCTTGCTCGAAGTCGTCGCCGTGTGATCGCGAGGCGCGCCATTCCGTTACATCGCTGAACAGCATTATTGCCGCTATCGGAAATCTCCTCGACGGCCGTGGTTCAGACCTGAATGATGTTCGGAGAAGGCCCGCTTCTCGGGGGTTTACGCGGAGCCTTCCACGAGGGGGATTCATCGGCTTGGCCTGCGGGCCGCGTTTCGTCGCGGCCTGTCGTCTTCCGCCGTTCCCCTTCACTCACTGGGAGAAAACGCTTTCCACAAAGGGGAAAGAAAATGACGAAAATGAAGCGCCTGGCGGGAATCATCGCCGCCGCCGCGGGTGTCCTGACCCTGGTCACCGCTCCGGCCGCGACCGCGGCCCCGAAGCCCGCCGGCGACGGGTTCAACACGGTCACCGTGCACGGCATGAAGCTCATCCCGGTGAAGCGCACCTCGACCGGTGCGCGCACGCAGGCCGCGGGTGTCGCCGACGCGGACATGTACCTCATCCCGTCCGGGCTCAACCCGAACAAGTGCTGGGACGCCGACCTGAACAGCATCAACCGCAACGGCACCAAGATGCAGCTCTGGGACTGCAACCTGAACGCGGACCACCAGGCGTTCTACATCACCGACAACCCCGAGGGCTACTCCCGCTTCCAGAACGTGGCCAGCGGCCGCTACCTGGACGCGGACCTCAACAGCATCAACCGCAACGGCACCATCGTCCAGCTCTGGGACTTCATCGCCGGTGCCAAGAACCAGTGGTGGAGCGGCACCGTCAACCCCGAGGGTTACGTCCGCTTCCAGAGCCCGGCCAGCGGCCGCTACCTGACCGCGGAGGGCAACTCGTCCACCAACGGCACGCGGCTCCAGCTGTGGAGCTTCATCGCCGGCGGCCGCAGCCAGTGGTGGGGCGACACCCCCGCCTGATCTCGGCTGATCGCTCCGTGAAGGCCTCCTTCCCTGCTCTCAAGGTAGGGAAGGAGGCCTTCACGGCTTTCCGGCGTCCACGTCGCTCAAGTGATCCCTGATTCGCTGCCGAGGACCGGACCGCCGCTCCCGTAGCCGACCGGGGGCGAAGGCTCCTTTCGCCGCATCAGACTCGGTGAAGGGAGCCTTCAGCCCACACCACGCCGCCACTACGCTCCACTGTGTACAAACGTGGGGCGAGAACGCGAAGGGCCCCTTCCCAAAGCGGGAAGGGGCCCTTCGCGTACAGAGAGGCTCAGTCCTTCTTGGACTCACCTTCGGGCTTGTCGCCGTCGGCGTCGTCCTTCTTCGGCTCTTCGGGCTCGGCGGGCAGCAGCGCCTCCAGAGCCGCACCTGCGACCCGGCGGAACTTGCGGCCCCGCCGCTCCCGCTCCAGCACGGCGACCTCGAGCTTCACCGGGTCCGAATCGCCGTTCGCGGGTGTGGGAGTGGGAGTGTTGTCGCGCAACGCCTTCACCGCGACACCGAGCGCCACGCCCAGCTCCATGTCCGGCTCGAAGCTCTCCTTCAGCTTCGTGGTGAGCGTGTCGGCCTGACCGCCCATCACGACGAACTTCGGCTCGTCGAAGATCGAACCGTCGTAGGTCAACCGGTACAGCTGGTCCTCGGCGGCGGTCGCGCCGACCTCGGCGACACAGACCTCGACCTCGAACGGCTTCAGCTGCTCGGTGAAGATGCTGCCCAGCGTCGCGGCGTAGGCGTTCGCCAGCGCACGCGCGCTGACGTCCCGCCGGTCGTACTGGTAGCCCTTCAGATCCGCGTGCCGGATACCGGCGACACGGAGGTTCTCGAACTCGCTGTAGCGGCCGACGGCCGCGAAACCGATCCGGTCGTAGATCTCCGACACCTTGTGCAACGTCGCCGAGGGGTTCTCGGCCACGAACAGCACGCCACCGCGGTACTTGAGCACGACCACGCTCCGGCCACGCGCGATGCCCTTGCGCGCGATCTCGGAACGCTCCCGCATCAACTGCTCGGGAGAGGCGTACAACGGCATCGTCACTGTGGTGCTCCGCTCTTTCGGGCTCTCATCGGGAAGGGGACAGGGAGAAGGGCTAGCGCCCGCGCTCGGCTCGTCCGGCCACGACCGCCTCGGCCACCGCGGTCGTCTGCTCGACCGGCAACGCCACCGCACCCTGCTCCGCGGTGACCGTCACGATCGTCGGGAAGATCCGGCGCACCAGATCCGGTCCGCCGGTCGCGCTGTCGTCGTCCGCCGCGTCGTACAGGGCCTCCACCGCCGTCCGGATCGCGCCTTCGGCGTCCGCGTCGGGGTCGTACAGCTTCTTCAGCGAGCCCTTGGCGAACAGCGAACCCGAGCCGATGGCGTGGTAGCCGGCGTTCTCCTCGTAGCGCCCGCCCGTCGCGTCGTACGAGACGATGCGGCCCGCGTGCTTCGCGTCCTCGGCGTCGAGGTCGTATCCGACGAACAGCGGCAGCACGGCCAGCCCGGCCATCGCCATCTCGAGGTTGGACTTCACCAGCCCCGCGAGCTTGTTCGTCTTGCCGTCGAGCGAGAGCGAGACACCCTCGATCTTCTCGTAGTGCGCCAGTTCGACCGCGTACAGCCGCACCATCTCGATCGCCAGCCCGGCCGAGCCCGCGATGCCCACCGCCGAGTACTCGTCGGTGACGTGGACCTTCTCCATGTCGCGTGAGGCGATCAGGTTGCCCGACGTCGCCCGCCGGTCACCGGCGATCAGCACCCCGCCCGCGAACTTGACCGCGACGATCGTCGTGCCGTGCGGCGCGTCCAGCCCGCCCGCGCCCGTCGCGACCCGCCGCTCCGGGAGCAGCTCGGGCGCCTGCGCCCGAAGGAAGTCCGAGAACGACGAGGTCGCCGACGAGAAGTACGCGGCGGGCAGCGCCGACTTACCCGAGGTGTGTTCCATACGTGCTCAAAGTTCCAATCTGTGTGATCCGCCGGCTCCGCACAGGCGGCCCCGGCCCGGGGCCGCCGGAAAACGAGCTACTCGCCGCCCTTTTGCACGTACGCGCGCACGAAGTCCTCGGCGTTCTCCTCGAGCACGTCGTCGATCTCGTCGAGGATCGTGTCGACGTCCTCACCGAGCTTCTCGCGCCGCTCCTGGCCCGCCGGACCGCCGCCCTCGAACTCTTCGTCCGAGTCGCCTCCGCCGTGCTTTTCGATCTTTTCCTGAGCCATCTCGCCTCCCGGTGTGGCCGATGTTTCCTAGCCTACCCAGCGGTCCCGACATTCCGTGGGATCCGTGATCGCTTAACCCCGATGAAAGGAAATCCCGCTAGTCCGAACCGGTGAGCGCCTCCACCAGCTCCTCGGCGGTCGCGGAGTCGTCCAGCAACTTCCCCACGTGGGCCTTCGTGCCCCGCAACGGCTCCAACGTCGGGATCCGCACCAGCGATTCCCTGCCGACGTCGAAGATGACCGAATCCCACGACGCCGCGGCGATGGAGTTGGCGTACTTCTCCAGCGTGCGGCCCCGGAAATAGGCCCTGGTGTCCGAAGGCGGGGTCGTGACCGCCTCCAGCACCTCCTCCTCGGTCACCAGGCGCTTCATCGAGCCCCTGGTGACGAGCCTGTTGTACAGGCCCTTGTCCAACCGGACATCCGAGTACTGCAGGTCGACCAGCCGCAACCGCGGCGCGCCCCAGGCCAGCTGGTCCCGCGCGCGGTAGCCCTCGAGCAACCGCAGCTTCGCCGGCCAGTCCAGCCTGTCCGCGCATTCCTGGGGGTCCCGTGCCAGCGCGTCGAGGATCTCGCCCCAGACCCGCAGGACCTCCTTGGAGGCTTCGTCCGCGCCGGTGCGCTCCAGGTTCGCCGACGCGATCTCGTGGTAGGCGAACTGGAGGTCCAGCCCGGTGTACTTGCGCCCGTTGGCCAGCGACACCTTGGCCTTCAGCGTGGGGTCGTGGCTGATCTGGTGCACGGCCCGCACCGGCTCGTCCAGTTTCAGGTCGTCGAACCGGATACCCGCCTCGATCAGGTCCAGCACCAGCGCCGTCGTGCCGACCTTGAGATACGTCGAGTACTCGGCCAGGTTCGCGTCGCCGATGATGACGTGGAGACGGCGGTACTTGTCCGCGTCGGCGTGCGGCTCGTCGCGGGTGTTGATGATGCCGCGTTTGAGCGTCGTCTCCAGGCCGACCTCGACCTCGATGTAGTCGGACCGCTGCGAGAGCTGGAAGCCCGCTTCCTCGCTCTGCTGCCCGACGCCGACCCTGCCGGAACCCGTGATCACCTGACGGGAGACGAAGAACGGCGTCAGTCCCCCGATCACCGCGGTGAACGGGGTCGACCGCTGCATCAGGTAGTTCTCGTGCGTGCCGTAGCTCGCGCCCTTGCCGTCGACGTTGTTCTTGTACAGCTGAAGCGGGGGCTGCCCGGGGACGGTGGCCGCCTTGCGTGCCGCCTCCTCCATGACCCGTTCACCCGCCTTGTCCCAGATGACCGCGTCACGCGCGTTCGTCACCTCGGGCGCCGAGTACTCCGGGTGAGCGTGGTCGACGTACAACCGCGCCCCGTTGGTCAGGATCACGTTCGCCGCGCCGAGGTCCTCGACGTCCGGGTCGTGCCCTGGGCCGCTCGGGCCGGTCAGGTCGAACCCGCGGGCGTCGCGCAAGGGTGATTCCACCTCGTAGTCCCAGCGTGCCCGCCTCGCCCGCGGGACGTCCGCCGCGGCCGCGTAGGCGAGCACGACCTGGGTCGA
The DNA here is from genome assembly GCF_051373225.1 of Amycolatopsis sp. w19. Taxonomy (NCBI): domain Bacteria; kingdom Bacillati; phylum Actinomycetota; class Actinomycetes; order Pseudonocardiales; family Pseudonocardiaceae; genus Amycolatopsis; species Amycolatopsis sp. w19. Next base: position 480,052 of record NZ_JBPQFM010000001.1, on the reverse strand, counting down.
GGTGAGTACCGGGTTCGCCGTCGCGTCGCCCGGCACCGCGATGCCGTACTCGACTTCGGTTCCCATGATCCGCCGCATACCCACCACCCTACGGGGTCGGAGGCGTGCGACGATGCCCCCCATGTCAGGCAGTGACGAACTCGTTGCGCTCTATGACCTCGACGGAACCGCGGTGGGAGCGGCCACGCGCTCCCGGGTCCGCGCCGAGGGACTCTGGCACGCGGCGGGCGTGGTGTTGGTCCGTTCGAGTGACGGAGAGCGTGTCTACGTGCATCTCCGTACGGCCACCAAGGACGTCTATCCCTCCACATGGGACTGCTGGGCAGGCGGCATCGTCGCCGCGGGCGAGACGCCGGAGGAATGCGCGCGCCGGGAACTGGCTGAAGAACTGGGTGTTCACGGAGTGGAACTGCGCCCGCTTTTCGTCCACGTCACCGACGACGACACGATCCGGGCCCACAACTTCGCCTTCGAAACGCGCTGGGACGGCCCTTTCGTCCATCAGCCGTCCGAAGTGGTCGAAGGCCGCTGGCTGACGCTGAGTGAGTTGCGTTCGTGGCTCGACGATCCGGAGAGCCGGTTCATCCCGGACGGTCGGCTGGGCGCTCTGGAATGGTTCCGGCGGGAAGACGCGCGCTAGGCCGAACGGAGGCGCTGCGCGACGATCGGCAACAACCGCTTCGCCGCGTCCGTCGCCCGCGCTTCGGTTCCGGCGGTCACGCTGAGGGCGGAGACGAGTTTCCCCTTGGCGAGCAACACCGTGCACGTCGTGTCCGCGCACCAGGCGCGCTGGACCTCGATGCCGGTCTGCTTCGTCAGGGTGAGTTTCCTGCCTTCGCAGTCCGCCTGGGTGACGACGTCCGACGCGTCTTGGTCGGCGTACTCGGTGACCTGGTGTTCCAGCGTCGAGCCGCTCGGGTACGACCACGACGCCGAACGGCTCGTGCCTCGCGTCATACCGGTCAGACAGCCGGACACCTTGCTCTCACCGGGAACGACCTCTTCCTCGGCGACGTCCTCGTCGGTCAGCAACGCGGCGGAGACGGCCGCGGGGACGGGAGCCTGGGTCGACGACGGCGGAACCGGATTGGCCTGCGGCTTGACCGAAGGCTGTGCGGGCTCGACCGTGGGCGTCGGTGTCGGGTCGTCGTAGTAGGTGTCGAGGTCGTTGGGACGGTCGGCGCATCCCGACAGGCCGAACAGCGCGACCGTCGCCACCGCGAGTACCTGCCGATGACGCACTCTCGAGTCCTCCCCGATGTCCCGCCTGACGTTTGCCGCGAGACTAGTCCAGCCCTTCACTGCCAGCCGAGGCAGGACCTGTGCCGCCAGTACGCGGACGGCTCCTCGGCGAGCGTGGCGAGTTCCGCGAGTTCGTCGGCGGTCGGCTTTACCTTCGCGGCAACGAGATTCTCCCGCAGCTGCGCCGTACTCGACGGGCCGATGACCGCGACCGGCCGCCAGTCCTGCGCGAGCACCGCCGCGATGGCCACCGCGTCCGGCCCTGTCCCGTGCTCCCGCGCGATCCGCGCGAGCGGCGACGGCGGCTCGACCACGAGCCGTCCGTTCGCGACGGTTTCCTTGACCAGCACCCGTTTCCCGGCGGCGTGCGCTTCCGCGAGCGCCGGGCCGACCGAGGGTTCGAGCAGGTTCCACGTCGACTGCACGGCGCTGAACACCGGCGTTCCGGCCACCTCCAGCTCGAACGCCCGCCGTACCGCGTCCGCCTGGGCGGGACCGGACGTGGAGAAGCCCACCGGGACACCGCCGGCGGCGAGTTCGGCGAGCGCGCCGATCAGCCGGTCGTCGGTGAACAGCGGACTGTCCACAGTGAGCGAGTGGACCTGGTAGAGCGAAACCGCCTTTCCCAGCAGGTCAACGGTTTCCGCCCACTGCCCGGCGAACCGCGCGGCGGTGTGCTCCTTGACCTCGTGCACCGGCGCGTCGAGCTTCCACTCCCCCACGTAGCGGTAGCCCCATTTGCTCGACACCGTCACGTCCGCGTGCCCGCGGTCGGCGAGCCAGCCGGCCAGGAACTCCTCCGAAGAACCATACGAACGGGCGACGTCGATCCAGCGGACGCCCGCGCCGTACGCGTCGTCCAGCACTGCGTAGGTCGCCGCGCGCATCGCCTCGAACCCACGTCCCGGCGGCAACGCCTCGGCCCGGCCGAGGTTGATGTAGGCGGGCCTGCCGAGTGCCGCCAGTCCGACGGCGATCCGGTCGCCGACGGGGATTTCCGTGTCCGTCACCGGGCTCCTTCGTTCTTGTGGCGGAGGATCGCGAGCCACTGGCCCGAATTCTGTGCCTGCCGGTGCAGCTTTTCGAGGCGGGCCGCCGGGGCCCGAACGTAACCCTTGCCGAACACCGGCGCGATCTGACGGAGGCTGGCGCCCTCCTCCCTCGCGGCGAGCAGCGCCCAGTCGGAGGCGTCGGCGCAAGCGGCGGAAGCGCGGCGCAACTCGCCCAGCAGCTCGATCAGCTCGGGCGCGCTCACCTCGCCCGAGCGGACGGCGGCGGCCGTCGTTTCCAGCCAGGCCAGGACATCGGCTTCGGTGATCGGCGCGCGCGGGCGCCCGGAGGATTCGCTCACGGCCCGGAAGTATAGGTCGTTATACGGCCGATTCGGCCGAGCGCCACGCGGGAGGCGTCGGACACATCGTCCGAAAACCGCTGGAGCGCAAGGGGGATGCCGGGATTCACTGAGCGCGGACTTGCGGAATCAGGAGAAGGACAATTGGGACGTTTCAGTATCGCGATCCGGTTCGCGGCGCTCGCGATCGTATGGGGTGCGAGTTTTCTGTTCATCAAGGTCGGTCTCACCGGCCTGTCACCCGCTCAAGTGGCACTCTCCCGCGTTTGCCTCGGCGCGGTGGCGCTGATAGCCATCGCCGCCTGGCGTCGTAAGCCACTCCCCCGCGATCCGGCGCTCTGGGGCCATCTCGCGGTCGTCTCCGTGCTGCTGTGCGTCATCCCGTTCCTGTTGTTCTCCTGGGCCGAGCAGTACATCTCGTCCGGGCTCGCCAGCATCTTCAACGCGACGACACCGCTGATCACCATGCTCATCGCCGCCGCGGCCCTGCCGTCGGAACGGTTCACGAAGGCCCGCACGACCGGTCTGGTCCTCGGATTCCTGGGAGTGCTCACCATCGTCGGGGTCTGGCAAGGGATCGACGTCTCCCACGAGCTGACCGCGCAGCTGGCCTGCTTGGGCGCGACGACCTGCTACGGGATCTCGTTCGTCTACGTGCGACGGTTCATCTCCTGGCGGAACCTCGACGCGCCGACCATCGCGCTCGGGCAGGTCTGTTGCGGCGCCGTCGTGATGCTGGCGCTGGCGCCGTTCATCGCGACGACGCCCGTGCGCCTCGACACGCCGATCGTGCTCAGCATGATCGCGCTCGGGGCGCTCGGCACCGGTCTGGCGTACGCCTGGAACGCGTCGATCATCGCCGCGTGGGGCGCGTCGAACGCTTCGGCAGTGACCTACCTCACACCGGTTGTGGGTGTCCTGCTCGGCGTTCTCGTACTCGACGAACCCCTGGCGTGGAACCAGCCCGTCGGCGCGCTGCTCGTCGTTCTGGGCATCCTGGCCGCGCACGGGCGGCTGAGCCCGCGCAAGAAGGTCGAAGAAGCCGTAGCCGTGTGACGCGAAGGGGCCCTTCACCGCAACGCGCGCGGTGAAGGGCCCCTTCGGTTCGAACTACAGGTACTGACCGGTGTTCGTGGCGGTGTCTATCGCCCGCCCCGAATCCTGGTTCTTGCCGGTGACGAGCGTGCGGATGTAGACGATCCGCTCGCCCTTCTTGCCGGAGATCCGGGCCCAGTCGTCCGGGTTGGTGGTGTTGGGCAGGTCCTCGTTCTCCGCGAACTCGTCGACGATCGCGTCCAGCAGATGCTGCACGCGCAGGCCGGGCTGCTTGGTCTCCAGCACCGACTTGATGGCCGACTTCTTCGCCCGGTCCACGATGTTCTGGATCATCGCGCCCGAGTTGAAGTCGCGGAAGTACAGGACTTCCTTGTCACCGTTGGCGTAGGTGACCTCGAGGAACCGGTTCTCGTCCGTCTCTTCGTACATCCGCTCGACGGTGTGCTGGATCATCGCGTCGAAGGTCGCCTTCACGTCCCCGCCGAACTCGGCGAGGTCGTCCGCGTGGATCGGGAGGCCGTCGGACAGGTACTTGGAGAAGATGTCCTTCGCGCCTTCGGCGTCCGGACGCTCGATCTTGATCTTGACGTCGAGCCGGCCCGGCCGCAGGATCGCCGGGTCGATCATGTCCTCGCGGTTGGAGGCGCCGATGACGATGACGTTCTCCAGGCCCTCGACACCGTCGATCTCCGAAAGCAGCTGCGGGACGATCGTGGTCTCCACGTCGGAGGACACGCCCGAACCGCGGGTGCGGAAGATCGAGTCCATCTCGTCGAAGAACACGATCACCGGGGTGCCTTCGGAGGCCTTTTCCCGAGCCCGCTGGAAGATCAGGCGGATATGCCGCTCGGTCTCCCCGACGAACTTGTTCAGCAGTTCCGGACCCTTGATGTTCAGGAAGTAGGACTTCCCGTCCGCCGAGTCGCCGCGGGCTTCCGCGACCTTCTTGGCGAGCGAGTTGGCCACCGCCTTGGCGATGAGGGTCTTTCCGCAGCCAGGAGGCCCGTAGAGCAGCACGCCCTTCGGCGGACGCAGCTGGTACTCCTGGTACAGATCCGCGTGCAGGAACGGAAGCTCGACGGCGTCGCGGATCTGCTCGATCTGCCGGGTGAGGCCACCGATGTCCTCGTAGCGGACGTCGGGCACCTCCTCCAGCACGAGATCCTCGACCTCCGCCTTCGGCACGCGCTCGTAGGCGTAACCGGCCTTCGAGTCCACCAGCAGGGAATCGCCCGGCTTGAGGGGCTGTTCGGCCAGCGGGTCGGAGAGCAGGACGACCCGCTCCTCGTCCGCGTGACCGACCACGAGCGCACGGGGGCTGCCGCCCTCGACGTCCGGGGCCAGCACCTCGCGCAGCGCGCAGACCTCGCCGATCCGCTCGAAGTCACCGCCTTCGACGACGGTGAGCGCCTCGTTGAGCCGCAACGCCTGTCCGCGCTGCAGCGACGAGACCTCGACCGCGGGTGAGACCGAAACCCGCATCTTGCGGCCCGCGGTGAACACGTCCACCGTGTTGTCCTCGTACGCGGTGACGAACACGCCGTAACCGCTCGGAGGCTGGGCCAGCCTGTCGACCTCCTCCCGCAACGCGAGCAACTGGCCACGCGCCTCGCGGAGCGTCTCGACCAGTTTCGTGTTGCGTTCCGTGAGTTGGCTCACGCGTTCCGACGCCTCGGCGAGTCGCTGCTCCAGCACTCGGTTCTGACGTGGGGAATCGGTGAGCTTCCGGCGCAGCAGGGCGACTTCCTCCTCGAGGAAGCGGATTTGACGTGCCTGCTCGTCGGACGTGGTTCCAGCTCCGGTCGTTTCTGAAGGGTCGGCCTCCTCGCGCCGACCTCCGGGAAGGTCATGATGCATCGGGCACCTCCTCGGAGTGCTTTTCATTCCACGGTACCGGCGATCACCGACAATAAAAGGCCTTTCCGCATCACAAGATCGGCGCGTCGCGTTCCGGACGACCCACCAGCACGTACCTTCGCGACGCGCAAGGGGCCATCCCGGTGCCGGGTCCGGCGCACTCATGGTCACAATCCGTCCACCTGCCCTGACCTGCGACGGAATACCCGGCTCCGTCCGGGTGCAAACGGGTTTCGGGTCTCAGTTCGGCCCTAATCGAGCGGCGATCCGGCTCGATGGCTAGCATCGGGCGACGTTCGCCGGGGAGGCGGACCCGCAGGTCATGTTGAGCATTTTCGCGGAACAGCTAGGGGGCACCAGCCATGACATACCCGCCGCAGCAGCCCGGCGGCTACGGACAGGATCCGTACGGCCAGCAGGGCGGGTACCCGCAGAGCGGCCCCCAGCCGCAACAGGGATACCCCGGCGCCGGCCAGTACGGACAGCAGGACCCGTACGGCCAGCAGCAAGGTGGTTACCCGCAGAGCGGTCCTCAGCCCCAGCAGGGATACCCCGGTGGCACGCAGCAGTTCGGCCAGCCGGATCCGTACGGGCAGCAGGGCGGCTTCAACGCGTACCCGCAGGAAGGCGGTTACGGCGGCGGAGAGCCACCCAAGAAAAAGAAGACCGGCCTGATCGTCGGCATCGCGATCGGCGCGGTCGTGCTGGTCGGTGGCGGTGTCACCGCGCTGGTCATCGCGCTGAACTCCGGCGACGACAACCCGGTCGCCGCGCCGCCCTCCAGCAGCGCCGCTCCGTCGGAGGCCCCGTCCTCGTCGCAGAAGCCGAGCTCGACGCGCACCAGGTCCAGCTCGCCGAGCACGTCGTCGACCAAGAGCTCCGGTCCGGCGCCGGGCGGCAAGGCCACGCCGCAGGAGGTCTTCGAAGGCGCCGCGACTTCCTATAGCGCGGGTGACAAGAAGACGTTCCTCGACCTGATCTGCCGTAGCGAGAACACCAAGGACGAGGGCAAGCCGCTCGACCCGATCAAGCTCGAGATCATCGAGCCCGCCAAGGAAAGCGGCGACCGGGCGACCGGGCGCTACCGCGCCACCCAGGGCACCAAGACCGCGGAAGGCACCATCACCGCGGCCAAGGAATCGGACCTGTGGTGCCTCAAGGACATCAAGGCCGACAAGAAGTGACCTACCCGTGACGGTGAGCCACAAGCTGACCGCCGTCGCGGTGGTTTGCGGCGCGGTCGTGGCCGGGGTCGTGGTGGGGCTGCTGCTGGTGGCCCCGTCCGGCTCCGACCCGGCCGCGTCGAGCAGTGTCACGCCCTCGCTGGGGCCGAGTTCGTCCCGTCCGGTGCCGGTGGATCCGGACGTGGCCGCGGTCGAAGTCGTCGGAAAGGCGATCGCCGCGGCCATCGTCAATCACGACGCGACGGCGTTCGGGAAGCTCACCTGCGTCCAGCAGTCCTCAGCCGATCTGGCCGAGCTCGGCCGGAAGTGGGCGGCCGCGGGGAAGGTCACCGCCACCGTCCCCGATCCGCCGTCGGTCAGCGGCGACTCCGCCTCGGTGACCGTTCACGTCGAGGGTGCGGGCGGCCAGAAGGACACGCCGTTCCCGCTGAAGAAGCACGACGGCAAGTGGTGCGTGAAGTGATCGCCCGCGATCCGTGAAGGACCCCTTCCTCGCGCCTAGTGTCCTGCGTCAGAAGTTCGTGCCTTAAGTCCGTATCGGTGTCCAGTCGTGATGCGTGTGGGCTGGGTCGTGAGTGATAAAGAGCGTTCTAACGCGTTTTATCACTCACGACCCCTTCGACAAATCGGGTATGTAGACATCAATCGGACATTCAGCCGGCGAAGAGCGTCCCTGCGGGCATTCACGGCACGTCCCCCTCATCGCATGCGACGAAGGGCGCTTTACCCCCGTCCCATGCGGTGAAAGGCCCCTTCAGCCACCCCGAGGCCAGAAGAACCCAAGACACGACTGGTGTCCTTTGTGGACATAATCCGGTCGAGCCTCCTGCCAACCGCCCCGTTCGAAGATCCGGTCCGAATCACCAAGAGTGGCACCGACCAGCGCTTATACGACTTTGCCGGTGCCCTGCGTCAGGTGCCGGGAAAGGGTCCTTCAGGCGAGCACGGCCACCAGTATCGATCAGCCCTTGCCGGAGCGCCGGTGGACCCGCGGCGACACGGTCCCGTCCGCCAGACGGCGCGCCGTCAGCAGGAACGCGGTGTGCGCCACCATCCGGTGGTCCGGCCGCACCGCGAGGCTCACGACGTGCCAGGGCCGCATGAGGGTCTCCCACGACTCCGGTTCGGTCCAGCACTGCTGATCCCGCAGGGCTTCCGTGATCCGCGAAAGCTGTGTGACCGTCGCCACATAGACCGTGAGCACGCCGCCGGGCACCAGATGCGCGGCGACCGTCTCCAGCTGATCCCAAGGCGCCAGCATGTCGAGGACGACGCGGTCGACCTCGCCGGTGTGCGTCGAAAGGTCCGCGACCGTCAGCGACCAGTTGTCCGGCTTGTGGCCGAAGAACTTTTCCACGTTCCGCTCGGCGTGTTCGGCGTGGTCGTCCCGGATCTCGTAGGACTGCACGGTGCCTTCCGAACCGACCGCACGCAGCAGCGAGCAGGTCAGCGCGCCGGAACCGGCGCCGGCCTCAAGCACCCGCGCCCCCGGGAAGATGTCGCCCCACATCACGATCTGCGCGGCGTCCTTCGGGTAGATCACCTGCGCGCCACGCGGCATCGACAACACGTAGTCGGGCAGCAGCGGACGCAGCGCCAGATAGTGGCTGCCGCCGGCCGAAGTGACGACCGAACCCTCCTGCGCACCGATCACGTCGTCGTGCGCCAGCGCGCCGCGGTGGGTGTGATACTGCTGTCCCTCGGCGAGCACCATGGTGTAGTGCCGCCCTTTGGAGTCGGTCAGCTGAACCCGGTCACCAACACGAAACGGCCCACGGACCGACACTGAACCTCCATACACGCAAACTGATCGACGACCGATCCTCGCAGGTGGCCGTACCGCGCTACGCCGGGGGTCGGCTCCGGGTCATCGCGGCGCGCAGGTCTTCCCGCCGGAGCACCCCCGCGGGCCTGCCTTCGTCGTCTACGACGAGGAATTGCCACGCGGCGGTTTCCCTGACCCGCTCGGCGATCTCCTCCCCCGACTCCGAGGAGAGCAGCACGGTGTCGGCGCGGATCGGCTCCGCGGCCATCTCCGCGGGCGCGTGCGGCGACGTCCCGGCCAGTTGCGCGGCGGCCGTCTCGTCGAGCAGCCCGGCGGCGACGCCGTCGGCGCGCACCAGGACCACCCCGCGGCCGGCCGAAGCGGCCAGCGCGTCCGAAACGGGGCTTTCCGCGGGAAGCTGGAGAACGGGCCGGATGAGTTCGCTCAGCCGGACGCCTTCCGGCCACCCTCGGCGTGTTTCGGCGGCGAGCTCGCTTCGCGCGCCGAGGACCACGAACCACGCCGTCACGACGCAGACACCGAGGCGGAGCCAACGGTCCTCGCTGCCCGCCGCCAAACCCCACAGCGCCCAGACGACCAGTCCCGCCGCGACGACACCGCCGCCGACGACCGCCGCGCGCGTGCCCTTCTCGCGGCGTCCCGTGACGGCCCAGACCCCGGCGCGGACCAGCCGTCCGCCGTCGAGCGGAAGTCCGGGAAGGAGGTTGAAGATCCCGACGGCGAAGTTCGCGACGGCGCATTCGGCGATGAGCAGCCAGGCGGCGCTTTCCGGCGGGACGGCGAACATCAGCAGCCCGCAGAATCCGCCGAGCAGCAACGAAACCACCGGTCCCGCGGCGGCGACGAGCCCTTCCTGCCGAGGCTGACGGGGAGTCCTGGCGACCTCGGAGAGGCCGCCGAGCAGGAACAACCGCAGGCGCCTGACCGGGATGCCGAGGCGCAGCGCGACCAGGCAGTGCCCGAGTTCGTGCGCGAGCACCGACAGTCCGAGAAGGACCGCGAACGCGGCGGCCAGCAGCCACGAGGTCAGCGTGGTGACTCCGGGCAGGATCCGGCCGACCAGCGGTGTGTAGAGCACCACGATGATCAGGGAGCCGATCCACCACGAAGGGGCCAGCAGCACGGGGATCCCGGAGACCCGGAACAGCAGGAGCCCACCCTCTGGTGCCACGCCTCGTCGAGGCGGGCCCTGCTCACCCGTCACCGCCATGTGTCGAAGCGTAGATGCCCAGGTGTGGGGTGCCGGTAACCCGCCCTTCCCGTCCGGGTGGTGTCGGTCATGCCGCTCCGGTGCGTTGCGGTCCCGGAACTGTCGGTGCCCGGCGATACGCTTCCCGTATGCCCGACACCGACACGGTCACCGCCGATCCGCCGCCCGGCGCCGAAGTCCCGCGCCGTCGGCCGGCCCTGTCCCCGTCGCGTGCCAGCGACTTCAAGCAGTGCCCGCTGCTCTACCGCTTCCGCGCGGTCGACAGACTGCCCGAGATCCCGACGAAGGCCCAGCTGCGCGGCACGCTGGTGCATTCCGTGCTGGAGCGCCTGTTCTCCCTTCCGCAGGCCGATCGCACCCCTCCGCAGGCCAAGGAGCTGCTCGCGCCGGCGTGGGAGGAGCTGTCCTCGGAACGTCCGGAGTGGATCGACCTGTTCGATCAGGAGGACCCCGACGCCGTCACCTCGTGGCTCTCCTCGGCCGAGCAGCTAGTCGACACCTACTTCGGCCTCGAGGATCCGCGTCGCCTGGAGCCGGAAGCGTGTGAGCTGCACGTCGAGATCGAACTGGGCTCCGGTGTGCTGCTCCGGGGCTACGTCGACCGGCTGGACGTGGCGCCGACCGGTGAGATCCGCGTGGTCGACTACAAGACCGGTGCCGCGCCCCGCGAGATCGGCGAGGCCAAGGCGATGTTCCAGATGAAGTTCTACGCCGTGGTCCTCTGGCGGCTTCGCGGTGTCGTGCCGCGCCAGCTGAAACTGATGTACCTCACCGACGGGCAGTCCCTGGCCTACACGCCCGACGAGGGCGAGCTGATCCGCTTCGAGCGCACGCTGGAGGCGATCTGGCAGGCGATCCTCAAAGCGGGCAAGACCGGCGACTTCCGGCCGAATCCGAGCAAACTCTGCGCGTGGTGCGATCACCAGGCCCTCTGCCCGCAGTACGGCGGCACTCCCCCGCCGTACCCGGGCTGGCCGGAACCGGATCCCGGCGAGGAGTCCGTATTGGACCGTGCGGACTAGGCCGTGTCCGATGAGTCCGTTCGATGGGCTTCGTGATCCACGTGGTTCCTGGCGGTGCGGGCGGATCGGCCTCGTACCGGGTCGTACTCGGCCGCATCCGCCTGTGCCGTCAGGGGGAGCCTGGGCGCGGAGACCGCGAACGGCCTCATCGGACACGGCCTAGGGTGCGTATGTGACAGAAGCTTTTTACGTGCCGTCGGGTGACGGCGTCTTCCTCCCGACCCCGCACACCGCCGGTCCGTGGACCCCGGATGCGCAGCACTTCGGCCCGCCTTCGGCGTTGCTGGTCCGCGCGCTCGAAGAGGTCGAGGCGCCGCACGCGAGCCAGCTGGCACGGGTGACGGTCGAGATCCTCGGGCCCGCGCCGTTGAAGGAGCTGTCGGTACGGGCCCGGGTGGAACGGCCGGGCCGGTCGGTCGAGTGGCTGACGGCCGAGCTCTCCCACGGCGAGCGGGTCGTCGCCCGCGCCTCGGCGTGGCGCATCGCGACGTCGGACACCACCGCGGTGGCCACGGCGGATGCTCCCGCGCTGCCGTCGCCGGACGGCCTGCCCGCGTCGAACTGGCCGGAGGGCTGGCACGGCGGATACCTGGAGGCCGTCGAGTGGCGCAGCGTCAAGGGCGCACTGGACGAACCCGGCCCCGCGACCGTCTGGGGAAGGCAGCGCGTCACGCTCGTGGACGGGGAGAAGCCGAGCCCGTTGCAGCGGTTGTTCGTGCTGGCGGATTCCGGCAACGGGATCTCGAACTTCCTGGACCCGCGGGAGTGGTGGTTCATCAACTCCGAGCTGACGGTGCACCTCCGCCGCCCGCCCCTCGGCGACTGGATCGGCGTCGACGCGGCCACCCTGGTCGGCCCGAACGGGATCGGCACGGCGACCACGACGCTGCACGACGCGTCGGGGCCGATCGCCTCCGGGGCGCAGGCCTTGCTGGTGCGGCCGCGACAGGCGGGCTGATAGACGCGCTTTCTCGGCGGGTTTCCAATAGCCTTCCCGGAACAACAGACACAGGGAGCGCTTCGGCATGCAGATCACCTCGGTGGTCAACCAGAAAGGCGGGGTCGGCAAGACCTCACTCAGCGTGGGCGCGGCGGCCGCACTGGCCGAACGCGGCCGCCGGGTGCTGCTGATCGACCTCGACCCACAGGGCCACGCGACCACTGAACTCCTCGGCCTGGACGAGGTGGCACCGGACATGCCCAGCCTCGCGAAAGCCCTGACCAAGGTGTGGAAGGGCCCGATCGAGGAACTCGTCGTCCGGCATCCGCGCAGCAACCTCGGGCGGGGCGGCGCGTTCGACGTCATCCCGACCTCGCCGGGGATGTTCGACCTGATCCGGCGGCTGGACCAGTTCCGGGTGCCCGGCTGGCAGCTGGCCAGGGTCATCCAGTTCGCCAACTACGACCACATCATCATCGACTGCCCACCCGCGCTCGACGTGCTGACCAACAACGCGCTCGCCGCTTCGCACGGGATCCTCGTGCCGGTGCAGCCGGACCGGACGAGCATCCGCGCGCTGCGCCTGCTTTCGGACCAGGTGCGTTACGTCGAACAGACCGTCGGCCGTCCGCCGATCGCCTACTACGGCCTCGTGCCAGGGCTGTACCGCCGCCCGATCTCGCACTACGCGGCCGCGGCGTTGCAGGAGCTGTACGCGTTCGGGATCCCGATGCTGTCGCACGTCCCGCTCGGCGTCGTGATGAACGAAGCCGCCGCGCACGGCGTGCCGGTGACGACGTACGCGCCGGAAACGCTGCAGGCGCTGTCGTTCCGGGAGATCGCGGAGACACTCGACGGCTACCTGCGCAACCATCCGGCCGCGGCGATCGTGCCCGCGGACGAGGAGTTCGTCTTCGAGGATTTCATCACCGAGGTCTCGGTGACTCGCAGCGCGAAGGACAACGGGGCGCGCAAGAAGCTCTACGACCTGATGCCCAAGAAGCCCAACCGACCCCGCTAGCCAACGCCATGAAAGGTCCTTTCCTTGCAAATTTTGCAAGGAAAGGACCTTTCATGGCGTCTGGAGCGGGGTCAGAGGCGGCAGGCCCGGATGTCCGAAGCGAGGACGGCCTTGGCGCCGGTCTCGGCGAGTTCGTCCATGATCCGGTTGACCTCCTTGCGCGGCACCATCGCCCGCACGGCCACCCAGTCTTCGTGCGCCAGCGGCGCGACGGTCGGCGATTCGAGTCCCGGCGTGATCGCGATGGCCGCGTCGAGCAGCGACCGCGGGCAGTCGTAGTCCAGCATCATGTAGTGCTGGGCGAAGACGACACCTTGCAGCCGTGCCTTCAGCTGATCCTTGGGCCGGGTGTGCTCGGTGCCGGCCCGCTGCAGCAGCACCGCCTCCGACACGCAGATCGGGTCGCCGAAGGCCACGAGGTTGTGCTGGCGCAACGAACGCCCCGACTCGACGACGTCCGCGATGGCGTCGGCCACGCCGAGCTGGATCGAGATCTCGACGGCGCCGTCGAGGCGGATGACCTCCGCCTCCACGCCGTGCTGCTTCAGGTTCTCGCGCACGAGCCGCGGGTACGACGTCGCGAGCCGCTTGCCCTGCAGGTCTTCGGCCCGCCACTCCCGGCCCGCCGGCGCGGCGTACCGGAAGGTGGAACCGCCGAAGCCGAGGCCGAGGATCTCCTCGACCGGGGCGCCTGAGTCGAGCGCGAGGTCGCGGCCGGTGATGCCGAGGTCCAGTTCGCCGGATCCGACGTAGATCGCGATGTCCTTGGGACGCAAGAAGAAGAACTCGACCTCGTTGACCGTGTCGAGGACGGTCAGGTCGCGGGCCTCATGTCGCTTGCGGTAGCCGGCCTCGCCGAGCATCTCCGTCGCGGCGGCGGCGAGGGCTCCCTTGTTCGGCACGGCGACACGCAGCATTGCTTCTCCTTGGTTCTCCGGACGCGAACGCGTCACAGGTACCGGTACACGTCCTCTGTCGACAGTCCTCGGCCGAGCATGAGCACCTGTACGCGGTACAGCAGCTGTGAAATCTCCTCGGAGAGCCTGTCGTCGGATTCGTGCTCGGCGGCGATCCACACCTCGCCCGCCTCTTCGAGCACCTTCTTGCCCTGCGCGTGCACTCCCGCGTCCAGCGCGGCGACGGTGCCGGAACCGTCAGGGCGCGTGCGGGCGCGCTCGGCAAGCTCGGCGAACAGCTCATCGAAGGTCTTCACGGTCTGGAGATCCTTCCATCCGCGCCCGCGTCGCGCTGCCCCGGGCCGGTGTGTTGCCGCTCGCGTCACACTTCAGAACAGCGCGGCGCCGCCCCGTTCGAAGTCGAGCAGGTGCCGTTTCCGTTCGACACCACCGCCGTAACCGGTGAGATCGCCGTTGGAACCGATCACGCGATGGCAGGGCACGATGATGCTGATGGGGTTCTTCCCGTTCGCGAGCCCGACCGCGCGCGACGCGGTGGGTCTGCCAAGACGGTCGGCGAGCTGACCATAGGAAACCGTCTCGCCATATGGGATGCCGAGCAGGCCTTCCCAGACCATCCGCTGGAATTCGGTGCCGCCGAAGCTCAGTGAAAGATCGAATTCCTTCCGCTGTCCGGCGAAGTACTCCTTCAGCTGCTTCTCGGTGTCGGCGAAGATCGGCGCGCCCGGGTCCGGATGGCCGAAGCTCTCCTCCGCCGGGCGGTGCCGCTGCTGGACCATGTAGACCCCGCAGAGGCTTTCGCCGTCCGCGACCAGGGTCAGCTTGTCGTACGGGCTGTCGATGACGGTGTGCGTGCGCATGGCGCTCCTCGGGCTCAGGCGGCGGGCAGCCGGTTGATCGGGTGATCTCCGGTCGCCCAAAGGTGCTGGACGGCGTAGGCGCGCCACGGGCGCCAGCGTTCGGCGTGCGCGGCGAACGCCGCCGGGCCGAGCCCGAACCCCTTCGCGGCGACTTTGACGCCGAGGTCGGTCGGCAGGAAGGCGTCGGGGTCGCCGAGTGAGCGCATCGCGATGCTCTCGACGGTCCACGGGCCGAAGCCTGGCAACGCGTGCAGCCGCTCGCGGGCGAACTGCCAGTCGCTTCCCGCGCCGAGGTCGAGCCCGCCGTCGTTCAGTTCGGCGACAAGGCCGAGCAGGGTCCGCTTGCGGCTCTGTGGCATGGCGAGGCTTTCCGGGTCGATTTCCGCCAGCGCGGCGGCGTCCGGGAAGACATGGGTGAGACCGCCGTCCGGATCGTCGACGGGCTCACCGTGCGCGAGCACCAGCCGGGCGGCATGGGTCCGCGCGGCCGCGGTGGACACCTGCTGACCGAGGACGGCGCGGACGGCGAACTCGTCACCGTCGACCGTCCTCGGCACCCGCCTACCGGGGGCCGCGGCCACGAGCGGGCTGAGCAGCGGGTCCGCGGCCAGGGCTTCGTCGACCGCGGCCGGGTCTGCGTCGAGATCGAGCAGACGGCGGCAACGGCTGATGGCGGTCGAGAGATCCCGCAGATCCGACAACGTGAGCCGGCAGCCGATGTAACCGTCTTCCGGCTTGAGCGCGACGACGGCCGCGCCGTGCGGGAGCCGCAACGTGCGGCGGTACGCGCCGTCGCGCCATTCCTCGACACCGGGGACACCGGTCGCGACGAGATGCCCGAAAAGATTGTCCGGGAACAGCGGCTTCCGGTACGGCAGGCGCAGGTTGAGCGTCCCGGGCGCGGTCGCCGGTGCGGTGCGGACACGGGCGCGCAGTTCCGTCGGGGACAGGGCGAAGACCTCACGGACGGTGTCGTTGAAGGTCCGGACGCTGCCGAACCCCGCCGCGAGGGCGACGTCGATCATCGACAGGCCGGTCGTCTCGATCAGCAGCCGCGCCGTCTGCGCCCGTTGCGCACGGGCGAGGCTGAGCGGACCCGCGCCGAGTTCGGCGCGCACGTGCCGCTCCACCTGCCGGACGCTGTAACCGAGCCGGGCGGCCAGTCCGCTCACGCCGTCGGTGTCGACGACGCCGTCGGCGATCAGCCGCATCGCCCTGGCCACCAGGTCCGCGCGCTCGTTCCACTGCGGTGACCCGGGGCTGGCGTCCGGGCGGCACCGTTTGCAGGCACGGAACCCGGCCTCCTGCGCGGCCGCCGCGCTCGGGTAGAACGTCATGTTCTCCGGCTTGGGCGGGACGACCGGGCAGCTCGCCCGGCAGTAGATCCGCGTCGTCAGGACGGCGGTGAAGAACCAGCCGTCGAACCGGGCGTCCTTCGCCTGGACCGCGCGGACGCAGCGTTCGAAATCCTCATGCACCAGGCCAGCATCACCGACCGCACCGGGTGCGGTCTAGCGGAAATGCGACATGGCGGTCAGGGCAGGAGCGCGGTCAGCGCCGGCACGTCGAGCCCGACCAGCGACGAACGGAACACCCGCCGCTCTCCCGGTTCGACGTCGACGTCGTTCGGGATCACCACCACCGTGCAGCCCGCGGCGGCCGCGGAAGCCGCGCCGGGCGGTGAATCCTCGATCGCCACGCACCGGGAAGCCGGGACTCCCAGCAACTCCGTGGCCAGCTGATACGGCCTCGCGTGCGGCTTGTTCAGACCATCGACCTCGTCACCGCAGACCGTGGCGGCGAAGTACTCACGGCCGATGGTGTTGAGCGCGAGTTCGGTCAGCGACCGTTCGGTGGAGGTGACCAGCGCCATCGGGACACCGTTGGCGCGCAACAGTTCGAGCAGCTCCTGCGCGCCGGGGCGCCACGGGAGCGGACCGTCGAAGAGGTTGGCCGTGCGGCGGCGGATCCACTCCCCCATCTCGGCGATCGACTCGGGCGTCACGGGCCTGGCGCACACTTCGAGCAGGAACGCGGCCGTGTCGTCCATATTGGACCCGACGAGACTCAGGCGCTGTTCCTCGGTCAGGCTGCCGCCGAGGCTTTCGACGGCCTCGTAGAGCGCGACGTCCCACAGCTTCTCCGAGTCGACCAGCGTGCCGTCCATGTCCCACAGCACGGCGGCGAGTCCGTCCGGTGTGGACGGTTCGGTCACGGCTCCCCCTCACGTTCGGTCAGGCCTTCCGGAGCCCACGGTAGCCGAGACGGATTCACGTCGTCGGCCAGGTGGTTGCCCGAAATGTCGCATTGCGTCGGCTCCGCGCGGTTCGCCGCCGCGAAACGCCACCGGACATGCCCAACGGCGCACGGCCCCCTGGTCGTAGGCTGGTCCGGTGAGTGAGCCCGTCGACGAGACCCAGCGGCCCGGCCGCGACCACCCGGATGACACCAAGCCGATCATGATCGTCGCCTTCGAAGGATGGAACGACGCAGGTGACGCGGCCAGCCGGGCGGTCGAGCATCTCCAGCTCAACTGGGATGCGACCCCACTGAGCGAGCTGAGTCCTGACGAGTACTACGACTTCCAGGTCAGCAGACCGACCGTGCGCATGGTGGACGGCGTCACCCGGCGGGTCGACTGGCCGACCACGCGGCTCTCGGTGTGCCGCCCGGAGGGCTTCAGCCGGGACATCGTGCTGGTGCAGGGGCCCGAACCGAACATGCGCTGGCGCGCCTTCTGCGCCGAACTGCTGGAGCACATCCAGCAGCTGGAGGTCTCCACCGTCGTCACCCTCGGCGCACTACTGGCCGACACCGCGCACACCCGGCCCGTCCCGGTCACCGGGACGGCGTACGACAAGGACACCGCTTCGCAGTTCGGGCTGGAGCTGAACAACTACCAGGGACCGACCGGCATCGTCGGAGTCCTGCAGGACTACTGCGTGCAGGCGGGCGTCCCGGCGGTCTCGATCTGGGCGGCCGTGCCGCACTACGTCTCGCATCCGCCGTCGCCCAAGGCCACGCTGGCGCTGCTGCACAAACTGGAGGACGTGCTCGACGTCGAGATCCCGCTCGGCGCCCTTCCCGAGCAGGCGGAGGAGTGGCAGCGGACGGTCACCGAGATGGCCGAGGAGGACGAGGAGATCAGCGAGTACGTCCGGGGGCTCGAGGAGCGCGGCGACGCGGAGACCGAGTTCACGCTGGACGACGTCAGCGGGGACAAGATCGCGGCCGAGTTCGAGCGGTACCTGCGGCGTCGTCGTCCCGGCCAGGACGGCCCCGGACGAGGCTGAGCTCGCCTCAGTACATGAAGGCCCCCTTCCTTGCGTCAGGCGCAAGGAAGGGGGCCTTCATGTACTCGGCAAGGTGTGGGTCGAGTTTCCCCGGCTGAGCCGAGGGAGGCGTAGGACCGGCGGTCTCGCGTGACCGACCGGACGACACGCGTGATTCGGCGGACGACGCGCGTGACTGGACGGACGACACGACCGCGGCCACCGTTCCACCGCGAGTCGTCCGCCGGATCACGCGTGTCGTCCATCCACACACACGTGTCGTCCCTCCAGACATGGCCGGCTCCAACCGTCCTTACCAGTCACGAGGCCTCAGAAGATGCGCCGCAGCGGGATCGGCCCCCGTGCCCGCTTCCGCCACTCACGCGGATAGCCGAGCGAGACCTCTTCGAAGCGCACGCCGTCCGCCTCCGTGGAGCGCGGGATGTGCAGATGCCCGTAGACGGCGACCTCGGCACGGAAGCGCAGGTGCCAGTCCTCGGTCTCGGTCGTCCCGCACCACAGCGCGAACTCCGGGTAGTACAGCGGTTCGGTCGGGTGGCGGTGC
Organism: Amycolatopsis sp. w19; assembly: GCF_051373225.1. Classification (NCBI taxonomy): domain Bacteria; kingdom Bacillati; phylum Actinomycetota; class Actinomycetes; order Pseudonocardiales; family Pseudonocardiaceae; genus Amycolatopsis; species Amycolatopsis sp. w19. The sequence continues at coordinate 461,769 of NZ_JBPQFM010000001.1, read as the reverse complement.
AGCGGCCAGTGCGACATGAGGATCGTCCCGTGGTCCTCGGGGATCGCCTCCAGCCGCTCCGTGCTGATCTTCACCCGGTCGGCGCACCACGCCTGCCTGCTGGGATACGGATCGGGGTGCAGGAAGAACTCGTCCGTGCACAGCACGCCAGCCTCGCGAGCCTGCTCGATGGCCGCCAGCATCGGCAGCCCGTCGGCCAGCGGGGTCCGCCAGCTGTAGTCGTACAGGACGAACAACGGCGCGACCGTCAGCGGCTTCTCCTGGTGCTCCCACACCGGATACGGGTCCTCCGGGGTGAGGACGTCGATCTCGCGGCAGCGTTCCACCAGATGCTCGTAGCGCGCCTGTCCGCGCAGCTGACATTCATCCTTTTGGGTGGTCCACAGCTCGTGGTTGCCGGGCACCCAGACGACCTTCGCGAAACGTTCACGCAAGGTCTTGAGCACCCCGATCACGGATTCGGCGCGTTCGGCGACGTCACCGGCCACGAGCAGCCAGTCGTCGGGGGTCCGGGGGACGACCTCGTCGACTAGCGGGGCGTTGCCCTCATGGGTGACGTGGAGGTCGCTGGTGGCGAAGAGATGCGGCACTCCACCACCGTAGCTTCACCCGGTCCGGGGAACCGCCGGAATTGCCTTACCGCGCAGCCTTCCCGACGCCGACACACCCAGCACGATCAACGCCGAGAGGGTGTGCAAACCCGTCTGGACGTTCAGCAAGACCCCCGTGCCCAGCACGCTCAGCAGCCAGCCGGTCAGCAGCGCGCCCAGCGCCGTGAACCCCGCGGTCCCGGCGAAGACGGTGCTCAGCACGCGACCGGAGCGGGCCGGCGACGCGGCGGTCTGGACCAGCGAGAGCAGCCCGGATCCGGCGAGCACCCCGGGGGCGCCGACCAGGCCGAAGAGCCCGATGAAGACGCCCAGCGAAGCGGTCAGCGCGGGCAGGTTCCAGATCACGGCCGACAGCAGGCCGAGCGCGAGCCCGCCCCAGCCGAGCAGTGCAGCGGGCGCGACCTTGCGGGCGACGGTGGCGACGGCGAACCCCGCGGCCAGCCCGCCGAGCGCCTGTACGCCGCGCAGGAGGCCGACGTCGCCTTCGGTGCCGTCGAGGATGTCGAGCACGAAGACCACGAACAGCACCAGGAACATCCCTTGCGCCAGCGACGTCAGGACCACGACGACACCGGCGAGGCGAAGGCGTCCTTCGCGGCCGATCTCGCGGAGCCCGTCGAGCCACGCTCGCAACACCGGTTCGTGTGGTCCGGCCGCTTTCGGCGCCGCGACGCGCTGGAACGGCCGCGCCAGCAGGGCGGAGCCGATCACCAGCACGCCGAGATAGGCGACCACGACCCAGCCCAGGCCGCCGAACCCGAGCAGGAGACCGCCCGCCCAGCCACCGGCGAGCCGCGCGACGCTGCCGTTGATGCTCATCAGGCCGTTGGCGCCGATCAGTTCGCCGGGCGGGACCAGTTCGGGGACGAGCGCGTTGCGCGCGGGCTCGAACAACGAAGCCAGGCCCGCCTGCGCGGCCATCACCGCGTAGATCACGTGGACCGGGCCGCCGGACGCGACGAACAGCAGAGGCAGCGCCACGAACGCCTGTCCCGCGCACACCACGCACAGCACCAGCCGCCGGTTCCAGCGGTCCGCGATCACGCCGGCGACCGGGCTCAGCAGTACCGCGGGCACCAGGCCCAGGACGATGCTCAACGCCGTGGTGGCCGCCGAACCGGTCGCCTGGAAGACGAACACCGGCAACGCGATCTGCAGCATCCACTCGGCGGTCTCGGAGAAGAACGCGGCGATCCACAACCGCGCGAACGCGGGTTCCCTCAACGGTTTCATCTGCCCGGTTTCCCCTCGGCGTCGATGCGGAGGAACGCCCGCAGTCCCAAGTGGACCGGGAGCGCCTGCGCGGGAGCGTCTTCACGGATCGCGCCGACGTAGGGCCGCACGAGCGCGTCGATCCGCTGGACCAGCTCTTCCAGCTCGCCCGCGGTCACCCGCAGCGAGTAGTTGTTGATCCCCGACGCGTCCCGCCACTCCTCGCCGAGCCGGTCGGCGGCGTCGAGATAGCGCTCGGTCAGCTCCTTTTCCCTCGCGAGGGTGGTGCCCACGACCGCCAGTTGCGCCCCGTGCAGCTCCGGGTCGTCACCGAACTCGATGCCGACCTGGCACGCCCGCCACGGCCGCTCCCGCCCGTCCTCCCCCTCGACCCGCTCCACGAGGCCGTGCCGCGCCAGCTGACGCAGATGCCAGCTGCAGTTCGAGGCGGTCGAGCCGACGGCCGCCGCGCACTCGCTCGCGGTCCGCGGACCGACCGCCATGAGGTGGTCCACCAGCGCCGAACGCAGCGGATGCGCCAACGCCCGCATCAGCTCGACGTCTTCGATCCGCTTGCGCGGCGGTAACCCGGCCATCGCCCGATCCAATCTGAAAGACTTCTTTCGAAAGGTCTCTTTCAGATTCACAGTCGGCCGCACCGCTGTCAAGCGAATCACGTCTCGACGCACAAGAAGGGGGTTGACTAATGCTACTGGTGTTGCGTTAGACTCTTCGCATCATGGACAACTGACATCGCACCTACCCCGTTTCCGAGGCAGCTCCGGTCGAGCACAGCTCCCGTAAGCCACGAAGCCCGGCGGGGTTCCCCCATGTCCGAAGAAACACGGTGATGTCGTATGTCTCTTTCCCTGATCGCCAAGGACCTCGTCCACTCCTACGGTGCCCGCGTCGTCCTCGACGGCGTGAACCTGACGGCTTCGGCCGGGCAGCGGCTCGGGCTGGTCGGCGAGAACGGCGTCGGCAAGTCCACGCTCCTGCGCTTGCTGGCCGGGGTCGAAGAGCCGCAGGGCGGCGTGGTGCTCCGCGGCGACGACCTCGGATTCCTCTTGCAGGAGTTGCCGTTCCCGTTCACGGCGCGATTCTCCGACGTCATCGACGACGCGCTCGCCGAAATCCGGCGAGCGTCGGCGAGACTCGACGAACTGACCGCGGCGCTCGCCCGGCATCCGGACGACGCCGCCGTGCTCGACGAGTACGGCACGGTGCTCGAATGGGCCCAGGCGCACGACCTGTGGGACGCAGACCGGCGCGCCGAGGTCGTGTGCGCGGGGCTCGGGCTGGCCGGGATCGATCCGGCGCGCGAACTGGGCACGCTTTCGGGCGGCCAACGGTCGCGGCTCGGCCTCGCCGCGTTGCTGATCCGGCGGCCGGGCACCCTCGTCCTGGACGAGCCGACGAACCATCTCGACGACGCCGCGATGGAGTTCCTCGAACAGCATCTCGCTTCGTTGACCGGTGTCCTCGTGCTGTCGTCGCACGATCGCGTGTTCCTCGACGCGGTGTGCACCGACATCGTCGATCTCGACCCGGCGCTGGGCGGCCCGACCCGGTACGGCGGCACGTATTCCGACTACCTGGACCAGAAACGGGCCGAACGGGCGCGTTGGGAACAGCGTTACGCCGAGGAACAGGACGAGCTCAAGGAACTGCGTGAGTCGGTGGCCGTCACCGCGCGCAACGTCGCGCACAACCGGCCGCAGCGTGACAACGCCAAGATGCTCTACGACTTCAAGACCGGGAGGGTGCAGAAGCAGATCTCACGCCGGGTCCGCAACGCCCAGCTGCGGCTGGACGAACTGGAACGTGATCAGGTGCGGAAACCACCCGCGCCGCTGCGGTTCCAGGGCGATCTGACCGGCGAGCCCGGCGAGGGGAAGACGGCGATCTCGGTACGGGACATCGAGATCGCGGGACGGCTGCGGCTGGCGACCTTGGATGTCACGACCACGTCGAGGCTCCTGATCACCGGCGGCAACGGCGCCGGGAAGTCGACGCTGCTGTCCGTCCTCGCCGGCTCGCTGACCCCTGACTCCGGCACCGTCCTTTCCGGACGCGGCGTGCGGATCGGCCTGCTGGCACAGGACGTCGTGTTCGCCGAGCCGGAGAAGACCGCGCAACGGACCTACGCCGAAGCCCTCGGCGAGGACGCTCCCCCGTTGCGTGGACTGGGATTACTGGCCCCGCGTGATCTCGGGACGCGGGTGGGCGCGTTGTCCGTCGGGCAGCGACGGCGGCTCGCGCTGGCATTGCTCATCGCCGACCCGCCGGAGGTGCTCCTGCTGGACGAGCCGACGAACCACATCTCGCTCACCTTGGCCGAGGAGTTGTTCACCGCGCTCGATTCCGCGCCGGGTGCCGTCGTCATCGCGTCCCACGATCGATGGCTGCGGCGCGATTGGGCGGGCGACCACCTTCGGCTGGAAGCAGGTCGCGTCGCCGTGTAGGGCGTTATACGGATGTCATGAAAGGGTCGTTCAGGACGAACGATGTCCTGAACGACCCTTTCATGACGTTCCTCAGAGCTCGATGCCGAGGAGCGCGTCGACCGCGTTCCGGATCAGCCCGGGCGCGGCCGGGTCGGTGCCGGAGCGGTTCAGCGCCTGCTCCACCCAAGCGTCGACGGCCGCGAGCGCCTTGGGCGTGTCGAGGTCGTCGGTGAGGTGGTCACGCAGCCGCGCGACGGTGTCCTCCGCGGCGGGGCCAGTGGCGAGCGAGACCGCGTCACGCCAGCGCGCCAGCCGCGCTTCGGCATCCGCGTGCAACTGTTCGGTCCACGGCCGGTCCTCGCGGTAGTGGCCGGCGAACAGCGCGAGCCGGATCGTGCCGGGGTCGACCTTGTCGGCGCGCAGCCGCGAGACGAACACGAGGTTCCCGCGCGACTTCGACATCTTCTCGCCATCGAGACCGATCATCCCGGCGTGCACGTAGTGCCGCGCGAACGGCCTGTCCCCCGCGACGGCCTCCGCGTGCGCGGCGCTGTACTCGTGGTGGGGGAAGATCAGGTCCGAGCCGCCGCCCTGGACGTCGAAGCCGAGACCGAGCCGGTTGACCGCGATCGCGCTGCACTCGATATGCCAGCCGGGCCTGCCCTCCCCCAGTTCGGACTCCCACGACGGCTCGCCCGGCCGCGCCATCCGCCACAGCAGCGCGTCCAGCGGGTGCTGTTTGCCGGGACGGTCCGGGTCGCCGCCGCGTTCGGCGAAGAACTTCGCCATGGTCTCGGCGTCGTAGTTCGACTCGGAACCGAAATGCCCGGTCGCGTTGTGGTCGAAGTAGATGTCCGGGTATTCCGCGTCGTCCGCGCGGTAGGCGCTGCCGTTGGCCAGCAGTTTGGCGATGACCTCGACGATCTCCGGGATGCTCTCGACGGCCCCGACGAACTGCCGCGGCGGCAGCACCCGCAACGCGGTCATGTCCTCGCGGAACAGCGCCGTCTCACGCATGCCGAGGACGACCCAGTCGTCCTTGTCCCGCTCGGCACGCTCCAACAGGGGCTCGTCGATGTCCGTCACGTTCTGCACGTAATGGACTTCGTGCCCGGCGTCCCGCCACAGGCGGTTCACCAGGTCGAACGTCAGGTACGTGGCCGCGTGCCCCAGATGGGTGGCGTCGTACGGCGTGATGCCGCAGACGTACATCCGGGCGGTGGGCCCGGGCGCGGTGGGACGGATCTGTCCCGTCGCGGTGTCGTGGAGCCGCAGCGGACGGGGGGTGCCGGGGATACGGGGCACGTCGACCGATGACCAAGTCTGCATACTCCGACTGTAAGCGGAGCCGCCGCGCCGTTCCCGCCCGGTGGGAGACGAACACGGCCGGAGTAACCGGACCCGCTATCCGGCGGCCCGGTCCGCGTTGGCGTGCACGGCGTCCCGGATGTACTCACCGAGGCCCGGCCGCTGGTCCGGCTCGCGCACCAGGAAGCCGAGCTGGACCGGTTCGGTCGCGTACAGCAGGGCGAGCTCGCGGTGCGTCGTGAGGTCGCAGTCGCCCATGAACGCCGCGAGCATCCGGCGGTGTTCTTCGGCGAGGTCCATCGCCGGGGAGCTGTCGGCGGGCGCGCCGGAGTCGAAGACTGCGAGCAATCGCCGGACCCAGTCCTCCCGGCTCTTTTCCGCTTCGAGCCATTCCTCCTTGGACCGCGGCCTGGCCGCCGCCCGCCACTGCGGGGTATCACCCCATCGACGGACGGCCTCCTCCGCGTAGCCCTCCGGCTCACGGAACTCGCCGAAGACCTCGAACCGCTCTTCCGGGGTCAGCGCGTTCCCGGCCTCCTTCGCCGCGATCACCCGCTCGACGGATTCGGCCATCCGCGTCAGCTCACCGATCCGGTCGGCGAGCAACGCGCGCTGACGCCGCAGGTGCTCCAGCGCGTCCACATCCGGGTCTTCGATCACCTTCGCGATCGTTTCGAGGCCGAAGCCGAGTTCCCGGTAGAACAGGACGCGCTGGAGGCGGTCGAGGTCGTCGTCGCTGTAGCTCCGATACCCCGCGGCCGTCCGCCCGCTCGGGGACAGGAGGCCGATCTCGTCGTAGTGGTGCAGCGTGCGCACGGTGACGCCCGAGAGCGCCGCCACCTTCCCGACCGGATACCCCATCGGGCCAGCGTAGGCGAGTTCAGCGCTTCCTGGTCCGCAGGTAGTCGCCGACCACCGCGGCACCGAGCCCGTCGAGGTCGGGAGCGACCACCCGGCCGCCGGAGCGGCGGGCGAGCAGGTCGACGAACTCCGTCAGCCGTGGGTCGTCCCCGAGCCGGAAGACCGTCACCGACGCGCCCAGCTTCGCCATCCGGTCCACTTCGGACAGGGTCTTCAGCAACGTCCTCGGCTGGGGCGGATAGTCGAATTCCGCCGATCCGTCCGGTTCCAGATGCGCGGTCGGCTCGCCGTCGGTGACCATCAGGACCACTGGCTGCGCGTCGGGATGCCGCCGCAGATGCCGCCCGGCCAGGAGCAACGCGTGGTGGGCGTTGGTGCCCTGCTCCCAAGCGCCTTCCAGGCCCACGAGTTCGGCCAACTCGACCGATGTCGCGTAGCGGCCGAACGTGATCAGCTGAAGAGCGTCGTTGCGGAACCGGGTGCTGATCAGCTGATGCAGCGCGAGCGCCGTCCGCTTCATCGGCAGCCAGCGGCCCTCCTGCACCATCGACCACGAGGTGTCCACGAGCAACGCCACCGCCGCGCGCGACCGATGCTCGGTCTCGATCACCTCGACGTCGGAGACGTCCATCCGGACCGATCGCTCCCCCACCGAAACCGAGCGCAGGACGGAGTTGCGGACCGTCCGGGAGACGTCCCACGGCTGCATGTCGCCGAACCGCCACGGCCTAGTCGCACCGGTCGGCTCGCCCGCCGCGCCGGCGGACTCGGTCTCGCGCTGCCCGGTCTTGCCGCGCAGCGCGTGCACGACGTCCGCGAGCGCCGTCTCGCCCAACCGCCGCAAAGCCTTGGGAGACAAGCGAAGCGTGCCATCGGGAGCACGTTCGAAAAGTCCTTGCCGCCGAAGTTCGCGTTCCAGTTCGGACAGCCGCCGCGCGTCGACGCCGGCGTCCGGCCCGAGCTGGCGTTCCAGCGCGTCGACGTCGATGTCCTCCAGCCTGGCGCCGGGATACGACTGGCCGAGCTGCTCGGCCAGCGCGTCGAGTTCGGCGAGATCGGACATCGCCCGGGCACCCTCGCCGAGGCCCATCGGATCGTTGCCACGGAACCGTTCCGAAGACGTCCAGTCCTCGCCGGGCCGCAAAGCCCGCAGCTGAGCATCCAAAGTGGACAGTTGCTGCGCGAGCCGGGGGTCGCCGAACGCCTGCTGGGACAACTTGGCCAGTTCGGCCCGCTGTTCGGGAGTCATCGAGTTCAGCATCCGCTGCGCGGCCGCGGCACGGGCGGCGAGGACGTCGATCAGCTCCTCGACGTTCTTCGGGTTCTCCGGGAAGAACTCCCCGTGCCGACGCATGAACTCCGCGAACCGTTCCGGGACGTCCTCACGCCCCTGGGCGTGCGCGGCCAGGAGGTCGTTGAGGTCGGCGAGCATGCGGTTCGCCTGCTCGACCTGTTCCGGCCCGGCGTTCCGCAGTGCCTCCTTCATCCCTTCGAACCGGGAATCCAGCAGCTCACGGCCGAGCAGGTCGCGGATCTTCTCGTAGTTCTCCCTGCCCTCCCGCGAACGCCAGTCGTACTCGGCGAGTTCGCGCACCGCCGCGGCCGTCCCCGGCGGCAACGCGTCCAGTTGCGCCTCGCGGAAACGGGCGTCGTCGTCCGGATCGGGGAACAGTTCGCGCCGCTCGGCCTCCAGCGCCTGGTCGAGAAGCCGTCGGACCTCTTGGAGTGTGCCGTCGAGCCGGTGCCGCCGCTGGATCTCCGACCGGCGCTGCCAGAGCCGCCTGGTCAGCTCGTCGAGGCCCGCGGTGCGCGGAGTGCCGCGCCTCAGCAGCTCTTCGAGCGCGGACCGGGGCGACGCGCCGGCCATGACGTCGCGGCCGATCTCGTCGAGCGCGTCCCGTAGATCGGCGGGCGGCGCCAGCGGATCGGGACCGTCGTGCCACGGCCCGTACGAATACCCCTCCGGGAGGAAACTCATCGGCCGTAGACGGTCGTCGAGTCGTCCGAGTCCTTGGCGAGTCTCCTCGACAGGAACAGGGATTCCAGCGCCAGTTCGACCGCGGCCGCGATGCGCCCGGCCGGTTCGTCCGGCGCGACACCCGCACGCGCCGCGACGTCGTGCAGGACCGGCAGTTCCGGCAGCGCGGCAAGGACGTCCTTGCCCGGTACGCGTTCCCCGGTGGCGACCAGATGGCCGGACTCGACGGCGTCGGCCAGCGGCAGCAGGTCCAGGCCGGCGAATCGTGAGCGGGCCGTCTCCGCGACCGCCCGGCGCAGCAGGTGCACGAGGTGTTCGGTCTCGCGTCCCTCCTCCCCAGGCTCGAATTCGAGCTTGCCGCGCAGGACGGCGGGCACGGCGTCGAGATCGACCGGGCGCGCCACCGCGGGCTCCTCGCCGGTCAGCGCGGACCGGCGCAACGCCGCGGCGCCGACCGTTTCCGCCGCCGCGACGGCGAACCGCGCCGAAACGCCGGACCGCTGGTCGATCACCGGCGACTCACGCAGGTTCCGCACGAACCGGGCGAGCACCTCCAGCAGCGGCTCGCCGACCTCGGCGACCAGATGGGCCTCCTGCCGGACGACCGCGATCTCCGCATCGACGTCGAGCGGGTAGTGGGTGCGGATCTCGGCGCCGAACCGGTCCTTGAGCGGGGTGATGATGCGGCCGCGGTTGGTGTAGTCCTCCGGGTTGGCGGTCGACACCAGCAGCACGTCCAGCGGCAGGCGCAGGGTGTAGCCGCGCACTTGGATGTCGCGTTCCTCCATCACGTTCAGCAGCGCCACCTGGATGCGTTCGGCGAGGTCCGGCAGCTCGTTGATCGCCACGATGCCGCGGTGGGCGCGCGGGACGAGTCCGAAGTGGATGGTCTCGGGATCGCCCAGGCTGCGGCCTTCCGCGACCTTCACCGGGTCGACGTCGCCGATCAGGTCACCGACCGAGGTGTCCGGCGTGGCCAGCTTCTCCGTGTACCGGTCGTCGCGGTGGCGCCAGGTCACGGGGAGGGCGTCGCCGAGTTCGGCGGCGCGCCGGCGCGACTCCGGGGTGATCGGGTCGAGCGGGTGCTCGCCCAGCTCGGCACCCTCGATGACGGGCGTCCATTCGTCGAGAAGTCCCACGAGGGTCCGCAGCAGCCGGGTCTTGCCCTGGCCGCGTTCGCCGAGGAGGACGACGTCGTGGCCGGCCAGCAGCGCGCGTTCCAGTTGCGGCAGCACCGTGCGCGAAAAGCCGACGATCCCGGGCCAGGCGTCTTCGCCGGCACGCAGCTTGGCGAGCAGGTTGTCGTGCAGTTCTTGGTTGATCGACCGCGGCAGGTGACCCGCGGCGCGGAGGTCCCCGGCGGTCCGGGGCAGGTTTGCGGGAACATCGTTCACCCGTTCGACGCTACGTCGCGGGCGTGGCCGCTGTCGACGTGAAGCAACTCCAGCTCCACAGCGAACGGCCGACGCGACCCTTTCCTGGTTTCGCCGAAAGCACGACTAAAATCAGTCCGGTGTGCCGTCCTAGTGCGACCCTCGCGGTCTGGTCTTCGGCGTGGCTGAACGGAGCCGCGGCCTCCGACGACGTCCTTGACGCCCTGCAGGTCTGGGGCGAAGCCCACGACTTCGTCGCCGCGGACGCGGCCGCCGCCGAGGCGTTCGACCTGCCGCTCGCGTTCAACCGCGCCGCGACCCCGGTCCAGCTGCTGCTCGCCCTCCGTTCGCAGGGGGCGAAGAGCATGCAGCTGGTGCTCCCGGTGCCCGGTGACGTGCGGGGGCTGGGTGGCGGCGGGCCGTTCGCCGAGGCCGCGCTGCGGACCGGCGAGGCCGTCGTGCTGCCGGATCTCGGCTACGGAGTGGTCCCCGAGGCGATCGCCGAAGGTCTCATGCGCTGGACCGTGTACTCGGTGCCCATGCCCGGCGTCCTCGAATACCGCCCGCTGGGCGAGGCCGAACACGGCCTGACCGACGCGATCCGCGCGAGCGCGGGTGCGCTGCAGGCACTGGACGTCGCCAGCGAACGGCCCGGGGTGCGGGCCGAGCTCTCGGCCCGGCTCCGTGCGGCCACCGACGCGCCCTGGCCCGCCGGGATGCCCAGCCGGGCGCTGCGGGTGCTCCAGCGGTCCCAGGAGATCGCGGCGATCCTCGCCATCGCCGAATCCGATGATCCGGGTGGCGCGCTCTCGTCGTCGGCAGCGCTCCGGCGGGCGGAGGCCCTGCGGCCGCTGACCGATGCCGTCCGCAACGCCCGGTGCGCGGCGATCAACGAAGCGGTGCGGGTGTTCGCCGAGCAGGGTGACAGGCACCCGTAGCCGGGTTCACGCGGCCACGGTGTGCTTGCCCTGGATCCGTTCGGCATACCGGACGGACCACAGCGAAAGCCCGCCGATGACGGCGAGCAGCAGGATCACGCTGAGCGCGTTCATCACGTCGGCCGACAGCGTGTAGACCAGCGGCACCCGGACCACGGCTTCCAGCAGCAGCGCCACTCCCCACACCGCCGACATCCGGGTGAACGCCCGCCGGAAAGCGGGAACCTCGTCACTGAGGCGGTCGATCTCCGCGCGTTTCGCCGCGCTGGAACCGGCCCGCACGGCGACGAGCACCATGGGCGTGCGGCTGAAGCAGCTCAGCAGCAGGACGATCGCGGCGGTCGCGGTGGCGAAGGATTCCTTCAGCAGCAAGAACTTCGCGTCACCGGTGACCAGCGAGAGCACGAGCCCGACTCCGAGCACACCGGCCAGCAACGCGGCGAAGCCGTCGAACGACCGGTCGCGAACGGCGACCCACGCGATCCGCGCCGCCGCCAGCCCCGCCCCGGCCAGCAGCGAAATCTGCTCGCTCTGGCCGGCGAACCGGAGCCCGTAGTAGGCGGCCAGCGGGAGCGCCACGTCCCAGAGCAGCAACGACAGCGTGGGATTCTTGCCGCGCGCGGTCACGAGCCCGCTTCGCAGTCGGCCAGGAACTTCAGGACCCTCGTGTTGACCTCGGCCGCGGATTCACCGGCGATGGCGTGGGTCGCCGACGGCCACAGTTCGACCTGTCCCCGCGGCAGAAGCTCACGGGCGCGGGCGGCGGCGCGGTCCGGATCGTGGATGACGCTGCGCCCGGCGATCAGGGCCAGCACGGGCATCCGCAGCGAGCGCAACTGCTCGTCGGTGAACAACCTGGGCGACGGCAGGGCGATGCGGTAGGTCCGCATCCCCTCGTCGATCACCCGCGCGACCGGATCCGTGGCGTCGACCTCCGCGCCACCGGAAATCCAGTTGAGGAACGACGGCCGGGCCCAGCGGTTGACGACGGGGATCGCGGTGAGGGTGGCACGGACGACGAGTCCCGGGGTCAGCCCGCCGAAGGTCAGCACGGGGTCGATCACGGTGAGCGACCTCAGTCGTTTCGGTGCCCGCACCGCGAGGTTGGCGGCGAGCCAGCCCCCGAACGAGTACCCGATCAGGTGTACCGAGAGCAGGTCGAGTTCCTCAAGCACTGTCGTCAACCACGCGGCTTGATCCGCGCCGTCGCGGATCGGGACGGTCTGCTCGCTGCGGCCCGGCTCACCGATGAGGTCCACCGCGTAGACCTCGCCGTGCCCGAGCAGCGCCGTGAGGTTGGGCTCCCACATCACCGCGGTGCCCGCGCGACCGGGCAGCAGCACGATCGGTGTCCCGCCCGGTTCACCGAACCGGTACACGCGCGCCACCCCGAACGCCGTCTGGATGTCGTGCACACCGGACGGCGCGGGCAAAGCCGCCAAACCTCGGTCATAGACGGCCTCGTACTCGGCTCGCGCCGCCGACGAGGCGAAACCGCCCACCTTCATTCGCACCCCTCCTCTTTACGGTACGATCGGATTGTAAACAGTTGGTGAGAAGTTTGCAATCCGATCGGACTGCCAAAAGGAGGAGCGGGTGCCCAAGCGTGTCGATCACGAGGACCGGCGGCGGCGGATCGCCGCGGCCGTTCGCCGCATCGCCGCCGACCGGGGACTCGAAGGGGTCAGCCTGAACGAAGTCGCGGCCGAAGCCGGTATCTCGAAAGGCTTCGTCCAGCACTACTTCGAGTCACGGGACGACATGCTGCGGTTCGCGGCGACCACCCTGCGAGGCGGGCTCGAGGAGCGCATCGCCACCCCACTTCGTGTCCGCGCCCTGCTCATCGCCCTGCTCCCCCTCGACGACGCTGGACGGGACGACGCGCTGGTCGCCAACGCCTTCCTGGTGCGCGCACTCAAGGATCCGGAGATCGCCGACCACTTCCGGACCGGCCACGGGCTGCTTCGCGACGCGGTGGCGGCTCTGCTCAGCAGTGCCCAGGCGGACGGCGATCTCGCCCGGTCCGTCGATCCGGCCGCCGAAGCCGCCCTTCTGCTGGCGCTGGTCGCCGGTCTCGGTGACGCGGTGCTGCTCGGCTACCAATCCGGCGACGAGGCCATCGCGCTGATCGATCTGCATCTGTCGAGGATCGCCGCCTGACCTTCACACCTTCCCCAAGTACGTGAAGGCCCCCTTCACTGCGCCTAGCGCAAGGAAGGGGGCCTTCACGTACTTCAAGGCAATTACGGGCGCGCGGGCCTCTTCGCGGGCTCGCAGCACCCGACCGCGCAAGGCGCTCCGTTGATCGTGCACCCGGCCGCCGGGAACGGCGACAGCTTCCGCGCCGGCGCCCCCTCGGTGTGCTCCCGGATCAGCTCCACGACGAGTTCCGCGAACCGCGGGTCGGTGTCCGGAGTCGCGGCCCGCGCGAAGCCCATGCCGTGCTCCGCGGCCCGCTCGGCGGCCTCGTTGTCGAGGTCCCAGATCACCTCGAGGTGGTCGGACACGAAACCCACCGGGCAGACGACCACCGAGGTGACGCCTTCCGCGTGCAGCGCGTCGATGTGGTCGACGATGTCCGGCTCCAGCCACGGCACCTGCGGCGGGCCGGAGCGCGACTGCCAGACGACGTCGTAGGTCTCGATCCCCGCTTCGGCCGCGACGAGCCGGGCCGCTTCGGCGATCTGGCGCGAGTAACGCCGTCCGCCTTCCGAAGGCGGCCCGGACGCCTTGTCTGCGGACTCGGGCACCGAGTGCGCGCAGAACACCGTCCTGGTCCCGGGCTGGTTCCCCAGCTTCGCGTGCGCGGCCCGGACGGCGTCGGCGAAGGCGGCGATGAACAGCGGGTGGTCGAAGAACTGCCGCAGCTTCACCAGTTCCGGCGCACCGTCGCCGACCGACGCGCGGGCACGCTCGATGTCCTCGTCGTACTGGCGGCAGGCGGAATAGCCGCCGTACGCACTCGTGGGGAACACCAGGACGCGCTGAGCACCCGCCTCGGTGATTTCGGCCAGGGCGTCCTCGACCATCGGCCGCCAGTTGCGGTTGCCGAAGTGGACGGGCAGATCGATCCCGGCGGCCGCGAGTCGCTTCTCGACCGCGGAGATCGCGTCCCGGTTCAGCCGGTTGATCGGCGAGACCCCGCCGAAATGCCGGTAGTGCTCGGAGACCTCGAGCAGCCGTTCCCGGGGGACCCCCCGGCCCCGCGTGACGTTCTCCAGGAACGGCATAACCTCGTCGGGCCCCTCGGGACCACCGAACGAAAGCCAAAGCAGCGCGTCGTAACCCACCCCGCCATCTTGCCGCTGTGGCGCCCCGCACGCTGACCCGGCCCATTTTGAACCGACCGATCCAAAACCTGGTACGGTCACTTTCATGGCCAGGCCGAAGGAATTCGACGAGCACGCCGCGATCGGGCGCGCCATGGACGCGTTCTGGGCACGCGGCTACGAAGGCACGTCGACACAGGCTCTCTGCGAAGCCACCGGCCTTGGCCGCAGCAGCATCTACAACACCTTCGCCAGCAAGCACGCGCTGTTCATGCGCGCGCTCGACCACTACGCCGAACGCGGGATCGTGGCCAGGACCGCCCTACTGAAGGAATCCGGGACCGGCGTCGAGCGGTTCCGCGCCCTGTTCGCGTACACGATCGACGAGGAAGTCGAGCATCCCGGACGGGGCTGCCTCGTGGTCAACACGGTGGCCGAGTTCGGCGAGCGCGACCCGGAGGTTAAGGCGCGGATCGACGCCGACACCCGGCGGCACCTCGCCCTTCTTTCCGCCTGCGCCAAGGAAGGGCAACTCGACGGGACGATCGACAGCGGTCGCGACCCCGGCGCCGTCGCCGAGTTCGCGCACAGCACCGTCGCCGGGCTCCGGCTGATGTCCCGCCGCGGCGCCCGACGAGCGGCCATGGAGGCCGTCGCCGCCATCGCACTGGACGCGATCGCCGCGAAGTGACACCTGGAACCAACCGACGTGGGCAACGCTGCCCACATTTTGGACTGATCGATACAAAACTGGAGGGATTTCCCATGCCTTTGGCGGTCTGCGTACTCGGACTGAGCGTGTTCGCGCTCGGCACCTCCGAGTTCATGATCACCGGCCTGCTACCGGGGATGGCGGCCGATCTGGACGTCGGCATCCCGAAGGCCGGACTGCTCATCTCGGCCTTCGCGATCGGCATGGTCGTCGGCGCTCCCCTGCTCGCGATCGCGACGCTGAGGGTGCCGAGGCGCGCCACCCTGATGGCGCTCCTCGTCGTCTTCGGGCTCTCGCACGTCGTGGGCGCGCTGGGGTCGGGATACGCCCTGCTCTTCGCGACGCGCGTCGTCAGCGCCGTCGCCTGCGCCGGGTTCTGGGCGGTCGCGGCGGCCACCGCCGTCGCGCTGGTGCCGGTCGAACGCCGCGGCCGCGCGCTGGCCATCCTGGTCGGCGGCCTCACCGTCGCGAACATCGCCGGAGTACCCGCCGGGACCTTCCTCGGCCAGCACGCCGGCTGGCGGGCGGCCTTCTGGGCGGTCACGGCGCTGACCGTGATCGCGCTGATCGGGGTCTTCGCGCTGGTCCCGGAGACACAGAACGGCGAAGACAAGACCGACGTCGCGACCGAACTGCGGCTCTACCGCGGCGGCCGGTTCTGGCTGGCCCTCGGCGTGATCGCGCTCGCACAGGCGATGATCTTCGCGACCTTCAGCTACCTCGCACCCTTGCTGACCGAAGTCGCCGGGCTGCCGGAAAGCTGGGTGCCGGGTGTGCTTTCCCTGTTCGGGCTCGGCGCGCTGATCGGAATCACCGCCGGCGGCAGGCTCGCCGACGCGAGGCCGTTCGCGACCCTCTACGGCGGTCTCGCCGTCGCCCTGCTCGCCCTGGTGCTGCTCGCGCTCTCCGGCCCGGCGACCCCGGTCGCGATCTTCGCCGTGTTCCTGTTCGGCGTCGCCGGATTCGGGGTCAATCCCGCCTTGAACGTCCGCGCCTTCGCCGTGGCGGGCAACGCGCCCACGCTCGTCGGCGCGAGCACGACCGCCGCCTTCAACGTCGGCAACACCGTCGGCCCGTGGCTCGGCGGCGAGTCGATCGACGCCGGTCTCGGCTATCCCAGCGTGGCGTGGGTGAGCACCGGGCTCGGGGTCGCCACCGTCGTCGCGCTCACCTTCGCCGCCGGTGTCCAGCGCACCGACGACAGCCGTCTGCTCCGCGAACCCGTTACCCAGTAAGGAGAATCATGTCCGAACGAACCAAGGCCACCCTCGACGAGTTCTTCCGCCGAATGTCCACAGGGGACCGGGACAGCGCCACCGAACTCTTCGCCGAGGTCGTCCGCTGGGACATCCCCGGTGCCACCGACCTCGTTCCCTGGATCGGCCCCCGGCGGAACCGGGCGGAGATCCACGAGTTCTACGACCTTCTCGACAAGGGCCTCGTCCCGGATCGGTTCGACGTCGAGCGCGTCCTCGTCGACGGGCCGCACGCGGTCGCGATCGGCCGCCTGCGCTCGACCATCCGCGCCACCGGAAAGGTGATCGACTCGCCCTTCACCATCCAGTTCGAGGTGGACGACGACGGCCTGATCACCAAGTACCTGCTGCTCGAGGACTCCTGGCACGTCGCGAACGCCGTCCAGCCCTGAGGTACATGAAGGCCCCCATCCTTGCGCCTGACGCAAGGATGGGGGCCTTCATGTACTCGCGAACTCAGATGCCGAGGGCGTGCACTCCGCCGTCGACCATGATCATCGAGCCGGTGGTGGCGGGCAGCCAGTCCGACAGGACGGCGCAGACGGACTTCGCCGTCGGGTCCGGGTCGGAGCTGTCCCAGCCGAGCGGCGCGCGGTCGCCCCAGCCCTCCTCCAGCTCGGAGAAGCCCGGGATCGACTTCGCGGCCATGGTCTTCATCGGACCGGCACTGACCAGGTTGACCCGGATCCCCTTCGGGCCGAGGTCGCGCGCCAGATACCGGTTCACCGACTCCAGCGCCGCCTTCGCCACGCCCATCCAGTTGTAGACGGGCCACGCGACGCGCGCGTCGAAGTCCATGCCGACGATCGACGAGCCGGGCGAGAGCAAAGGCAGCGTCGCGACGGCCAGGGACTTGAAGGAGAACGCCGAGACGTCGACGGCCACCTTCACGTCCTCGCCGGGGGCGTCCAGGAACGGCGCGCCGAGGCACGACTGCGGGGCGAACCCGATCGAGTGCAGCACGCCGTCGAGCCCGTCGACGTGCTCACGCACGCGGTCGGCGAGCGAGTCGAGGTGCTCCTGGTTGGTGACGTCCAGCTCCAGCACCGGCGCCTCCTCGGGGAGACGCTTGGCGATGCGCTCGACGAGCGACAGCCTGCCGAAGCCGGTGAGCACGACCTTCGCGCCCTCCTGCTGCGCGATCTTGGCCGCGTGAAACGCGAGCGAGGCGTCGGTGATGACGCCGGTGATCAGCAGGCGCTTGCCTTCGAGCAGTCCTGGCACGGGACCTCCAGTCCGGGTGGTTTCGATCGGTGAGGGAAAACGGGGACGTCAGTGGCCCATGCCGAGGCCGCCGTCGACCGGCAGCACCGCACCGTTGACGTAACCGGCCTCTTCGGAGGCGAGGTAGCGGACGGCGGCGGCGATCTCCGACGGCTCGGCGTACCGGCCGGAGGGAACCTGGGCGAGGATCTCCTTCTTGCGGTCCTCGCCGAGCTCGTCGGTCATGTCCGTGGCGACGAAGCCCGGCGCGATGACGTTCGAGGTGATGTTGCGCGAGCCCAGCTCACGCGCGAGCGAACGGGCGAGACCGACGAGGCCCGCCTTGCTGGCCGCGTAGTTGACCTGACCGGCCGAACCGGTGAGGCCCACGACGGACGAGATGAAGATGTAGCGGCCCCATTTGCCCCGCAGCATGCCGCGGGAGGCGCGTTTGGCGACCCGGTACGCGCCGGTGAGGTTGGCGTCGACCACGCGGGTGAACTGCTCCTCGCTCATGCGCATGAGGAGGGTGTCGTCGGTCATCCCGGCGTTCGCGACGAGGACCTCGACCGGGCCCTGGTGCTCCTCGACGAGCTTGAACGCGGCGTCGATCTGCTCGGCGTCCGTGACGTCGGCCTGCACCCCGAAGAGGCCTTCGGGCGCGCCGGAACCGCGGTGCGTGATCGCGACCTTGTGCCCCTGCGCCGCGAGGTCCTTCGCGATCGCCAAACCGATGCCGCGGTTGCCGCCGGTGACCAGTACCGACCGTCCCACTTCAGCTCTCCTCGCCTCGTCCTGTCGCGCTGACGGCACTGAGGCTATCGGCTCGCCAGGTTCGCGCCGGAGCCGCGCCACCCCTACCTCCGGGTAACCGCGACCGTCCTAAGCGGATGTTAGGAACCGCGCCGAAACCTTGCCCGGTCGTCACGGATTGTTCACCGTGAGCCGGAACACAGGAGGTCAAAGATGACAACCCGGATCGGCGAAGCGTCGCCGCCCGTGAGCGAGCGTCGAGTCGTCGGCAACGTGCTGCGCGGCTCGATCGGCAACCTGGTCGAGTGGTACGACTGGTACGCCTACGCCGCCTTCACCACGTACTTCGCGAAGTCCTTCTTCCCCACCAAGGACACGACGGCGGCCTTCCTCGGCACCGCGGCGGTGTTCGCGGTCGGATTCCTCATGCGGCCACTCGGCGGCTGGATGCTGGGCCGGTTCGCCGACCGGTTCGGGCGACGAAGCGCACTCGTGCTTTCCGTCACGTTGATGGCGACGGGGTCGCTGATGATCGCCGTGACGCCGACCTACGCCTCGATCGGGATCGCCGCGCCGATCCTGCTGCTGGTGGCCCGGCTCGTCCAGGGACTCTCGGTCGGCGGCGAGTATTCGACCTCCGCGACCTATCTGTCCGAAGTGGCCACTCCGGGCAAGCGCGGCTTCTACTCCAGCTTCCAGTACGTGACGCTGTACGGCGGTCAGCTGCTGGCGCTGGGCCTCCAGCTGCTCCTGCAGGCCGTGCTGACCGAGCAGCAGCTGACCTCGTGGGGCTGGCGGATCGCCTTCGTCGTCGGCGCGCTCGCCGCGGTCGTGGTGATGGTCCTGCGCCGCGGGATGGACGAGTCGGCCAGCTTCGAGGAGGCCAAGGCCTCCGGCACCGGCAAGGACGCGGGCGACAAGGGCACCCTGCGCGCGCTGATCAAGTACCCCAAGGAGATCGCGCTCGTCGTCGGCCTCACGCTCGGCGGCACGGTGTCGTTCTACACCTTCGCCACCTACAGCCAGAAGTTCATGGAGAACACCGCGGGCATCCCGCGCCGGACGGTCACGCTGATCCTGTTCTGCGCGATCCTCGTCGCCGCGATCCTGCAGCCGTTCGCGGGCAAGCTCTCCGACCGCATCGGCCGCCGTCCGCTGCTGATGTTCTTCGGGATCGCCGGCACGCTGCTGACCGTCCCGATCATGACGCTGATGGGCGGGACGAAGCAGCCGGTGCTCGCCTTCCTGCTGATGCTGGCCGGGCTGGTGATCGTCACCGGGTACACCTCGATCAACGCGATCGTGAAGGCCGAGCTTTTCCCGACGAAGATCCGCGCGATCGGCGTCGGTCTCCCCTACGCGCTCACCGTGGCGATCTTCGGCGGCACCGCCGAGCTCATCGCGCAGGCGCTCAAGGGCGCGGGCCACGAATCGGTGTTCTTCTACTACGTCGCGGGCTGTGTCCTGGTGTCGCTGATCGTGTACGGCACAATGCGGGAAACCTCGAAGACCTCGGAGCTGGACAAGAAGAAGCGGCCCGAGCCCGAGCTCGTGCCCGGCCGCGAAGGCTAGGCGGGAAGGTGTGGCCGTGCGGGTGCTGCTCGTCGAGGACGACGCCGGTGTCGCCGACGCGCTCGCCGAAGCGCTGCAGTCACGCGGCCACACCGTCTCCCACGCGATCCGCGGCAGCGACGCGCTGCACCGGCATCGCGCCGCCGACGTGATCCTGCTGGATCTCAACCTGCCCGACATGCACGGGCTCGACGTGCTCAGGAAGGTCCGTCAGGTGTCGCCGGTACCGGTCCTCGTGCTCACCGCGAGCGGGGACGAACGGTCCGTCGTGCGCGGGCTGCGGCTCGGCGCCGACGACTACCTGACCAAACCCGTCCGCCTCGCCGAACTCCTGGCGAGGATGGACGCGGTCGTCCGCCGCGCCTCCGTCTCCGCGGCACCGCAGGACGGGGTCGTGCGCGTCGAGGACGTCGAGATCGACCTCGGCGCGCGGCGAGTGCTGGTCGACGGGCACGACATCGGGCTCACCGCCAAGGAGTTCGCCGTCCTGGCGGTACTCGCCGCCCGGCCGGGAACCGCGGTGAGCCGCCAGCAGCTGATGGACGAGGTCTGGGGCGACGCGTACCTCGCCGTCTCCCGTTCGCTCGACGTGCACCTGACCCAGCTGCGCGCGAAGCTCGACCGGCCGGGACTGCTGACCACCATCCGGGGTTTCGGCTACCGGCTGGGCCGGGACTGACCGGTGCGCACCCGGCTGCTGGTCGTCCTCGTCGCCCTCGCGCTGACGGTGGTCGCCGCGTTCGCGATCCCGCTGTTCGGGTCGACGGCCGCACAGCGCACCCAGCAGCTCGTGATCGCCCGCAACGCCGACGTCGACCGGTTCGTCGTCCTCGCTCAGCAGGCGGTCGACGCCGCCGACCCGACCGCGCTGGCGGTCGACGCCGCACGGTATTCGTCGTTATACGGCGAAGCGGTCGTCGTGGTCGACGCGCGCGGCGTGCCGCTGGTCGAAACCGGCGGGATGACCGCCGCGGAACCGGTGGTCCGCTCGCTCGTCGAGGCCGCGCTGCGCAACCAGCCCGCGAAGGGACCGGAGCAGCTCAGCCCGTGGTCGGCGGATCCGGTCCATTTCACCCGCCCGGTGGGCACCGGGACCCGGGTGGCCGGTGTGGTCGTGCTCCGCGCGTCGGTGACCACCGCGGCGGCCGACGTCGCCGCCCGCTGGGCCGCGATCGTCGCGGGCGCGGTGCTGGTCGCGGCCGTGTTCGTACTGCTCGCGGTCCTGCTGGCCCGCTGGATGGTGCGGCCGCTGCACGAACTGGAGACCGGCGTGCAGGCGGTCACCGAAGGACATCGCGCGCAGGTCCCCGAGCGGGCCGGACCCCGGGAGCTGCGGTCGCTCGCGACATCGTTCAACCGGATGTCCGACGCCGTCGTCGAGTCGTCCGAACAGCAGCGGCGGCTGGTCGCGGACGCGTCGCATCAGCTGCGGAATCCCATGGCCGCCTTGCGGTTGCGGGTGGATTCGCTCGGCGCGCAGGTCGACGGCGACGGCCAGCGGGCCTACCGGGCGACCGTCGCGGAGGTCGAGCGTCTGGAGTCCCTGCTCGACGGGCTGCTCGCGCTGGCGCTCGCCGAAAGCGCCGCGACCCGGCTCGCCGCGGGCGAAGCTGGCGACGAACCCTGCGATCTCCCCGCCGTCCTGGCGGAACGGGTCGACGCGTGGCGGCCCTCGGCAGAAGACGCGGGAGTGGGCCTCGCGGCGTCGGAGGGCCACGACGAGCCGGTGCCGGTGCGGTGCGAAGAAAGCGAACTGGCCCAAGTGCTGGATGTCCTGCTGGACAACGCGGTGCACTACGCGGGACGCGGCGCCACGATAACCACCGGTTACGAAACCGGCGAGACGACGGCGACGCTCTTCGTGTCCGACAACGGTCCTGGACTGTCCGAAGAGGACAGGGAACGCGCGACCGAACGCTTCTGGCGTGCCGGTGGCGACGGCGCTCCGCGCGGCACGGGTCTCGGCCTCGCGATCGCGAGCCAGCACGTGCTCGCCAGGGGCGGGAAACTCGAATTGCGCGAGGCGGAACCGCACGGCCTCGAAGTCCGCGTCGAACTCCCTCTCGCGGCAGGGGAACGGTCATGACGGTCACCAGGCGCACCGCGCTCCTCGCCGGGCTCGCGACACTCGCGGGCTGCTCGACCGCGGGCTACCGGGGCCCGGACCGAGAGATCGTCATCGCGGCGGGCGAGAACGGCGGTTTCTACCTCGCCTTCGCGGAACTCCTCGCCCAGCAGCTGAACCGCGCCGAACCGGCACTGCGCGCGACGGCCGTCGCCACCGAGGCCAGCGTCGAGAACCTGCGGCGGCTGCGGGACGGCAGGGCCGATCTCGGGCTCGTCCTCGGCGACGTCGCCGAGTCCGCTTTCCTCGGCGCGGAGCCGTTCTCCGTCCCGATCGCGTTCTCGGCCATCGGCCGCGTCTACGAGAACTACCACCAGCTCGTCGTCCGGGTGGACGGCGGTGTGCGGTCGCTCGCCGATCTGTCCGGACGGCCGGTGGCGATGGGCGCGAGCGGGTCCGGCGTCGCGGTGTTCAGCTCGCGTCTGTTCGCCCGCGCCGGGGTGCCCGTGAAGGCGAGGAACCTACTCCTGGGCGAAGCGATCAACGCGCTGGCCGCGCACGAGGTCGACGCGCTGCTCTGGTCCGGCGGGATCCCGACCCCCGCGCTCACCGAACTGAACCGCACCACTCCGATCACGCTCCTCCCGCTCGACGGCCACCTTCCCGCCCTGCGTGCCGGCTACGGACCCGTGTACGACCAGGTCCACGTCCCGGCGCAGGCCTACCAGGGTGTCGGCGAGCTGCGGACGATCGGCGTCGCGAACCTGCTGCTGGCCGCACCGTCACTGCCCGACGACGTCGCGGCCGCGGTGGCACGCGTGCTGGCCGCGCACGCCGCCGACCTCGTCCCCGCGGCCGCGGTGGGAACGCAGTTCCTCGACGTCCGGACGCTGATCGGTACCGGGAAGGTCCCGCTGCATCCCGGAGCCGCCTCGGCCTACCGTGCCCTGCACGGGTGATCACGGCTCCATCTCCAGAGGGATGCGCGTCGCACCCGGGCGCTGCCAGGGTCGGAAACAGGCGGCCATCGGGCCGCCCCGATCCGGAAGGACTCCAGCAGTGTCACTGAGACACAACAGGGTGGTGCGGGGTTCGGCGCTGATCGCGGGCCTCGCGCTCGCGGGCGGGCTCGCCACGGCGGCCCCCGCCGTCGCGGCCGACCAGGCCAAGCTCACCGCACCGGCCCTCACCGGCCCCTACGACGTCGGCACCACCGACCTCCACCTCGTCGACCCGTCCCGCCCCGATCCGTGGAAACCGGAGCGGCGACGGGAGCTCATGGTCACCGTCACCTATCCGGCGGACCGGTTCGCCGACGGCCCGCGAGCGCCGTGGCTCGCGCCCGGGGTGGGTTCCGTCCTCGACCAAGTGCTGGCGAGCGAGGACTACCTCGGTCTGCCGGCGGGCTCCATCGACTGGGCCTCGGCGAAGCGGCGGGCCGAACTCGGCGTGCCCGTGGCGCACGGCACGCCGAAGCCCGTCACGCTCTTCTCCCCCGGTTTCGGCGGCCCTCGCGAGACGTACACGGCGATCGTCGACGACCTGGCCAGCCGCGGTTACGTGGTCGTCTCGCTTTCGCACACCTACGAGAGCGCCGCGGTCGAGTTCCCCGGCGGACGGCTCGAAACGGCCGTCTCGGGCGAAGGTCCCGAGTTCATGAAGAAGGCGCTCGACGCCCGCGTCGCCGACAGCCGGTTCGTCCTCGACCAGCTGGCGAAGATCACCCGCGGGCAGAACCCGGACGCGGAGAACCGGCCGCTCCCCCGCGGGCTCGGCTGGTCGCTCGACCTGTCGCGGGTCGGCGCCTACGGCCATTCCTACGGCGGGTTCACCGCCGGCGAGACGATGGTCCACGACCGCCGCGTCGATGCCGGGATCAACCTCGACGGCGCGATGGCGAGCGCGATCGGCTACCCGCCGGGCAGCGTCTACGTGCCCGGAGAGGTCACCGAACGCGGCCTCGACCGGCCGTTCATGCTGATGGGCGCCGAGGGCACCGATGAGACCGGCAAACCGCTCGAACACACGCACCGGCATCCCGAATTCGACCGCAGCTTGGCGGATTTCTGGGCCAACCAGCGGGGCTGGAAGCGTGATCTGTACCTGCGCGGCGGCAGCACGCACATGGCCTACAGCGACCTGCAGGTCGTCGTGCCGCAGCTCGGTTCGCGAGTGACGCCGGAGAAGCGGGAGGCGGTCATCGGCACCATCGATCCCCGCCGTTCCGTGGCCGCGCAGCGGGACTACATCGGCGCGTTCTTCGATCTGCACCTGAAGGGCCGGGACCGGCACCTGCTCGACGGCGAGTCGCCGCGTCATCCGAACATCGACTTCATCGACTGACCGGACGCGCGTGAAGGCCCCCGTCCCTCGGCTCAGCCGCGGGACGGGGGCCTTCACGTAGGTTGGAACCGTGACAGAGCCACGGAAACCGATCGTCGAGATGCCGCTGCGCGTGCGCTACCACGAATGCGACGGGCAGGGCATCGTGTTCAACGCGCACTACCTCGCCTATGTGGACATGGCCATGTTCGAGGCGGAGAAAGCCCTTTTCGGCTCCCACCAGGAGGCGCTGGCCGCCGGTGTGGACGTCGTCGTCGCCGAATCGAATCTCCGCTACCGCGCGCCCTGCCGCTACGACGACGAACTGGTCGTCGCCGTGTACCTGAACCACCTCGGCACGACGTCGCTGATCATCGACTTCGAGATCACGCGCGACGGCCGGCTGTGCGCGGAAGTCAAGACCCGCTACGTCTTCGTCGACCCTTCGACGCTCACGAAGGCGGCGCCGCCCGCGGCGGTACGCGAGGCGTACGCCGCCTTCGTGCCCGCTCAGCCGGACTGAACGCCGGGCCGCCGGTCTTCGACGACGTAACTGGCCCGTGTGCTGATCGGCGCTCCGGGGGTGTTGACGAACGGCACCACCCGGAAGTCGCTCCGCCAGCGCTGCCGGTTGACGTTCACCCGGACGTAGCCCCGCTGGCTGTTGAAGAACTTCATGTGCGGGTTGGCCTTCAGCAGGGTTTCACCGCCGGGCGTCATGTCCGCGCCGTTGCCACCGCTGGTGATCGACGTCCCGACGAACTCGCTCGCCACGGTGGGCGAGCCGGGGTCGTTGAAGTCGCGCTTGAGGTCCCAGGCGTAGTTCTGGTGCCTGTCGCCGGTGATGACCACCAGGTTCCGCACCCCGCGGTCCTGCGCCGCGGCGAGCACGCGGTCGCGGTCGGCGACGTAGCCGTCCCACGGGTCGAGGTAGACGTTCGTCGCCTCGCCCGCGTCGGTGTCGGTCTGGCCCATCGGCGCCTGGTTGCCGAGGATCTGCCACCGCGCGCGGGACCGCGAGAACCCGTCGAGCAGCCACTTCCGCTGCTCCGAGCCGAGCAGGGTGCGGTTCTCGTCGAACCGCTCGGTGCAGTTCGCCGACTGACCGTCGCCGCACGGCTGGTCGTCGCGGTACTGGCGGGTGTCGAGCATGGTGAAATCGGCCAGCGTGCCGTAGCTGAGCCGCCGGTGAAGCCGCGCGTCCGGCCCCTTCGGCAGCTGGGCGATGCGGTACGGCAGGTGCTCGTACATCGCCTGGAACGCCTCGGCCCGCCGCTGCCGGAACACCGCGCGGTCCTGGTCCGGTTCCTTGTCGATCTGCGAGATGTCGCCCGCCCAGTTGTTCTCGACCTCGTGGTCGTCGTTGACGTGGATCCACGGGAAGGCGGCGTGCGCGGCCATCAACGGCGCTTCGGACTTGTAGAGCGCGTACTGGAGCCGGTAGCGGGCCAGGTCGAAGGTCTCGCCCTTGAACTGCGATCCCACCGGCGTCCCGCGGCCGACCCCGGTGACACCGCTTTCGTAGAGGTAGTCCCCCAGGTGCACGACCAGGTCGAGATCCTCGGCCGCCATGTGGTCGTACGCGGTGAAGTGCCCGGCCTCCCAGCTCTGGCAGGACGCGAACGCGAAGTTCAGCTCGCGCGGCGACGACCAGGCGACCGGCGCCGTCCGGGTGCGCCCGACCGGCGAGATCACGCCGCCCGTGCGGAAGCGGTAGAAGTACTCGTGATCCGGCGCGAGACCGTGGACCTCGGGGTGCACGGAGTGACCGAGTTCGGGCGTGGCGACCACGGACCCGCGGCGGACGACGGCGCGGAAACGCTCGTCGAGCGACACTTCGTACTCGACGCGGACCGGCGTGCGCGGCATGCCGCCGAACCCGTCGGCCTCGTAGGGCTTCGGCGCGAGCCTGGTCCAGAGCACGACACCGCCGGGCAACGGGTCGCCCGACGCGACACCGAGGGTGAACGGGTCGCCGGCACCGCGAGCAAGCGGCATCGCGCCGGCGGCGTTCCAGGCACCGGTCCCCAGCAGGACGGCGGCCGCGCCGGCGGAGCCATAACCGAGGAAGCGACGCCGCGACAGGGGGTGAGGGAGCGAAGGCATGTAAGCCCTCCTGTGGTGGGATGGTCACGGGCGGGCCTCATGCTCGTCCGGCTTGATGGCCGCCCGGCCGCGCTCAGGCGAAGCGCCCGTGAACGAAAGACGATCAACCCTCGTGTTCCGCATCCTGTTCTACCGCCCCGAAATCCCGCCCAACACGGGTAACGCGATCCGCTTGACCGCGAACACCGGCTGCGAGCTCCACCTGGTGGAGCCGCTCGGTTTCACGCTGGAGGACAAGCAGTTACGGCGCGCAGGGCTCGACTACCACGACCTCGCGCGCGTCCACGTCCACGCGTATCTCGACGCGGCGTGGGCGGCGTTGTTACCCGCCCGGGTCTACGCGTTCAGCGCTTCCGCGACGCGGCTGCACACCGACGTCGCGTACGAGCCCGGCGACGTTCTGATGTTCGGGCCGGAGTCGGCGGGGCTGCCCGCCGAGATCCAGGAGTCCCCGCAGGTGACGGACCGGGTGCGGCTGCCGATGCTGCCGTCGAGCCGGTCGCTGAACCTTTCGAACACCGCCGCGATCAGCGTGTACGAGGCTTGGCGGCAGAACGGCTTCGCGACCCCGTAGCCGCCCGCTCCCGAATGCTATGAAAGGTCCTTTCCTTGCAAATTTTGCAAGGAAAGGACCTTTCATAGCACGCTCGGGGGCCGAATCAGGCAACACATACGGGCCGCCGGGTGGCAAGTCGTGCTCGACGATGGCGCCTCGCCGATCAGGCCCCGAGCCGGACCGCGTTGCGAAAGCCACTTTCGCAACCTTCAACGTTGCGAAAGTGGCTTTCGCAACACCGGCTTCGGCCCGAACTCGGTCGAAAAGCCCATCTAAGGCAGTCGTTGCCCCAGGAAGAGCGAAGCCGCGGCCCCGATCATCAGCACCAACGTCCCGAGGATGACCCAAGGCCTGCTCGCGTCGGCGTCCTTGAGCTCGTACCCGATCTGCTCGCCGAGGTCGTCGTACACGCGTTTCAGCTCGTCCGCGCTCGCCGCCTTGTAGAAGTCGCCGCCCGAAAGCCGCGCGATCTCCTCCAGCGATTCGTCGTCGACCTTCACGTCCTGCGGTTTGCCGTCGATGTCGACCGAACCGTGCGTGGTGCCGAACGAGATCGACGAGATCGGCACCTGAGCCTGCTTCGCCGCCTGAGCAGCCGTGTAGCCACCGCGCGGGGCGTACAGGTCGTCCGGGACGGTCTGCTTGCCGTCACTCATCAGGACGATCCGGGCAGGCGGAGGGCCCTCCGCGCCACCGACGATCGCCGAGAAGCTCTCGATCGACTGCAACGCGGCGAAGATCCCTTCACCGGTGGCCGTCGACTGCGCCAGCTTCAGGTTGTCGATCGCCTTCACCACGCCCCCGCGATCGGTGGTCGGCGCGACCAGCACGGTCGCCGTCCCCGCGAAGGAGATCAGCCCGAGGTTCACGCCGGGAGTCATGTTCTGCGCGAACGACCGCGCCGACTCCTGCGCCGCCTTCAGCCGGGTCGGGGCGACGTCGGTCGCCTCCATCGACAGCGAGGTGTCGATCACCAGCATCACGGTGGCCCGGTTGCGGGGCACCTTCTGCTCGGCCGTCGGACCGGCGAGCGCGACGGTGAGCACCAGTAGCGAGAGCACGATCAGGATGGCGGGAACGTGCCGCACCCATCCCTGGCTCTTCGGCGCGACCTTCTCCAGCAGTTCCAGGTTGGCGAACCGCATGGTGCGCTTGCGCCGCGCGCGCTGGGACAGCACGTAGCCCACGGCGACCGCGGCGACCGCCAGCAGCAGCAGGAACCACCACGGCGACGCGAATCCGGTGAGGCTCACGCGACACCACCGGACCAGCGGCGCTTGCGGGCCACCACGAACCGGACCATGTCGGCGATCCAGTCCGAATCGGTGCGCAGCACCAGATGCGCGGCACCGGCCCGGCGCAGCGCGGCCGCGACCTCCTGCCGGTGTGCGTGCGCCGCGGCGCCGAATTCCTTGCGCAGCAAGGCCGAAGCGTGCACTTCGCGCTGTTTCCCTGTCTCCGGGTCGGCCAGCACGACGGTGCCCACGTCGGGCAGGTCGATGTCGCGCGGGTCGAGGACTTCGATGGCGATGAGGTCGTGGTGCCCGCCGAGCGCCCGCAACGGACGCTGCCATTCGGTGTCGCCGAGGAAGTCGGAGATCACGACGGCGAGCCCGCGACGACGCGGCGGACGGCGCAGTTTCTCCAGTGCCGCGGCGAGATCCCCGCGGACGCCTTCCTCGGCACGCGGGGTCTCGGCGATCTTGCGGACCAGCCCCCGCGCGTGCGGGAGCCCGCCGCGCGCCGGGATGCGCGTGATGCTGCCCGCCCCGTTGGAGACGAGCGCGCCGATCCGGTTGCCGCCACCGCCGGTCAGATGTGCGACCGCGGCCGTCGCGCAGACGACCAGGTCACGCTTCTCGCACAGCGCCGTACCGAAGTCGAGGCTCGCGGACACGTCCGCCACCAGCCACGTCTCCAGTTCGCGGTCGGCGACGGTCTCCCGGATATGCGGGCTCGTCGTGCGCGCGGTGACCGCCCAGTCCATCCGGCGGACGTCGTCACCGGGCTGGTACGGCCGGGCCTCCCCCGGTTCCGAACCGGGCCCCGGCACCAGGCCGAGATGGTTTCCCTGCAGCAGCCCGTCGAGACGGCGGCGCACGTCGAGTTCGAGCGTGCGCAGGCCCGCCTCCATCCGCTCCCCGCGGAGTACCGGCGGAGCCCAGGAAGGACGTTCGCCCTTCTCGTTCTTCACTCGGATTCCTTACCTGACGGGTGCGCCGGCCGGGACCGGGCCGCCCTGCCCGGCGCCGCCCTGCGGACGGGCCGAGACCTGCGGCAGCGGCACGGTCTGCAGCACCCGCGTGATGATGTGGTCGATGGGGACGCCGTCGGCCAGCGCGTCGTAGGACAGCACGAGCCGGTGACGCAGCACGTCGGGAACGACGTCGACGACGTCCTGCGGCAGCACGTAGTCCCGCCCGCGGACCAGCGCCAGCGCGCGGGCCGCGGCGATGATGCCGAGGCTGGCACGCGGCGAGGCGCCGTAGGACACCCAGCCCGCGACGTCGGCGAGGCCGTGGTCGTTCGGCGTACGGGTGGTGAGCACGAGGCGCACGACGTAGTCGACGAGCGCGTGGTGCACGAAGACCTGCGAAGCGACGTTCTGCAGCCGCACCAGCTCGGCCGGGCTGAGCACCTCTTGCGGGGTGGGCGGGGTGACACCCATCCGGTAGATGATCTCGCGCTCTTCCTCGGCCGTCGGGTACTCGACGACGATCTTGAACAGGAAGCGGTCGCGCTGCGCCTCGGGCAGCGGGTAAACACCCTCGTTCTCGATCGGGTTCTGCGTGGCGAGCACGAGGAACGGGTCGGGCATCGGGAAGGTCTGGCCGCCGATCGACACGTGCCGCTCGGCCATCACCTCCAGCATCGCCGACTGCACCTTGGCGGGCGCGCGGTTGATCTCGTCGGCGAGCACGAAGTTCGCCACCACCGGGCCGAGTTCGACGTCGAACCGCTCGGCGCCCTGCCGGTAGATCCGGGTGCCGAGGATGTCGGCGGGGACCAGGTCCGGGGTGAACTGCACGCGCGAGAACGAGCCGCCGACCACTCGCGCGAAGGTCTCGACGGCGAGGGTCTTCGCGACACCGGGCACACCTTCGAGCAGAAGGTGTCCCCTGGCCAGCAGGCCGACCAGCATCCGCTCGACCAGCCTGTCCTGGCCGACGATGATCCGCTTGACCTCGAACACG
Organism: Amycolatopsis sp. w19; assembly: GCF_051373225.1. NCBI lineage: Bacteria > Bacillati > Actinomycetota > Actinomycetes > Pseudonocardiales > Pseudonocardiaceae > Amycolatopsis > Amycolatopsis sp. w19. Next base: position 432,033 of record NZ_JBPQFM010000001.1, on the reverse strand, counting down.
GTCCGCTCCAGCAACTGGGCGTCCCGCGCCGGCGTTCCGGGCTGCTGCTGCGCGCCGTCGGCGTAGCCGGGCTCGGTCACTCGTGCCTCCTGTGTTCCCCGCTTGCGTTCTTGCGTCCGGATGTGACCGTAGTGGTCGGTGACACAGCCGTTCGTGACGGTAGCCAACCCGATCAGCGGTATGACGGCTGTGAAGGGGCCTCGCCGCGGAACTTCACCAGGTCGTCCCACGCCTGTTTCGGATGCATCGCCATCCGCTGCCGGACGACGGCGAGCCGGTGCAGGCGGGGCGTCAGCCGGTCGCCGGTCAGCGTGTCGTCGAAGACCTCCAGCACGGTCGCGCAGAACAGCACGAAACAGCCGCTGTGCCAGCGCAGATCGCTGATCGCGGCGGCGTCGGTGTCGCCGTCGGCCACCAGTCGTTCGGCGATCGCGGCCAGCGCTTCCGGCTCCTCCGTGCCCGGCATGCCGAGCAGTTCCGTGGTCAGCGCGACCAGTTCCGGCGATCGGTCCAACGTGGCCGCGGTGGCGATGAAGGCGCGGGCCTTGCCCGCCAGCTCCCCCGTGACGAGGCTTCGCGCGACGATCTCCAAAGACGGCTGATAGACCTCGTTCGCGAGATCGACCATCTCCGTGGCGCAGCGTTTGAGGTCGCGGGGCAGGCCTCCCGACAGACAATGGGCCAGGTAGCAGAACTGTTCGGAGATCCCCCGCAACCGCAAGGCGATCCAGAGCCTGCTTTCGTCCAAAGTGAACGGTTCGAGCCGCACCATCTCCGAGAAAGCGCTGTCGAAGGCGTCCCGGACGCCGAGCCCCCGCTGTTCGAAGCCGAGGACGGCGTCGTCCGAGACGGACACGAAGAACAGGCACCCCGGAACGTCGAAGACGCCCTTCACGTCGTTGATGAACTGGTGCGCCTTGCCGGGCTCGCCGATCTTGTCCAGTTCGTCGATCGCGATCACCACCCGGCCGGCGACCCGCTCCACGTCGACCCGCCGAGCCGCCTCTTCGGCGAACTCGCGGAACTTGTCCACGACCTCCGGATGGGTGAGCTGCTGTTCGGCACGCTGAGTCGACCAGGTGCGGCCCGCTTCCCCCTTCAGCGGCATGCTGAGCTTCCCGGACCATCCGGTCGTGTAGGTCTGCAGGAACCGGATCCGGTCGAGTTGCTGTTCGGTGAGGCGACGGAAGCCCGCCAGGCGGATGTCCCGGCGCCGCGCGATCAGCAGCCGGACGACCGCGGCCCCGGACGTCACCACGCCGAACACCAGCCGCAGCAGGAACAGTGAGACCACTCCGAGAGCGAAGAGCTTCGCCGTGGACTGTCCCGTCCACACCTGCTGAGGCGTCACGCGCCCGTTGGCGACATCGAGGGCGAGCGTCCAGAGGTCCTGCCAAGGCGTCCCGCCCCACAGCAGCCAGACGGCCGACGCCGCCACTCCCCAGAACACCAGGAACGCCAACGCCTTCCGGAGTGAACGCCCGAGCATCCGCCGCCGACGGAGACGGCCGGACACCGTTCGCGCGCCCTTCGAGATCTTCGCCAGCACCGCCTTGCAGAGCAAAGCGTGCAGGTGCAGCACGAAGTCGCGGGCCTCGTACGCGGCGGGCGCGGAGGCGACCACGACCAGTGGCGCCGCCCGGTCCGACCGGCTCAGCAGGCCCTGTTCCAGCGAACGGATCGACGTGGTCTTGCCGGTCCCCCGGTGCCCGGCGAGCGCGACGGCCACCGAATCCGCCCGATCGACGATCCGCCGCAGCCGTTTCACCGCGGCCGTCCGCACGAGCCCCGCTTCCAGCTCCTCCGAGGCGTCCGGCTCTTCGAAGACGAGCTCCAGGCCCGAGCGGATCCGCCGGTGATCCCGCAGATGGTCCCGGAGGGCGGGCAGGACGATCTCCCGCAGCGCGAACTCCCACCGGTCGCCCAAGCCGACCATCTCCGGATGTGCCCACTCCTCGGTGCGTTGCCAGCCCTCGGTGACGAAGAGCCCGGGGATCCGGCGGCCGATGACCAGGACGGCCATCCCGATCACGCCGCCGAGCCCCAGCACGCCGACCAGCTGGAACGGCAACGGCATCGACGACCACGTCAGCTGCAGGATCCGGAGGTACCCGACGAGAAGCGCGCACGTCACGAGCAACCAGCCCGCCTCACGGAAGGTCACCCGCCGGAACGGCAGGCGACGGGGTCGTTCGAAGACCACGTCCGCCCGTTCCCGCGCCATCCGGATCCGGGCGAGCGCGGTGACGTCGCCGAGCACGGCCGTGCGGGCGTCTTCGGCGCGCAGCCCCTCCTTACGAAGTCCCGAAGCGATCTCCGGTTCGGTGAGCGCTTCGTCGAGCACGGCCTCCAGCGCGAGCAGCGCGGACCACGTGTCGAAATCCTCGATGAATCCCTCGCCGTCGCGCAGGAGGTCCGACTCGTACTCGTCCGGATGCAGGTCGCTCACCGGCTTATGATGCCGAACCACCCGCCCGCGTTCCCCGGCTTCGGTCAGGAAAACCGGTCCAGATCCTCCGGCGTGTCGATGTCGGCGCTCTCGCCGGGCTCCTCGGGCACGTCGACGATCTCCAGGCCGCCCAACGTCCGCCGAAGCGACGCGTTCTCCACCGTTTCCGGCAGGGCGTCGCGCAAGGCCTCCGCACGCCAGGCGCCGAGCAGCCACTGCCGCTCCCCCGTGGCGTCGACCAGCACGGCCCCCGAAGCCCGGCCGAGCGCCGCCATCAGCCGGTCCACAGTGGACTTCCGGACGCCGGCGAGATCACCGGCCAGCACCACGACGAGCTCCGTGCGCACCAACGCGAGCCCGGCCGCCAGCGCGGCCACCGGACCGGTTCCCGGTGACGATTCCCTGGTCCAGACGACGTCGCCGAATCCCGGCCGTTCCGGCCCGACGACGATCACCGGCTCCGCGTCCGCGAGGGCCGTCAAAGCCCTGGCCAGCAACGGTTTCCCGCCGACGGGGAGCGCGGGTTTGTCCACACCGGACAGCCGACGCGCGGCGCCGCCCGCCAGCACGATCCCCGCGTAGGACACGCCTAGCCTCTGTCTCTCGAAGCGCGCTTTCGGATTTCCGCAGCCGGGCCGCGGCATGGGGGAGCTACTCGCTCAGCCGTGTCAACGGCCCGCCTCCGCAAATCCGAGGCCTCCGGCCGAAAAGAAACGCGCGCGCGTGTCGTCGCCCGACCTGCCGCCTTCAGTTCGGGAGACACGCTCTATCCGATCAGGCGGGTCGCGTACGGCATGATGCCGCCGTACCGCACCGGCGCGATCCGGACCCTCAGGCCCGACTGCGGCGCCTCGACCATCTGGCCGTTCCCGAGGTACATCGCGACGTGGTGGATGCCCCGCGCGCTGCCGCCCCAGAAGAGCATGTCGCCGCGGCGCATCTGGGAGAGCGGCACCTTGCGCCCGGCGTTGTACTGGTAGCCGCTGTAGTGCGGAAGCGACTTCACCCCGGCGAACGCGTAGATCATCAGGCCCGAGCAGTCGAAGCCGATCTTGTTGTAGTCGCCGTAGCGGTCGGCCGTACCACCGTCGCGGATACCGCGGGTGGGGCCGGAGGTGTTGCCGCCACCCCACGCGTAGACCACTCCGAGCTGCGCCAGCGCCCGCCGGACGACGGCCTCGACGCTCGCCCCGGCCGGAGCCGACTGGACGGGCCTGCCGGACGGACGGCCACCGCCGCCCTGGCTGGGCCTTTCCGCGGCGAGAGCGGCCTGACGGGCGCGCTCCTCGTCCTCGCGGGCCTTCTGCGCCTTCCAGTCCTCGTAGCGCTGCCGCTGCCCCTGCAGGCCGTTGACCTTCTGCTGCGCTTCGAAGAGCTGCTTCTCGACGCTGGCCTTGTCGGCTTCGAGTTTCTGGTTCTGCGTGGCCTGGGTGTCCTGGGCGTGCTGCGCGGCACTCTGCGCGTTGTCGGCCTCGTGCTTGGCCGCCTCGGCCGCGCGCTTGCGCTCCTGCGCGATCTCCAGCTTCTTGCGCGCGGTCGCGTCCTTGTTGGACTTGTCCGTCTGCGCGCGCTTCATCGCGTCGAGCGCGTTGAGCCTGCTGCCGCCGACCGCGTCGAGCATCTGGGCGCGGCCGAGGAGTTCCTTCGGGCTGTTGGCGGTCAGATACGCCGACACCGAGCCGATCGTGCTGCCCTGCTGGAAACTCGCGGCGGCGAATTTGTCGAGGTCGGCGCGGGCCTTGTCGATGGTCGCCTGCGCGGCGTCGGATTCGGTGCGCGCGGACCGCGCCTCGCGATCGGCCTGCGCGGCTTCGTCCTGCGCGGTCTCCGCGTCGACCCTGGCCTTGTTGGCCTCTTCCATCTTCAGCTCGACGTCGTCGTTGAGCTGCGCGAGCTTCGACTCGGCCTGGGCCAGCTGGTTCGTGAGCCTGCCGACGTCGCCCGCCTTGGCGTTGGCGTCGGCCTTGCTGGAGTTGATCTCGGAGTCACTGGGGTTAGGCGGAGGCGGCGGCACCGCAACGGCGGTACCCGTCACCCCGAGCAACAGGGCGATGCCGAGGGCGCCGATGGTCATGCCACGGCGGGCACCGGTCCCCGACCCGGCTTCACCACGCACGATCCACCCACCTCCCGATCTTGAACAATGAACTCACTGTGCCACTGCCGTCACAGCATTACCAGAAGCACCACCAGGAACTTACACACCGTAGGCACCATTTCCCCTCAACGGGGGACGAACAGACGAACGTTTCGTCACTCGAACGGCCGCAGGTCGATGAGACCTTCGCGACCCGCGTGTCGGCTTGCCAAGCCAAACAGGACGGGCGTACTGTTTGAAAGGACGAACGAGGTGTGCCATCCCGGGTCCGGACCTACGGTGGGGGTGCGCAACACTCGCTCCGGGTCGGCCCGAACGACCTGGAGAACACACCGAACTGACCCGCCACTGGAGTTAGAAGTGACCGCACCCGCCAGCAAGGACAGCTTCGGCGCCAAAGACACGCTGAAGGTGGGCGACTCCTCCTACGAGGTTTTCCGCCTGAACAAGGTCGAGGGCTCCCAGCGCCTTCCCTACAGCTTGAAGATCCTGCTCGAGAACCTGCTGCGGACCGAGGACGGCGCGAACATCACCGCCGACCACATCCGCGCGCTCGGCAACTGGGACGCCAAGGCCGACCCGTCGATCGAGATCCAGTTCACGCCCGCCCGCGTGATCATGCAGGACTTCACCGGCGTGCCCTGTGTCGTCGACCTCGCCACCATGCGCGAGGCCGTCACCGACCTCGGCGGCGACCCGGACAAGGTCAACCCGCTCGCCCCCGCCGAACTGGTCATCGACCACTCCGTGATCATCGACGTCTTCGGCCGCGCCGACGCCTTCGAGCGCAACGTCGAGATCGAGTACGAGCGCAACCGCGAGCGCTACCAGTTCCTGCGCTGGGGCCAGGGCGCCTTCGACGAGTTCAAGGTCGTCCCGCCGGGCACCGGCATCGTGCACCAGGTCAACATCGAGCACCTCGCGCGCACGGTGATGGCCCGCAACGGCCAGGCGTACCCCGACTCCTGCGTCGGCACCGACTCGCACACCACCATGGTCAACGGCCTCGGCGTGCTGGGCTGGGGTGTCGGCGGCATCGAGGCCGAGGCCGCCATGCTGGGCCAGCCGGTCTCCATGCTCATCCCGCGCGTCGTGGGCTTCAAGCTCACCGGCGAGATCCCGACCGGCGTGACCGCCACCGACGTCGTGCTCACCATCACCGAGATGCTGCGCAAGCACGGCGTGGTCAGCAAGTTCGTCGAGTTCTACGGCGAGAGCGTCGGCGCGGTGCCGCTGGCCAACCGCGCCACCATCGGCAACATGAGCCCCGAGTTCGGCTCGACCGCGGCGATCTTCCCGATCGACGAGGAGACCGTCCGCTACCTCAAGCTCACCGGCCGCTCCGAAGAGCAGGTCGCGCTCGTCGAGGCCTACGCCAAGGAGCAGGGCCTCTGGCACGACCCGTCGCACGAGCCGGAGTACTCCGAGTACATCGAGCTGGACCTCTCGACGGTCGTCCCGTCGATCGCCGGCCCGAAGCGCCCGCAGGACCGCATCGAGCTCACCGACGCGAAGAACTCGTTCCGCAAGTCGATCCACGACTACGTCGGCGGCGAAGAGGTCCCGCACACCAATGTGGACGAAGCCGTCGAGGAGTCCTTCCCCGCCAGCGACCCTGCCGCCCTGTCGTTCAAGGACGAGGGCGCGGTCGACATCCAGTCGGCGGCGAACGGCCACAGCGGCCGCCCGACCAACCCGATCAAGGTCAGCACCTCGGACCGCGGCGAGTTCATCCTCGACCACGGCGCCGTGGTGATCGCCTCGATCACCTCGTGCACCAACACCTCCAACCCGTCGGTCATGCTCGGCGCGGCACTGCTCGCGCGGAACGCGGTCGACAAGGGCCTCGCGGTCAAGCCGTGGGTCAAGACCTCGATGGCGCCGGGTTCGCAGGTCGTCACCGACTACTACGACAAGGCCGGCCTCTGGCCGTACCTGGAGAAGCTGGGCTACCACCTGGTCGGCTACGGCTGCACCACCTGCATCGGCAACTCCGGCCCGCTCTCGGACGAGATCTCCGCGGCGATCGGAGAGAACGACCTCACCGCGGTTTCGGTGCTCTCGGGCAACCGCAACTTCGAAGGCCGCATCAACCCCGACGTGAAGATGAACTACCTCGCGTCGCCGCCGCTGGTCATCGCGTACGCGCTCGCCGGCACGATGGACTTCGACTTCGAGGCCCAGCCGCTCGGCCAGGACTCGGACGGCAACGACGTCTTCCTGAAGGACATCTGGCCGTCGGCCAAGGAGATCCAGGAGACCATCGACTACGCGATCACGCAGGAGATGTTCACCAAGGACTACGCCGACGTCTTCGACGGTGGCGAGCGGTGGAAGTCGCTGCCGACCCCCGGGGGCAAGACCTTCGACTGGGACGCGGAGTCCACCTACGTCCGGAAGCCCCCGTACTTCGAGGGCATGCAGGCGGAGCCCGCCCCGGTCACCGACATCGCCGGCGCCCGCGTGCTGGCGAAGCTGGGCGACTCGGTCACCACCGACCACATCTCCCCCGCCGGCGCGATCAAGCCGGGCACCCCGGCCGCGCAGTACCTGACCGAGCACGGCGTGGAGAAGAAGGACTTCAACTCCTACGGCTCGCGTCGCGGTAACCACGAGGTCATGATCCGCGGCACCTTCGCGAACATCCGGCTGCGCAACCAGCTGCTGGACGACGTGCAGGGCGGCTACACCCGCGACTTCACCCAGGCCGATGCCCCGCAGGCGTTCATCTACGACGCGGCGCAGAACTACGCGGCGCAGGACATCCCGCTGGTCGTCCTGGGCGGCAAGGAGTACGGCTCCGGTTCGTCCCGCGACTGGGCGGCCAAGGGGACGAGCCTGCTGGGTGTGCGCGCGGTGATCACCGAGTCCTTCGAGCGCATCCACCGGTCGAACCTGATCGGCATGGGCGTCATCCCGCTGCAGTTCCCGGCGGGCGAGTCGGCCTCGTCGCTCGGCCTCGACGGCACCGAGACGTTCGACATCTCGGGCATCACGAAGCTGAACGACGGCGAGACCCCGCGCACGGTCCACGTCACCGCGACGAAGACCGACGGCACCAAGGTGGAGTTCGATGCGGACGTCCGCATCGACACCCCGGGTGAGGCGGACTACTACCGCAACGGCGGCATCCTGCAGTACGTCCTGCGGAAGATGACCCAGGCGTAAGCACCACGCGCGAAGGCCCCTTTCCCCGCACTTTCGGGAAAGGGGCCTTCGTGCGTTCTTCGGTAGCGTGGACGTATGACCCACGGTCGAATCCCGGTCGAGAACGGCGAGCTCGCGTACGAGATCCGGGGCGAGGGTGACCCCGTCGTCCTGCTCCACGGCGGGATGCTCGACTCCCGGATGTGGGATGCCGAGATGAGCGAACTCAGCCGGCGTCACACCGCCATCCGGTACGACGCGCGCGGACATGGCGAGTCGTCCACGCCGACGGAACGGTTCAGGCACTACGAGGATCTCCGCGCGCTGATGACCGCGCTGGACCTCCCCCGCGCGTCACTGGTCGGCTTGTCCGGCGGCGGGCGGATCGCGGTCGATTTCGCGCTGACATATCCGGAGCTGGTCGAGAACCTCGTCCTCGTCGCGACCGGCCTCAGCGCGATGGTGACGAAGGATCCCTTCGTCCTGGAACAGAACAGGAAACTCGAAGAGGCGGGTGCGCGGGGCGATCTTCCCGCCGCCATCGAGTGCATCCTGCGCATGTGGGTGGACGGGCCCCGGCGCGCGCCCACGGAAGTCGATCAGCGGGTCCGGCTGCTGTGCCAGGAGATGTACACGCAGACGATCGTGCGCCACGGGCTCGCCGGTTTCACGCTGATGGACGAGCTACGGGCCATCGAGCGCGTCGGCGAGCTGACCCCGCGCACCCTGACCTTGGTGGGGGATCTGGATTCCTCGGACATCATCGCCATCGCGGACCAGGTCGAAAGCGAGGCACACGACGCCCGGAGACTGGTCGTCCCCGGAGTCGCGCACATGATCAATCTGGAGAAGCCCGGCGAGTTCTCCGGGATATTGCTGGACTTCCTGTCCTGCTCGTGAGCACCGCACTCACGTGAGTCACGCCTCGGCTCACGCCGAGCCCTGTGTGTCCAGTCGGTACAGAGGGCCCGGCCCGACGGGCCGGAGGTCTGTCAGGGAGACTGGGGGTCAGTGCCCGCCCTCTCGACCTGGAGCCTTTTATGCCGCAAGGGACCGTCCGCTGGTTCGACGCCGAACGGGGTTTCGGCTTCCTCGCGCCCGAGGACGGCTCGCCGGACGTGTTCGTGCACGCCTCCGAGATCGTCGGGGACGGCGGCGCGAAACTGCTCCGCGAGGGTCAGGCCGTCGTGTTCGAGGTCGGCGAGAACGACCGCGGGCCCCAGGCGCTGCGCGTTCGCGTCACCGCCGATGCGGCCACCGGCAGCGCCGTGGGCCTGCTCGGCACCGTCAACTGGTACGAGCCGGGCAAGGGGTACGGCTTCGCGTCACCGGACGGCGGCGGCGCCGACATCTTCGTGCACAGCTCCGCCATCGTGACCGGCGGCGTGGTCAGCGAGGGGCAGCGGGTGGCCTTCGTGATCGTCGAAGGCGAGCGCGGCCCGCAGGCAGGGCACGTGATCCCGCTGGGAGCAGGGGCCGGCTCACCCGCCGCGGCCGGTATCGCGGACGGTGCCGACGGCACGGTGGCCTGGTACGACGAGGACAAGGGCTTCGGCTTCATCAACCCCGACTCAGGCGCCGGGGACGTCTTCGTTCACGCCCGGGCCCTGGCCGAGGGGCTGACGTGGCTCGCGGAGGGCGACCGCGTCGCCTACGAGGTGACCAGTGGAGACAAGGGCCCGCAGGCCCGCGACGTGCACCTGGTCCGGGGCGCCGAGCCCCAGACGGCGCCGCAGCGGTCGGCACCTGCCGCGGCCGCGGGGCCGGCGACGCGGGACGTGCCCGTACGAGGCGGCGAGGGCGTCGTCGCGCGCTACGACGACGACCGCGGCTTCGGCTTCATCACCCCGGACGCAGGCGGCGACGATCTCTTCGCCCACGCGTCCGTGATCATGGGGTCGGAGCCGCTGCAGAAGGGTGACCGGGTCCGGTACGCGGTGCGTCAGAGCGACCGGGGCCCGCAGGCCGACCGCATCGAACGCCTCTGAAGAGGCGGCTGATCACTTCCCGACGAGAGTGCGCGGACCGGGCGATACGGACCTTGATACCGCGGCGGGTCAGGTAGCGGCGGCAGCGGCGGTAGTCGTTGCCCTAGTCGGCGTGCAGCTTGTCCGGTCGGCATCGTAGCCGGCCCGCCCGGCCGTGGTGGCCGCGCACGGTCGGGTTCGTGTCCAGCAGCGGCTCGAACAGCATGCTGTCGTGGGTGTTCGCCGCCGACAACTAGCGCGGCACGGTCATCGATCCGGGGCCGCCCACCCCGACCGCGCGGCGCTGGTCGGGACGGGATCAGGGGTTCGATCAGCTCCCAGAGCCGGTCTTCGACCCGCCGCTGCCGCGTCGTCTTCGCGAGACCAGGTCTAACCGTCCTGACCACTCACGAGGTCGTCTTCCCGCTGTTCCGGGCGACGGTCGACGACGCGGCCGAGCGGGCGCAACAGCACGTTGACCCCGACGATCACCGCCGTCCCGGCGAGCGCGACGATGTAAAGTCCCGCTCCCGCAAGGGATCCGACTGCGGCGGAGCACCAGAGGGTGGCCGCGGTGTTGAGCCCGCGCACGTTCAGGCCGTCGCGCAGGATCACGCCGGCGCCGAGGAAACCGATACCGGAGACGATCTGGGCGGCGACCCGCGTCGGGTCGGCGTCACCGCTGGTGTTCAGTCCGCCGAAACCGTGGGCGGACAACAGGACGAACAGCGTCGCGCCGACGGCGACGAGGGCGTTGGTGCGGAGTCCGGCCATCCGGGCGCGGTACTGGCGCTCGATACCGATGACGGCGCCGAGGCCGACGCCGGTGCCGACCCTGAGCAGCATTTCGAAGGTGTTCATGATTCCGGCTCTTTTCTGGCGTGCGTACACAAAGCCAGACAGGGAAAGGAGACCGGAGAAGGTCAGCGCACCGCGCACACGGGTGAACGGCGACCACGTCCGATCGGTCCAGAACTGTCTTCCGGCATGTGCCGCTCACCTCGCTTTCGTACTCGATCGGTGTTGATCAACCTTCGGGACTCTACCACCGGACGGCCCGAGCGCGGCGTGGATCGTGTCACGCAGCCAGCGCTGGGCCGGGTCGGCGTCCAGCCGCGCATGCCAGAGCTGGCAGACCTCGATCCGCGGAAGCTCGGCGGGGATCGGGAACCAGCGGATGCCGAGTGACCGGCCGTAGTGCTCGGCGAGCCGCTGGGGCGCGAGCCCGATGTAGTCGCTCGACGCGACCAGGAACGCGGCGACCGCGGAGGTGGGGACGACCGCGGCGACCCGGCGCTGGAGGCCTGCCGCCTCGAGCACGTCGTCGAGCGGTCCTCTGCCCCGGCCACGCCGCGACGCGGAAACATGGGGATGGCGGCAAAGTTGCGCCAGTGTCGGGCGCCGCACACCGCCGAGCGGACCGTCCGCCCTGACGATCGCGACCACACGTTCGTGGTACAGCAGCGCCGAGTGGATGTCGGGGGCCGTGATGTCCCCCGCGCCGATGTCCAGATCCACCGAACCGTCTCGCAAGGCTTCGGTGCTTTCGCTGCCTTCCGCGACGAAGCGCAGGACGACGCCCGGAGCGACGGCGGCGGTCGCCTCGACGGCCGCCGTCGCCAGTGTCGCGGCGACGCCGTCGTTGATGCGGATGGTGAAAGTGCGTTCGAGGTCGCCGAGCGACAACTCGCGGTCCGCGCTGATCAAGGCCGACGCCTCGTCGAGCAGCGATCGCACCCTCGGGGCCGTGCGGAGCGCGAACGGCGTCGGCACCATCCCGCGGCCGGCACGCACGAGGATCGGATCCCCCATCGCGCGCCGCAACCGGCCCAGCGCCCGGCTCGCCGCCGGGATCGACAGATGCAGGCGTTCGGCGGCCGCCGTCACGCTGCCCTCCCGCAGCAAGGCGTCGAACACCCGCAAGAGGTTCAGGTCCAGCTGATCGGCCATAGTTGCATCGTACGCAACTCTCTATTGCCAATGTTGCGTGGCACAAAGAACGCGCAGGCCCATAGCGTCGTGGGCATGCCACTCCGACTTCAAATCCGCGACGCTCCCGAAACCGCGGCGGACCGACGCGGCCTGTTGACCGCCATGTGCGCCTGTGTCGTACTCGTCGTCGGGATGGTCGCCGCGATCAACCTCGCCGTCCCGATGCTCGCCGCGAGCGACCTCCACCCGTCCGCGTCGGCCTTGATCTGGATCGTCGACACCTACGTCATTTTCTTCGCCTGTCTGGTGATTCCCGGTGGAGCGGCGGGCGATCGCTTCGGCCGCAAGGGGGTCCTGCTCGCGGGCCTGGCGCTTTTCGCGCTCGGCGCGCTGCTGTCGGCGATCGCGCCGAACGTGCCCTTCCTGCTGGCGGGCCGGGCGATCACCGGGATCGGGGCCGCCGCGGTGCTGCCCAACACGCTCGCCGTCCTGCTGCACGCCGTTCCCGCCGAGCGCAAGGGCGTGACCATCGCGACCTGGGCGTCGATGACCGGGATCGGTGGTGTCGTGGGGAACGTCGGCGGCGGCGCCGTACTGGCGGGCGGATCGTGGCGCTGGCTGTTCGCGGCCGCCGTGCCGCTCTCGCTGGTGCTCGTCGCACTCGTCGCCCGGATCGCGCCGGTGTCGCCGCGGCACGAGCGACCGCTCAGCCCGCTCGGCGCCATCCTGCTCGTCGGCGCGTCGGTCGCGCTGCTGCTCGGCATCGTCGAAGGGCCTGAAGCAGGGTGGACCAGCCCGATCGTCCTGGCCGGATTCACCGGTTCGGTCGTGCTGTTCGCCCTGTGGACGTTCGTGGAACTGAAGGCCGAGCACCCGTTGCTCGATCCCCGGTTGTTCCGGGTGCCCGCGCTGCGCAGCGCCTGTCTCGGCATGACCGCGATCTTCTTCGGGATGTTCGCGCTGTTCTACGTCAACGCGTCCTTCCTCCAGTACGGCAAGGGTTTCGGGGTGCTGCCGACCGGGCTCGGGATCATCCCGCTCACCGTCCCTGTCGTCCTCGGCGCGCGGCACGTGGGCAAGCTCGCCCAGCGCTTCGGAGTCGACGTCGTCGTCGCCATCGCGTTCCTCTTCTGCGGCTGCGGCCTCATCGGACTGTCCACAAGCGACGCTTCGACGCCGTATCCGGTCTACGCGGCCTGGCTCGTGGTGACCGGGATCGGTGTGACGCTGGCCCTGCCGACGTTGTCCGCCGCGATCTCCGGTTCGCTGCCCCCGGCGCAGGCCGGGGTCGGCGCCGGGCTGCAGGCCACCACGCGCGAGTTCGGCAGCGCACTCGGTGTCGCGGTCATCGGCACCGTCCTCACCGGACGCTTCGTCGCGGCGCTGCCGGAAGACATCCGCGAGGCCCACGATCCGCACACCGTCGCGCAGGCGCTGGCCGTCGCCGCGCCCGGCCGCTCCCCCGAAGTGATCTCCGCGTTCGTCACCGGCGCGAGCACGGCACTCCGGGTGATCGGGGTGAGCGTGCTCGTCCTCGGGGCGCTCGTCGTCCTGCAATCACGGCTTTCCCGTAACACCAAGTAGAAGGAGAATTCCCATGCACGTATTCGTCACCGGGGCGACCGGCTGGATCGGCTCGGCCGTCATGGACGAACTGCTCGACGCCGGGCACGAGGTCACCGGCCTCGCCCGATCGGACGACTCCGCCGCCGCCCTGGAGCGGAAGGGCGCCCGGGTCCGCCGCGGTGACCTGGACGATCTCGACGGCCTCCGTGCGGGCGCCGAGTCGGCCGACGCCGTCATCCACCTGGCGAACAAGCACGACTGGGCCAACCCCGCGGAGTCCGACCGGGCCGAGCGGGCGGCCGTCCAGACCTTCGCCGACGCCTTGACCGGCACCGGCCGGGCCTTCGTTCTCGCCGCGGGCCTCTCGACCCTGGCCACCGGACGCCCCGCCACCGAGACAGACCTCTCCCCCGCCGTCGGCCCCGACTCCCACCGTGGCGGCGCCGAGAACCTCGCGCTGGAGTACGCCGAAAAGGGCATGCGGGTGCTCAGTGCCCGCTTCGCGCCGTCCGTGCACGGCGTCGGCGACCACGGGTTCGTCGCCGCGCTCGTCGCGGCCGCTCGCAAGCACGGCGTCTCCGGGTATCTCGGCGACGGCACCGCTGCTTGGGCCGCCGTGCACCGCACCGACGCCGCCCGGCTCGTCCGGCTGGGGCTGGAAGGCGCGCCCACCGGCTCGCTCCTCCACGCGGTCGCGGAAGAAGCCGTCACCACGAAGGAGATCGCCGAAGCCATCGGACGGACACTCGACGTCCCGGTGGTGTCCGTGGCGCCGGAGAACGCCGCCGAGCACTTCGGGTTCGTCGGCCGGTTCTTCGCGCTGGACATGTCCGCGTCCAGCGCGCGCACCCGCGAACTCCTGAAGTGGACCCCGTACGGCCCGAGCCTGGCCGAGGACATCGAAGCCGGCGCTTACGCCTGATCGAGAGGAAGCACCATGTCCGAAGTGACCGCTTTCATGCTGGTGAAGACCACACCCGAGTGGCTCGGGCTCACCGTCGAACAACGGGTGGCGGCCTTCAAGACCGAGGTCCTCCCCGCCATCGAGAGCAAGGTGAAGGGCGTCCGGTCCCGTTTCTTCGACACCGAGTTCTACTCCGCGCGAGTGACCGACGTGTGGGTGTGGGAGGCCGACGACCACCACTCGTACCAGCTGCTCGTCGAGGCGCTGCGCGAGACGCCGTTCTGGGACCGGTACTTCGAGGTGGTCGACCTTCTGGTCGGGGTCGAGAACGCGTATGCCACGAACTACGGTCTGGACGCCTACGCGAGCATCGACACCTGAGGCCGATGGGTGAGCCAGGCGCACCGGCGGCCGCGACCAAGCCGAAGCCGGTGCCCTGGTTACCCACCCGGATCTCCTGGACGAGCAGTTCGTCCGGCCAATCCGGCCCTCCCCGTCCGGAACCCTAGGGCCGGGAGTTCGGGACCGGTCCCCGGACGCCGCGAAGGCCACCGCCGAGACGGTGGCCTTCGCGGTGTTCAGCCTGGGATCAGGCGGTTTCGAACGGCTGGACGTTCGGCTGGAAGACCTGGCCGTTGGCCGGGACCTTCAGATCGATCAGGTAGTCGGCCGTCACCTTGTCCACTCCGAGCGAGTCGCCCAGGATGCAGTGCCCGAAGGCGTCGACCGAGAGCAGCCGGGCGTTGCCCAGCTCGTCGGCCATCCGCTTCGAGAACAGGTACTGGGTCGCCGGGTCGTAGAAGTTGCCGACGACCAGGACCGGGGTGTCGGTCTTGGCCTGCCACGGGCCGCGGTAGACGTCCGGCTTCTTCACCGGCCACACCGGGCAGCCCGCCACGTCCGAGAACGCCTGGTAGCGACCGAAGGTGGGCGATTCCTTCTCCCACTTCGCGGCGATCTCGGGGACCTTCTCCTGCTTGATCGTGATCTTCTTGTCCGAGCAGTTCACGGCGAAGTACGAGTCGTCGCCGGTGTACGGGCTGTCCGGGTTCGCGTCCGCGCGCCCGTTCGCCCCGGACCGCAGCACCTTCAGCTCGACGGCCTGAGCCGTCTGCGCCTGCGCCGCGGGCGGGTGGACGACGTTGTACAGCGCCTGCAGGTCGTCGGCCAGCGGCGGGAACGAGGTCGGCGAGTACAGCACCCCGGCCACCGTGCTGGTGAACGCGTTGATGTCGTAGCTGCTCCCGTCGGGCAGCTTGACCGGCTGCTGCCGCAGGTGGTCGCGGATCTCGTCGAACTTCTCCCGCGGCGTGCCCGCGCTGAACGAGCACTTCGGCCCGACCTGCGCGCACTTGCGCAGGAAGGCGTCCAGCGCGATCTCGAACCCGCGAGCGCGCTCGCGGTCGTACTGCACGCCGTCGCTGGTGCGCAGCGCCGGATCGACGTTGCCGTCGATGACGATCGCCCGGCTCTGCTTCGGGAACATCGACGTGTACGTCGACCCGATCAGGGTCCCGTACGAGAAGCCGACGAAGGTCAGCTTCTGATCGCCGACGGCCGCCCGCATCTTGTCGAGGTCACGCACGACGTCCTTGGTGGACATGTGGTTCAGCAGCGCGCCCGCGTTGTTCTTGCAGAACTGGCCGTAGTCGCGGTACGAGGCCAGCGTCCCGGAGATCTCCTGTCGCGACAGCGGCACGGGGATCTGCGCGGCGAAGACGTCGTCCGCGTCTTCCTGCGTGGTGAAGCATTTGAGCGGGTTGCTGGCGCCGACCCCGCGCGGGTCGAACCCGATCAGGTCGAACCGGTCCAGCACCTGCGGCTGGAAGTAGTTCGCCGCGCCGATCGGCATCCGGAACCCGGAGCCGCCGGGGCCGCCCGGGTTGAGGAACAGCGAACCGACCTTCTTGTCGGGCGTCTTCGCCGCCCGCTTCAGCATCGCGATGTCGATCGTGCCGAGCGCCGCGTTGTCGTGGTCGATCGGCACGCGATACCGCGAGCAGCTGTAGAACTTCACCTGATCGGCCGGAACACCGCGGAGCTGGTCCGCCGTGCAGGCACCCCAGTTCACCGGCGCCGTCGCACCGACCTGGGCGGCGGGCGGCCCGGCCTCTTGGGCGGCGACCGCCGTCCCGGACGCCCCGGTCAGCGCGGCGCCCGCCACGAGTGCCCCTACCAGTGCGAAACCGCGCACCGGCCTCCTTGTGGATCTCGGCAAAACGACTCCTCCCTCGGCTGGCGACGTGTCGGACCACGTCGCACGGTGCGCCGCCGACGTCACGGCGCGTAACACCCAAGGAGCCTGGCACAGGCCGGTAACCCAGTCACCGGCCGAAAGGATGGTACGAACCTATCGAGTGGTTGTCTTCAACTCGAAAATCGGTAACACACGGCAAGCGGCGTTCTCCTCCATGGAGTAACCGGGCCAGAACTCCAGCAGCCGTTTCCACATCGCCTCGTACTCGTCTCCGAGCAGTTCCCTGGCCCTGACCGGGATCTCCTTGCCCGCCAGCGCGACGACCGCGTCGGGATGCGAGCGCAGGTTGTGCGTCCACGCCGGATCGTTCGGCCTCCCCCAATTGGAGCCGACGAGCACGAAACCTTCCTCGTGCGGAAAGTACAGAAGATTGGTACTGCGGGGCAGCCCGCTCTTCCGGCCGGTCGTGGTCAGCCGCAGGGAAGGGAGCCCGGCCAGCGCGACCAGGCTCACCTTCCCCTTGAACAGCCGGTGGAGTCTCTTGTCCACCCAGATGATCCCGCCCGCGAGCCCCATCAGCCACGGTTTGGTGCCGAGCACACGGGCGAGCGACGTGAGAGGGTTAGCCACGGACAGATCTTGCCAGGCTCACCCCGAACCGCGATTCCGAGTCCGTCCACCATTTCTCCACCGAGAAACCGGCTTCGGCCAGTTCCACCGCGATTCCCTCCCGCCGGAACTTCGCGGAGATCTCGGTGCGCACGTATTCGCCCTCGTCGAACTTCACGTGCATGTCGGCACCCGGGATGTCGACGGCCAGCGGCTCACGTGCCCGCAGGCGCATTTCGATCCATTCGTTCTCTTCGTCCCAATACGAGACGTGGTCGAACGCGGCCGGGTCGAAGTTCGCGCCGAGGCCGTTGTTGATCACGTGGAGCATATTGCGGTTGAACTCGGCGGTCACCCCGGCGGCGTCGTCGTAAGCACGCTCCAAGGTCTCCCTGTCCTTCACCAGGTCCGTCCCGAGAAGGAACCACTCCCCTTCGTCGAGCACCTCCCGGACCGAGCGCAGGAAGGTGGCGCGGTCGGCGGGGAGGAAGTTGCCGATCGTGCCGCCGAGGAAGACCACCATCCGCGGCCGGTCGCCCGGCAGCAGGTCGAGGTGCTGGGTGAAGTCACCGACCACGCCCCGGACCTCGAGGGACGGGTAGTCGGCGGTGATGGCTTCCGCGGCCTCGGCGAGCGCGGTCTCGGAGACGTCGAGCGGGACGAACTCCTTCAACGTGCCGTGGCTCGTGAGCGCGTCGAGCAGGAGCCTCGTCTTCTCGCTCGATCCGGAGCCGAGTTCGACAAGGGTGTGCGCGCCCGAGCTTTCGGCGATCTCACCGCCGCGCGCGGCGAGCACCTCCCGTTCGCTCCGGGTCGGGTAGTACTCGGGAAGGGCGGTGATCTTTTCGAACAGCTCGCTGCCGCGCGCGTCGTAGAACCATTTGGGCGACAACCACTTCTGGTCCGCCTCCAGGCCGGCACGGACGTCCGCGCGCAGCTGCTCGGTGATATCCGATTCGCTGTGGTGTACGTCGAGGTCGAGTTCGGTCATCGTGCCTCAGGGCTCCGATCGGCTTCGAGGGGCAGGATCTCCACGCCGGCGCCGGTGACCCGGACGGCGTGGTGGTCGGGAACGGGAGTCCAGCCGGGATCGTCGTCGCACGGTTCCGACGCGACGAGCACGCCGTCACCGATGTCCCGATAGGACAGGGAATGCGTCCACGCGGTACCGATGAGCGTCCGGCCGTCGGTCAGCAGGAGGTTGAGCCGCGAACCCGGCCCCGCCTCCTCGACCACTCCGGTCAGCCAGGTGACGGCCGCGAGCGGGTCTTCGCCCGCCTGGAGCCGTTCCCGCAGCAAAGCCCACAGCAGCACCGAATCCGTGGTCGCCTCCAGCGTCAGCAGCCGGGTGATCGGCAGCTTCGCGGCGAGCTCGGCCATCGAGTCCGGCCAGCCCCGCACCAGCCCGTTGTGGCTGAAGAGGTAGCCGCCGCCGGTGAACGGCGCGTTCGCCGCTTCGACCACGGGCATCCCCGTCGTACCGTTCCGGACCGCCGCCAGGAAGGCGTGCGATCGGATCGATCCGGCGAGGGCGGGCAGGTCTCCGTCCGTCCACAAAGGAGCGGACCGGCGCAGGCGCAGCGGCTCGGGACCGTCGGCGTACCAGCCGAGGCCGTACCCGTCCGCGTTGACCGAGCCGCCGCCCCGCATGTCACGGGGGGCGTACGACTGCACGAGCAGCGAATGAGGGGCGTGAAAGAGCGTCTCGGCGGGCGAACGCGGCTCGCCGAGATACGCGACGTGACGGCACATGCCGCTCAGGCCACCTCGCTCGGCCGGGCATCCCGGGCACAGCGGAACCCGGAGAAGATCTGCCGCCGGATCGGGTGATCCCAGTTGCGGAACGTGCCGCGGATGGCCGCCGCGTCCGTGCCGAACGAGCCCCCGCGCAGGATCCGGTAGTCCCCGCCGAAGAACACCTCCGAGTACTCCTTGTACGGGAAGGCGGCGAATCCCGGATACGCCTCGAAACCGCTGCTGGTCCACTCCCAGACGTCACCGATCAGCTGATGCACGCCCAGCGGCGACACACCCGCCGGATACGCGCCGACCTCCGCGGGCCGCAGGTGCCGCTGCCCGAGGTTGGCGTGGTCCGGAGTGGGTTCCTCGTCGCCCCACGGGAACCGGCGCGACCGGCCGGTCGCCGGATCGAACCGGGCGGCCTTCTCCCATTCCGGCTCCGTCGGCAGGCGTCGTCCCGCCCAGGCCGCGTACGCCTCGGCCTCGTGGAAGGAAACGTGGACCACGGGTTCCGCGGCCGGCACCTTCTCGTAGACGCCGAACCGCGTCCGCCACCAGCCGTCCTGCTCCCGTTTCCAGAACCGCGGCGCGTCGATGCCGTGTTCGCTGCGATACGCCCAGCCGCGCTCGCTCCACCACTTCGGGTCTTCGTAACCACCGGAGTCGAGGAACTCGGCGTACGCCCCACAGGTGACCGGCGCGGTGTCGATGAAGAACGCCTCCACCGCGACCTCGTGCGCCGGACGCTCGTTGTCCAGCGCCCACGGCTCGGCGGAGGTGCCCATGGTGAAGGCACCGCCGGGTACGAACACCTCCGAGGGCAGCGGCCCGGACCGCGACGGCGGCGGGGCGGGCGCGTGCAGCACCGGATCACCCTTGCGCAGCTGATGGGTGGCCAGCATCGTCTCGTCGTGCTGCTGCTCGTGCTGGGTGATCATGCCGAAGGCGAAGGCGTCCTCGGTGAGCCGCCTGCCTTGCAGTGGAACGGTTTCCAGGATGTCGAAGGATTTCTCCCTGACCTCGCGGACGTACCTGCGGGCTTCCTCCGGACCCAGCAGGGGCAGCGCCGGGCGATCCGCGCGGGCGTGCTGGAACGCGTCGTAGATGTCGTCGATGTCGGGCCGGAGCGCCTCGCGGCCACCGACGTCGCGCACCAGCCAGAGCTCTTCCTGGCTGCCGATGTGCGCGAGGTCCCAGACCAGCGGCGACATCAGTTTCGAATGCTGGCGGACCAGGTCTTCGTCGTCGACGCTCGTCAGCGCGACACTGCGCTCACGGGCCCTGGTGAGCGCCTCGGCCGCGTGAGCCCGCAGGTCTTGCGGGCTCAGCGCGCGAAGCGGGTTGGTCTCGGTGCTTTCCACGCTCATGACTGGTGGCTCCTCGAACCCCTCACGAGGGATTGCACGCCCTCGCTGATCTCGGTGATGGTCTCCGGCGGCAGACCGGTCGTGCCCAGCTCGGCACAGCCGAGGTCCACCACCTTGCTCGCGACGTCGGCGATCGCCCGGTCGGCGAGGCCGAACCGGGCCGCGCACTCCCAGCGGCCCATGACCGGTTCGCACAGTTCGAGCACCTTGTCCGCTGTGGACGGACGCGCGAGCAGTGCGGCCAGCAGGGCCACCGGGTGCAGCCACCTGGCGGCGGGCTGGGCGTCCAGGTAACGGATCTCCAGATACCCCTGTGGACGGACCGGGGTGAAGAACGTCGTCAGGTGATAGGCCAGGTCGTCCTCGGTCGGCTTGCCGAGCCCGGCACCCTCGCCCCGTCCGTCGATCCAGTCGGCGAAGGTCAGGGAATCGGGCGCGTCCCAGCGGCCGTCGGGGCCGGGAAGGACCATCAACGGGGTGTCCAGGACCCTGCCCGCCCACCCACCGGCCGGATCCTTGCCCGGTTCCGCCGACCGGGTGCGGGCCTTCTCCGTTTCCATGACGGCGAGCCAGCGCGCGGACGCGTGGCCGGTGTCGCGTCCGGCGTGGATCCGGGAATTGGCGAAGGTGGCGAGCAGAGGCGGGCCGAGCGCGTGGACGGCGGCCCAGCGGACCGGCAGATCGTGCGCCTCGCCGGTGTCCACACAGACCTGCAGGCCCGCGGTACTGCACATCATCGTCGCGCCGCCGTCGCCCATCGGGGCGAAACGGCGTTCCATCGCGGCGTAGCGCGGGGTGCCCAGCTTGCGGGCGGGGGCGCGATGCCTGTCTATCCCGGTGTCCCCCAGGTACAGGCCTCGTGCGGCGAGAAGACTTTCGAGATGGGCCAGATCGGCCGAGACGACGGCGTCCAGGTGACGCAGCGTGGTCTGTGGTTGAGCGGAGATCTCCACCTGGCATCCGGGCTCGAGGCTCAGCGGTGAACCTGCCGGAAGCGGGAGGGCGGGGCTGTCGGGGCGCAATGTCCGCGGTGTGTGCGGGCCGAGCGCGCCGGCGAGATCGTCGGGATCGAGGGGCCGGGCGGGTTCGTCGGCGTAGTGCACGGTGAATTCCAGCTCTACGCCGAGAAGTCTCGGTGGCCCGTGTTTGAAGCACACGGAAGCCACATACGCCTCACCTTCGGCGCGGTCCGAAAGGACCTTCGCCGTCGCGTTCGACGCGCTCCCGGACTTCTCGGGGAAATCATGAACAGTAGTCATCTTTCCGCCGTCCAGTCGGTTGTCCGATAACTGAGATACCTTGACTTCGGACGCTACACGCGGGGTCCGACAAAATCAGTCCGGTTCTTGCCGGGCAGGATCGCCGGACCACCTTCCGGGACGGGATGATCAGGGCAAAGCGGGCTCCGTGCCCAGGCCCAGCGCGGCCGCCGCGTTCCGCACCGCCTCGATCACCAGCTGCAGCGCCGGCCGCCGCGACGAGGTCGTCCGGTAGGCGATCGAAACCGTCCGGAGCAACGGTGTGGTCAACGCGACGACGTCGATCCCCGGCGGCCGGAGCCCGAGCCCGAGGTCGGAAACAAGGGTCACCCCGAGCCCCGCCCTGACCATCGCCATCGCCGTGGACTGCTCCTCGACCTCGTGGTTGATCTTGGGCTCGAACCCGTGCCGGTGACACGCCGTGCGCACCGCGCGGCCGAAATGACTCTTCGGGCTGGCGAGGATCCAGGGATGCTCACCCAGTTCGAGCAAGGACGCACTCCCCGCGGGCACCGCGCCGGCGGGTACGGCGGCGTGCAGCCGTTCGACCGCGATCACCGCGCGCTCCAGGCCCGCGTCCCACGGCATCGGCGCGTCGGAATAGTCGAGGACGAACGACAGGTCCAGTTCGCCGTCACGCACGGCGTCGGCGGTGTCCTCGGGAGCCAGCTCACGGGTCCGGACCTGGATGCCCGGATGCTCACCCGCGAGCGCGGCCAGAGCGTGCGGCAGCAGCCCCGAAGCGACCGACGCCCACACTCCGGCCATGAGGCGCACCGAAACGGTCTCCTGCGCCTCTTCCAAGGCCAGTGTCGCCCGTTCGACCGACCCCAGGATCTCCTCGGCGTGCTCGGTGAGCAGCAACCCCAGTTCGGTCAGCTGCACCCGTCTGCCGAATCGTTCGAACAGCTTCGCGCCCACGTCCCGCTCCAGCTGAGCCAGCTGCTGCGATACCGCCGAAGCGGTGTAATGCAGCGAAGCGGCGGCCGCCGTGACGGTGCCGCGCCTGCTCAGCTCGCGGAGCATCCGCAGGCGGTGCAACGAAAGCTCCATGGCCCCAACGTAATCGGGTGCGGTCGCGGACGCCCGGTGACGCGTTACACCAGTTTCTCTGCACATCATCGTTCAGATTCGGTAAATGGACGCGCGCGCCCACGTGGGCGCACCCTCGGAAGTGGCGCAGGAACGACCCCGAATCCACGAAGGAGGTGGCCGCATGGCCGCGAGGAACGCCGAACCGCTGATGAGGCTCGTCTGGACCGACCCCGTCACCGGTGCCACCGGCTACCTCGTAGTGCACAGCCTGGTCTCCGGTATCGCGACCGGCGGGACCCGGATGCGCGCGGGCTGCACGATGACCGAGGTCGAAGACCTGGCGAGGGGGATGGCGAACAAGACCGCGACCTTCGGCCTGCCGGTCGGCGGGGCCAAGGGCGGCATCGACTTCGATCCGAAGGACGAGCGTGCTTTCGGTGTGCTGGAACGGTTCTGCTCGTTCCTGCGGCCGTGGATCGACAACCACTGGGTGACCGCCGAAGACCTCGGCGTGCCCCAGCACCTGATCGACGAGGTGTTCGCGAAGCTCGGGCTCGAGCAGTCGTACCACGCCGCGATCCGTCGTTCGGCCGATCCGGCGCGCACCCTTCGCCGCGTGCAGGCCGGTCTGAGCACTCCGGTCCCCGGCGGGCTCCTGCTCGGCGACGTGATCGGCGGCTACGGCGTCGCGCAGGCCTGCCTCGGCGTCGCCGACGCGTGGGAGTGGGCCGCCGACAAGACCACGGTCGCCATCCAGGGCATCGGCACCATGGGCGGCGGCGCGGCCTGGTACCTGCACGAAGCCGGGATGAAGGTCGTCGCTGTCGCCGACGCGGCCGGGACGCTGTACCGGCCCGAAGGTCTCGACATCCCGGCGTTGCTGGAGCTGCGGGACTCCTACGGCGAGATCGACCGGAGCAGGCTCCCCGCCGACGTCCGGCTGCTCCCCCGCGACGAGATCGTGGCGACGGAGGCGGACATCCTCGTCCCGGCGGCGATCTCCTACGCGCTGCGCGCCGGGAACCAGGGCGTCGTCAAGGCGAAGGTCGTCATCGAAGCGGCCAACGCGGCGACCACGCCCGACGCCGAAGCGGGGCTGGCGGCCCGTGGCATCCCGGTGATCCCGGACTTCGTCGCGAACGCCGGCGCGGCCGCGTGGGCCTGGTGGCTCCTGCTCGGCGAGGTCGGCGCCGATCCCGCCGATTCGTTCCTGCGCCTGCGGACCGAGATGCGGGCGAAGGTGGCCCTGCTGCTGAGTTCGTGGAACCTCGACCGGATCGCACCCCGCACCACCGGGCTGCGGCTCGCCGAAACCACCCGTTCGGACGCCACCACCCCGGAAACCGCCCCAGCGCTGGTCATCCCCTGAGGATGCGCGTGAAGGCCCCCTTCCCTCGGCTGAGCCGAGGGAAGGGGGCCTTCACGCGCGATCCGTGGCTCAGGAAGCGAAGCGGTCCGTCGCGCCGATGAGGACTTCGCGCATCGGCTCGTCCTGAGTGCTGTGACCGACCTCGTCGATGACCACCAGCTCGCTGCCGGGCCACGCGTGCGCCAGCTCCCACGGGGTGCCGATGAGGTTGCCCAGGTCGAGACTTCCTTCGGCGAGCACGGCCGGGATGTGCGCCAGTTTCCCGGCTTCCCGCAACACCACGCCTTCGTCCAAAAAGGACCCTTGGCTCCAGTAGTGCGTGACCAGCCTGGCGAAGGCGAGCCGGAACTCCGGCGTCTCGAAGCTCTTGTACGGCGGCGAGGTCGGGATGATCGCGTCCTCCCAGGCGCACCAGTCGGCCGCCGCCTTCTCGTGCACCGCCGGATCGGGGTCCATCAGCAACTTGAGGTATGCCGCCGCCAGGTCACCGTCGCGATCCTCTTCGGGAACGCCGTCGCGGAACTTCGCCCACGCCTCGGGGAAGACGCCGCCGAGACCGCGGGTGAGCAGGTCGGTCTCGCTCCGCCGTCCGGTCGCCAAGCCCATCAGGACCATCTCCGAGACCCGGTCCGGATGGCGCTCGGCGTAGACCAGCGCGAGCACCGAGCCCCAGGAACCGCCGAAGAGCAGCCACTTCTCGATGCCCAGATGCTCGCGAAGGCGTTCCATGTCCGCGATCAGGTGGTCGGTGGTGTTGGCGGAGAGGTCGGCCTCGGGCTCCCCCGCGTGCGGGGTGCTCCGGCCGCAGCCTCGCTGGTCGAACAGCACGACGCGGTACTTGGCCGGGTCGAAGTACCGGCGCAGGCCGGTACTGCAGCCGGTACCGGGGCCGCCGTGCAGCGTGACGGCGGGTTTGCCGTCGGGATTCCCGCAGACCTCCCAGTACACGAGGTGCCCGTCGCCGACGTCGAGCATCCCGTGGTCGTACGGTTCGATTTCCGGATACAGCCGTGTCACGTTCTCGTCCTCCCAGACCCCGCCAGAAATACAACAGCGCTGTCACAATAGCCGGGGCCGGTGCCCGGGCGCGCGTTCTTTAGTGCCGAGTCGTCAAGTCGCGCCCGATTTGGACACTTTGCCTGGTTCTACGCGAGGGTCGTGAGTGATTAAGAGCGTTCTAACGCTCTTAATCACTCACGACCCCGCCGACTAACCGGATATGGACACCAAGCGGACATCCAGCCGCCGATGAAGGGCGCTGTACCCGCGTCCCATGCGGTGAAAGTCCCCTTCACCCACCCCGAGGCCAGAAGAACGAACGACGCGAACTTCTGACTCAGGGCATTAGCGCCTCTCGGCGAATCCCTGTGGCTCGAGTGTCTGTTCCGGCCTCGGACGTTCGTGGACAAGGTGAGCGGCCGCCACGAGGGTGCCGCCACGAAGCCTCAGGGGATGAGATGCCGAACGCCCGCCGCATGTACGACCTGATCGAGCCCATCGGTCTGGTGCCCTACTTCGCCGACGAGTCGGACGAGGCCCTGATCGCGCTCGGTCTGCGCGGCCAATGGGACGCCTACTTCGCCGGCCGGGCCGCGCCGTTCGGCCGGTCGGTGCCCGCCGAGGTCGTCCACGCGATCTTCTACAACTTCGCCCCCGGCGAGGTGGCCCGCCACATCCCGACGGTCTGGGAGCTGACCACCCCCGAGGCGGCATTGGCCGCCCGCGAACGAGGATGCGTCGCGGGGATGCGACGGATCCTCGGCGAACTCGCCGACGCCTCCGAGATCACCCGCGCAGGCGACCTCCTGCTGAAAGCCGCGACCAGCGCGCCGGTGGAGGGACGCGCCCTCTACGCCGCCCTCCGCACAGTCCCGGTCCCGCAGGAACCCGTGGCCAGGCTGTGGCACGCCGCCACTCTCCTGCGTGAACACCGCGGCGACGGCCACACCGTCGCCTTGCTGGCCGAGGGCATCGGCGGCACGGAGTCCCATGTGCTCCACGCCCTGTCCGTCGACATCCCCGCGAACGAGTTCGGCCGGGTCTGGCACCTCCCCGCCGCCCGGCTGACCGCGGTCGTCGACGGGATGCGCGACCGCGGTCTCGTCGGGGACGACGGCCGGCTCACCCCGGCCGGGCGCGCCACGAAGGAACGCGTCGAGGCCATGACCGACAGGCTCGCGGAGACGCCGTACAACGCCCTGAGCGCCCAAGAACTCGAGTGTCTCGTCGCCGACCTCGAACCGATCTCAGCCGCGCTCAGGGCGGTGTTCCCGTGGTGACGGCCTAGCCGGCCAGGGTGCTGGAGACGTGCCTGAGCGCGTCTGCCAGCTCCGCCGGGCCGGCCGGTCCGATGTGGACCACGGCGTCGTTGCCATGGCCGGTCGTGTAGCTCAGGTACCGGCCCCAGTCCGTGTCGGCGAAATGGAGCGGATCCTCGGCGGCCACATGCCTGCCGACCTCGTCCCGCTTGCCGACGTAGAGCTCGCCGCTCCCCTCGACCGGCCGTTGCACGAGGCTGACGATGTCCGCGATCACCGGTGGCAGCGAATGTGTGTCCGGGCCCCGGCGGGCCGCTTCCTCGAGCTCGTACGCGCGGACCGTGCGCAGCCTTCCGCCGCCCGCCGGGACGGGCGGCAGCTGCTCGATCAGCGTTTCGGGCAGCCGTCGCCGATCGATCTCCTGCAGCCCGACCCAGTCACCCGACGCCACCGCCAGGACCGCCTGCAGTCCCAGCGAAGCGGCGAGGACGCCGTAGGTCTGGCCGCCGGTGTTCACCCAGCCGTAGTACTCGATGGCCGGTTTCGTGAGCACCGGAAGCCAGTCCAGGAAGTCGACCGACGCGCGGCCGCTCGAATCCAGCAGCCCGGCCTGCGCCAGCGCCGCTTCCACGCGCTTGTCCGCCTCCGCGCGGGCCGTCCTGGACAGCCAGCGCGGTTCGGGACGCAGCGTGATGTGCAGGTCGCCGACGCGTTCGCGTTCGGCGAGCACCGCCAAGGCTTCGACCGGGACGTCCACCCGGCCTGTTCTCACGGTCATCCGCTACTCGCCGATGACCGGCGGACTGGTCCGCTGGTCGGTGCCGAAGATCGCGTCCGGGTCGGCCTCGATCAGGTAGTCGGGACGCTGGTGCTCGTCGTCATCGTCCCCATCGGCACGCCGGCCACCGGCACCCATCGGACCCATTTGCCCGCCGCCACGACCGCCCGCTCCGCGACCGCCGCCCAGGTGGTCGGCGCCACCGAGGCCGCCGAGACCGCCCATACCGGATCCCCGGCCCGAGCCGAGACCGCCGGAACCGGGAGCGCCCGCCCGGCCGCCGCCGGTGCCGCCCTCGCCACCGAGCAGCCTGCCCGCGGCGCTGTTGGGCGGGGGCACGTTGCGACCGCCGGTGCTTCCCGGCGGGTTCTGGCCGGGACCGTTGGGGTTGTAGTTCTGGCCGGGGCCGTTCGGCAGGCCGATGACGTTGTCCGAGTCACCGGGGCCACGGCCGGGGATCCTGCCCGGGATCTCGGTCGTCGGCCCGGGCTTGCCCTTGCCACCGCCGGACGGCCGCGTGGTGTCGTCCCCGTCGCCGCCCGGCTTGCGCGTGGGCGGCGGGATGGTGGGGTCGGGCCGGTCCCTCGGGATCACCGGACGGTCGTCGTTCGGGCCCGGTTTGGTCGGCGTGCGATCGTCGCCGCCCGGCCTGTTCTGGTTCGGGTCGGTGCCGTTGTCGTCCGTGCCGCTGGTGTCGGTGCCGTCGTTGTCGTCCCCGCCGCCGTTCCGGATGGGCTTGACCGGGATGATCGGCGGGTGGACCGGGGGCGTACCGCCGGGGGTCTTGACGCTGACGTCCGCGCCGTCGTTCTTCAGCACGCCGTAGTCGGTCGGCAGGTTGGAACTCGTGCTGCTGGTGACCGAGTCGTACTGGTCCATCACGCGGACGTTGTTCTGGTTCGCCGCCTCGTGCTTCGCGACGCCCTCTTGGTAGTTCTTGATGTCGTTGTTGACCATGAACGGCCCGGCGATCGGGATCGCGCCCTTCAGGCCGGTGGTCCAGGGGTTGGGCTTGTCCGGCTTCGGCGGCACGGGGACGACCGTCTGCCCGGAGTCGTCGAAACTGTCGGCCTGCGTCGTCACCGAATCCCTGGTCTGGAACAGCGGCTGCGCGGTCTCCTTGAAGGCCTGCTCCAGCGGGCCCGCGCCGGCGTTCGCCGCGTCGGCGGCGGAACCGGTCCAGGAAGACGTCATCCGTGTCTGCAGGGACTTGATGGCCATGCCGCGTTCGACATAGGCGTCCGAGAGTTCGGCGATGCGATCGGCCGCCGAACGCAGGTTGCGGGTGTCGCCCTGGGTGAAGTTCTCGAAGATCTGTTTGCCGTCCACTCTCATGCCCCCTTGAGTGTCTTGATCATGGCCGACGCGAGTTTCCGCGCGGTCCCGCACGAATTCTGTTCGTCGCCGTAGCCGGCGGCCAGGGTGTTGATCGTCAGGTCGTCCGCGACGCCCACCGCGAGATCGCAGTTCCCCCGCGCCCGCCGGTCCTGGATTCCGTAGTAGACGGTCGGATAGCCGTCGACCTCGGGGCCGGGCTCCAGAAACCGCAGCTGCCCGGATTCCTTGGCCTTGTACATTCCGGCCAGGCCACCCGCGCCCTTTTCGCGGTTTCCGCTGCCGAGGATGATCTGCAGCGTCTCCCCCTTGCCCCTGATGAACCAGCCGCAGCTCGGATTGCTCGACTCGGACCTGGGCTCGCCCGGCTCGGTGAACCCCAGCTCCGCGGCCGCGGCGGCGGGAAGCAGCTTGCAGGCGTCGCCGACGTACGCCGAGGCGTCCAGCGGATCCGCCACCTTCGGGACGTTCGGGTCCTCCGGTGCCGCCGACGAGTCCGATGACGGCGCCGATCCGCTACTGGGCGACGGTTTCCCGGGGTTCTCCCCCGTGCAGCCCGCCACCGCGACGGATACGAGCATGAGCGCCGCCACCGCGGCGCGTTTCCTCAACACGTTCGGCATCCTCAGGTCGTGCGCATGGTGTTGGCTTGGTCGGTGACCATCGTCTTCGTCCTGGCGATCTCGAGCTTCGCGATGTAGCCCGTGATGTATTCCTTCATCGAGTCGTTCTGCTTCTGCAAGGCGAGCAGCGAATCGACGCCGGAATCGACGTAGCTGGAGCTGGCTTCGTCCTGGCCCGGCGGCCTCAGATCGGCGAGGATGTCCTCGATCTTCATGCCGTCCTGGGAGACCTTCTTCAGTTCGTCCTGCCACAGCCCGATGACGGTCTTCAGCTCCTCGGGGCTCATCTCGAACCCGCCGCCACCGCCGCCCCCGCCGCCGTAAACGGTCGGTTCCTTCGGCGTGGTGAGGTCACCCCAGACGGCCTTGATCGCGCTCGCGGCGTCGCCGATGATGTTCACACCCGCACCTTCCCCTCAGCACTCACACACGGTGATGGACAAAGAGTAGCCAAGCGGCGGACGGCGTGTCAGCCGATCCGGCCGAGTGGTCGGACGTGTCTCGGCGCCGTCCGGTTCCCGGTCGGGCGGATCATCCCGCGAACTGGTCACAGTACGTACGTACGGATTGCATTAACCGGGTTCCCGGTGACAGGATCCCAGGATGCCACGGGTCAGCCAGGATCACCTCGACGCACGCCGGCGCCAGATCCTCGACGGCTCCCGCGTGTGCTTCGCACGCCACGGCTACGAGGGCGCCACCGTCCGGCGGCTGGAAGAAGCCACCGGCCTGTCCCGCGGTGCGATCTTCCACCATTTCCGCGACAAGGAGTCGCTCTTCCTGGCCTTGGCCGAGGACGACGCGGTGCGCATGGCCGACATCGTCGCCGAGCAGGGTCTCGTCCAGGTGATGCGCGAGCTGCTGACGAACCGCAGCGAACACCCCGCCGACTGGCTCGGCACGCGGCTGGAGGTCTCCCGACGGCTGCGCACCGACCCCGAGTTCCGTGCCCGCTGGGCCGAGCGGTCCCACCAGCTGACCGCCGCGACCCGCCGCCGTCTGGAGCGTCAGCGCGACGCCGGGATCCTGCGTGACGACGTCGACGTCGACGTCCTGACCGCGTACCTCGAACTCGTTCTCGAGGGTCTCGTCTCCCACCTCGCGATGGGCCAGCCCGGAGACGATCTCGGCCCCGTCCTCGACCTGGTCGAGGAGAGCGTGCGGCGGCACCGTGCCCACGCGGCCGGGGGAACACGTTAAGATTGTCCCATCGCCGCAGTACAGCGGCGGTGTCAGTGGATTCCGATCGAGGAGTGACTCTTTTCGTGCGCGACGCGCAGTCACCTGGTGACAGTATCGAGCCGGGTGGCACACCCGGCTGTTCCGCGGCTCTTCCTGCCGACCCCGCCGGCAGGAAATGATGGAAATCCTGCTCGCCGTTCTCGGCATTCTCCTGTTCCTCCTGCTGACCGTCGGCACCGGCCTCGCCGTCGCCGCCGAGTTCTCCCTCACCGCGCTCGAGCGCAGCACGGTCGACGCGAACGTCCGCCAGGTCGGCGACAAACGGGCGCACACCGTGCAGAAGGCGCACCGCACGCTCTCGTTCCAGCTCTCCGGCGCGCAGGTGGCGATCACCATCACCACCCTGATCACCGGTTACCTCGCGGAACCGGTGATCGGTGATCTGCTGCATCCGCTGTTCACCGCCGTCGGGTTCTCCGAAGGCGTGGCGAACGGCGTCTCGCTGGCGGTCGCGCTGATCCTGGCCACGTCGCTGTCGATGATCCTCGGCGAAATGATGCCGAAGAACCTCGCGATCGCCCGGCCGCTGCAGACCGCGCGTGCCGTCGCGGGGTACCACTCGCGGTTCTCGTCGCTGTTCCGCTGGCTCATCACCTTGATGAACAACAGCGCCAACTTCCTCGTCCGCAAGTTCGGCGTCGAGCCGCAGGAAGAACTGCGGTCGGCCCGGTCGCCGCAGGAACTCGGCTCGATCGTGCGCTCCAGCGCGGAAAGCGGCACGCTCGACACGTCGACGGCCGAACTGCTGGACAAGTCGCTGCGTTTCGGCGAGCGGACGGCCGACGAGCTGATGACGCCGCGCGTCCAGCTCGAATCGCTGACCGTGGACGACACGATCTCCGACCTCATCGAGATCTCGCGCCGCACCGGCTTCTCACGCTTTCCGGTCTACACCGAGGATCTCGACGACGTGCAGGGCGCGGTGCACATCAAGCAGGCGTTCACCGTCCCGGCCGCCCAGCGCGCCACGGTACGGATCGGTTCGGTCATGCGGCCGATCCCGACGGTGCCCGAATCCCTGCCGGGCGACTCGCTGCTCAACCGGCTGCGTGATTCCCGCTTCCAGCTCGCGATCGTCGTCGACGAGTACGGCGGCACCGCGGGCCTGGTGACACTGGAGGACGTCGTCGAGGAGATCATCGGCGACGTCCGCGACGAGCACGACGAGCGTGAAGCGCCGTCCTCCCAACAGGTCGGCGCCGACAACTGGCTCGTGTCCGGACAGCTTCGCGCAGACGAGGTCACCGACGAGACCGGGTTCCGGATGCCCGACGGCGACTACGAGACCATCGCCGGGTTGATCCTCGAACGGCTCGGCCGGATCCCCTCCCCCGGCGACGCCACCGAACTCGACGCCTGGCGGCTCACGGTGACCAAAATGGACCGTCTCCGTATCGCCGAGGTCGAAGTCCGCCGGGTCGGCGACACCGCGACCTCCGCCGAGCAGGAGCCCGCCCGATGAGCGACTGGTTCAACATCTTCCTCGTCGTGGTCCTGTTGCTGGCCAACGCGTTCTTCGTCGGTGCCGAGTTCGCGCTGATCTCGTCGCGGCGTGACCGGCTGGAAGCCTTGCTGGAGCAGGGAAAGACGCGCGCCAGGATCGTGATCAACGCGAGCAGGAACGTCTCGCTGATGCTCGCGGGCGCGCAGCTCGGCATCACCATCTGCTCGCTGCTGCTGGGACGGCTCGGCGAGCCCGCCATCGCCCACCGGCTGGCCGGGTTCTTCGAGCTGTTCGGGATCCCCGAGGTCCTGCTGCACCCGATCTCGTTCGCGATCGCGCTGGCGTTCATCACCATCCTGCACGTCCTCATCGGCGAGATGGTGCCGAAGAACCTCGCGATCGCCGAGCCGGAGCGGCTGGCGCTGTGGCTGGTGCCGGTGCACGTGGCCTGGGTGAAGGTCGCCAACCCGTTCATCTGGCTGCTGAACTTCGTGGCGAACTCGCTGCTGCGGGTGTTCAAGGTCGAGCCGAAGGACGAGCTGGAGACCGCCTACACCTCCGACGAACTCGCCGAGCTGCTCAGCGAGTCGCGTCGTGAGGGGCTGCTGGAGCATTCCGAGCACCAGCGCCTGAGCAAGACGCTGTCCTCGGTGGAGAAGACGGTCGCGGACGTGCTGGTCCCGACGGCTCAGCTGACCACGCTGCCCTGCTCGCCCACGTTGGGCGACGTCGAACGCGCGGTGTCCTCGACCGGGTTCTCCCGCTTCCCGGTGTGCACCGACGACGGGACGCTGACCGGCTACATCCACGTCAAGGACATCCTCGACCTCGTGGGCGAGGACCCGACCACCGTGGTGCCGTCGGACAAGACGCGGGCGCTCACCGAACTGCACGCCGACGCCCGGCTGGACGAGGCGCTGTCGGCGATGCGCAAGGAAGGCAGCCACCTGGCGCGGGCGCTGAGCCCGGCCGGGGCCGCGGTCGGCGTCGTCGCGCTGGAGGACCTCGTCGAGGAATACGTGGGAACTGTCCGCGACGGTACCCACGTCATGTCATGACCGGCCTGATCGTCCTTCCCGAGCCCGTGTGGCGGGCTCGGGAGGACGACCACGTCACGCGGATGCGGCGCTGGACGACACCGCACCAGCGCCGCCGCTCGCGAGGCGAGAAGCATCCGGTGCTCGACTTCCTCTTCAGCTACTACTCGCACCGGCCAGGGCATCTCGAGCGCTGGCAGCCGGGCCCGGGTGTCGTGCTCGAAGGCGCGCCCGCGCGCCGGTTCCTGGAGCGGAAGGGCTACCTGGAGACCCCGGACGGCGTCATGCTCGACCCGGAGGGCTTCACCGAGGGCCGGGCCAAGACCGCGGAATTCGTTCTCCGGCTGCTTTCCGCGACCGCGTCCCGCTCGCCGAGACTCAGTTGTTTCGGGCTTCACGAATGGGCAATGGTTTACCGGGAATCGGCGAATGAGGTCCGCCACTCACAACTTCCGCTCCGGCTCGGCTCGGCCGGGACCGACGGCGTCGTCGAGTCGCTGGAGATCCGATGCGGACATTTCGACGCGTTTCGGTTCTTCACCGAGCCCGCCCGGCCGCTCAACACCCTGCGACCGGCGCGGGAGGACCAGGTCGACTTCGAGCAGCCGGGCTGCCTGCACGCCAACATGGACTTGTTCAAGTGGGCGTACAAACTCGATCCGTTCGTCCCGGCTGAGCTGGTCGGGGACTGCTTCGAGCTGGCCGCGGACATCCGTGAGCTGGACATGCGGGCCAGCCCGTACGATCTGGCGTCGTTCGGGTACTCGCCCGTGCGGATCGAGACCCCGGAAGGCCGTGCCGAGTACGCCCGTGCCCAGGCCGGGTTCGCCCGCCGGGCCGCGCCGCTGCGTGAGCACCTGATAGCGCATTGCCAACGGCTCCTGGCCGAGTTAAGGAAAGTTCCCGCGACACGCGGAAAACAACTGTGAGTCGTCGCATTCCCCGTAACATCCTCCCCTGTTAGAGTGATAACGGTTTGATTGCATACGCAGCGCGAGCGCGCACGTTTCGAAAGGACAACGATGGGGCGACACAGCGTGGCCGAGGAGCCGGTGCCGCATCCCCTCGACCCGCCGAAGCGGCCTCAGGGTCGCGGTGAGGCGACCGGTTCGCACCGGATCGTCGGGAAGAAGGCCCCGCGGCGGCGGATCGCCAAGTGGCCCATCGCCTGCCTGGTCCTCGTGGTCCTGGTCGCGATCGGCGTGTTCGGCTGGAACTGGGCGGACGGCGAGCTCAACACCCGCGCCGAAGCCCAGGCCAAGGCGTGCAGCGCCGGCGACACCCCGATGCGGGTCATCGTCACCCCCAGCATCGAGAAGCCGGTCCGCGCGGCGGCCGAGCGGTGGAACAACGCCGCGACCGTGGTCCGCGACCACTGCGTGATCATCCAGATCGACGCGCTGTCGTCCGGTTCGGTGCTCGACGGCCTCGTCGGACGGACCAACCTCGACTCCATCGGCGGCCTTCCCGCCGCCTGGATCCCCGAGTCCTCCTACTGGGTGACCGAGCTGAACACCGCCAAGCCCGAGCTGGTCGGTTCGCCCGCCCAGTCCGTCGCGACGGCGCGTTCGGCCGACTACCCGCTCGTCGGGCTCGCCGGCAAGAACATCGACGAGGTCCAGATGCGCGCCGCGCAGACGTTCCGCCAGTACCTCCAGCAGCCCGCCCAGCAGGCCGACTTCGCGGCCGCGGGTATCAAGGCCACCTGAGGCCCCGAACCACGGGAAAGGCCCCTTCGCCGCTCGGGAAGGGGCCTTTCCCGTACCTCCGCCTCGTGAGCGCGCGGACGGTTAGGACCAAGGGTGTCTTGGACTTCTGCTGAACTCGACCTTCACACCTTCCCAAGTACATGAAGGCCCCCTTCACTGCGCTAGACGCAATGAAGGGGGCCTTCATGTACCCAGGACGCCAGTACCAGCGGGCCAAGTCCTCGTGAGTGGGGAGAGAACGGTTAGCACCAACCGTGTCCGACGGTTTGGCGTGATCCGACGGACGACACACGTGACGGAACGGACGACACACGTGCCCAGACGGACGACTCGCGTGATGTCCCTCCAGACACGCGTGTCGTCCGTCCGATCACGCATGTCGTCCACCTGATCACGCAAGACTTCCCGATTCGGTCCCGGCCTCGTGAGTGTTGGGACCGTTAGAACCCAACACTCACGAGGAGAAGGTGTCCGGGTCCGGGCCGGTGCGCGTCCCGTCGTCGAACTCGGCGAGCGCGGCGAGATCGTCTTCGGCGAGTTCGAAGTCGAAGACGTCGAAGTTCTCGCGGATCCGGGACGGTGTCACGGATTTCGGGATGGCGACC
The DNA here is from genome assembly GCF_051373225.1 of Amycolatopsis sp. w19. Lineage (NCBI taxonomy): Bacteria > Bacillati > Actinomycetota > Actinomycetes > Pseudonocardiales > Pseudonocardiaceae > Amycolatopsis > Amycolatopsis sp. w19. The sequence continues at coordinate 397,363 of NZ_JBPQFM010000001.1, read as the reverse complement.
GTGCCGAGCTGCAGATGCCAGCGCAGCACGAGCTGCGCCGGGCTCTTGCCGTATTTGGCGGCGAGTGCGGTCAGCGTCGCGTCCGCGAGCAAAGATCCTTGCGCCAGCGGGCTCCACGCCTCGGTGACGATGCCATGCTCGGCGTGGAACTCCCGCAACGCCTTCTGCTGAAGCCGGGGATGCAGCTCGACCTGGTTGACCGCGGGCACGATCCCGGTCTCGTCGAACAGCCGCCGCAGATGCGGGACGTGGAAGTTCGACACCCCGATCGCGCGCACCCGGCCGTCCGCGTAGAGCTTTTCCAGCGCCCGCCAGGTTTCGACGTACTTCCCGCGGGCGGGCATCGGCCAGTGGATCAGGTAGAGGTCGACGTGGTCCAGCCCGAGCTCCGCGAGGCTCGCGTCGAACGCCCGCAGCGCCTCGTCGTAACCGTGGCCCGGATTCGGCAGTTTCGTGGTGATGAACAGTTCGTCGCGGGGGACGTCCGATGAGCGGATCGCCTCGCCGACACCGGCTTCGTTCCGGTACGACGCGGCGGTGTCGATGCTGCGGTACCCGGTCTCGATGGCGGTCCGGACGACCTTGGCCGTATCGCCCGCGGGCACCTGCCAGACGCCGAAACCGAGCTGGGGGATGGCTACCTCGTTGTTCAGGACGACGGAAGGCACGGCCATGGAAGGGAAATCCTCACTGGGTTCGGTGGCAGGGCTTCTTGCCCCGCATCATTCCACCCCGCGCGCGGCATACGCGCGCAAATACTCCGCCGTGTCCGTGTCGGCCGGGAAGAACGACTCGATCACCAGCTCGGCGACCGTGACGTCCAGCGGCGTGCCGAAGGTGGACACCGTGCTGAAGAACGTGAGTTCGGCGTCCTCGTGCCGCAGTTTCAGCGGGACGAAGATGTCACCCGGTCCCGGGACCTCCACCTCGGGGACGGGATCCGCGCACGGATAGGTGAGCAGTTCCTCCAGCAGCTCGGTCAGCATCGGGTCGGCGGTCTGGGCCACCTGACGCCGCAGCCTGCCGAGCAGGTGGGCACGCCACTCCCCCAGGTTCAGCACGTGCGGCGCCATCCCGTCCGGATGCAGCGTCACCCGCAGGACGTTGACCGGCGGCGTCATCAAGGCGGGCGAGACCAGGTCGGTCATCAGCGAGATGCTCGCGTTGGCGTCGACCAGGTTCCACCAGCGGTCGACGACGGCGGCCGGGTACGGCTCGTGGCCGGCCATCAGCTGGCGCACCGCCTTGCGGACCGCCTCCAGCTCCGGGGCGGCGAGACCGGTTTCGGCGTACGCGGGCGCGTACCCCGCGGCCAGCAGCAGCTGATTGCGTTCCCGCAAGGGCACCTCCAGGTGTTCGCCGAGCCGCAGCACCATCTCGCGGCTCGGCTTGGACCGGCCGGTTTCGACGAAGCTCAGGTGCCGGGTGGAGATGTCCGCCGAGATGGCGAGGTCCAGCTGGCTGATCCGGCGGCGGTCACGCCATTCACGAAGGAGTTCCCCGACGGGGCGGCCCGCGCGGCCCGCGGTCAGTGTGGTCGTCACGATCACGAACCTACGGCCACCGGCGCCGGGCCGCCATTACCTCCCGCGTAATCGACGGGACCCACCCTCGGCCGACAGAGTTGCGGCATCGGTTACCCCACAACAGAACGAGGAGACACCATGTCGGACATCCAGCGCGTCGCCGAGCAGTACATCGCCGTGTGGAACGAGACCGACGCGGACAAGCGCCGCGCGCTCATCACCGAAGTGTTCACCGAGGACGCCGTCTACACCGACCCGCTCGGCGCCGTGACCGGCCGCGACGGTGTCGACGGCTTCATCGCCGGCGCGCAGGCCCAGTTCGCGGGCTTGAAGTTCAGCCTGCCCGCGGCGCCCGACGCGCACCACGACATCGCGCGGTTCCAGTGGTACCTCGGCCCGGAGGGCGCCGAGGAGCCGCTGGCGATCGGTTTCGACGTCATCACCGTCGAGGACGGCCGGATCAAGCAGGTGCTGGGTTTTCTCGACAAAATGCCCGGCTGACGATCAGGCGAAGGCCTCCGGCGGCGGACAGGAGCAGACGAGGTTGCGGTCCCCCGCGGCCCCGTCGATCCGCCGCACCGGGGGCCAGATCTTCGACGCGGTGAAGCCGGCCGGGAAGACCGCGATCTCCCTGCTGTACGGGCGATCCCACTCGCCCGCGAGACAGCGCGCGGTATGCGGCGCGTTCCGCAGCGGGCTTCCCTCCACCGGCCACTCCCCCGCGGCGACCTTCTCGATCTCGCCGCGGATCGCGATCATCGCGTCGCAGAACCGGTCGAGTTCACCGAGATCCTCGCTCTCGGTGGGCTCGACCATGAGCGTTCCCGCCACCGGGAAGGACATCGTCGGCGCGTGGAGCCCGTAGTCGGCCAGCCGCTTGGCGACGTCGTCGACGGTGACGCCGGTCCGTTTGGTGAGCGCGCGGAGATCGAGGATGCATTCGTGCGCGACCAGGCCGTCGTGCCCGGAGTACAGCACCGGGTAGTGCGCGGCGAGACGTTTGGCGACGTAGTTGGCGTTCGCGACCGCGGTCAGCGTCGCCCGCTTCAAGCCTTCAGCACCCATCATCCGGACGTAGGCCCAGGAGATCGGAAGGATCGACGCGCTCCCCCATGGCGCGGCGCTGATCGGCCCCACTCCGGTGGACGGGCCCGCGTCCGGCTGCAGCGGGTGGTTCGGCAGGTACGGCGCCAGATGCGCGCGGACGCCGATCGGCCCGATCCCCGGCCCGCCGCCACCGTGCGGGATGCAGAAGGTCTTGTGCAGATTGAGATGCGAGACGTCCGCGCCGAACCTGCCGTACTGCGCCACCCCGATCAGCGCGTTCAGGTTCGCGCCGTCGACGTACACCTGGCCGCCCGCGTCGTGCACCAGCGCGCAGACCTCGCGGACGGTGTCCTCGTACACGCCGTGCGTGGAGGGATAGGTGATCATGATCGCGGCGAGGTCGTCCGCGTGCTCGTCCACAGTGGACTTGAGATGGCCGAGGTCGATGTTGCCCTCGTCGTCGCATTTCACGACGACCACCCGCATTCCGGCCATCACGGCGCTGGCGGCGTTCGTCCCGTGCGCGCTGGACGGGATCAGGCAGACGTCACGTGCGGAGTTCCCGCGTTCGCGGTGGTACGCGCGGATGGCCAGCAGTCCGGCGAACTCGCCCTGGCTTCCGGCGTTCGGCTGCAGGGAGACCGCGTCGTAGCCGGTGATCCCGGCGAGCCAGCGCTCCAGATCCTTCACGACGGTGAGCAGACCGGCCGCGTCCTCGGCGGGTGCGAACGGATGCAGACCGGCGAACTCGGGCCAGGTGATCGGCTCCATCTCGGCCGTGGCGTTGAGCTTCATCGTGCAGGAGCCCAGCGGGATCATGCTCCGGTCGAGCGCGACGTCCTTGTCGGACAACGACCTCAGGTACCGGAGCAGCGCCGTTTCCGAGCGGTGCGCGTGGAAGACCGGATGGGTCAGGTAGTCGCTGGTGCGGCGCAGATCCGGCGGGAAGCCGTCCGCGGTGTCCGCGTCGAGCGAGTCCACATCGGACACCGCGACCCCGAACGCCTTCCACACCAAGGAAAGATGCTCACGGGTGGTCGTCTCGTCGCAGGCGACGGCGACGTGGTCGGAGTCCACGAGCCTCAGGTTGACCCCGAGTTCCCGCGCCGTGCCGACGATCCCCGCCGCGCGGCCCGGGACCGAAACCGTGACGGTGTCGAAGAATTCGCAGTGCACGACGTCGACACCGCTTTCGGCGAGGCCCGCCGCGAGTACCGTGGCCATCCGGTGTGCGCGGTTCGCGATCGCGCGCAGCCCTTCGGGACCGTGGTACACGGCGTACATCGACGCGATGACCGCCAGCAGCACCTGGGCGGTGCAGATGTTGCTCGTCGCCTTTTCCCTGCGGATGTGCTGTTCACGGGTCTGCAGCGCGAGCCGGTACGCGGGGGCGCCGTCGGCGTCCTTCGACACCCCGACCAGCCGTCCGGGCAGCTGCCGTTCGAGCCCCTGCCGGACGGCGAGGTACGCCGCGTGCGGTCCGCCGAAGCCCATCGGGACCCCGAACCGCTGCGTCGACCCGATCGCGACGTCGGCACCGAGTTCACCGGGCGACCGCAGCAGGGTCAGCGCGAGCGGATCCGCGGCCATCACCACGGCGGCGCCGAGCGCCTTGACCTCGGCGATGGTGTGATCCCATTCGCGGACGACCCCCGACGCGCCCGGATACGACAGCAGCACGCCGAAGAAGTCGCCGCCGAGCCCGAGCCCGGTGATGCCCTGGGACAGGTCCGCGGTCACCAGGTCGATGCCGAGCGGTTCGGCACGGGTGCGCAGCACCTCGATCGTCTGCGGAAGGGTGTCCTCGTCGACCACGAACCGGCTCGATTTCGCCTTGCCCGCCCGGCGGACCAGCGTCATCGCCTCGGCCGCGGCGGTCGCCTCGTCCAGCATGGACGCGTTCGCGATCGGCAGCCCGGTCAGGTCGGCGACCATGGTCTGGAAGTTGAGCAGCGCTTCGAGGCGGCCTTGCGAGATCTCCGGCTGATACGGCGTGTACGCGGTGTACCAGGCCGGGCTCTCCAGCACGTTGCGGCGGATCACCGGCGGGGTCACGGTGTCGTGGTAGCCGAGGCCGATCATCTGGACCATCGGCCGGTTGCGCCCGGCCAGTACGCGGAGTTCGGCGAGCGCGCCGGTCTCGGTGGCGGGCGGCGGCAGATCCGGCGGTGTCGCGGACTCCCGCAGCGACGCGGGGACGGCCCGCTCGGCGAGCTCTTCGAGGGAGGCGACGCCGACGACGTCGAGGATGCGCGCGAGCTCTTCCGCGCCGGGACCGATGTGCCGGTCCGCGAAGAGGGTTCCGGATTCGAGAGCGGCCAGTGAAACAGGCTCCATCGGGGACCTCCCAAGACGCGGGGGTGGGGCCGGGACGGATTGTCCTGGCCCTCCCCACTCTGTCCGTACCCCCGAGGGGGCGCCTGAGAGTTTCGCCCGAGTGTTGAGCCAGGCTTGCACCGTCGGCGGGGCCGCCAGGCTGTGACCTGGCGAACCACTTTCCAGAGGCGTCTCTTCCGCGCGGTCCAGGGTGCCTGAGAGGTTCCGGGGAGGACTTGCTCCTTCGGCGCCGAGCTCAACGGTTATCGACTCGGTCTCTCCCGCGCGGATTCGTCGACCGCGGAAGTGAGCCTACCCTGCCGCTCGCGCGGCCTCATGATCAGCCGGTGCGACGGGCGTTGCGGCGCTGCGTGAGCTCGTCCGGCGTGACCGTTTCGATCACGCCGCCGTCGGCCCGTTCGGCCGGGAACTCGTGGATGGTGCCGCTGATCTCCTGCATCGCGCCACTGACCGCGATGCCGAAGACACCCTGCCCGCCCTGGAGTAAATCGACGATCTCTTCGGGCGAGGTGCACTCGTAGACGGTGGTGCCGTCCGAGAACAGGGTGACCTTGGCGAGGTCACGGACGCCGCGCAGGCGCAGGTGGTCGACGGCGACGCGGATGTTCTGCAGGGAGACGCCGGTGTCCAGCAGCCGCTTGACCACCTTCAGGACGAGGATGTCCTTGAACGAGTAGAGCCGCTGCGAACCGGAACCATGCGCCGTGCGGATGCTCGGCGCGACCAGCTTCGTGCGGGCCCAGTAGTCGAGCTGCCGGTAGGTGATCCCGGCGATCTGGCAGGCGGCCGGGCCGCGGTAGCCGACGAGTTCGTCCGGGAGGGAAGAGTCGGGGAACAGCTCGCCCTGCTCGCCGTCAGCGACCGGAACGAGCGGCTCTTGAGGGCTACCAGCCTCGACCACGCCATGCCTCCCCTCGCCCGACCTGGCGGCCGGCGAACAAAGCCGCGCGGACCCACGGGAGTCCGCACCGGAGTTCCTCGTCAAGACGAATGCCCCAGACATCCGAATCACACCTTGGCGATTCACCTTCATTGACGGTAAGCGCGTCCGGCAAACCGGTCAACGCGACGCGCGGTCGGCCTCAAGCTCTTCTTGAGGCTTGTCGAGGACAGTCCCCCGTTCGGCCGCAGGGTTGCCGGTTTTACCCAGCCGTGTTAATTTTTACTCATGCAAGTAAATCCCTCCACTCAAAGCGCCCTGCAAGAGGTTCAGGCGGAACTGGGGCTGTCGGTCACCGAGGCGGCCCGGCGGGCCCAGATCGTCGGGGCCGCGATCGCGACGATCGCCGACTTCGGCTACCACAAGACGTCGTTCGCGAAGATCAAGGAGCGGGCCGGGCTGTCCAGCACCCGGATCATCTCCTACCACTTCACCAACAAGGCCGGCCTGATGCAGGCGGTGGTCACCACCGCGACCGGGATGAAGGACAAGTTCCTCGAGGAGCGCATCGAGGGCAGGACCGACCGTGCCGGGCTGCTGCGCGGCTACATCGAGGCGGAGATCGCCTTCCTCGGCTCGTACCCGGAACTGGTGCGGGTCATGGTCGAGATGGCTTCGAGCGGCTCGGACGCCGAGGGCTGGTTCATGTCGGCGCCGCTCGTCGAGGAGTTCCGGACCGGGCGGCTCGAACGTCAGCTGCGCCAGGGCCAGCAGGAAGGCGCTTTCGGCGACTTCGCGGCGGACGTGATGGCGCTGTCGATCGCTCAGGCCATCGACGGCGTCGCGGCGAAGTTCGCGGCGGATCCGAAGCTGGACCTGGAGCGGTACGGCCGGGAGCTGGCCGACCTGTTCCTCAAGGCGACCGCGGCCTGACCCGCATTCAGATGACTAAACGCATACGAAGAAGGGGCGGCACCAACGGGCGCCGCCCCTTCTTCGAGTTCTCGGGATCAGGTGTCCGCGCCGCGGAAGTCCTCCGGCGAGACCGAGTCGAGGAACTCGCGGAACTTCTCGACCTCGTCCTCCTGCTCGTCGGGGATGATGAGGCCAGCTTCCTCCAGCACCGCGTCGACGGCGTGGATGGGCACCCCCACCCGCAGCGCCAGCGCCACCGAATCGCTCGGCCGCGCCGAAACCCGGATGTCCCCGTCGAAGACCAGTTCCGCGAAGAACGTGCCTTCCTTCAGGTCGGTGATGACGACCTGTTCCAGCTCACGGCCCAGCGCGCCGATGACCTCCTTGAGCAGGTCATGGGTCAGTGGACGGGCCGGGCGGACTCCCTGCTGCTCCAAGGCGATGGCGGTGGCCTCCACCGAGCCGATCCAGATCGGCAGGTAACGCTCGCCTTCGGTTTCCCGCAGCAACAAGATCGGCTGATTCGCGGGTAGCTCCACCCGCACGCCGACGACGCGCATCTCGCTCATCGGGCTTCGCCTCCCTCTCGTGCGCACGGGCTGCAACGCTTGTCTCGACGACCAAGCGACGGTAGTCCCGACGCTACCCGTCTTCCGAGCGCTGTGCTCGCTGTCTCCGACATTCTCGGTTCGCCCGTGGCAAACCCGACTCTCACGGTACGGCATAGGGTGCCGAACATTCAGGCATTGACAAGTGGCCGTACAGCGGCTCCCGGTCCCCTGGAACCGTTCAACCGCCCGTGACAGCCCGTATTCCGGCCTTCACCAAGAGCGTGTGCAACGCCACGGTCAAGGCGGCGAGCTCCCGGACGACTTCGTCGCCCCTCGCCTGGGCGTCCTCGTCACGATGCCGATACACCGGGGTCACGATCTGCTCCAGCAGGCCGACCTCGCGGTCGGCCGCGGCCCGGAAGGCACGCAGATGTCTCGGCTCTATACCGAATTCGGTCATCGCTTTCACGGTCTTCGCCACGAGGACCGCGTCGGGGTCGAAGAACCCCGCCGCGCCTGGGCGCACCAGACCGTATTGCCGCAGCTCAGCCAGGGTGGCGGCGTCGATGCCGGCCTGGCGGAGCAGATCTTCCTCGGTCAGCCTGATCTCGCGATCGGTCTCGAAGTCCCCGGGGGACGGCAGTCCGCCGTTCTCCCCGGGGGCGTCGAGCGAAACGAGTTTCCGCGGCAGCCTCGGCATCGCCGCTTCCGGCACGGCGCCCCGATCCGCCGCGTCCAGTTGTTCCTTGATGACCTTCAGCGGAAGGTAGTGATCCCGCTGGGCGGACAGGACGAACCGCAACCGCTCCACGTCCGCCGGAGCGAACTGCCGGTACCCCGACGGGGTCCGGCCCGGCTGGACCAGACCCTCCGCCTCGAGGAACCGGATCTTGGAGATGGTGACATCGGGGAAGTCGCCGCGCAGCTGTGCCAGCACGGCCCCGATGCTCAACCCATCGCGCTGCGACGCATCCCGATCAGGCCGCCCGGCCGCCGTCACCGTGCCCCCTGGCCCCCGGAACCCGGGCCGGTCAGGAAGACCAGGCGGAACTTGCCGATCTGCACCTCGTCGCCACCGGCGAGGACGGCCTGGTCGACCGGCTCGCGGTTGACGTAGGTGCCGTTGAGGCTGCCGACGTCGATGACGACGAACTCGCCGCCCTCACGGCGGAACTCGGCGTGCCTCCGGGAGACCGTGACGTCGTCGAGGAAGATGTCGCTGTCCGGGTGCCGTCCCGCGCTGGTGGTGTCGCGGTCCAGCAGGAAGCGCGACCCCGCGTTCGGGCCCCGCTTGACGACCAGCAGCGCGGAACCCGCGGGCAGCGCGTCCACACCCTGGACGGGGGCCTCGGCAGCCGGAGGAGCCTCAGTGCCTTCGACGTCGGCCAGGAAGTCGGCCCGGAAGACAGAAGTCCGCTCCGGAGACTGCTCCGGGGGAACGCCGGGCCCGTCGTTCGTGCTCACCTGAGCTCTCCTAACGCATGTGTGTTGCCACTACTCAAGAACGTGTGGAGGTCAAACGTACCGTGCCTGATCGAATCTCCGGCCCGCGGCTCCCCCTACTCTTCCCGAAGGGCCACGGCCTGCGGCTATTCCTTGATCAGCGCCTGGTACGCCTCGGCCTCCAGCAGGGATTCCACCGAGCTCGCGTCGTCGAGACGGAGCTCGATCAGCCAGCCTTCGCCGTACGGGTCGCTGTTGATCAGCTCGGGCGATTCGGTCACCGCGTCGTTGACCGCGACCACCTCGCCGTCGAGCGGGGCGAACAGCTCCGAGACGCTCTTGGTCGACTCGACCTCGCCGAACGCGTCGCCCGAGCCGACCTGCTTGCCGACCTCGGGCAGTTCGACGAACACCACGTCACCGAGCTGGTCCTGGGCGTACTCGGTGATGCCCACGCGCACGAGCCCGCCGTCGCGCACGGAGACCCACTCGTGCTCCTCGGTGTACCGCAGTTCTTCTGGAGTGGACAACGCCGCTCCCCTTTCTGATGCCCTCACTCGAAACCGACGCGCGAAGTTTCGCATCCCGCCGGGTCACGCGCCCGGCGCCTCCCGCGACACGCCGGGAGCGGCCGAGCGCAACGCCCGAACGGTCTGCACGACGTACAGCACGCCTGAATAGACGTACAGGACCGCACCCCATGCCGTGAAGGCGTAGCCGATCGGCCGGGCGATCGCGGCGATGTCGGAGCCGCCCTGGGTGAGCAGCAGGAACGGGAAGGCGTACATCAGCACGAAGGTGGCGCCCTTGCCGATGTAGGTGACCTCCGGCGGGGCGAACCCCCGGCGCCGCAGCAGCAGGACGCAGACGCCGAGGACGGCCTCCCGGACGACCAGCGGGACCACCAGCCACCACGGGATGATGTCGCGGATCAGGAAGGCGATGAGGGTCGCGAGGATGTAGAGCCGGTCGGCGGCGGGGTCGAGCAGCTGGCCGAGCCGCGACATCTGGTTGAGCCAGCGGGCGAGTTTGCCGTCGAGCCAGTCGGTGAGCGCGCTGAACACGAGCAGCGCGAGCGCCCAGCCGTCCTCCTTCGGGCCGAGGAGCAGCCACAGGAAGACCGGCACTCCGGCGAGCCGGAGGATGGAAAGCATGTTGGGGACGTTCAGGGCCTGCCGCAGCAGGGGAGGCTCTTCGCTGGTCACGCTCGGTTCGGGGGGCGTACTCACCCGCTCAGCCTAGCCAGTGGCGCCCACGTCCTCCCGCGTCAGCTGGCCCGGGTGTGCGTCCAGCCGCGGCGTTGCAGGTCCGCACTGGTCAGCGCCACGGGCCTGCCTCGGTGGTCGGTGCCCATCCAGCGATGGTGGCCCGCCGAGTTCTCCAGGACGTACGGGCGGCCGCCACACCAGACGACGGTGCACGGGGCCGTCGGGGGAAGCTCCGTGCTCGCCGGTGCGGTGGCCTGGGGTGACGCGGGGTCGGTCTGTTCGTCGGTCTTCATCGCTCTCACGGTTTCGGTGACGGGGACTGGGACACGCCGGAGCGCTACTTGTCTTTTCGGCAGAACGGGGCCGCGCGTTAACGGCTCGGCGCCGGATTCGTCCGATCGGTTCGCGACGACAGCAGGGTGTTGCCGCGCCGTGAACGGCATATTAATTGTCCACAGTGGACAGTGATTGGGCGGTCCTCGCGTATCGCGGCGGCGGGGCCGCGATAGCCTCCCGCGAACCGAACGTGGCTCAATGCCACGACATCGGGCCCGGCCGGGTCAGAATGGGCCGGCCACGACCGGCCGACGAAAGGATCGCCTTGCCCGTCTCGACGACCACGGGAACGTGGCGGCGCCTGTTCGCGGTCTGCGCCGTCGCCGGATCGCTCGCCGCCTGTTCGGGCGAAGCGCCGCCACCGCCTGTCACTTCGACGCCGGTCTCATCGCCCGCGATCCCCACGAGCGCGTCCAGCGTTTCGGTACCGCCGATCCCGTCGCAAACCGCGCCGAGTCCGTCCGCCGCCCCGACTCCCGCCCCCGAACCGAAACCCGCTGAACCGGTACAGGGTTCCTGCGGAACGGTGACCGCGGCGAGCGGGCTGACCTTGCAGGTGCTCAACGGGCCCGGTGTCTCCTGCGCGGAGGCGACCGGGATCGTCGATTCGTTCCACAAGAGGATCGCCGGACGCCAGTCCGCGGGCTCGGACGAACCGGTCAGCGAGACCGTGGACGGCTGGCTGTGCGTCTCCGGAGCTCCCGCCGCCCAAGGCGGCACCAGTTGCAGCAAAGGCGAGCAGAACGTGTTCGCCGCCGTCGTCCCCGTCGAATGAACCATCCCCGAGAAGAAGGGCCCATGAAGAGCCTCGCCGTGCTTCCCGCCGCGTTCGCCGTCGTCCTGCTGAGCGGTTGCGGCGCCGATCCCGCGCCCTCGGCCGCGCCGTCACCCTCCCCCGCCCCTTCGGCCGACCAGGCTCTCGCCGGTTCACCCTGCGGGGACGTCACCGGGTTCCAGGGCGCGAAGAACAAGGTCGTCGTCCGAGGGAAGACGGACTGCGCCGAAGCGACACAGGTGCTCACGGACTACTTCGCCAAGCTGACGCCCGCCGAAGCGGCGTCACCGCAGGGGCCGGGCCCGGTCGTCGTCGGGGCATGGACCTGCGGGAGCGGGCCGAACGATCCGGTGACGAGCTGCTCTACCGAGGACGAGCGCCAGATCGAAGCGACCCGCTCCTGAGCGTCAGCTGCCCCAGACGATCGGGGTCTTGCGGTAGGCGTCACCGAAGTTGAAGGCGGCGAACGAGATCTTCTCGCCACCCTTGGCGCCGTACATGGTGCAGGCCTCGAACTTCTGTCCCGGTTTCGAGAACCCGCCGTCCCGTGGTGCGGTCACCTTGCCGCAGTCGGCGGTTTTGCCCACCAGGGCCGTACCGCCCTGCTTGCCGTCGGAAAGCAGCCCGCGCAAGGCCAGCGGGACACCGGACAGGTCGTCGCCTTTCACGAATTCGACGGTGTACCGCATGTTGTACGGCGTGACACCGGCGATCTGCTCGGGGTCGAACCCCTTGAGGTCGGCGGCCTTCCCCTCTTCGATCGCCGTCACCGTGAGCGCGACGGTCCCGAAGCTCTCCTTGTTGTAGTCCACCGGGACGAGCGCGCGCTCGCCGAACTTGAGCCGCATTCCGGGACTGGTGTGGCCGTCGGCGGTGGTCGGCGAGGCGGGCTGGGTGACCGACGGCGTGGCGGGCTTGGCCGCCTCGGCGGGCTGCTCGGCCTTGGCGCCACAGGCGGTCAGTGCGAGAGCGGCGAATCCGGCGGTGAACAAAGAGATGGTGCGGACGTGCTTCACGGTGGAGAGTTCTCCTCTTGATGCTCAGCCGCGGGCGGATCGCGCGCGCTGTGCGGACACCGTAGAGCAGTTCCCCGCCCAGTCCTGTCGGTCGTTCGCACCACAGTCCACTGTGTCCGGACGTGAGGCTCGCGCACGGCTCTTGAGCGGAACCCCAAGGCGGCGGGCACCGACGGGCTCGTCCATGTGGTCGTGCCCTCTGTACTGGGGAAGGGGTCCTTCACACGCGGCCACTGTGGCCGCTGGTGTATCTGGGGCCACAGCGGCGACCCGGAAGGTAGTGAAGGCCTCCTTCGCTACCTTCAGGGTAGGCAAGGAGGCCTTCACTACCGGACCCGCGATCAGCCGCGGCAATCCTGCAGGTACCCAAGACGCTCCTGGCCCTGACCCGAAACGCCACTCAGGACCAGCGCCGAAAGCTCCTTTCAGCGCATCGGAGACAGTGAAGGGAGCCAGCACCCCACCCCTGGCCGCTCCCGCGAACACGCCACCTTTGCCTTACTCTCGAGGACCCTCACGTCGCCGCTTGCCCGCGTCCAACCGGTACAGGACGACGCCCACGATCACCATGCCGACCAGGAGGAGACCCAGCGCGCCGCCCGCGGAGATCTTCCGGATCAACGGCGATCGCGACCGATAGGCGAACCCGTCACCGGCGAAAACCGTGTCACCCGCCGAGATGTCCTCGCCCAGGATCCGGCCGCCGCCGGTACGACCGTCGGCGAAGCGCCATTTCCCGGAGCAGTACGGGGTCTGGCCGTTCACCGCGGATCCCTCCGACGTACAGCCCGAGATCTCGGTGACCGCGACGTCCTCGCCGGTGCTCAATTCACCGATGCCGGAACCGAGGAAGCCCCCGACGACACCGAAGATCAGCAGAAAAGGGACAACGGCCGAAAGCACCGAGGAGAGAACTCCGGATTTCCGCGCTTCTTCCGGCACTGGAGTCCTTTCGTCGATCACTGGAGCTTCAGCAGGACTTCCCGGTCGAGCTTGCCGACGAGAAGGTACTCGGGCCGGTATCCGGGCGGGACCACGAAACAGACGAGCCCCGTGGTGCCGTCGAAAGCACCGGGAGCGCCCGCGCAGTCCTTGACCCGTTCCGGCTCACCGTGTTCGTCGGCCGACAGCTCCAGTGCGGTGTCACCGAGGCGGGACGCCTCGATCCGCAACGTGAGGACGTGGAATCCGCTCAACCAAGCCTCGGCTCCGCTGGGCGCTCCAGGCCAGCCGTCGAGCACGCGCACGGCCGATTCCCCGGATACGGCGGTCTGTCCGCGGGCGAACACCGGCGGCGGCCCCCACAAGTCGCGACGGTGCTCCCAGAAATTCGGGACGGGGTCGGCCGCCTCGCGATAGGCCGTCCCGCCGAACCCGACCGGTGTCAGCACCACGAACGCGGCGAAGGCCAGCCCGGCCAGGAACGGCAGCGCCTTCCGCGCCACCCCCGGTCTCGCCAGTCTGCACAGCACGACGGCCGCGAACACCAGGAGCGCCAAGCCGAGGGACATCGCCGTGATCTTCTCCCACGGATGATGGGCTTCCACGACGCGAGCGGCCCCACGCACGGACAACACCCTGTCCGTCACCGAGGAAAGCCGGGCGACCACCGGATCGGCGAGGCCGAACGCATCTCGTGTCGGCAGTTCGATCGCGCGGCCGTCTTCGGTGATCGCCAGGACCTCGTAGCCGGTATGCGGGCCGTTCTGCCCTTCGGTGGTCTTGGAGTTCCACTCGGAGATCACCGCGCGCACGTCGTAAGTGCCGGCCGACCCTTCGACGGCCCATCGTCCGGCGAAGGCCGCGACGGAGCCCCAGACGATCCCGATCACGAACGCGATGATCATCGCGTTCGTCCACTGCCCGGCTTGCCGATCCTGTTCCCGTAAGACCACCAACACCCCCCTGTCCGGCCCACCGAGCCTAGTGACAGAGGCAGCCGACCGGCACGGGATTTGTACCCACCCCCTTGCGAAGCAAAGTAAGAGTCGTCTAGACTCAAACTATGCTCACCAGGGAAGACGCCATGAAGGCGGTCGAGGACGCGAACGGCCCGGCCGCGCTGTTCGCCCGCCATCGCTACCGCGAACTGGCGGCCGTGCTCCACCCCGACCGCAACCCCGGCGACGCGCGGGCCCACCGCGCGGCAGCCACGCTCAACCGCCTCCACGACGAGTGGAAGCGGGCCCGGCGGCAGACGGTCACCACGGCGACGTCGGCCTACACCCTCGTCGCACCGCACGCGGTGGGCAGTGTCGCCACGACGTACCGGACCACCGGCCCGCATCTGGTCAAACTCGTCCGCGATCCGGCGCTCAATCCGCTGATCCACGCCGAATGGGAGGCGTTGCGCGCGCTGGACGGCTTCACCGAACGGCATCGGTGGCTCCGCCCCTACTACCCGCGACTGCTCGACACGTCGGGGCCGGTCGCGAGGGGCGACCGCGCGTTCAGCGTTCTCGACCCGCTCGTCGACGGCTTCCTCACCCTCGCCGACATCGGGAAGGCCTTCCCCGGCGGGCTCGACGGCCGCGACTACGCCTGGATGCACCGTCGCCTCCTGCGTGCCGTGGCAGGCGCGCACCGGGCGGGTGTCGTCCACGGCCATCTCACCGCGGACAACGTGCTCGTCCATCCCGGACAGCACGGCATCGTCGTGGCCGGCTGGTCGTTCGCCGTCGAAGACGGTGCGCTCCCGCTGGCGGCGGACAAATCCGTCCGCTATCCACCGGAAGTCCACAAAGGACAGCCGATGACCGCGGCCACCGACGTCCACATGCTCCACAGCATGATGCTGGGCCTCCTGGCACCGGGCGAAACCCGCCAGCGCGAATTCGCCAAGTGGTGTCTCCAGGAGATCCCGGCACAACGACCCGAGGCCGCCGATCTGCTCGACGAGTACGACGAGCTGCTCGCCGATCTGTACGGCCCTCGCACCTTCCGACCGTTCATCATCCCCGAGACAGGAGCCTGACCATGGGACACGGACACTGGGACGACAACGCCTACGCCGCCGCGAAGACCTTCCGCGCGGCCCAGGGTGAGGACGATTTCGGCTACACCGCCGATCTCCGTTCCAAGCCCGCGAAGGAATGGAAGGTCGCGCCCGCGCTGGACCCGCTGAACGCCGTGCGGGAATGCCGGGATTCGGCCGACCACAGCGATTCGACGCCGATCGCGGTGCTGTTCGACGTCACCGGTTCGATGCGCCGGGTGCCGCGGATCATGCAGGGCAAACTCGGCAAGCTGCACGGCCTGCTGAAGCGCCGGGGTTACCTGGCCGACCCGCAGGTGTTGTTCGGCGCGATCGGCGACGCCGACAGCGACCGGGTTCCGTTGCAGGTCGGACAGTTCGAATCGGACAACCGGATGGACGAGCAGCTGCGCACGATGTTCCTCGAAGGCGGTGGCGGCGGGCAGAAGAGCGAGTCCTACGAGCTGGCCGCGTACTTCATGGCGCGGCACGTGGTGACCGACGCGTGGCAGAACCGCGGCCGCAAGGGCTATCTGTTCATCATCGGCGACGAGCTGAACAAGCCCGCGCTGGAGGCCCGCCACATCCGCCGGGTGATCGGCGACGACGTACGGGAGGACATCGACCCGGCCTCGGTGTACCGGGAGCTGGCGCGCAAGTGGCACGTCTACTTCGTGCTGCCGAACCAGTCTTCGTACTACAACGACCCGCAGATCGGCGAGCACTGGAGCGAGCTGCTCGGCCAGAACTTCCTGAAGCTCGACGACCCGGGCGCGGTGTGCGAACTGATCGCCGCCACCATCGGGCTGGAAGAGCGGGTGGTCGACGTCGACCGGGCGCTCGCCGACCTCGCGGACGTCGGTTCGGTCGCCGAAAGCAAGGCGGTCGGCAAGGCGCTGGCGAAGCTGGGCACCAAATCGGTCGTCACTTCGGCGGTGCCCGAGGCCGGCGGGCCGAGCGACGTGGTGCTGCGATGACTCTCCTGGATGGTCACGTGGTGGTGGTCGGGCTCGGCTTCGGCGACGAAGGCAAGGGCGCGGTGGTCGACACGCTCTGCGCCGCCCGGCCCACCACCGCGGTGGTCCGCTTCAACGGGGGCGCGCAGGCCGCGCACAACGTCGTCGTGGACGGGCGGCACCACACCTTCAGCCAGTTCGGGGCGGGCACGTTCGCCGGCGTGCCCACCCATCTGTCGCGGTTCGTGCTCGTCGAGCCGTTCGCGCTGGCCGCGGAAGCTCGGCGGCTCGAAGCGGTCGGCGTCCGGAATCCGCTTTCGCTGCTGAGTGTGGACGGCCGGGCTCTGCTCACGACGCCGTTCCACATCCACGCCAACCGGGCCAGGGAGGAGGCCCGTGGCATGAACCGGCACGGTTCGTGTGGCAAGGGCATCGGCGAGACCGTCTGGTACTCGCTGTTGCCCGGGGCCGTGCCGGGGGACGTGGTGGAGAGCCAGGAGGTGATCGGGACGCCGGGGGAAGCGCCCACGGTCGCCGACTGCGCCCGGCCGTCGGTGTTGCGGCGCAAACTGGACGCGCTCGCGCGGTTCTACGCGCCGCTGGCCACGCCGCCGCACAGCGTCGACGATCTGGTGGCGCTGTACCGCGATTTCGCGGGCGCGGTGCGGATCACCGACGGGGACGAGACGGGGCGGCTGGCGGATTCCGGGCGGCTGGTGTTCGAGGGAGCGCAGGGGGCTCTCCTCGACCAGTACCACGGGTTCCATCCGCACACGACCTGGTCGACGACCACGCCGCACAACGCGCGCACCCTGTTGGGCCGGCGCCCGCACACCGTCGTGGGGGTGACGCGGACGTACCTCACCCGGCACGGCGCGGGACCGTTGCCGACCGAATCCGCCGCCGTACTCGCCCGGTTCCCGGAGCGGCACAACGAAACCGGCGAATTCCAGGGCGCTTGGCGAGCAGGGCATCTCGACGCGGCCCTGCTGGACTACGCGATCGCGGCCTGCGACGGCGTGGACGCGCTCGCGGTGACCCATCTCGACGCGACCGGGCTGAAGGTCGTGCCCCGTGACGGCTCCCCCGCCGTCGACCTGCCGGATCCGCTGGCGTGGTTCGGCGCACGGCTGCCGGTGGCCGTCATGGGGTACGGCCCGGACAGGGCCGGTTACCGCGTCGCGGAGGCACGGTCGACAATCAACGCGTGATCGATTCGACGCCGGTGTCCGTTGACGTGCTCGTGGTGCGGTTCGCCCCCGGCACCAGGAACGTCCTGTTGGGGATCGCGCCGCGTGCGGCCGAGCCGTTCGAAGGGGAACTCGCCCTGCCCGGAGTGCTGCTCGGGCTCGGGGAACGGCTGCGGGAGGCGGCGAGCCGGGCAGTGGTCGGCAAACTCGGCCTACCGTCCGACGCGGTCTCGGCGACCGGACAGCTCGCCACCTTCGACGAGCCGAACCGTGACCCGCGTGGCCCCACGCTCTCCATCGCGTTGTGGGCCACCGTGAATCCCGCGCTCGACGTCCCGGGGAACGTCGTCTGGGCGCCGCTGGACGAGATCCCGCCGCTGGCCTTCGACCACGACCGGATCGTCGCCGACTGCCGTCCGATGCTGGCCGAACGGCTGTGGCGGGACGCCGCCTTCACCGCCGGGCTGCTGGGACCGATCTTCACCACGGCACAGGCGCTGGACGCCACCGAAGCGCTGACCGGGGACCGCCCGTATCCGGCCAACCTCGGCCGGACGATGGAGCGGGTCCCCGGTTTGCGGCGTACCACCGAACACGCGGCCGCCCTCCCCAAGGGAGGACGGCCGCCGTCGCTGTGGCGCTGGGAGTGACTCAGATCCCGCAGGAGGACGCCGACCAGAACCGCGTCGACCGGTGTGCCACGTGCGTGTGATCGTTGTGGCCGGGGTAGCCCGGCCCGAGGATCTCGGCGAACCCGTGGTTACGGGCCTGCTTCGCCAGTCCGCAGAAGCCCTGCGAGCCGGCGCCGAGGTCGACGGCGTCACCGTAGAGATGACGGCTGTTGGTCGCGCCGCCTACCGCGTTGTTGCAGGCGACGCTGCGGAACCCGCCGTTGACGTCGATCGGCCGGTCGCCCATGGCGTGCCGCATCGCCTGCAGCTTCCACATCGAGACCAGCGCGTTGGCCTTCGCCGTCGCCGGTGGGACGTTGCCGCCCGACCAGTCGGAGTTGCACCGGTTCAGTTCCGCGTAGGTGAAGTTGATCGGCGTGCAGTCGTCGTCCTGCAACGCGTAGAGCTTCGAGAACGTGGCCGAACCGGCGATGCCGTCCGCGCCCAGCCCGTACGCCTGCTGGAAGCGGGTGACCGCGGCCTTGGTCCCCGCGCCGAACTGGCCGTCGAGGGCGAGCACGCCACCGTAACCGGGGTACCCGGCCACACGGATCTGCAGCTGCCGGACGTCCTCACCGGACGCGCCTTCCGACAACGTGCGTCCCCAGGAGTAGCAGGCGTCGGCGACGGACACTTCGCCCGCTGTCACCGGGCCTGGATCGGCGGCGGCCGGGGTGGCCACCGCGGTACCGAGCCCGGCCACCAGGGCGAGCATCGGCAGGAGGAAACGAATGCGCATGACAGGAACACCTTTCAAAGCAGGGAAGGTGAGACCCGTGACCCCCACGGGTTGTCAACGATTCACTGCCGAGGATGCTAACGCGGTTCCTCCTACCGCGCTGTGGGTCGTTCGACCCACACGCCTGCCTTGACCGTCACGCGTGATTGGACGGACGACACTCGTGATCAGGCGGACGACACGGCCTGAGGCGGGCTCCCAGCCGTGTCGTCCGCCTAGACACGCGTGTCGTCCGCCTGATCACGTGTGTCCGCCGTCGGAGGTCAGCCCTTCAGCTGGGGAAAGTCCTCTTCGCGGAACTCCCCCGCCGGCCGGCCGTCGGCTTCGTTTTCGCGTCCGCGCAGTTCGACGCGGCGGATCTTGCCGGAGATCGTCTTCGGCAGGTCGGTGAACTCCAGCCGACGGATTCGCTTGTACGGGGCCAAATGTTCCCGGCAGAAGGCCAGGATGGACACCGCGGTGTCGGCCGTGGGCTCGTGCCCGTTCGCCAGGACGACGTAGGCCTTCGGGACCGCGAGCCGGATCGGGTCCGGCGCCGGGACGACCGCCGCCTCGGCGACCGCCTCGTGTTCCAGCAGGACACTTTCCAGCTCGAACGGCGAGATCCGGTAGTCCGACGCCTTGAAGACGTCGTCCGTCCGGCCCACGTAGGTGATGTAGCCGCGTTCGTCGATCGAACCGACGTCGCCGGTGTGGTAAAAGCCGTTCGCGAACGCCGCGGCGGAGCGTTCCTCGTCGTCGGCGTATCCGGCCATCAGCCCGACCGGCCGCTTGGCGAGGTCCAGGCAGATCTCGCCCTCCTGCGCGCGCTCCCCCGTCACGGGGTCCACGAGCGCCACGGTGAACCCGGGCAGCGGACGGCCCATCGACCCCGGCACGACGTCCTGTCCGGGCGTGTTGGCGATCTGGACGCTGCTCTCCGTCTGCCCGAAACCGTCGCGAATCGTGACACCCCAAGCCTTTTCGACCTGGTCGATCACTTCGGGGTTGAGCGGTTCGCCCGCGCCGACCACCTTGCTCGGTGGCGTCTTGAGCACGGTCAGATCCGCTTGGATCAGCATCCGCCACACCGTCGGCGGGGCACAGAAGCTGGTGATACCGCAGCGTTCCATCTGCGCCATCAGCGAGACCGCGTCGAACCGCGCGTAGTTGTAGAGGAACACCGTCGCCTCGGCGTTCCACGGCGCGAAGACGTTGCTCCACGCGTGTTTCGCCCAGCCGGGCGAGGAGATGTTGAGGTGGACGTCGCCCGGTTCCAGGCCGATCCAGTACATTGTGGACAGATGGCCGACCGGGTACGAGACCTGCGTGTGCTGCACCAGTTTCGGCTTCGCGGTGGTCCCCGAGGTGAAGTACAGCAACAGCGGGTCTTCCGCCGCCGTCGGTCCGTCGGGCGTGAAGGTGTCCGCTTCCTCGTAGGCGTCCACGAAGGACCGCCAGCCCTCGACCGGTTCACCGACGGCGATGCGTGTGTAGTCGCCCTCGACGTTCTCGAACTTGTGCGCGTCGACGGACCGGATCACGACGTGTTTCGCCGCGCCCCGCTCGACCCGGTCGGTGAGGTCCGCCGGGCCGAGCAGGGTCGAGGCCGGGATGATGACGGCGCCCAGTTTGATCGCGGCGAGGATCGTCTGCCACAGCTCGCCCTGGTTGCCCAGCATCAGGATCAGCCGGTCGCCCCTGGCCACGCCGAGCGAGCGCAGCCAGTTCGCGACCTGGTTCGATCGCCGCGCCATCTCCGGATAGGTCCAGCGGTTCTCGATGCCGTCCTGTTCGACGATCCACAGCGCGTACCGGTCCTGATTGGCCGGATCGGCCGCGACGACGTCGAACCAGTCGAGCGCCCAGTTGAACTCGGCGGGCCGGGGCCAGGTGAAGTCCCGATAGGCGGTTTCGTAGTCCTCGCGATGGGCCTGCAGATAGTCCCGTGCCTCGCGGAACGTGCGGTATGCCTCCGAAGCGCTCACGATCGTCCTCCTGGTCCGCTGGTTGGGCCGCCGGTTCTTTCTACTCTCCCTTGAACTCGGGCGCGCGGCGCTCGAGGAAGGCCTGCACGGCCTCGCCGAGGTCCTTGCTGGGCAGGAAGGCCGCGTTCCAGGCCGAGACGTAACGCAGGCCGTCCGCGACCTGACGTTCGGTGTTGGCCGACAGGACGTTCTTGGTGCCCTGCACGACCAGCGGCGGGTTCGTGGCGATCTCCGACGCCAGCTCGCGGGCCTCGGCCAGCAGAGTGTCCTGATCCGCGTAGACGTCGTTGACCAGGCCGATCTTCTCCGCGCGGGCGGCGTCGATGTCCTTGCCGGTCAGGGCCAGTTCGCGCAGGTGTCCCTCGCCGATGATGGGCGCGAGCCGCTGGAGGCTGCCGAGGTCGGCCACGATCGCGACCTTGACCTCGCGCACGCTGAACTTCGCGTCGGCGCTCGCCAGCCGGATGTCCGCGGCCGCGATCACGTCGACACCGCCACCGATGCACCAGCCGGAAATGGCCGCGATGACCGGTTTGCGGCATTCCGCGACCGAGGACACGCTCGCCTGGAGGGTCCGGACCTCGTCGAGGAACTTGGTGCGCGGGCCCGCGAGCGCGTCGCCGCCGAGCATTTCGCCCCAGCTGGGCATCATGGCGGGCAGGTCGAGCCCGTAGGAGAAGTGCTTGCCGCTCCCGGTCAGCACGACCGCCCTGACCTGGGGGTCCGCGTCGAGCGCGCGGAAGACGATCGGCAGCTCGCGCCAGAAATCGGGGCCCATCGCGTTGCCCTTGGACGGACCGAGCAGCGTCACTTCGGCGACGTGCCCGTCGATCTCCACCTTGAGCGAAACGAGATCGGGAAGACTGTCAGCTGTAGCGGTCATGGGGTCATCTTGACTCATGTGATTGACAGGCTGCCAACGGCCACTGTGCCCGGCCGCGCCTGAGATGCTTTCCTGGTACCAGCGAGTACTACCGGCGAGTACCCGACGATCGACGAAGGACGGTGGGATATGAGCCCGGCCAGCAGCGCCACCGCGGTCGCCGACCTGCCCGCGCCGACCCCTGGACGGCGCCGGGAACGGTCCTCCCGGCCGATCGAGCTCTCGGGATCCTTCACCCATGAGGGTCACCGGCTCGCCTACACCGAGTTCGGCTCCGGCGACCGGGTGGTCGTGCTCACCCACGGCATCATGCTGACGAGGCGGATGCACGCCCCGCTCGCCCGCAGGCTGGCCCGCGCCGGTTTCCGGGCGGTGACCCTCGACCTGCTCGGGCACGGCGATTCGGACCGGCCCACCGACTCCTGGCTGTACTCGATGCCCGCGTTCGCCGAGCAGACCGTCGCGCTGCTCGACCACCTGGAGATCGAGGCCGCCGTCATCGGCGGGACGTCGCTGGGGGCCAACGTCGCGCTCGAAGTCGGCGTCGCCGCGCCGGAACGCGCGCTCGGCCTGGTCGTCGAGATGCCCGTGCTGGACAACGCGATCGTCGCCGGGCTGATCACGTTCGCGCCGCTGCTCATGGCCGCCCGGTTCCTGCCGGTGACCGTGCAGGGGGTGGCGCTGGCGGCGAAACTCGTCCCGCACGGCAACCAGTGGGTCGACGTCGTCACCGACACGCTGTCCCAGCAGCCCGCGCCGATGGCCGCGCTCCTGCACGGCGTGCTCTTCGGCCGGATCGCGCCGCCCAAGTCGATCCGGTGCAAGATCGAGACGCCGGCGCTGGTCATCGGGCACGAACGCGACCCGATCCACCCCTTCGGCGACGCGGACACCCTGGCCGCGGACATGCCGGCGGCCGAGTTCGTCCAGGCCCGCAGCCCGGTCGAACTGCGGTTCGATCCGACCCGCCTGACCGACACCATCGCCGACTTCTCCGCGCGCTGTCATGACCGTTGAGCCGGCCCCGACCCGGGACGTGGGCGCGGAAGAGCTGCGGACCGGGCGTCTGCGCCTGAGTCGTCCGGGCCCCGGCGACCTCGACGCGATCTTCGCCCTCCACACCGATCCCGAGGCCTGCGCACACAACCCGTCGGATCTGCTGGAGACACGCAAAGACGCGGAGCTGCTGTTGCTCCGCTGGTCGCACCAGTGGGACCGGTACGGCTTCGGCTACTGGACGATCCGGCCCCACGACTCGGCCGAGACGCTGGGGTTCTGCGGAGTGAAGATCGTCGGTTTCCGGCGCCGCCCGGTCCTGAACCTCTTCTACCGGCTGTTCCCCGCTTCCTGGGGTTCCGGGTACGCCGGCGAGGCCGCCACCGCGGCGGTGGACTGGGCCCGCGTCCACCGGCCGGACGACCTCGTGATCGCCCGCGTCCGGCCGGAGAACGTCGCGTCGCAGCGGGTGGCACTACGGGCCGGGCTGGTCCGCGCGGAGCACCTCGACACACCCGGCGACGACGGGGCCGACTGGTTCTACGTCTCGGACACCGGCTACGAAGGCTGAGCCAGCCCCGCCACTGGGCCGAAGACGATCACCGCGGGCGGCCGCACCCCGGCCGCCGCCGCGTCCTCGACCACCTTGTCCAAAGTGGAGCGGAGCACCCGCTGCGTGCGCATGGTGCCGTCCTCGACGATCGCCACCGGCGTGTCGCCCGGCCGCCCGGCCTGGAGCGCCTTGGCGAACAACGGAAGCCGCTCGACACCCATCATCAGCACGATCGTGCCGCGCATCTTCGCCAGCTGATCCCAGTCCACCAGCGACTTCTCGTCGTCCGGCGCGACGTGACCGGACACCACGACGACCTCGTGCGCGACGCCGCGGTGGGTCACCGGGACGTCCGCCGCGGCGGGAACGGAGAACGCGCTCGTGATACCGGGGACCATGGTCACCGGGATACCCGCTTCGGCGCAGGCGAGGACTTCTTCGAAGCCGCGGCCGAACAGGTACGGGTCGCCGCCCTTGAGCCGCACGACGAACTTCCCGGCCTTGGCCCGCTCGATCAGGGTGGAGTTGATCACGTCCTGGCTCGCGGCGCGGCCGTACGGGATCTTCGCGGCGTCGACGATCTCGACGTGGGGCGCGAGTTCGTCGAGCAGTTCGCGCGGGGCCAGCCGGTCGGCGACGACGACGTCCGCCCTGGCGAGGAGACGGCGGCCGCGCACGGTGATCAGTTCCGGGTCACCGGGGCCGCCGCCCACGAGGGCGACGCCCGGAAGCTCGTCATGGGCGTCCGGCACCCGGCCGTCGGCGACGGTACCGGCCCGGAGGCCGTCGAGGACGCTGTCCCGGACGGTGGCCGAACGCAGCGGCTCACCACCGGAGAGCACGCCGACCAGGAGCCCGCCGTGCCTGCCGGAAGCCGGGGTGACCGCGCTGCCGAGATCCCCGTCGTCGGCGCGGACGCAGAACACCCGCGCGCGTTCCGCCTCGGCGCAGACGGCGGCGTTGACCTCGGAGTCGTTCGTGCACGCCAGCGCGTACCAGGCGTCGGTGAGGTCGCCCTCGGTGTAGCGGCGTTCGTGCCAGACGATCTCGCCGGCGTCGGCCATGGCGCTCACCGACGGCGTGGTGTGCGGCGAGACCAGTTCGACCCGCGCGCCGGCGCTGATCAACCGTGGCAGGCGGCGCTGGGCGACCGTCCCGCCACCGATCATCACGACACGACGGCCGGCCAGGTCGAGGCCGGAGAGGTAATGCGGGTCATCCATGCGGGGCAGTGTAAGGATTCAGCGCCCCGGACCGCGATCCGAGTGAGAACCGCCTCAGCGCTCGAACAGTTCCAGCAGCTCGGTGTTGCCGAACATCTTGGCCGCGTCGATCGCCGACGGCTCCCCCGCCGTCGCGTCCGCGCCGCCCTTGAGGAGCGCCTTCACGACCTCGGGCTCGTTCTTGAAGACCGCGCCGGCGAGGGGGCTCTGGCCGCGGTCGTTCTCGCGGTTCGGGTCGGCGCCGCGCTCGATCAGCGCCGCGACGGTCTCCGCGTGACCGTGGTAGGCGGCGAGCATGACCAGCGTGTCGCCCCGGTCGTTGGTGAGGTTCGCCGAGACCCCCGCGTCGACGTACGCGGCGAGCTCGGCCGTCGCGCCCGAGCGGGCGAAGCCGAACACCTTGGCCCACAACTCCAGCAGTTCGGGATCGAATTCCTCGGCCTGTCCGGGGTTCTCCGTCATGGGGCCGATTCTCCCACAGCGACGCGGTCCGGGCGGCGCGTCGCACCGCCCGGACCGGCGGCGTCAGCGCCCCGCGTTGGGGTAGGGCAGCAACGCCATCTCGCGGGCGTTCTTGATCGCCGTGGCGACCTGTTTCTGCTGCTGGGGCGTCAGCCCGGTGACCCGGCGGGCGCGGATCTTGCCTCGGTCGGAGATGAACTTCCGCAGCAGGTCGGCGTCCTTCCAGTCCACCTCGGTGATCTTGTTGGCGTGCAACAGGTTCGTCTTGCGCTTGTACGGACGGTCGCGGTTCGGCTTGGCCATCGTGCTCACCAGCTCGACTTCGTGACGCCGGGCAGTTCGCCGTTGTGCGCCATCTGCCGCATCCGGACCCGCGAGAGCCCGAACTTCCGCAGGTAACCGCGCGGGCGGCCGTCCGCGGCGTCGCGATTGCGGATCCGCGTCGCGCTGGCGTCGCGCGGCATCGCCTGCAGGGCCGACACGGCGGCGGCCTTCTCCTCCGGCGACGCGGAGGGCGAGGCGATGGTGGCCTTCAGCTCACGACGCCGTTCGACGTAGCGGGCGGCGACGACCTTGCGCTGCTCGTTCTTGGCGATCTTGGACTTCTTGGCCATCAGCGCTCCTCCTTGAACTCGACGTGCTTGCGCGCGATCGGGTCGTATTTGCGCAGCACCATGCGGTCCGGGTCGTTCCGGCGGTTCTTCTTGGTGACGTAGGTGTAGCCGGTGCCGGCGGTCGAGCGGAGCTTGATGATCGGCCGGACGTCGGTGCTCTTGGCCATCAGAGCTTCACCCCTTTCGCGCGGAGCTCGGCCACGACGGCCTCGATCCCCCGCTTGTCGATGGTCTTCATGCCCTTCACCGAGACCCGCAGCCGGACCCAGCGCCCTTCGCTCGGCACGAAGTACCGCTTGGCCTGCAGGTTCGGCTCCCAGCGCCGGGACGTGCGCCGATGCGAATGCGACACCTGCTTCCCGTAGCCCGGTTTGCGGCCGGTGACCTGGCACACGGCGGACATACACCCTCCCGAGTTGATATCGGTTGTCGTTTTCATTTACTCTACACAGCCGAACCAGAACGCCCTCGACGCCCCGGAGCTTCAGTGACCGACAACCCCCGCGTGCCCCTCGTCCTGATCAGTGGCCTCGCACCGGGACCGAACGCCGACCTCGCCGAGCGGCTGCGCCTCGCCGAACCCGGCACCGCCGTGGTGCATCACGACCTGAGGCAGATCCACTCCGGTGTGGTCCGGCGCCGGATCCGGCTCGGCGACCGCGACCAGCTGACGGTGCTCGAACTGGCGCACGGCTGCGTGTCGTGCACGTTGCGCGAAGACCTGTTGCCGTTGCTGCGCAAGCTCTCGCAGATGCCGCGGGTGCGGCGGATCGTGGTGCGGCTCGACGAGGCGATGGAGCCAGAGCCGGTCAGCTGGGCGCTGCACAACGTCCTCGTCGGCGAGCGGCCGGTGATCGAGGACGTCGACCTGCGGGCCGTGCTGACGGTCGTCGACTGCGCGGGCTGGCTGGCCGACAGCACCGGCGACGACACGCTCGCCGAGCGGAACCTGCCGGCCAGCCCCGAGGACGAGCGCACCCTCGCGCAGGTCGCGTTGTCCCAGGTCGAGTTCGCCGATCTGCTCGTCCTCGCCGGAGCGGCGACCGACGCCTGGTCTGCGGCGAAGGCTTCGGCCGTGCTCGACCGCGTCGCGCCGTCGATCCCGCGCGTCGAACTGTCCTCTGTGGACGGGAAGACCGTGCTCGACGCCGTCCCGGCCGATGCCCGGCGCGGCGAGGTCACCGACATGCACGGCCCGCTGCTGCGCGGCCAGCCGCCGTTGCACACCGACTGCGGGATCGGGCTGCTCACCTTCACCTCGCAGCGCCCGTTCCACCCGGAGCGCCTCCACGACGCGATCGACGTCCTGCTCGACGGCGTCGTCCGCACCCGGGGACGGCTCTGGGTGGCGAGCCAGCCGGACATGGCGCTGTGGATCGAATCCGCGGGCGGCGGTCTCGGCGTCGGGCACGCCGGGCCGTGGCTCGCCGCCCCGGACGGTCCGGACTGGGCCGCCGTCTCCCCCGAACGACGCACCCTCGCGTCCCTGCGCTGGGACCCGCTCTTCGGCGACCGCGCGCAGGAACTGGTCGTCGTCACCGATCAGGCCACCCCCGACGAGATCGAAGCCGCCCTGAACGGGGCCCTGCTGACCGAGGAAGAACTCGCCGCCGGGGAACAGGAATGGCTCCGCTATCCGGATCCGTTCGGCGAGTGGCACGAAGAACCGTGCGAGGACACGGAAACCGACCCCGAGAAGCACGACGTGAACGCGTCGAACCGAAAGGACGAAACGCAGTGAAACCGGGTATCCACCCCGACTACCACCCTGTGGTGTTCAAGGACCTCTCCACCGGGGACGCCTTCCTGACCCGCTCCACCGCCACGTCGGAGCAGACCATCGAGTGGAGCGACGGCAACACCTACCCGCTGGTGAACGTCGAGATCAGCTCGTGGTCGCATCCGTTCTGGACCGGCAACCAGCGGATCATGGACAGCGCCGGCCAGGTCGAGAAGTTCCACCGCCGCTACGGCCGTCGCGGAGGGTCGAAGTAATGGCCGTCCCGAAGCGGAAGATGTCGCGCAGCAACACCCGGTCCCGTCGTTCGCAGTGGAAGGCCGCCGTGCCGGATCTGGTGCCGATCAAGGTGAACGGCGAGACGAAACTCGTGCCGCGCAAGCTGATGAAACACTTTCACCAGGGTGGGGCGTGACGACGCCCGTCACGGTGCTGTCCGGCTTCCTCGGTGCGGGCAAGACGACCGTGCTCAACCACGTCCTCGCCAACCGCGACGGGCTGCGGGTGGCGGTGATCGTGAACGACATGAGCGAGGTCAACATCGACGCCGCGCTGGTGCGGGACGGGAACAGCCTGTCCCGTACCGAGGAACGGCTCGTCGAGATGACCAACGGCTGCATCTGCTGCACCTTGCGCGACGACCTCCTGGAGGAGGTTTCGCGACTGTGTGAGGACGGACGGTTCGACTACCTGCTCATCGAATCGAGCGGCATCTCCGAGCCGATGCCGGTGGCGGCGACGTTCTCGTTTCTGGATTCCGCGCGGCTCGACACGATGGTGACCGTGGTCGACACGGTGAACTTCGAGCGGGAACTGACCACCGGGGACGCGCTGACCGAACGCGGGCTGGACCAGTACGACGGGGACGAGCGGACGGTCAGCGACCTGCTGATGGACCAGATCGAGTTCGCGGACGTCCTCCTGCTGACCAAGGCGGACCTGGTCCCGGGCGGTTCGCTCGACCGGCTGACGGCGGTGTTGCGGCGGCTCAACCCGGCCGCCGAGGTCGTCGTCGCGACCCACGGCCGAGTCCCGCTCGACCGGGTGCTCGGCACCGGGCGCTACGACATCGAGCGGGCGCAGGAGGCACCCGGGTGGGTGGCGGAACTCAACGGTGATCACGTACCGGAGACGGAGGAGTACGGGATCTCCAGCGTCGTCTTCCGCGCCTCGATGGCTTTCGATCCGGAACGGCTGTGGGACTTTCTCGAGCGGCTCGACACCGGGGAGTTCGGGACGGTCCTGCGGTCGAAGGGGTTCTTCTCGCTGGCGTCGCGACCCGGGGTGACCGGGTTGTGGTCGCAGGCCGGTTCGGTGGCCCGGTTCGAGCCGCAGGGTGTCGAGGAGGCGCCGCGGCAGGAACTGGTGTTCATCGGTGTGGGGCTGGAGAAGGACGCGCTGCTGGACTCGCTTGAGGCCTGTCTGGCCGTCGGTTCGGGCGGCGTGGATCCGTTTCCGGAGTGGGAAGCGGTCCACGTCCACTGACTTGCCTGCGGCAAGTACGGTCACGGACTAGGTAATGGGCACTTCCGCGACTTAGCGGCTCCTTCAACGTTGCGAAAGCCACTTTCACAACGTTGAAGGTTGTGAAAGTGGCTTTCGCAACACGACACAGTTGCCTTACCCCTCAACGGAACTGCCCTCGCCGCTCACTACGTATGAGGTCAGTGGTCGTCGTAGTGGTCCTGCGACGTTCTCACCCGACCGAGTTCCCCCGGCTCAGGCGATGCCGCGGCGGTGCGCGGCCCAGAACGGCGCCCGCAGTGCCCGCTTGTCGACCTTGCCGATCGCCGTCAGCGGCAGCGCCTCGGCGAAGTCCACATCGGACGGTACGAAATGCTCCCGACCGAAGAACTCCCTGGCATGGACGCGGACGTCTTCGGCCGACAGCGCTCCTGAAGCGACCGGCACCACCACGGCGTGGACCCGCTCACCCTCGCCGTCGTCACCCGGCACACCGAAAACGGCAACGGAACGGATCAGCGGGTGCCGCGCGAGCGCGTGCTCGACCACGGTCGAGTACACCTTGGTGCCGTGCTCACCGGTGATGATGACGTCGTTCGCCCGGTCCAGCAGGTAGAGATACCCCTCGTCGTCGAACCGTCCGAGATCACCGGTCCTCAGCCAGCCGTCCCCGATCGGCGCCTGCCCGTGGTAACCGTCCATCATGGACAGTCCGCGCACCAGGACCTCCCCGTCGTCGATCCGCGCCTCCATGCCGGGGACGATCCGGCCGACGGATTCGAGCCGGCCCGGCCGCCCGTCGAGTTCCGCCGCGGAGATGCTCGCGATCATCGGCGCCTCGGTGAGCCCGTATCCCTGCCCGACCACGGGCCCGAACACGTCGAGTGCCTGAGCCAGCCGCCGCGGCGGAAGCGGGGCGGCACCCAGCGACAGCCCGCGCACACTGCCGACATCGGTCGACGTCATGGCCGGATGGTCGAGCACCGCGGCCAGCCGCGCGGGCGTGAGGGACAACGTGGTGATCCGGTGTTCCGCGATCGCGTCCAGGACGGCGCCCGCGTCGAAGCCCCGGAGCAGCACCACGCTTTCCCGCCGCAGGATCGCCCCCAGCACGGTGGCGTTGCCGGTCATATGCGTCATCGGCGCGATCAGCAGGGTGCGCCCCGGCCCCGTCGGGTCCGGCGCGAAGATATGGGCCATCCCGTCGTAGATCCCGCTGTGCCGGATGAGTTTCGGCGTTCCGGTGGTGCCACCGGTGGGAAAGACGACGGTGACCGACCCCGGCAGCCTCGCCGGGTCGGCACCGTCACGGTCCACCAGTTCGCCGAGCGTGGTCACCCCGTCCGGCCAGTCCGCCGCGTGCTCGGCCACCAGGGTCGTGACCCCGGCCGCCTCGACCGCGGCGAGACGATCCGGCGCACTCGCCGACGCGGCGACGAGCAGGACCGTCGAGCCCCGCAGCTGGGCGGCGATCTGCAGGAGGACGGTTTCGGGCCGGTTGCCGGCGTCGATGGCGACCACACCGCCGTCCGGCAGTCCCGCGTACATCCGGCGTACCAGCTCGAACGCCTGCCCGTAGGTGGTCTTCACGCCGTCCTGGACGAACAGCACCTCGTCGCCACCCGAACGCAGCGCGTCCAGCACCCTGGTCAGAAACAGACTCTCCACCGGCCGGACCCTAAACCCAGGCTCACGACCCCGAGCAGCACCCGCCACCGGACGACGCGGAATCCTCGTAAGCGTCGTGCCAGTTCCACCACTCGTACGGCGGCGTCTGCGGATGACCCTCCGGCGAGTCCTCCCATTCCTCCTGGCGCCCCAGCGCCGTGATGTCGAGGTAGCCCCAGGTGCCCCCCAGCGCCTCGTCGCCGCGACCGTTGACGAAGTACGTCCGGAACACCTGGTCACCCTCGCGGATGAAGGCGTTGGTGCCGTGCCATTCGCCGACGCCGAAGTCGACGTCGAAATCGCCGGTGATCGTGTACCACGGCATCGTCCAGCCCATCCGCGTCTTCAGCCGCGCGATATCCGGCTGGGTGCCGCGTGAGGCGAAGGCGAGCGTGGTGTCACGGGCGTTCAGATGCGCGACGTGCGCGACCTGGTCGGCGACCAGCGAGCAGCCTTTGCAGGCGTGGTCGGGGAAACCCTCCACCCCGGGATCGAAGAACGCCCGGTAGACGATCAGCTGGCGGCGTCCCTCGAACAGGTCGAGGAGGTTGACCGTCCCGGACGGGCTCTCGAACTCGTACGGTTTCTCGATCGCGAGCCACGGCATCCGCCGCCGCTCGGCCGCGAGCGCGTCGCGGGCGCGGGCCAGCTCCTTCTCCTTGACCAGCAACCGAAGACGCGCTTCTTCCCATTCCGCGGCGGACACTGTGTTCATCGCGCCGACTCCTCGGTGAAACTCATGCTGAACCCTCCAGATGGTCTTTCAGCGCCGCGAGCGGCCCGTCCCAATCGCGGGCGAGCGCGGCGAGGAACTGCTGGGCGACCTGCATCGGCGCCGAATGCAGCCGGTACCGGACGCGACGCCGCTCCCCCTGCTCCGAGATCACGAGGCCGGCATCGGCGAGCAGCGCGAGGTGCTTGGCGATGGCCTGCCGCGTGATCGGCAGCCGGTCCGCCAGGTCGGTCGCCGTGGCCGGGCCGCCCGAGGCGAGGACGGCGAGAATACTCCGCCTGCTCGGGTCGGCCAAGGCGACGAAGACCTGTTCGGCGATCGCTTCGTTGTCAGGCGGCATCGAGGTATTCGATCAGTTCGCCCAGCTCGGCCGCCCACCCCTTCGTATTCCCTTCGAACGCGACCTGGTGGACGTCGTCCGGCAGCTGGGAAAAACCGGTCTCGACGACGGTGAGCCGGGTGCCTCCACCGTTCGGGGCGAGGGTGAACTCGACGTAGGTACGGCGAGGGTCGTCGTCGGGCAGACCGTAGATGTTCCAGGTGAAGCCGAAGATCTCCGGCTCTTCCACACGCTCGACGCGCATGATCGCCTTGTGCCCCTCGTCCCATTTCATCTCGGCGTCGCCACCGGGCCGCAGGTCGATGCTGGCCTGGTTGCCGAACCAGGTGCCCAGCCCTTCCGCCGTGGTCAGCGCGGCCCAGACCTTCGCGGGCGAATGGGCGATCTCGACGGTGCGTTCGATCCGGTCGGGGAATCCCACGACAGCCTCCTCAAGTAGCAATCAGTCGGTTGCTATAATTTTGTATAGCAACCGACTGATTGCGTCAAGGGAAGTTCAGGAAGCCGTGTACAACGCGCCGAGGAACTCGAGCAGCAGCCGCTCCCGCAGCGGACCGGGCGCCGTGGCCAGCAGGGCGTTGATCTCCGCCATCCGGGTGGGCAGGCCCGCGTCGCCGACGAGGCCCGCGGCGGCGAGCAGTCCGGCGAACTGCTCCGGCGTCAGCGTGGCGGGATCCAGCGCGGCGACGAACTCGGCCACTTGCGGATCGACGACGACCGGCCCGGCCTCCCGGGCGGACGAGACAGAGGCTGCGAGATCGGCGAGGAAATCCTTCTCGCTCCCCCGGTTCGCGGCCGTCACCGTCAGGTGAAGGTTCGCGGGCGAGGACTCGTGGGCGAACTGCGGCTGGACGTACCAGCCGCGCTCGCGCATCTCGTCCGCGACGGTGAACAGGTCGAATCCGGCGCCGTCCGCCACGGTGAACGCGAGAAGGGTCGACACCGGATCGCCGAGGACCCGCAAGCCGTCCAGCGCCTCGATCCCGGCGCGGATTTCGACGGCCGCCTCACGCGCCGCCGAAGCCAGTTCGCGGTAACCCTCTTCGCCGACATGCCGCACGACAGCCCACGCGGCGGCGAGCGGACCGCCGGACCGCGTGCTCTGCAGCGTGGTGTTCAGCATCGTGTAGCCGGGCCAGTCCGCACTGGCGAAGTACTGCGAACGACGCAGCCCGGCGTCGGCGTGCAAGAGGACCGACACGCCTTTCGGGCAGTACGCGTACTTGTGCAGATCCACCGAGACACTGGTGACCCCGGGGACGTCGAACCCGAACGGGCCGAGCCCCAGATACGGCAGCACCCAGCCGCCGATACACGCGTCGACGTGGAACCGGACGCCGCCCAGCGACGCGGCGATCTCCGGGATCGGGTCGAGGACGCCGTGGGCGTACGACGGCGCGCTCGCGACGACGAGAACCGTGCTGTCGTCGACCGCCGCGGCCATCGCCTCGGGAACGGCGCGGAAGCTCACCGGATCGACCGGCACCGAAACCACACGCACGCCGAAGAAATGCGCGGCCTTGTGGAACGCGGCGTGCGCGGTCATGGGCAGCACGATGCTCGGCGAGGGCACGTCCGGGCGCGCGTCGCGGGCGGCCAGGACCGCGAGCATGCACGACTCCGTGCCGCCCGACGTCACCGAGCCGACCGTGTCCGCCGTACCGCCCAGCAACCGGGCGGCCGTGCCGACGAGGTCGTTCTCCATCCGCAGCAGGCTCGGGAACGCCGTCGGGTCGAGCCCGTTGGCCGCCGAGGCCAGCGCGTGCGCCGCCGCGCCGAGTTCGTCCACTTCGGACAGACCGCTGTCGTAGACGTACGCGAGCGTCCGGCCGCCGTGAGTCGGCAGGTCTCCCGCACGTAGTTCCCGAAGCTCCTTCAGGACGTCCTCGGCGGTCACGGCCGGCGCTCCAGCACCGACTTGCGCAGCAGCGGGATGCCGAGCACGATCAGCACGGCCGGAAGGATCGACGCGCCGAGCAGGATCGCCGTGAGCGCGCTGTCCGGCTGCGCGGCCTTGGCGTCGAGGCTGGACTGGTAGCCGCCGAGTTGCAGCACCAGCCCCCAGAGCCCCGGCCCGAGCGCGAGCCCCAGCGTCTCGGACGCGGTCCAGACCCCGGCCGCGACCCCGGCCCTGGTCTCGCCGGTCCGCTCCTCCTCGTCGCTGATCAGGTCCGGCAGGATCGCCAGCGGGAACACCGAGATCCCCGCGTACCCGACGCCGCAGAAGGCGACGAACACCATCGTGACGGGGAACGGGAACACCTTCGCGCCGAGAAGACCGAGCAGCCCGATCCCGAACGCGGCGGTCGCGATCCGGAATCCGGCCAGTTTCCCGACGCTCGCCCCGAGTTTCGGCCACAGCGGCATGGTCAGCAGTGCCGGACCGACGAAGCCGACGAACAGGACCGTCGAGTAGCCGGAGCTGCCGAGGATCCGCTCGGCGAAGAACGGGATGGCGGCCAGCACCGTGCCGATGCCGAGCGCCTGGATGAAGTAGACGCCGAGCAGCCAGCGGAACGGCCGCCACTGCGCCAGCGTCCGGAGCAGCTCGCGCGGGCTCACCGTGTTCGGCCGCAGCGCGCCGACGGGAGCGTCCTTGAGCCCGAAGTACACGCCGAGCGTCGCGAGCAGGATGACCACGGCGATGAACAGACCCATCACCCGATAGCCGGCGACGCCGCCGATGAGGTCGGTGATCGCGGGCGCGCCGCCACCGGACACCAGGATGGCGACCGCGAGGAAACCGATCCGGACGCTGGTCAGCTTCGTACGCTCTTCGGCCGAGTCGGTCAGCTCGGCGGGCAGCGCGTTGAACGGCACCTGGAAGAAGGCGTACGCCGTGGCGCACAACAGGAACACGACGATCACGTAGATCGCGTCGGGAACCGGGCCGCCGAAGCCCGGATGCGCGAACAGGGCCGCGAAGAGAACCGCGACGCCGATGCCGCCGTAGAGCAGGAAACGGCGACGGCTCCCGGTGCGGACCATGTCCGCGTCCGAGAGCCGTCCCGCGATCGGGTTGAAGAGCACGTCCCACGCTTTGGGAACGAAGACGATCAGGCCGGCCACGCCCGCCGCGACGCCCATCGTGTCGGTGAGGTACTTCAGGAGGAGCAGGCCGGGAACCGTGCCGAAGGCGCCGGTGACGAACGAGCCGAGCGAGTAGCGGTACCTCGTCCGTGCTGGCAGGGCTGCCATGATCCTCCTCGAGGCGGTTCTCCCGATGAAGGCCTCAGTATTGGATCTTGGCCACCACCGGGTAGTGGTCGGAGGGAATCGTGCCACCGTCGTAATGCACGAGCTGTACCGGGCCGACAGCGGCGAGTGGACGCCCGCCCGCGCGGACGGCTCCGACGTAGTCGAGCGAGTCGCGGTAGGTCGCCGGAACGGACTTCGCCGCATTGGGGTTCGTCGCCGCGTCGAAGGTGTACGCGCCTTCGCCCGTCGTGCGGAGAACGCCGTCTAGGAAGGCCTCACCTTGCTGAACCTGGGTCCGGCCGAGGGAATCCTTGCGCGTTTGTCCCGCCCAGTACTCGATGTTCAGGTCGCCCGCGATGACGACCGGCTCGCCGGCGGGAGCGTATTTCGTGACCAGGTCCCGGATCTCGCCGAGCTGCGCCATCCGGACGTCGTGCGCCTTCGGCAGCGTCTCCGGTCCCTCGTCGGCCTGCATGTGGGTGCCCGCGATCCAGACCGGCTTCCCGGCCACGACCAGCCGGGCGAGCGCGGCTCCCTTGTTCGACAGATAGTCCGCGGTGCCGGAGTAGGAATTGCGGAAGACCAGCTGGTGCTGTTCGGTCACCGGCGCCTTGCTCAGCACGGTGACCCCGCCGTTGACCACGATCGGGGAATTCGAGCAGTTGCCGTTCACCGTGGTCCAGCCCGGTGACGTGGAGCAGTACTGGCCGACGAGCGGGGTCTGATGCGGCCAGACGTCCTTCAGCCGGTTCCGCATTTCCTCCGCCTGGGCGCTGAACGCCTCGTCCAGGACGACGACGTCGGCGTCGTTCGCGCGGATGACGGCCTCCGCCGCGCGGGCGCGCGCTTGTTTGTCCGCCGTGTTCGGACTGGCGATCCAGGGCAGCTGCCAGATGTTGAACGCCATGACCTTCACCGTGACCGCCGCCTGGGCGGGGACGGCGGTTCCGGCGAACAAGGCGGCGGCGATGGCGAGTACGGCGAGCTTCCGCACGAAAGACCCTTTCGGTGTCAGGAAACGACGAACGTCCGCGAAGTCCCGCTGAACGCGGAGATCGCCCCGTTCCAGCCGTTCTTCCAGTTGCCGAAGTGGACCACGCGATATTTGCCGATCGGGGCGTTCGCGGGGATCTTCCAGTGGACGACGGCTTTCGATTCGGCGACGAAGGTCCGCGCCCAGTGGTATTTCGTGTCCCAGTCGCCGTCGTCGGCGTGGCGGACCCACTTGCCGTCGACCAGCCGCTGGATCTCCAGGAACGTGCCGCCGCGCCGGAGGTCGTTCTTCGGGTGACCGGTGACGAACTCGACCGCGACCTGTTCGCCGCGCGCGTAGGTGCTCTTCGCGTCGGCCAGGACGTCACCGAAGCTCTTGAACGCGGGCGGGCTGTCGAAGACGACGCCGGGCTGGAAGTTGATCAGCTTGCCGCGCAGATCCCGCGGCGTCGGCCCGTGCGGAACCGAGGTCCCCGCCTTCATCGCGGCCGCCAGTTTGGCGAATTCCTGCTGGTACGCGGGAAGTGTGTAGCGGCCGTAGAGGGTCGACGCGCCTTCGTACTGCTGCGAGTCGTACTCCTCCGGAGTGGTGACGTACTGGCTGTAGGCGTTGGAGTAGCCCTGGACGAGCACGTTCTCCAGCGGGACACCGAGTTCGGCGGCGACAGTGCGGCGCAAGCGCAGCCCGGAGACGATGGTCAGTTCGGCCGGTACGGCCACGAGGTGCAGCTGCCCGATCCGGACGAGCTGCAGCGGCAGTACCTCCGGCGTCCACGGGTACGGCTTCATCGCGCCGAACGGCACCGCGATCACCTTCGGCGCGTGCGCGTCGGCGAGCGCCTGCGGGATCGGCGCGTCGATGCCGCCGAGCCAGTCGATGAACGGGTTCTTCACCCCTTCCGGCAGCGGCAGGCCGGGGCCGTCCTCACGGCTGCCCGCCAGCATCGAGACGCCGATCGCGGCCGTGCAGGTGCGTTGCGGCCGCCCGTTCGGCGTGTACTTCGCGTCGACGGCCACGTCGGACATGTCCACGTAGCACATCCGGTGGTCGACGCCGCCCGTCACGGCCTCGGCGGCGGCGTCGAAGGCGCTCTTCGCCGCGCGGAACTGGAGATCGCCGATGGTACGGGTGTTCTCGAACTCGGTTTCGGGCGTGCCGGGTTGGAGGTTCAGGTTCGGGCTCATGT
This sequence comes from Amycolatopsis sp. w19, assembly GCF_051373225.1. NCBI lineage: Bacteria > Bacillati > Actinomycetota > Actinomycetes > Pseudonocardiales > Pseudonocardiaceae > Amycolatopsis > Amycolatopsis sp. w19. The sequence continues at coordinate 360,780 of NZ_JBPQFM010000001.1, read as the reverse complement.
CGCCGGTGTTGGTCTGCGGGAACGCGGCGACGAACCGCGGGTTCCCGTCGAGGTAGCGCACGCCGGCGTGGTCGTGCTCCCACTCGTAGGCGGCGTACCCCTTGTTGTCGCCGCTGATCAGGTGGTTGCCGTTGCTCATCGACGTCCCGTGCGTGGCGAACCAGCTGATCGCGCCGACGTCGACGCCGTTCTGGCTGAACCGCAGCACCGTGACGGCCGGGTCGATCGCCTGCGGGAAGTGGTCCTTGTCGGCCTGGGGGTTCAAGTCGAAGGCCTTGCGGGAACGGTTGACGCTCGCCTTGGTGAGCTCGGCACGGCCGAGCCGGATCGACCCGGGCGCGAGGTTCGCGTGCGCCCGGCTGATCGCTTCGAAGATCCCGTCGACGACGGCGTCGTAGACCTCCTGCTGGAAGCCGAGGATCGCCAGATCGTAAGCGGCGTAATGGGAATCCCCGCCGCAAGCGGAATGGGTGTGCGTGGCGTTGAGCAGTACGTTCTGCTCGGTGTACAGGTCGCCGTACGCGGCCTGGAGCTTGCGCAGCACGCCCTGGTGGACCGACTGGAACAGAGCGCCGAGGTCGGCGGTGACGAAGGCGATCCGCTTGGCTCCGTCGTCGACCACGAAGGCCCGCGCCCGGGTGCGGAGGTGGATGCCGGCGGTCTGCTGCTGCGGCATCGAGTAGCCCATCATGCCGTTTTCGGCGGCCGGGCCGGTGACGTCGGAGATGCCTACGCCGACGCGGAAACCCTTCGACGGCGCCGCTTGCGCCTGCTGGGCGCCGAGCATGCTCGCCGCGACCGGCAACGCCGCCGCACCCGCGAGAACCCGCCTCCGGCTCACCGTCATGAGTCGCACCTCCCGGCCACGAACATGAACCGACTTCATGTTCGTGGCCGGGACGCTACGTGATGGGCCTCACTGCCGCAACCCCACTAAAGGCGCGGACCACCCGCATTCAGAGGACTAATTGCATGCTGGGAGCGGCTACCCGAGGGTTTCGGCGACCTTCGTGAGCGTCGCGGCATCCCCGCGCAGCAGCAGCGTGGTCACCACGGTCTCCTCCCACGCCGCGAGTTCGTCGCGGATCTTCTCCGCCGGCCCGATCAGCGACGTATCCTCGACCAGCGAAGTCGGGATCGCGGCCGTCGCTTCGTCCTTGCGCCCGGCCAGATACAGCTCCTGGACCTTGTCGGCGACGTCCTCGTACCCCATCCGCGCGAAGACGTCGTGGTGGAAGTTGACCGATTTCGCGCCCATACCGCCGATGTAGAGCGCGAGCGACGGCTTGATCCAGCTCGCGGCCTCTTCGACGTCGTCGTGGACGAGCACCGGAACGGACGCGGCGACCTCGAAGTCGTCGAAACCGCGCCGGGCGCCGGGCCGCGAGAAGCCCTCCTCCAACGCCTTCCGATAGAAGGCGTCGCTCTTGGGCGAGAAGAACAACGGGAGCCAGCCGTCGCATATCTCCGCCGACAGCGCCACGTTCTTGGGCCCCTCCGCGGCGAGGAAGATCGGGATCTCCTTGCGGAACGGGTGCACTGTGGACTTCAGCGGCTTGCCGAGCCCGGTGCCACCCTGCAGCGGCAACTGGAAATGCTGCCCGTCATGGGTCACCGGCGCCTCGCGCGCCACGACCTTCCGCACGATGTCGACGTACTCGCGGGTGCGCGCGAGCGGCTTCGGATACGGCTGCCCGTACCAGCCTTCGACCACCTGCGGCCCGGACGCGCCGAGCCCGAGCACGAACCGGCCGCCGGACAGATGGTCCAGCGTCAGCGCGTGCATGGCGGTGGCGGTCGGGGTGCGCGCCGACATCTGGACGATGTTGGTGCCGAGCTTGATCCGGCTGGTCGACGCGCCCCACCAGGCGAGCGGCGTGAACGCGTCCGAGCCATAGCCCTCGGCGGTCCACACCGAATCGAAACCGAGTTCTTCGGCCCGCCGGATCGCGTCCAGCGCGCCCTCCGGCGGGCCGGAGGACCAGTACCCGAGGTGGTAACCAAGCTTCATCGAGGCTCCTCGTCAGACGTTCGGTGAGTAGTGCTCGGGTTTGCCCCGCTCCGAAAGCGGCGGAAGGTTCCTCGCGGGAGTCTCGACCAACGGCGCGTCCGGGGCCAGTTCGCCACGCTCGCGGCGCCAGCCCGCCCTGGCGCGCGGGTGGTAGCGGCGATCGCGCGGGACCAGCTTGAACGCCGCGTTGATCAGCTTCCCCACCCGGCGGTGCCGTCGCTCGTCGCGTTCGGTCCAGGTGTAGCCGAGCCGCTCGCGGATCGGCGGGTCGTACAGGCCGATCGTCAGCCAGACGAAGTTCCGCGCCACCTGCCCGCGCACGAGGTTCCACGCGAAATCCGGCAGCCAGGGCAGGAAATGCGGTTTGGCGATGTCCTGGATCTCGAGGACGTCGCGCGTGGCCTTGTTGTCCTCCAGCACGTCCTCGCACATGCGCTTCCAGTACAGCTGGAAGTCCTCCCACGACTCCGGCACCGGGCGCATGCTCATGCCGTACATCTCGTACCACTGCACGTGCTCTTCGAAGAGTTTCCGCTTCTCGGCCTCGCCGATGCCGCCGCAGAAGTTGTCGGCGATGAGGATCGCGCTCACGAAGAACGTCGAATGCGCCCAGTAGAACGTGTCCGGGTTGAGCGCGTGATAGCGCCGCCCGTGTTTGTCGACGCCCTTGATCCGATCGTGGTAGCCGCGCACCTCCAGCGCGGTCTGCCGCGCCCGCGGGCCGTCGTAGATCACTCCCCCGATCGGGTAGAGCGAGCGGAACAGCCGCTGCCAGCGCTCCTCGAAGAACCGCGAGTGTTCTTCGACGCCCGCGCCCAGCTCGGGGTGCATGTTCTGCATGGATCCGGCCCAGAGCGCGATGAGCAGCCCGCGCCAGTCGCCGAAGTACTTCCAGGTCAGCGAATCCGGTCCCAGCGGCCGTGGCTGCGTCATCCCCGGTCTCCTCAATGAGCTGGTTAAATTGACCACAACTGTTGTCAGGTTAAAGTTGACAACGGCCGTAGTCAACAAGAGGAGCCGATCATGGCCGGCCGCAGCTGGGCAGGCACGACCCTGGACGACCGCAAGGCCGCGAGGCGGGGACAACTCGTCGACGCGGGCCTCGACCTGCTCGGCACCCAGGGCAGCGCGGGGGTGAGCGTCCGCGCGGTGTGCCGCCACGCCAAGCTGACGGAGCGGTACTTCTACGAGAACTTCACCGATCGCGAGGAACTGGTCGTCGCGGTCTACGAGCACATCGGCGAGCAGGCCCGGCAAGCGCTGGTCGACGCGGTGAGCGACACGGCCGAACCCGCCGAACGCGCGAAGGCCGCCGTCCGCGCGTTCGTCGAGTTGATGCTCGACGACCCGCGCAAGGGCCGGGTGCTCCTGCTCGCGCCGATCACCGATCCCGCGCTGACGACGCGCGGGATCGCGCTCCTCCCCTCGTTCGCCGAACTGGTCAGCGGGCAGCTGTCCCACGGTGACGCGGCCGAGCGGCAGATGACCTCGATCGGGCTGGTGGGCGCGCTGAGCAACGTGTTCATCGCCTACCTCGACGGCTCGCTCAAGGTGAGCCGCGAGCGCCTGATCGAGCATTGCGTCCGCCTCGTGCTCGGCGCCGACCGTCAACCCTGACCGCGTTCGGCGACCAGCTGCAGGGCGATGTCGATGATCATGTCCTCCTGCCCGCCCACGTACTTCGCGGCGCCGACGCGGTAGAGGATCTCGTGCGCCGGGACGTCGTAGCGTTCCGCGGCGCGTTCGGCGTGCAGGAGGAAACTCGAGTACACCCCGGCGAAGCCCTGCACGATCGACGACCGGTCCATCACCGGCAACCGCGTGATGTAGGGCTTCACGACGTTCTCGGCCGCGTCCATCAGCACGTCCTTGTCGACGCCCGTGCGGATCCCGAGCTTCTCGAAGGTCGCCGCGAGGACCTCGGTCGGCGAGTTGCCCGCGCCCGCGCCGAGCGCCACGAGCGAACCGTCGATCTGCCGCGCGCCCGCCCGGTAGGCGAGCACCGAGTTCGCGACGCCGAAGCTCAGGTTCTGGTGCCCGTGGTAGCCGACCTGCGCCTCGTCCCCGAATTCCGCGACCAGCGCGGCGACGCGTTCGCCCGCGTCCTCCAGGATCAGCGCCCCGGCGGAGTCGACGACGTACACGCACTGGCACCCGGCGTCGACCATGATCCGGCCCTGTTTCGCCAGCGCCTCGGGCGTGGACATATGGGACAGCATCAGGAAACCGACCGTTTCCAGCCCGAGCTCGCGCGCCGCGCCGAAATGCTGGACGGAGACGTCGGCCTCGGTGCAGTGGGTCGCGATCCGGACCGCGCCGGCGCCGAGGTCCGCGGCCACCCGCAGGTCGCCGACCGTGCCGAGGCCTGGCAGCAACAGCACCGCGATCTTCGCCCGCCGTGCCTCGTCGACCGCCGCCTCGATCAGCTTCCGTTCGTCCACAAGGGAAAACCCGTAGTTGAACGTCGAGCCGCCGAGCCCGTCGCCGTGGCTGACCTCGATCAGCGAGACCCCGGCGTCGTCGAGTGCCCGGACGGTGTCGCGCACGTTCTTCTCGGTGAACTGGTGCGCCATCGCGTGGCTGCCGTCGCGCAGGCTGGTGTCGACCAGCCGGACCTCACGGTTCACGTCGTCCCAGCTCATGCCGCCACCTCCTGAGTGGCCAGAAGGTCACCGACACGGGCGGCCGCGGCCGTCATGATGTCGAGGTTCCCGGCGTATTTCGGCAGGAAGTCCCCGTTCCCGGCGACCTCCAGGAACACCGCGACCCGCGCCTGCCCGCTCCAGCCAGGCCGGGGTGGGTCGTACTGCGGATCCGCTTTGAGCGTGTAGCCCGGCACGTAACCCTGGACGGTTTCGACCATCCGGTGGATGGATTCGCTCACCGCGTCGAAGTCCGCGTCCGGGCCGATCGCGCAGAACACGGTGTCGCGCATGATCATCGGCGGTTCGACCGGGTTGATGATGATGATCGCCTTGCCGCGGCTCGCTCCCCCGACGAGTTCGATCCCGCGCGCCGTCGTCGCGGTGAACTCGTCGATGTTCGCGCGCGTTCCCGGCCCGGCCGAACGCGACGAGACGGACGCGACGATCTCGGCGTAGGGCACCGGCGTCACCCGCGACACCGCGTGCACGATCGGGATCGTGGCCTGGCCGCCGCAGGTGATGAGGTTGACGTTGGGCACGTCGAGCCGTTCGGGCAGGCCGACCGCGGGGCAGGTGAACGGGCCGACCGCGGCCGGGGTCAGGTCGATCGCGCGGATCCCGGCGGTGGCGTACCGCGGCGCGTTCGCCAGATGCGCCTTCGCCGAGGTCGCCTCGAAGACCAGGTCCGGCAGCTCGTCCCGCGACAGCAGCCAGTCGACACCACCGGCCGAGGTCTCCAGTCCCAGTTCCGCGGCCTTCGCCAGCCCGTCCGAATCCGGGTCCACGCCGACCATGTACCGCACCTCGACGTGCTCGCTGCGCCTCAGCTTCGCGAGCAGGTCGGTGCCGATGTTCCCGGGACCGACGATCGCGGCCACCGCTTTCCGTTGCGCCATGCCAGGTGACGCTCCCCGAGCGGATAGGGCACACTCAACCCATGCGTGCCGCTGGGCGGAACGACGACACCGAACGAACCGGAGCGGACGGCCTCGTCGCCGCCCGGATCTCCGCGCTGCTCTCCGCCTTCCGCCCCGGCGACGACGCGCTCGGCGTCTCCGAACTGGCACGGCGGACCGGGCTGGCGAAGTCCACCGTCCACCGGCTCACCGGACATCTGGTCGCGACCGGTCTGCTCGAACGCGAGGGCGCGGCGTTGCGGCTCGGGCTCAAACTGTTCGAGATCGGGCAGCTGGCCGTCCGGCGCCGCGGGCTGGTCGAGGCGGCGCGGCCGTATCTCGCCGATCTGCGCGAGGCGACCCGCAACACCGTGCACCTCGCGGTCCTGGAGGGCACCGAGGTGGTCTATCTCGACATCCTGCGGGGACCGGACGCGCCGTCGCTGCCGTCCCGGATCGGTGGCCGGTTCCCCGCGCACGCCACCGGCGTCGGCAAGGCGATCCTCGCCTTCTCCCCGGAATCCGTGGTGACACAAGTGATCGACGCCGGTTTGCCCCGCGTCAGCGTGCGGACGATCACCGCCGCCGGCCTGCTGCGCCGTCAGCTCGCCAAGATCCACGGCGAAGGGATCGCGTTCGAGCGGGAGGAGTCCGGCGTCGGCGTCGTCTGCGCCGCGAGCCCGCTGCTCGACGCGCACGGTGTCGCGGTGGCGGCGTTGTCGATCTCCGGCTGGGCGAATCGCATGCACACCAACCGCGTCGCGCCGGCGGTCCGGACCGCGGCTTTGGCTCTTTCCCGCACCCTGTAAGGGGCTTTACGCGACGAGCCCGCGGCGGACCAGTTCCGGCCGCACGCCTTCGCCGAACCAGTAAGCCTCTTCCAGATGCGGATATCCGGACAGGACGAACTCCTCGATGCCGTGCGCGTGGTACTCCTCGATGAGGTCGGCCACCTCGCGGTGGCTGCCGACGAGCGCGGTGCCCGCGCCGCCGCGGACCAGGCCGATCCCGGCCCACAGGTTGGGGTACACCTCCAGACCCCGGACGCCGCCGTCGGTCTTCCCGCCGTGCAGCGCGGCCATTCGTCGCTGGCCGACGGATTCGCTGGCGGACAACTGCTTCTGGGTGTGGGCGATCCGCTCCGGGTCGATCGCGTCCAGCAGTTTTCCCGCCTCCGCCCAAGCTTCCGCCGACGTGTCACGGGAAAGGGTGTGCAGCCGGATGCCGAAGCGGATCTTCCGGCCCTGCTCCTCGGCGAGTTCGCGGACCTTGGCGATCTTCTCGGCGACTTGCGCGGGTGGCTCGCCCCAGGTCAGGTAGACGTCGGCGTGTGCCGCCGCGACCGGCAGCGCCGCCGTGGACGACCCGCCGAAGTAGATCGGCGGGACCGGATCCGGCGCCGCGCGCGTGGTCGCGCCCTCGACCTTGAGATGCTCGCCGTCGAAATCGAACGGCTTGCCACTCCACACGCCGCGCACGATCTCGAGGAACTCGCCGGTCCGGGCGTAGCGCTCGTCGTGGTCGTGCCAGTCGCCGAACCGGCGCTGCTCGACCGCGTCGCCGCCGGTGACGACGTTGAGCAGCACGCGCCCCTGGGAGATCCGCTGGAACGTCCCGGCCATCTGCGCGGCCAGCGTCGGCGAGATCGTCCCTGGCCGGAACGCGACGAGGAACTTGAGGCTGCGCGTCTCGCGGATCAGCGCCGCCGTCGTCAGCCAGGCGTCCTCACACCAGGTGCCGGTCGGCGTCAGCACGCCTTCGAAACCGTTGGCCTCGGCGGCGCGGGCGACCTGCGCGAGATAGTCCAGGCTCGGCTCACGCGCGGAGGACGCTCCGGCGGCGCGGCTGGCGTGGAAGTGCTCGACGATCGTCCGGCCGTCCCCGGTGGTGGGCAGGAACCAATGCAGCTTGAGCGTCACGGTTCCGAGCTTCGGCTTCCGGGGCGGGCCGGGTCAATCGGCGGGCTCCGCGTCCCGCGATCTGGACGCATTTAGTCCTCTGAACGCGCCTCAGCCGCCGAACATCAGCCGCCATTCCTCCAGCGACTTCGGCTGGAACACGAAGTTCGTGTCCTTCACCCGCGACAGGTTCGCCGACGGCTCGGCGGAGTACTGGTGCCCCGGATAGACGACCGGATCGCCGTCCAGCCCCGCCAGCCACTGCAGGCTCCGGTAGATGGCTTCCGCGTCACCGCCCGGGAAATCGGTCCGGCCGCAGCCTTCGAGGAACAACGTGTCCCCCGAGACGAGCTTCCCGTCGACCAGGAAGCACTGGCTGCCCGGGGTGTGGCCCGGCGTGTGCAGCAGCCGGATCGGCACCGCGCCGACCTCCAGGACCTCGTCGTGCTCGTGCGAGCGCAGGTCCGTGCCGGAAACGCCGGTGATGCGGCGGACCCACTCGGCTTCCGCGCCGTTGACGTGGATCGGCACCTGGACGCGCTCCAGCAGTTCCGCGATCCCCGGCAGCGAGAACCCCATCATCTCGCCGCCGACGTGGTCGGGGTGGTGATGCGTGGCGAGGACACCGGTCAGCCGCATGCCGTCGGCTTCCAGCAGGTCCAGCAGATCCCCGACGGCGTAGGCAGGGTCGACGATGACGGCCTCGTTCGTCTCCCGGTCACCGATCAGGTACGCGAAGTTGACCATCTGCGTCGCGACGGGATCCCCCACCGCGAAGTCGCGGCCCGCGAGCAATTGCCGGAAGTACAGCCTGTCAGCCATGGCGCACACCTTACGGTGCTATTCGCCGGTGGTTCCGTCGGCCAGCTCCCGCAAGACGTCCAGATGCCCGACGTGGCGCGCGGTCTCCTGGAGGACGTGGGCGAGCACCCAGCGCACGGTGAACTTCCCCGACCTGCGCGCCCGGTCGTCCGGCGAGACACCCGCCAGCGACGACTCCGACAAGGCCCACTCGGCGCGATACGCCTCGACGACCGAGCGGGGATCGTCGTCGTCGGACAGGTCCCAGCTCGGATCCGGTGAGCCTTCCCACAGCGAAGGCAGGTCGGCACCGCCCGCCTCGATCGAAAGCCACCAGCGTTCCACCGCGGTCAGATGTTTGAGCAGCCCCAGCGCGCTCATCCGCGGCGACGACGGCAGCGGCGTCGCGGCCGCCTGGTCCCTGGTCAGCCCGGCGACCTTGTTGACCGCCGTCGCGCGAAGGAAACGCAGGAAGTCCCACTGGATCCCGGTTTCGTCCTCGGCGATCCCGTCCGGCCAAGCCCGCTCCACCGGCTCGGCGGGTCTCGAACTCGTGTTCGACATACGGGCACTGTACACATACGGCGAACTCGCGTGATCAGACGGCGAACTCGCGTGATTGAGCGGCGAACTCGCGTGATTGAAGGCGGAACTCGCGTGATCACGCGAGGGCACCACAGGGCTAGGCTCGTTTCATGTGGTGGGGATTGATCTGCGCGTTCTTCGCGGCCTGTGCCTATGGCGTCGCTTCGGTGATGCAGGCGATCGCCGCGAAAGCGACCTCGGGCACCGAAGACCGAGTCGATCCCCGCCTGCTCGTGCGGGTGCTGCGGCAGTGGAAGTTCGTCGCGGGCTTGGCGCTGGACGTCATCGGGTTCGTCGCCCAGGTCGCCGCCCTCCGCGTGCTGCCGCTCTTCGTGGTCCAGGCGGCGCTGGCGGGCAGTCTCGCGGTGACCGCGGTCGCCGCGCGCACGCTCGGCGTCCGGCTGGGCCGTCGCGAGTGGACGGCGGTCGCGGTCGTCTGCGCCGGGCTCGCATTGCTCGGGATGTCGGCGGAGAGCGAGGGTTCGGAGCCGACCGGCCTGGGTTTCCGGCTCGTGCTGATCGGCGCGGTGGTCGTCCTCGGCACGGCCGGGATGTTCGCCGGCCGCGCGGCACGGCGGATCCGGACACCGGCGCTCGGCCTGATCGCCGGTCTGTGCTTCGGCGTCGTCGCGCTTTCCGGCCGCGCGCTCACCAGCCTCGCCCCGCTGGATCTGCTGACCGACCCGGCCACGTACACGCTGGGCGTGGCCGGCGCGCTGGCGATGTTGTTCTACGCCACCGCGTTGCAACGCGGCAGTGTCACCACCTCGACCGCGATGATGGTGATCGGCGAGACCGTCTTCCCGTCCCTGATCGGCGTGCTCGTGCTGGGCGACACCACGCGGCCGGGTTTCGCGGCCGTGGCGGCGGTCGGCTTCGTGCTCGCCGTTTCGGCCGCGCTCGCGCTGGCCCGCTTCGGCGAGCCCGCGCCGATCGAGCCGGTCAGCGCGCCGCTCGGCTGACCCCGCGCCGGGACACCAGCAGCCAGGCCAGGTACAGCCCGCCGATCGCCCCGGTCACCAGTCCGACGGGCAGTCCGGCCAAGAACTGCTGGGTGACCAGGTCACTCGTCACCAGCAGGAGCATGCCCATCAGCGCGGCGGCGGCGAGCCCCGGTCCCGAAGACCGGGTGAGCCGCTTCGACAGCTGAGGCGCGGCGAGGGCCAGGAACGCGATCGGACCGGCGGCCGCCGTCGCTATCGAACACAGCCCGACACTGACGGCGAGCAGCACGATCCGGCTCCGCTGGACCGGCACGCCGAGCCCCATGGCCGAATCGTCGCCCATCTCCAGCAGCGAAAGCCTTCTGCCGTAGACCAATCCCGGCGGCAGCAGGACCGCGATGGCGATCGCGACCGGGACGACGTGCTCCCAGCCGCGTCCGTTGAGCCCGCCGACCAGCCAAGCCTGCGCCGCGAGCCCGTCCTGCCACGCGGCCCTGGTGATCAGATAGGAATTGAACGCGATGAGCATCGCGTTCACGCCGATGCCGACGAGGATCAGCCGGAAGGTGTGCACGCCACCTTTCAGCGCGAGCAACGCGATCAACGCCGCCGTCGCGACGCCGCCGACCAGCGCGCCCAGCGACACCTGGAGCATGCCGCCGTGCACCACGATGATCGTCAGCAGCGCACCGGCCGCCGCGCCTTCGGTGAAGCCGATGAAGTCGGGACTGCCCAAGGGATTCCCGGACAGGCTCTGCAGGATCGCGCCGCTGACCGCGAGCGCGCCGCCGACCAGCAGGGCGGTCAGCAGCCTGGGCAACCGCAGGGTGGTCACGATGAACTCGGTGGCCCGGTCGCCGAAACCGAACAGCGTCTGGATGACCTCGCCGACGGACAGCGGGTAGTCGCCGGTGGTCATGCTGACCGCGCCGACGAAGAACACGGCGACGGCCAGCAGGGCGACGACGATCGCGGCCCGCGGGGTGACACGCAGGGAAAGCCCCCCGCCCGGGCTGCGCAGGACGCGGGTGCTCATCCGTGGCTCCTCCTTGATCGCGGTCCCCTTGCCTGGTGTCACAGGCGGGCCAGCTTCCGGCGGCGGCACAGCGCGATGAACACCGGCGCCCCGAGGAACGCGACGACGATCCCCGCCTGCAGTTCCTCCGGCGGGTTCAGCACGCGGCCGACGACGTCGGCGCCGATCAGCGCGATCGGCGCCAGCAGCATCGAGTACGGCAGCACCCAGCGCTGATCCGGGCCGACCAGCATGCGCGCGGCGTGCGGCACGGCGAGCCCGAGGAACAGGACCGGTCCGATCGCCGCGGTCCCCGCGCCACAGAGCAGCATCACCACGATCGCGCCCAGCACCCGGGTACGGCCGACGTGGGCGCCGAGCGCCTTGCCGGTCTGGTCACCGAGCGCGAGGACGTTGAGCGGGCGGGCGAGCAGCAGCGCGATGATCACACCGAGGACGACGAACGGCGAGATCTGCAGGAACACGTCCCATTTGCGGCCGCTGAGCGAGCCGACGTTCCAGAACCGGAACTGGTTGAACGTCTCCGGCATCAGCAGCAGCACGCCGACGATGTACGCCTGGAGCACCGCAATCACGGCCGAACCGGCGAGTACCAGCCGGTCCGGCGTGGCGCTGCGGCCCGCCGAGCCGAGGACGTACACCACGACCGAAGCGATCGCGGCTCCGGCGAAGGCGAACCAGATGTAGCCGAGCACGCTGGTGACACCGGCGAACGCGATCCCCGACACGATGGCGGCCGCAGCGCCTGTGTTGACGCCGAGCAGTCCGGGGTCGGCGAGCGGGTTCCTGGTGAGCGCCTGCATCACCGCGCCCGCGAGCCCGAGCGCCGCCCCGACGACCAGGCCCAGCAGGGTCCGCGGGATGCGGAGGTCGTGGATGATCACCGCGTCGGTCGAGCCGTCGTTGTGCCACAGCACCGACCAGGTGGAGGTGAACGGGATGTTCTTCGACCCCACCCAGATGCTCAGCAGGAACACCACCGCCAGCAGGGCGAGCCCGACCACCAGACCGCCGGCGCGGAACGTCCGTGCCGCCGCGCTGGGCGGGGATGCCGCTTCGGGCGGGCGTTCGGTGACGACCACGGGACCTCCTTCGAGTGAGGCGAGGCTAACCGAACGCCGGAGTTCACCTCAACGAGCTACCTACTTAGACTAGCCTTACCTTCCCCACCACGATCGGAGGCGCCGGTGACCGCAACGGCCACCACCAGCCGAAGCGTCCTGCGCCAGGCGATTTCCGGGCAACGACGGCAGGTCACCCTGGCATCCGTACTCGCCGCCGGGCACCAGGGCGGTGAAGCACTCGTTCCGGTGATCATCGGCGTGGTGATCGACCAGGCGGTCGACGGCGGCTCCGTGGGCACGCTCGTGTTCTGGCTCGCCGTGCTCGCCGTGGTCTTCGCGGGACTGTCCTACAGCTACCGGTTCGCCGCGCGCGCGGCCGAGGGCGCGTCGCTGCGGGCGGCGCACGACCTCCGCATCGCGATCAGCCGACGGGTCCTGCATCCCGGCGGTGGCGCCGAAAACGGCAAGCTCGCCGGGGAACTGGTCAACATCGGCACCAGCGACGCGCAACGCGTCGGGGTGGTGAACGCGGTGCTGCCGTTCGGGATCGCGGCGCTGGCCGGGGTCCTGGTCAGCGCGATCGCCCTCCTGCGCATCTCGCTTCCGCTGGGTCTCCTCGTGCTGCTGGGCACGCCACCGCTGCTGTATCTCGCGCATCTCATCGGCAAGCCGCTGGAACGCCGCAGCGAAGCCGAACAGGAGCGGTCCGCGCACGCCTCGGGGGTCGCCACGGACTTGGTCTCCGGATTGCGGGTGCTCAAGGGCATCGGCGCCGAACCGGCCGCCGTCGCCCGCTACCGCGACACGAGCCAGAACTCGCTGAAGGCGACGTTGCGCGCCGCGCGGGCCAAGGCCTGGCACGACGGCGCGGTGCTCGCGTTGACCGGCGTCTTCATCGCGATCGTCGCCCTCGTCGGCGGGCATCTGGCGTCGTCGGGGTCGATCAGCGCCGGCGACCTCGTCGCGGCCGTCGGGCTCGCCCAGTTCCTGCTCACTCCGTTCCTGATCTTCTCGTGGGTCAACGGCGAACTGGCGCAGGGCCGCGCCTCCGCGTCCCGGGTCGCCGACCTGCTGACCACGCCGGCCGCGGTGGAATCGGGCGACGGCGAACTCCCGTCACCCGCCACCGGAAACGTCCGGCTCGACGCGGTCTCGTACGGCAGCCTCCGCGGTGTCGACCTCGACATCCCGGCCGGACAACTGATCGGCGTCGTCGCCGCGGATCCGGCCGCGGCCACCGATCTGCTCGACTGCCTCGGCCGCGCGGGCGATCCCGCCGAGGGCCGCGTCGAGGTCGACGGCGTCGATCTGTCCACTGTGGACCCCGAACGGGTTCGGGAGGTCGTGCTGGTGGCGGCGCACGACGCGGATCTGTTCGGAGGGACGCTCGCGGAGAACGTCGGCGCCGGGGATCGCTCACCCGACGAGGCTTTGACCGCGTCGGCGGCTGACGAGGTCGCCGCGGCGCTGCCGGACGGCACCGCGACCGCGGTCACCGAACGCGGACGTTCCCTTTCCGGTGGCCAGCGGCAACGGGTCGCGCTCGCCCGCGCGCTCGCCGCCGACGCGCCGGTGCTCGTCGTCCACGACCCGACGACGGCGGTCGACACGGTGACCGAAGCGAGAATCGCCACCGGGCTCGCCCGGCTACGACGAGGACGGACCACGATCCTGGTGACCACGAGCCCCGCCCTGCTCGCCGTGGCGGACCGCGTCGTCGTCCTCGACGGCGGCCGGATCACCGGCGAGGGCGGCCACGCCGAACTCGTCCGCGATCGCGCCGACTACCGCGCGGCGGTGCTGTCATGACCCGCGAACTGCTCCCCACCGCCGACGGCAAGCGGATCCGGGCGGTCCTCGGCGAGCTGCTCCGCACGTCGAAGGCCCGCGCCGCGGGCGCGCTCACGATGCTCGTCGGCGCCACCGCGATCGGGCTGCTCACCGCCCGCCTGCTCGGCCACATCGTCGACCTGGTCATCGAGAAACGGCCCGCGACCGAACTGACGACCCCGGTCGTGGCCCTGGTCCTGGTCGCCGTCGCCCAGGCGATCGCGACGGCGCTGGGTGTCTCGCTCACCGCGAAGCTCGGCGAGACCCTGCTGGCGGAACTGCGCGAACGGTTCGTCGACCGCGCGCTGGGGCTCCCGCTGGAGCAGATCGAACGCGCGGGCTCCGGCGACCTGACCGCCCGCGTCACCAACGACGTCACGGTGGTCGCGAGGGCGGTCCGCGAAGCCCTGCCCGAACTGGGCCGCTCGGTGCTCACCATCGTGCTGACGCTCGGCGCGCTCGCCGTCCTGGACTGGCGGTTCCTGCTCGCCGCGCTGCTGGCGGCGCCGATCCAGCTGCACACCGTGCGCTGGTACGTCCGCAACGCCGTTCCCTTGTACGCGAAGCAACGGATCGCGACGGGTTCGCAGCAGCAGCAACTGCTCGATACGATCGGCGGCGCGAAGACCGTCCGCGCGTTCCGGCTCGCCGACGCCCATGTGGAGCGCGTGCGGCAGCGGTCCGAGGGCGCGATGGACCTGATGCTGCGCGGTGTGCGGCTGATGACGAAGTTCTTCGCCCGGCTCAACCTCGCCGAGTTCATCGGTCTCTCGGCCGTGCTCGCGGCCGGTTTCCTGCTGGTGGGCGCCGACGCGGTGACCGTCGGCGCCGCGACGGCGGCGGCGTTGTACTTCCACAGCCTGTTCGGCCCGATCAACACCGCGCTCGCACTGGTGGACGACGCGCAAGCGGCCGCCGCGAGTCTCGCGCGCCTGATCGGCGTCGCCGACCTGCCCGCACCGCGCGAACCCGAGCGGCCGGCGAGGCCCGTCGACGCGTCGGTGAAAGCGGCTGGGATCTCTCATTCCTATGTGGACGGACATCCGGTGTTGCGGGACGTCGACCTCGACCTCTCCCCCGGCGAGCGGGTCGCGCTGGTCGGGGCGAGCGGGGCCGGGAAGACGACGCTGGCCAAGCTGATCGCCGGGATCCACACCCCGGCCGCGGGAACGATCTCCGTCGGCGGGGTCCCGCTCGACGAACTCGGGGCCTCCGCCACCCGGCGGGCGGTCGCGCTGATCAGTCAAGAAGTGCACGTCTTCGCCGGTTCGCTGGCGGACGACCTCCGCCTGGCCCGCCCGGACGCGTCCGACGCGGACCTGGTGGCAGCACTGGAAAAGGTCGGCGCACGGGGCTGGGCGGAGGCGCTGGGTCTCGCGACCGTCGTCGGCGAGGGCGGGCATCAGTTGACGGTGACCCAAGCTCAGCAGCTGGCGCTGGCGCGGCTGGTGCTCGCGGATCCGCCGATCGCGATCCTCGACGAGGCGACCGCGGAAGCCGGAAGCGCGGGCGCGAAGACCCTCGAAGCCGCCGCGGCCGCCGCTTTGGAAGGGCGGACCGGTCTCGTCGTCGCGCACCGGCTGACACAGGCGGCGGCCTCGGACCGCGTCGTCGTGCTCGACGCAGGCGTGATCGTCGAAAGCGGGACACACGACGAACTCGTGGCCACGGGTGGTCAATACGCAACGCTTTGGGCCGCGTGGTCGGACAACCGTTCACAGACGTGATCCGGGACGCAGCGTCACCGGTTGCAATCGGCCCGTCGGCGTCTTAGGTTAGCCAAACCTGATTCTCGATTAATCCGGCATCTCGCCGGACCTCCGATCATGAAGGACGGATGATGGCCCGAATCCCCACCCTCTCCGCCGTGCGAGGGCGCCTGAAGACCGCCGGTGTACTGGCGTCCACCCTGGTGCTGGCCGCCTCGCTCACCGCGTGCGGAGGAGGCGGCGAGTCGGCCACCCCGGCCGCGCAGAACTCCGCCGGCTCCGCGGTCGACGCGAACGCGTTCCCGACCACCATCGAGCACAAGTACGGCAGCACCACCATCACCCAGGAGCCCAAACGCGTCGTCACGGTCGGCCTGACCGAACAGGACGCGCTGCTCGCCCTCGGCGTGGTCCCGGTCGGGGTCACCGAATGGCTCGGCAAGTTCCCCGGCACGATCGGCCCGTGGGCGACCGACAAGCTCGGCGGCGCCGCGCTGCCCGAGGTGCTCAAGGACGTGGACGGACCGCAGTACGAGAAGATCGCCGCGCTGAAGCCGGATCTGATCATCGCGCTGTACTCCGGGCTCACCAAGGAGCAGTACGACAAGCTGAGCCAGATCGGCGTCCCGGTCGTCGCGCAGCCCAAGGAGTACAACGACTACGGCATCCCGTGGAACGAGGCGACCAAGAAGGTCGGCCAGGCCGTCGGGCGCGCCACCAAGGCGAACGAACTGGTCAAGGCCGTCGAGGACAAGTTCGCCCAGGCTCGCAAGGAGCACCCGGAGTTCGCGGGCAAGTCGGCGCTGATGGCGTCGACCTACGAGGGCTACTTCGTCTACGGCAGCCAGGACGGCCGCTCGCACATCCTCGAATCGCTCGGTTTCAAGCTGCCCGCCGACCTCGACGCCGTCATCGGTGACAAGTTCGGCAAGAGCCTCAGCGCCGAACGGACCGACCTCCTCGACCGCGACGCGCTCGTGTGGCTCATCGACACCCCGGCCAAGGCACAGGAGATCCTCGGCAAGGACGCCCTCTACACCGGCCTCAAGGTGGCGAAGGAAAAGCGCGAGGTCTTCATCGAGAACGAAGGCAACTACGGCAGCGCGGTCTCGTTCGTGACCGTGCTGAGCCTGCCGTACGTGATCGACCGGATCGTCCCGCAGCTTTCCGCGGCGGTCGACGGCGACCCGAAGACCGAGGTCAAGCCGGCCAGCTGAGCCTGTCGCTCGCTGAGTACGTGAAGGCCCCCTTCATTGCGCCTGGCGCAATGAAGGGGGCCTTCACGTACTTGGAGGTCCCGTTGGGTGCTGCCGCGCCTGGCCGGAGGTGTTGCGAAAGCCACTTTCGCAACCGCCCCACCGAACCCGTAGGCGCGACGCCCGCTCAGTGCGGGAAGCCCCAGGAGTTGTGCAGCGGAACCGTGATCTGCTTCAGCCAGGTCTTCGTGGTGAAGTCGCGCGCCTTGATGACCACCGAGCCCGACGACACCTCGACCTGTAGCCCCTGGTTGAAAGCACCGCCGAGGGACACTTCCCCGCCCTTGCCGTCGTCGGTCCACCCGGTCTGGACGGCCGCGGTGTTGACCACGGTGAACCCTTCGAGGTTGCCGGTACCCGGGACCACCCGGCGGACCACCCAGTCCGACAGGTTGAGATCCCAGTGCGTGTGCCCGGAGAACAGGAACACGTCCCGGTACCGGCCGAGGATCGAAAGCAGCCGGTCGGGCTGGAGGTAGTCGGACCGGTAGAGCTTGTTGTGCGTACCGGAAACCGTGTTGGGCAACGGATGATGGGTCAGCACCATCACCGGGCTGCGCCGGTTCGACCAGTATCGAAGCCGTTGCTCCAGCCAGGTGAACTGGCCGTCGCTCATCCAGACTTCGTCCCACAGCTTGGGGTCGTGGTACTTCGCGTACCGCTCGGTCCCTAGGCAGAGCACGGGAACCCCGCCGAACGACATCTCGCTGTAGACGGTGTTGCGGCCCGCGAACCGGTAGAAACTGCGGAACAGCGAGTCCTCGGTCGTCCCGTTGGGCCAGGTCTCCTGGGCGAGGGTGTCGGGATCGCGCCATTTCGGGACGTAGAACTCGTGATTGCCGATGGCCCACGCGACCTCGCGCGGATGCGGGTGCTTGTCGAAGGTCGAGCGGAGCTGGGCGTACTCGAAGTCGTAGCCGCGCGGGGTGAGGTCACCCGCGATACCGAGCCCCGCACTGCCCGGGTTGATCGCGTGCAGGTCGTCGAGCGCCTTGCCGAAGTCGGTGAGATCGCCCTGGATGTCACTGAGGATGTTGAAGCGGACGACCGGCCCGCGCGGGCCCCACTTCCCTTGCGCCTCAGCCTGTCCCGGCAGCATCGTCACTCCTGCGGCCGCACCGCCGGCGGCCACCATGAACGCTCTTCGATCCATAACCCGAACGCTACTCACGTTTTATGGCCGAAATCGGTCGCGCTTCTGAACAACGCAAGTCCGTGAAGGCCTCCTTGAGAGACAAGAAAGCCTTCACGGACCGAAGCGGGTCAGGACTCCATGGCCTTGACGAGCGAAGCGGGCCTCAGGTCGGTCCAGTTGGTCTCGACGTACTCGAGGCACTCCGGACGCGGGGCCGGGCCGAACTTCGTGGTCCAGCCCGCCGGGACCTCGACGAACTCGGGCCACAGGCTGTGCTGTCCCTCGTCGTTGACGAGCACCAGATACGTGCCGTCGGGGTTCTCGAACGGGTTCGTCATTCCTTGTTCTCCTTCTGTACGGCCGGTGAATCAGCCCGGCGAGTGAGCGCGTCCAGCGCGAGGAACCAGCCTTCCGCGAGTTCCCGCACCGAGTCTTCGGTGAGCACGGCCTCCGGCCACGACCAGTGCGCGCTCAGTTCAGGACCGCCGGGGCGGTCTTCGGCCACGACGTTGACCGTCAGCGCGTGCGAGACCGGCATCCCGTCGTCGGCACCGAGTTCGGCCGCCTCGGCCTCCGCCGCGTACGACCAGTCGGTCGCTTCGGGGACGCCGATCCGGCCCAGGTAGTTGAACTCGATCTGCGGCTTCGCGAACTTCGCGAGTTCAGGCCCGGTGCGCGGGTTCAGGTAACGGAGCACGCCGTGCCCGATACCGCCGTCCGGCAACCCATCGAGGTGAGCCTGGACCCGCTTCAACGCGTCGCCGGCGGCGGGTCCGCCCGCGAACGCGTCGTCCAGGTCGACGTCGCCCAGGTCCAGGCACACCGGGACGACGCTGGTGAACCAGCCGACCGTCCGTGAAAGGTCCGCCAGTTCCTCTTCGCGGCCGTGCCCCTCGACGTCGACCAGCACCGCCCGTCCCCCATCCCGGCGCCAGCGGGCGACGGCGAGCGCGAGACCGGTGAGCAGGACGTCGTTGATCGTCGCCCGGGACAGCAGCGGGGCCGTCCGCTCAGCGGGCAGTCTCAGCGACACCTTCCGCACGGTCGCCTGCACGTCCCGAGCGGGGTCGAGCGGCCGTTCCAGTGGGATCGGATCCCCACCGCCCAGCAACGACATCCACCGCTCCAGCTCACCCGCACGGTCCTGTGTGGACAGTGACCGCGCCCATCGCCGGAATGAAGTGTCCACAGAGGACAGCGCGGGCGTCTCGCCGCGCGCGACCGATTCCCAGGCGGAAGCGAGGTCCGGCAGCAGGATCCGCCACGAGACGCCGTCGACGGCCAGGTGATGGATCATCAGCAACAACCGGCCGGAGCCCGACGAGCCCGCGTCGAACCACGTCGCGCTCAGCATCACGCCGGCGTCCGGGTCCAGCCGGGAACGAGTCGGCATCGCGTGCTGCTCGATCAGCGCGAACAAGTCGCCGTCCTCGGCGTCGACCCGCTCGATGCGCACATCGACCGAATCGGCTACCCGCAGCACCCAGCCGTCGACCGATCGGTCGAGGCGCGCACGCAGCATGTCGTGCCTCACCACGAGCGCGTCGAGCACGGTCTTCAGCTGCTCGCCGGTCATCCCGGCGGGCGTCCGCACCAGCGCGGCCTGGTGGTAACCGCCGATCGGTCCGCCGAGTTCGCGGAGCGCGTGCATGATCGGCGTGAGCGCGACCGTGTTGTCGTCCTCGATCCGTTCCGCGACCTCGGCCAGCGCCGCGACCGTCCGGCCGGCGAACACGTCGTGCGGCGTGATCTTCAGCCCGGCCGCGCGTGCCCGGCCGACCAGCCGCATCGCGACGATGCTGTCCCCGCCGAGGGCGAAGAAGTCGTCATCAGCACCCAGTTCCGGCACGTCGAGCACTTCCGCGAAGAGCGCGCACAACGTCTTTTCCAGCGCGGTCTCGGGCGCGCGGCCACCGGCCAGCTCCGAGTAGTCCGGCGCCGGCAGCGCCTTGCGGTCCAGTTTCCCGTTCGACAGCGTGGGAAGCGCGTCGAGCGTGACGAACGCCGCCGGGACCATGTAGTCCGGCAACGTCTCGGCCGCGAACCGCCGCAGCTCGTCCCGCTCCACAGTGGACACCACGTACGCCACGAGTTGCTTGACCCGAGGGCGATCCTCACGCACCAGGACGACGGCCTGAGCGACGTCGCCGTGCCGTTCGAGCACGGCTTCGATCTCGCCCGGCTCGACCCGGAACCCGCGGATCTTCGCCTGGTCGTCGGCGCGCCCGCCGAAGTCCAGACGTCCGTCCGCGGTCCAGCGCGCGAGGTCTCCGGTGCGGTACATCCGGGCGCCCGCCGGCCCGAACGGATCCGCCACGAACCGCTCCGACGTCAGCGCCGTCCGCCCGAGGTAGCCGCGGGCGAGACCGGCCCCGGCGAGGTACAGCTCGCCGGTGACCCCGGGCGGTACCGGCCGCAGCGCCGCGTCCAGCACGTAGGCACGGGTGTTCGCGACCGGACGGCCCACCAGCGGCTTCTCGCTGTCGCCGATCCGCGCGACCAGCGCGTCCACTGTGGACTCTGTCGGCCCGTACAGGTTGAAGACCTCCGTGCCGTCCAAAGTGGCCAGACGGCGCCACAGGCTCTCGGGCACCGCTTCGCCGCCGACCCCGATCACCGCGAGGGGACACCGGTCGCCGTCGAGCAGGCCCGCGTCCGCCATCTGCGCGAAGAACGACGGCGTGACCTCGATGAAGTCGAAGCCCTCCCGTTCGATCATCGCGGCCAGCAGCTCGGGGTCGCGCCGCGTCTCCTCGTCCACGATGTGCACGGCATGCCCGTCGAGCAGCCACAGTTGCGGCTGCCAGGAGGCGTCGAAGGAGAACGACCACGCGTGCCCGACCCGCAGATGCGGTTTGCCGGTGGCCTCCACCGCGGGCCGGTGCAACGTGGCGCGGTGGCTGTGGAACAGGTTCACCACGCCGCGATGCGGGACCACGACCCCCTTGGGCGTCCCGGTCGAGCCCGACGTGTAGATCACGTACGCCGGATGCTCCGGGACGAGCGGACGGACGCGGTCCCGGTCGGTCAGGTCGTGTGCCTGCCGGTCCTCGGTGACGAGCGCGCAGAGCGCCAGCGTCTCGATCTCCGTCCGAGGCAACGACTCCAGCAGCTCGGGCTCGGTCAGGATCACCTTGGGTCGCGCGTCGGCGAGCATCGCGGCCAGCCGCTCGGCCGGATAGTCCGGGTCGAGCGGCAGATACGCCGCCCCCGCCTTGTGGACCGCGAGGATCGCCAGCAGCACGTCGGCCGAACGCGGCAGCGCCAAGGCGACGAAGTCCTCGGGACCCACCCCATGGGCGACCAGCGCCCTGGCCAGCCGGTTGGCGCGCTCGTTGAGTTCGGTGAAGGTCAGGGCGACCGCACCGGACACCACCGCTGTCGCGTCGGGCGAGCGCCGGACCTGCTCTTCGAAAAGACCGGCCACAGTGGACGGTTCGACGGCGAGTGCCGTCCCGTTCCACTCGCGCACGATCAGGTCCAGGTCCGCATCACCCAGGATGTCGGTCCGGCCGACGGGAGCGTCCACATCGGACACCATCGTCGCGAGCACGCGCTCCATCGCGGGCAGGAGCCGTTCCGGCAGGCCGGCGTCGAACAGGTCGGAGCGATACTCCGCGGTGAGCTTCAGCCGTGCTCCCGGCTCCACCGCCCAGGTGAGCGGATAGTGCGTGGAGTCGTCGTGGCGCACGATCTCCCCGCGCAACCCGGCACCCGTCTCGTCCTCGCCCGCGCCCGGGTAGCTCTCGAACACCATCAGCGTGTCGAACAGCTCTCCCAGCCCCGCGCCGCGCTGGATGTCGGCGAGCCCGAAGTGCTGGTGCGCGAGCAATCCGGACTGCTCGTCCTGGACCCGGTCGAGCAGGTCGCCCAGCTTCTCGGCCGGGTCGAGCACGATCCGCACCGGGACGGTGTTGATGAACAGGCCGATCATCCGCTCGACCCCGGCCAGTTCGGGCGGGCGCCCGGCGACCGTCGCGCCGAAGACTACGTCCGATCGGCCGGTGAGCCTGCCGAGCACGATGCTCCACGCCGTCTGGACCAGCGTGTTCAGGGTCAGGCCCCGTGAGCGGGCCAGTGCGGTGAGCGCCTCGGTCGCCTGTTCCGGCAACTCCAGCGACAGGCGCTCCGGCAGGGCCGGAACCCGCTGCGGGTCGTGCGGGACGAGATGGGTCGGCTCGGTCAGGCCGTCGAGCGCCTGCCGCCAAGCCGCCTCCGCCGCCTCCCGGTCCTGGCTCCCGAGCCAGGCGAGATGGTCGCGATACGGGCGGGCCGGCGCCACGTCGGCTCCGGCGTAGAGCTGCGACAGCTCCGCGAACAGCTGCGGAACCGACCAGCCGTCGAGCAGCACGTGCTGGTGGGTGAACACCAGCCGATGCCGTCCGTCCGGCAGGGCGAGCAGCAGGAACCGCAGCACCGGCGCGGCAGCCGGATCGAAGCGGCGCCTGTCGTGGGCCATCTCCGCTTCGACGGCGTCCGGCGAATCCACGAAACGCCAGGGGACCGTGACCGAACGCGCCACCAGCGCCACAGGGCGCCCAGACGCGAGGTAGCGGTAGCCGGTCCGCAGGACGGCGTTCCGGTAGACGAGCGCCTGAGCGGCGTCACGCAACCGAGCCGGATCCAGCGGCCCGTCGAGATCGAAGGACACCTGGACGGTGTAGACGTCGGGCCCGTCGCCATCCATCGTCGCGTGGAAGAGCAACCCGGCCTGCAACGGTGTCAGCGGCCACACCTCGGCCGTGTCCGGTGCGACGTCGAGGATCTCCGCGCGCTCCCCCGCGTCGAGCTCCACCAGCGGTTTCCCGCTCCCGGGGGCAGGTGCGTCGAGCCGCACCGCACTGACTTCGGCCAGGGCGGCGACGGTCCGGTGCCGGAAGACGTCACGCGGGCTCAGTAGCAGCCCGGCACTCCGCACGCGGCCGACCAGCTGCATCGCGACGATGCTGTCCCCACCGAGGCGGAAGAAGTCATCGTGGACACCGACCTTCTCCAACCCGAGCACCCCCGCGACGAGCGACGCGAGCAGTTCCTCGCGAGGCGTGCGCGGGGCGTCGTCGGTGACCTCGCCGGAGAAGTCCGGCGCGGGGAGCGCCTTGCGGTCGAGCTTCCCGTTGGGTGTCAACGGGAACGCGTCCAGCACGACGAACGCGGACGGCACCATGTACTCCGGCAGGGTGGCCTCCGCGAGCCGCCGGGCCTCCTCGACGTCGGCCTCCCCGGTCAGATACGCGACGAGCCTGCCCTCCCGCAGGACCACCCGCGCGGAGAGCACAGACTCGATCTCGCCCAGCTCGATCCGGAAGCCGCGCAATTTGACCTGGTCGTCGGCGCGGCCAAGATAGTCGAGCGCGCCGTCGGCCCGCCACCGCGCGAGGTCGCCCGTGCGGTACATGCGCTCCCCCGCCGCGAACGGGTTCGCCACGAACCGTTCCGCGGTGAGCCCGGCCCGGCCGAGATAGCCACGCGCTAGCTGCTTGCCAGCCAGGTAGAGCTCGCCTGCTACACCCGGCGGAACCGGCCGCAGCCGGGAGTCGAGCACGTGGACCTGCGTGTTCCACACCGGGCGTCCAATGGGGACGGTGTCGTCAATGACCTCCCACGAGGTCACGTCCACCGAAGCCTCTGTCGGCCCGTAAAGGTTGTGCAGCGGGACATCCACGCGAGCGGCCAGCTCCGGTGGCAGCGCCTCGCCACTGCACAGGACGCGGCGGACGCCATGCCACCCCGGCTCTTCGGCGAGGAACGCCTCCAGCATCGACGGGACGAAGTGCAGGGTCGTGATCCGCTGGTCGCGGATCAACTCCGCGAGATACCGCGGATCCCGGTGCCCGTCCGGTTTGGAGACCACCAGCGTCGCACCGGTGATGAGCGGCCAGAAGAACTCCCACACCGACACGTCGAAACTCGACGGCGTCTTCTGCAGCACGCGATCGTCGGCCGCCAGACCGTACTCGGCCTGCATCCACAGTAGACGGTTCACGATGCCCTCGTGCGGCACCACGACACCCTTCGGGCGACCGGTCGATCCGGACGTGTAGATGACGTACGCCGGGGACGCGGGATCCACGGCCCGCCGCAGGCTCTCTCCCGAATAGCCGTCCAGCACCGGCAGCTCGTCCAGAACGACCGTCGGCACCGCATCTTCGAGCATGAACGCGATGCGATCGGCCGGGTAGTCCGTGTCGAGCGGCAGATAGGCCGCGCCCGCCTTGTGCACGGCGTACAGCGCGACGACGAGTTCGATCGACCGCGGCAGCGACACCGCCACCACCGACTCCGCCCCCACACCCTGCTCGGCCAGCCACCGCGCGAGCCGGTTCGCCCGCGCGTCGAACCCGGCATACGACAGCTCGACACCCTCGAACACCACAGCCGGAGCATCCGGCGTCCGCGCCACCTGCGCCTCGAACAACTCCGGCAACGTGCTCCCTGGGACGTCGTGCGAAGTGTCGTTCCAGTGCCCGAGCAACGTGCGTTCGTCCTCGGCAAGGACGTCGATTTCGCCGACGGGGATCGCGGGATCGGCCGCCACCTGGTCAAGGACCCTCACCAGCCGTCGAGCGAACGACTCGGCGGTGGCGTGGTCGAACAGGTCGGCGCTGTACTCGATCGCGCCGGAGATCCCGTCGCCGCTCTCCAGGAAGCCGAACTCGAGGTCGAACTTGGCGATGCCCTGTGCGAAGTCCTCTTGTTCCGCACGAAGGCCGGGCAGGTTCAGTCCGTCCTCGGCTTCGGGCAGGTACACCACCATCACTTGGAACAGCGGATGCCTGGCCAGCGAACGTTCCGGGTTGACGGCGTCGACCAGGCGCTCGAACGGCAGCTCCTGATGTTCGAAAGCCGCGAGATCGGTCGCGCGCACCCGCGAGAGCAGTTCGCCGAACGCCGGCTCGCCGGACAGGTCGGTGCGCAGCACGAGCGAGTTCACGAAGAAGCCGATCAGCGGTTCCAGCCGTTCGTCGACGCGGCCGGAACTCGGGGCGCCGAGCGGGATGTCGTCCCCGGCGCCGAGCCGGTGCAGCAGCGCCGCGACCGCGGCCTGGGCCAGCATGAACATGCTGACGTCGTGCCGCTGGGCCACCGCACGCAGCCGTGCGGTGAGCGCGGCGTCGATCGGGAAGGTGACGAGGCCACCGCGATGGCTCGATTCGGCCGGGCGCCGCCGGTCCGCGGGCAGCGGCAGTTCGTCCGGCAGATCCGCCAGCGTTTCCTGCCAGAACCGGAGGTGCCCGGAGGCCGTCGAGTCGAGCAGTTCGCGTTGCCACAGGGCGTAGTCCGCGTACTGGACCGCCAGTTCTGTCCACTGTGGAGCGTTTCCGGCGAGACGCGCCTCGTACGCGGTGGCGAGGTCGGCCATGAGCGGTCCCTGCGACCACTCGTCCGTCGCCACGTGGTGGATCACCAGCAGCAGGACATGTTCCCGCGGTGACACGGTGAAGACCGTGGCCCGGATCGGGAGTTCCTCGTCGAGGGCGAATCCGCGACCGGCCTCCGCGGCCAACGGCGCCGAGAGATCATCCGCTTCCTCGAAACGGACTTCCGGACGCGCGTCGGTCAGGATCCGCTGCGCCGCGACGCCGCCTTCCTCGACGAACACCGTCCGGAGTGGTTCGTGCCGCTCGACGAGATCGCCGATCGCTGCCCTCAGTGCCTCCGCGTCCAGCTCGCCGTGCAGCCGCCAGGCGAGCGGTATGTTGTAGGTGGGCGTGGCTCCTTCGAGCCGGTACAGGAACCACAACCGCTGCTGCGCGGGCGAAAGCGGCAGCAGCTCCGGCCGGTTCCCCGCCCTCAGGACCGGCCGGTCGGACGGTTCCGCGAGGCGCTCGGCTAGAGCCGCGACCGTGGGAGCGTCGAAGACGTCACGGACCGACACCGTGGCGTCCAGACTCGCCGAGATCCGGCTGACCAGGCGCATCACCAGCAGCGAATGCCCACCGAGGGCGAAGAAACCGTCGTCGATCCCGACCCGTTCGACACCGAGCACGTCGGCGAACAACGCACACAGCGCCGCTTCCCGCGCGTTCCTCGGCTCACGGCCTTCAGTGGTCGCGAACTCGGGAGCGGGCAGGGCTTTGCGGTCGAGTTTGCCGTTCGGGGTCAGCGGGATCTCGTCGAGCACGACGAACGCCGACGGCACCATGTGGTCCGGCAGCTTCGCGGCCACCGCTTCCCGCAGCCCGTCGACCGAACCGACGACGTACGCCACCAGCCGGTCTTCACGCGCGACGACCACCGCGCGCGTGACGGACCCGAACGCGGTCAGCGCCGCCTCGACCTCGCCGAGTTCGACCCGGAAACCGCGGATCTTGACCTGATCGTCCACGCGGCCCAGGAACTCCAGCACGCCGTCGTCCGACCAGCGCGCGAGGTCCCCGGTGCGGTACATGCGCTCCCCCGCGACGAACGGGTTCGCCACGAACCGTTCCGCGGTCAGCCCTGGCCGGGCCAGGTACCCGCGAGCGAGCTGCACACCGGCGAGGTAGAGCTCACCGGGGACACCCGGCGGAACCGGGTTCAGCCGCGCGTCCAGCACGTACGTCCGCGTGTTCCACACCGGACGTCCGATCGGGACGGACGGCGTCGTCTCGGCACCGGCCCGCCAAGCGGTCACGTCGACGGACGCTTCGGTCGGGCCGTACAGGTTGTACAGCGGGACGTCCACGCGGGCCGCCAGGTCCGACGGCAGTGCCTCACCACTGCAGATCACGCGCCGGAGGCCGGTGCACTCCGCTGTCTCCAGGAAGAGCGCGAGCATCGACGGTACGAAGTGGACGGTGGTGATCCCGGCCGTGCGGATCAGTTCGGCGAGATACGCCGGGTCCTTGTGCCCCTCCGGTTTGGCGACCACCAGCGTGGCGCCGGTGATCAACGGCCAGAAGAACTCCCACACCGACACATCGAAACTCGACGGCGTCTTCTGCAACACCCGATCGTCGGCCGTCAGACCGTACTCGGATTGCATCCACAGCAACCGGTTCACGATGCCCGCATGCGGCACCACGACACCCTTCGGGCGACCGGTCGAGCCCGACGTGTAGATCACGTACGCCGGGGACGACGGGTCGACGATCCGCCCCAGGCTTTCGGAGGAGTACCCGTCGAGAACGGGCAGTTCTTCGAGCACGACCGCGGGGGCGGCGTCTTCCAGCATGAACGCGATGCGATCGGCCGGATAGTCCGTGTCGAGCGGCAGATAGGCCGCGCCCGCCTTGTGCACCGCGTACAGCGCGACGACCAGATCGATCGACCGCGGCAGCGACACCGCCACCACCGACTCCGCCCCCACACCCTGGTCTGCCAGCCATCGCGCGAGCCGGTTCGCCCGCGCGTCGAACTCGGCATACGACAGCGCGACGCGCTCGAACACCACAGCCGGAGCATCCGGCGTCCGGGCCACCTGCGCCTCGAACAACTCCGGCAACGTGCTCGCCGGGACATCGTGCGAAGTGCGGTTCCAGCCGCTGAGTCGCGCGAGTTCGTCCCCGACGAGGATGTCGAGCGCGGCGACCGGCCGCTCGGGCTCGGCGGTGACCTGCTCCAGCACGGACGTGAGCCGGTCCAGCAGGCGCACGGCCGTCGTCTCGCCGGCGAGGTCTTCGGCGTACTCCAGCATCAACGTCGCGGTCGTGCCGTCGTCGACCATCGTGAAGTGCAGGTCGAACTTCGCCATCCCGGTGTCCATCTCGAACCACTCGGCGGGCAGCCCGAGCACGTCGTGCGCGTCGCTCTGCCGGTGGTAACCCACCATCACCTGGAACAGCGGATTGCGCCCCGGGACGCGGGACGGGTTCAGCCGTTCGACGACACTTTCGAATGGCAGATCACCGTGCGAGAACGCGGCCAGGTCGGCCTCGCGCACGTGGGCGAGCAGGGCGGCGAACGTCGGCTCGCCGGACAGATCGGTCCGCAGCACCAGCGTGTTCACGAAGAACCCGACGAGGTCGTCGAGCGCCGCGTCGGTCCGTCCGGCGATCGGGGCACCCAGCGGGATGTCGTCCCCGGCGCCGGTCCGGTGCAGCAGTGCGGCCACCGCCGCCTGGAGCACCATGAACGGGCTCGCTCCCGCTTTCGCCGCCAGGTCGCGCACCGCGGCCGACAGTTCCTCGGAGAGCAGGGATTTCACCTTGCCGCCCTTGCCCGTCGGCTCGAGCGGACGGGGACGATCCAGTGGCAGCGTCAACTCGTCCGGCGCCCCACGCAGTGACTCGGCCCAGTAGGCGACTTGCGCGGCACCGTGCTGGTCGAGGAAGTCTTTCTGCCACAACGCGAAGTCGGCGTACTGCACCGGGAGGTCCGTCCACGCGGGACTGTCACCGGCGAGCCGCACCCGATAGGCCGAGGTCAGGTCGCCCAGGAACGGCCGGTCGGACCATTCGTCGGTCGCGCTGTGGTGCAGGACCAGCGAGATCACCTGGTCGCCATCGCCGATCCGCAGTACCCGCAGCCGGACCGGGATCTCCCGCGCCAGGTCGAACGGCGTCCGCGAGAGCTCGGCGATCCGGGCATCCAGCCCGCCCTCGTCGCAGTCCTCGACGGCGAACGGAATCTCCGGCGCGTCGAGAACACGCTGGTAGAGCTCGCCGCCGTGCTCCTCGAAAACGGTCCGCAGGACTTCGTGCCTGCCGAGCACGTCGCCGAGCGCGGCCCGCAGCGCGTCGAGATCCAGGTCGCCGCGCAGTCGGAAGGTGAGCGGGAAGTTGTAGGCGACCGCGTTCGCATCCATCCGATCCACGAGCCAGAGACTGCGCTGGGCGGCGGAAAGCGGGGTCCGGTCGGGGCGCTCGGCGCGGACCACGGCAGGCCGCGCCGGTTCGCCGCCACCCGCACGAGCGGCCAGCTCCGCGACCGTCGGTGCCTCGAACAGGTCACGGATGGCCAGTTCGGCGCCGAGTTCGGTGCGGGCCCGGCTGATGAGCCGGGTGGCGAGCAGGGAATG
Source organism: Amycolatopsis sp. w19 (assembly GCF_051373225.1). NCBI lineage: Bacteria > Bacillati > Actinomycetota > Actinomycetes > Pseudonocardiales > Pseudonocardiaceae > Amycolatopsis > Amycolatopsis sp. w19. The sequence continues at coordinate 332,031 of NZ_JBPQFM010000001.1, read as the reverse complement.
GCCGCCCAGGTCGAAGAAGTTGTCCTCGACACCGACCCCCTCCACGCCGAGGACCTCGCCGAAGAGCGCGCACAGCGTCTCCTCCTCGGCGGTCTCGGCCGGACGGCTTTCGGCGAGCCGCACCGTCTGTTCGGCGTCCGGGAGCGCGCGGGTGTTGAGCTTGCCGTTGTCGGTCAAAGGCAGGGCGCCGAGCGTGACGAACGCGGCCGGGACCATGTAGTCCGGCAGTTCCGTCTTGAGCCGGTCCCTCAAGCGTTGCACCAGTTCGCCGCCACCACGCGCCGCCGTCGGGCTCGTCGCGTACTTGGCCAGGCTCGTGCCCACCGAGACCGGCTGATGCACACCGGTGACCAGCGCGTCCGTCTGTCCCTTGTGGACGAACACGGCCTCGAACGCGCCGTCGGCCGACCAGGTGCAGTACACCCGGAAGCCGAGCCGGTCACCGAGTTCGTGCACGTCCTCCGGCTCGATTCCAACCGGGGCACGGAAGAGATCCAGGACGTCGATGAGCGGCGCACCGGCGTCGAGCGCACGCGTCGCTTCGACCTCGGGCGTCTGGCGGGCGTCCGGGATCCGGCTCACCCGCAGGGTTTCCACGCCGCCGAGGCGGTCCTCCAACGCGGCGAGGGAACCGACCTCGTCCCAGGACAAGCGCGGTGCTTGCGCGACCGAGAAGGTCTCGGCAGGCTCCTTCACCAGGACCGCGTCGTACCGGTACCGGCTCAGCTCGTTGTGCAGCCGGGCCCGTTTGATCCGGACCTGCGCGGCGACGTCCGGGAGCCGCCGCGCGAGCACGGTGAAGTAGTCCGGGTCGATCAGCAGTTCCTTCTCCAGCGCGGCGCCGCGTTCGATCGCGCGGCGCACCTGGGCGACGTCGGCGGTGGCGTCGGCGCGGGTGAGCTGGATGGCGGTGTGGAAGGCGCGGGCGAGCCGCAGGTTCCGGACGTCGCCGACGAACAGCGCGCCGCCGGGGGCGAGCAGGCCGATCGCCTGGGTGATGACGTCGGTCAGGTAGTCGACGCTCGGGAAATACTGGATGACGGAGTTGATCACGATCGTGTCGAACCGGCCGGCGGGCAGGCCGTCGAACACGTGCGCCGGCTGGGCGCACAGGTTCACCTTGGCCGCCAGCGCCGGGTCTTGTTCCAGCTCGCGGTTCAGCTTCGCGATCACCGGCGCGGCGAGGTCGGTCCCCCAGTACTCCTGGACCAGCGGCGCGATCTGCCCCATGAGCAGGCCGGTGCCGACACCGATCTCCAGCACCCGTTCCGGCTTCAGTTCGGCGATCCGGTCGACGGTCGCGCGCCGCCATTCCCGCATGTGCGCCAGCGGGATCGGGTCGCCGTCGTAGCTGGAGTCCCAGCCCGCGAAGTCCTCGGTGAACAACGCCGTCGGGATCTCGGTGTACTCGTCGGAGTAGATCTGCTGCCATTCGCCGACCTGGTCGGCTTCCGCTTCGGCGCGCGCGTCTCCGCTCAGCTCGGCTGGGACGACGTAGCCGATGAGCCGCTGCAGGCCAGGAGCCGACGGGTCCGGCCGCGCGATGACGGCGGCCTGCGCGACCTCCGGGTAGCGGCTGAGCGCGGTCTCGATCTCGCCGAGTTCGACGCGATAGCCGCGGATCTTCACCTGATCGTCGGTGCGGCCGAGGAAGTCGAGGTTCCCGTCGGGGCGGCGGCGCACCAGGTCGCCGGTGCGGTACATGCGCCCGCCTCCGGGCACGAAGGGATCGGCGACGAAACGTTCGGCGGTCAAGCCTGGACGGCCGAGATAGCCGCGGGCCAGGCCTTCGCCCGCGATGTAGAGCTCACCCGCGACACCGTCGCGGACCGGCCGGAGCCAGGCGTCGACGATGTAGGCGCGGGTGTTCCAGATCGGCTTGCCGACGGTCGGGGTGTCGCTGTCGGTCGTACCGCCGCCGAGCGTGTTGATCGTGTACTCGGTGGGGCCGTACAGGTTGTAGCCGTAGGTCCCCTCGGTGTCGCGCAGCCGGTTCCACACCGACTCCGACACCGCCTCGCCGCCGAGCAGGACCAGCGCCGGCCGGTGCCCCTCCAGCAGCCCTTCCTCGATCAGCAGGTGGGCGTACGTCGGCGTCACGTTGACGACGTCGACCTCGTGCTCGTCGCAGTACGCCACGAGCGCCCGCGCGTCCCGGCGCAGTTCCTCGTCACAGACGTGGACCTCGTGCCCCTCCACGAGCCACAGCAGCTCTTCCCAGGACATGTCGAAGGCGAACGACACGGTGTGCGCGATCCGCAGCCGCCGCCCGCCCGCCGACGCGATGGCCGGGGCGAAGATCGCGCCCTGGTGGTTGAGCTGCATGTTCGTCAGGCCGCGATAAGGCGTCACGACGCCCTTGGGTTTCCCGGTCGAGCCCGAGGTGTAGATGACGTACGCCGGGTGTTCCATGCGGTCCACGCGGTCCCGCGCGAACAGCGGGCGTTCGGCGTCGGAGATCGGGCCGCCGCCGAACGCCCTGTCTTCGTGGTCGTCGACGAGCACCCGGGGCGTGTCACCGGGCAACGTCGCCGAGACGTCCTTTGTGGACACCAGGCAGAGCGGCCGGGCGTCTTCCAGCATCACCGCGAGCCGCTCGACCGGGTAGTCGAGTTCCAGCGGCAGGTACGCCGCACCTGTCCGCAGCACGGCGAACAGCGCGACGACCATGTCGATCGAGCGCGGCAAGCCGAGCGCGATCGCCTGTTCCGGCGCGGCGCCCTTGGCCAGCAGCAGCCGGGCCATCCGGTTGATGCGCGCGTCGAGTTCGGCGTAGGTCAGCTGTTCTTCGCCGAACACCAGGGCGGTCTCGTCGGGGGCCCGCTCCGCCTGGACGGCGAGCAGATCCGCGATCGTGTCCTCGATGACGGGATGCTCGGCTTCGGCCCAGCCCGCTTCCAGTGCGGCACGGTCCTCACTGGACATCGTGGCCAGCGCGGCGACCGGCTTCGCCGGATCGTCGACGATCTGCGCGACCAGTGACGTGAACCGATCGAGCACCGACTCCGCTTCGGCGGTGTCGATGACGTCGTCCCGGTAGGACAGCGTGACCCGTGTTTCCTCGCCCGGGGTGACCACCAGCGTCAGCGGGTAGTGCGTGGCGTCGATGTTCAGCAGGTCGGTGATGCCGTGCCGGTGGCGGAGGCCGTCGCGCCGTTCGTCACCATCGGCGTTGCGCAGCACGAACAGCGTGTCGAAGAGGACACGGTGCCCGGCCTCGCGTTGCAGGACCCCGAGGCTCATGAACTCGTACGGGGTCAGGTCCATCCGCTCGGACTGCAGGCGCCGCACCAGGTCCAGCACGGATTCGGCCGCGTCGAGCCGCACGCGGGTGGGCACGGTGTTGAGGAACAGGCCGATGGTGTTCTCGATCTCCGGCACGGCGGCGGGCCTGCCCGCGACCGCGGCGCCGAACACCACGTCCTGCCGTCCGGTCATGGTCGACAGGACCAGCCCCCAGGCGGCGTTGAGCACGGAGTTCACGGTGAGGCCGTGCCTGCGCGCCTGCTCACGCAACGCACGGCTGAGGCCGGCGGGCAGCACTGTGTCCAGGTTGACCGGGGTCGCCGAGGCCAGGTCGCGGCCCTCGGGCCCGACGACGGTCGGCTCCGCGAGGCCGGACAGCGCCTCGCGCCACGCGTTCGTGGCGGCCTCGATGTCCTGCCGGTCCAGCCAGCGCAGGAAGTCCACATAGGACCCGGCCGCGGGCAGCGTCCGGTCGTCGCCGCCGAGGTCGTACAGCGCGAACAGATGCTCGATGAACAGCCAGGCCGACCAGCCGTCCCAGAGCAGCAGATGCCGGTTCAGCACCACGCGGTCGCGGCCGCCGCCGAGCCGCACCAGTTTCAGCCGGAACAGCGGCGGGGCACCGAGGTCGAACCGCGTCGCGCGATCCTCGGCCATCAGTTCTTCGAGCCGTTCAGACTGCTCGTCTTCGGGCAGCGCCGAAAGGTCCACTTCGGACACGGGCGGCGCGACCTCGGCCGCCACGAACTGGACCGGGCCGCGCAGCCCTTCGCTGGTGAAACCGGCGCCGAGGCTCGGGATCCGCCGCAGCAGGGCGGACACCGCCGCCCGGAGCCTGCCGGCGTCCAGGCGGTGATCGAAGTCGATCGCCTCCTGGATCGTGTAGATGTCGACCCGGTCGGAGTTGTAGCTGGAGTGGAAGAACAGGCCTTCCTGCAGCGGCGACAACGGCCAGACGTCGGCGACCGGCACCGGGCTGGACCGCTCGACGCGGTCGATCTCCTCCTGCGTCAGCGACACCAGTTCGAGGTCGGACGGCGTGAGTCCCACCGGTGCCGTCGTGTCCACGGCCGCGAGATCGACGAGCGCGGCGGCCCAGCGTTCGGCCAGGTCACCGCCCGCGAACGTCGCCGTCAGCCTCGGACCTTCCTCGGTCTCCTCGCAGGCGACCCCGATCCGCACGGCATGGTCGCCGGTCGGCGGCGTGGCCGCGTACCCGGCGACCTGCCAGTCCCCCGGTCCGGCCGGGACGCGGCCGTCGTACCGCAGTGCGATCCGCGGCTTCGTGAGCCCGCCGAGCAACGGTCCGGTCTGGGCGTTGAGGTAGCGCAGCGGGCCGTAGCCCTCGGGCGTCTTCCGGACGGTTTCCTTGACCGCCTTGAGCATCGCGAGCGGTTCGCCGGACGCGGTGATCCGCACCGGGCGGACCGAGGTCAACGCGCCGATCGTGTCCGACGGGTCGATCCGGCCGTGCAGATCGACGAGCAGGTCACCGTCGACGGCGATCTTCAGCGCGGTCAGGAGGACGCCGGTCACGTCGCCGTGCACGGCGGACGGCAGCGCGCCGACGAGCGTCCGGGTGTCCTCGACGGACAGCGTGATCCGGCGTTCGGTGACATCGTCGCCGTCGACCTCGAAGGAGACCGGCGTCAGCGTCTCGGTCCAGTGCTCGATCTCGCCGAGGAGCGCGGGATCCTGAGCCGCGTCGGTGATCCGGCGGGCGATGGTCCGCAAGGACGTCCGCGCCGGGGTGAAGACAGGCGGGTGCCCCTCGGTCACGGCTTGCCAGGCGATCCCGAGATCGGTGGACAGCGTCGTCAGGCTCCGCGCGTCCAGCAGGACCGGATGCGCGAGCAGGAGCAGCCTGCCCGGTTCGCCGAACCAGACGGCCTGCAGCAGATTGTCGGTCAACCTGTCCGCCGCGTCCCGGTGCTCGTCTTCGAGGGATCCGGTCGCGTGACGAAGCAGGTCCGCGGCCTGGACAGTCCCTTGTGGACGGACTTCGAGTGACCACAGCACCGACGCGACCCGCGACAGCCGGAGCCGCAGGCCGTCGTGGTGGTCGAGGACGAGCTGCAGGGCCGCGGCGAGCGTCTCGAGGTCGGCTCCGGAGGGCACGGTCAGCAGTACGGACTCCGGCTGGACCGCGTCGCCCAGTTCACGCAGCCGGAGCATTTCCGGCAGCAGGGGGACGGCACCGATGCCGTCAGCGTCGGCCATCGGCTCCGCCGGCGCGGCGAACGCGGCGAGCGCCGCCGGGGTCCGGAGTTCGAACACGTCCTTGGGGCTCAGCTCGAATCCGGCTCGCCGGGCACGGCTCGACACGGCGATCGACGAGATGCTGTCGCCGCCCAGCAGGAAGAAGTCGCCGTCGGCGCCGACGGTCTCCAGGCCGAGGACGTCGGCGAAGATCCGCGCGAGCGCGCGCTCCTGATCGTTCCCGGGCGCGGCTTCGGTCCGGCCGGCCTCGGGTGCGGGCAGGGCCCGGACGTCGAGCTTCCCGCTGGGGGTCAAGGGGAATTCGTCGAGGACGACGAACGCCTGCGGGACCATCGGGGCGGGCAGTGCCGCGCCGAGGGCGGTCCGCAGGCTCTCCGGATCCGCGTTCCCGGCGACGTAACCGACGAGCGCGCCGTCCTTCGCCACGACCGTCGCGGCCGTGACCTCCGGCTGCGCGACGAGAACCGCTTCGATCTCGCCGAGTTCGATCCGGTTGCCGCGGATCTTCACCTGCCGGTCGGTGCGGCCGAGGTACTCGATCTCGCCGTCGGCGCGGCGGCGAACCAGGTCGCCGGTCCGGTACAACCGCTGTCCCGGCTCGCCGAACGGGTCGGCGACGAAGCGTTCGGCGGTCAGGCCGGGCCGTCCGTGGTAGCCGCGGGCCAGCTGGACACCGGCGAGGTACAGCTCGCCCGCCACGCCGTCGGGCACCGGGCGGAGGCAGCCGTCGAGGACGTGCAGCCGCGTGTTCCACACCGGACGTCCGATGGGGACGGTGGCGCCGTCGGCATCGGTGCAGGCGAAGAAGGTCACGTCCACGGCGGCCTCGGTGGGGCCGTAGAGGTTCTGCAGCGGGACACCGGTGAGCGAGCGCCACCGCGCAGCGGTCTCGCCGGGCAGCGCCTCGCCGCTGGAGAACACCCGACGCAGCGATCCGAGATCGCCGGTGGCCTCGTCGCTGCCGAGGAAGGCGGCGAGCATCGACGGCACGAAGTGCAGGGTCGTGATCCGCCGGTCCCGGATCACTCGCGCGAGATAGGCGGGATCGCGGTGACCGTCCGCTTCGGCGAGCACCACCGTGGCGCCTTCGCACAACGCCCAGAAGAACTCCCACACGGACACGTCGAAGCTCGACGGCGTCTTCTGCAGCACGCGGTCCGAGGGCGTGAGCCGGTACTCGTGCTGCATCCACGCGAGCCGGTTGACGATCGCGCGATGCGTGACGGCCACGCCCTTCGGCCGCCCGGTCGAACCCGACGTGTAGATGAGGTAGGCGGTGTTGTCCGGTCCGGCTGACACACCCTCGACGTCGTCGACGGGCTCGCCGGTCACGGGGACCCGAGTCAGCCCGGCGACATCCGGGATCCGCGCGGCCGTCCCGGGTTCGGAGAGCACGAGACGCGCGCCGGAATCGGCCAGCATGTATTCGAGCCGGTCGGCCGGATAGTCGAGGTCGATCGGCAGGTAGGCGGCCCCGGCCTTGAGGACACCCAGCAACGCGACCATCAGCTCGGCCGACCTCGGCACGGCGACGGCCACGACCTCTTCGGGACCGGCTCCCAGGGAACGCAGGCGGCGCGCCACGTTCTCCGCGCGGGCGTCGAGGTCCGCATAGGACAGTTCGATGTCCTTGAACATCACCGCCGTGGCGGAAGGCGTCTTGGCGACCTGCGCGGCGAAGGCCTGGGCCAGCGTGCGCTCCGGCACGGGGTGCGCGGTCGCGTTGAGTTCGGCCAGGCGGCCGCGTTCGGCGGGCGACAGAAGGTCGAGCGCGGCGACCGGCAGGCCGGGGTTCGCGGTCAACGTCTCCAGCAGCCGCGCGAACCGTTCCGCGAGTTGCCCGGCCGCGACCGCGTCGATGCGGGCGACGTCGAATTTGAGGCTGAACGCCAGGTCGTCACCCGGGGTCGCGATCACCGCGACCGGGAAGTGCACCGCGTCGGCGACTTCCACGCCCGCGAGGCGGAGGGTTCCGGAAGCGCGCTCGTCGTCGCGCGGGAAGTTCTCGACGACGACCAGGGTGTCGAACAGTTCTTCCTGCCCCGCGCCCGCGAGGCGCTGCAGTTCGCCGAGGCCCAGATGCTGGTGGTCCAGCAGGGCCGCCTGTTCGTCCTGCAGCCGTCGCAGCACGGCCGCGACGGTCTCCGCACCCGACCAGCGCAGCCGCACCGGCACCGTGTTGATGTAGAGGCCGACCGCCGATTCGAGGCCGGCGGCGCCGGTGTCGCGGCCGGAGACCGTGCTCCCGAACAGCACGTCGTCCCGTCCGGTCAGCCCGCCGAGCAGCAACCCCCAGGCGCCGTGCAGGACGGTGCCGAGGGTGAGCCCGTGCTCGCGGGCCATCGCGGACAACGCCGTCGTCGCCTGCTCCCCGAGGTTCAGGTGCAGCCGCGACGGCCGTCTCGCCGCTCCGGCTCGTTCGTCGATCAGCCGGGTGGGTCCGTCCACTTCGGACAGTGCTGTCCGCCAGGCTTCGCGCGAAACCTCGTGATCGCGTGACGCGAGCCGCCGCAGGTGGTCGGCACGGGTGCCCGCTTCCGGCAGTACGGGTGCTCCCCCGTACGCCGCGAGCAGTTCGCGCAGCAGCACCACGACCGACCAGCCGTCGGCGATGATGTGATGGAACGTGAGCGCCAGCTTGGCGCGATCCTCGCCGAGCCGGGCGAAAGTCGCCCGCAGCAGTGGCGGCCGGGCGAAGTCGAACCGCCGCGCACGATCGGCTTCGAAGGCCACTTCAGCGTCTTCGGCGGACGCCTCGCGCCACGGCAGTTCGGCGTGCCGTGCCACCGTCTGGACGACCCGGCCGCCGTCGAGCTGCCGGAAGCCGGACCGCAGCGACGAATACCGGTCCAGCAGCACCTGCACCGACCGTCGCAACGCGTCGGCGTCGACGTCACCTTCGAGGTCCAGCACCTCCTGGACCGTGTAGATGTCGGCGGCCGAACCGCCTTCGAATTCCGCGTGGAAGAAGAAGCCTTCCTGCAACGGTGCCACTGGCAGGATTTCGGCGTATTCGGCGAGCGACGCACGTTCGGCGTCGGTCAGCTCCAGTAGTGGTCGCTCGTCCACAGTGGACTCGGCGCTCACTGTTACCGCACAGACGGCCAGCGCTTCGGGTGTCCGGTACTGGAACACCTGGCGCGGGGTGATGGCGAGGCCGTGTTCCGCCGCACCCAGCACCAGCCGGATGGACAGGATGCTGTCGCCGCCGAGGGAGAAGAAGTCGTCGTCCGCGCCGATCGTGGCCAAGCCGAGGACACGTGCGGCGACGTCGCAGAGGATCCGTTCCCGCTCGGTGCCCGGTGCGCGGCCGGTCGCGGCGGAACCGAAGTCCGGCAACGGCAACGCCGTCCGGTCCAGTTTGCCGTTCGGCATGATCGGCAGCCGGTCGAGTTCCACGAAGGCCGACGGCACCATGTAGTGCGGCAACGCCGATTCCGCGTGGGCACGCAGTTCCTTCAGCAACGAAGGTGAGCCGTCGGCCTGCGGCACGACGTACGCCACCAGGCGCCGGTCCCCCGGCTTGACCTCACGCGGCACGACGGCGATCCGCTCGACCCCGGCATACGCGGCGAGCGCGGACTCGACCTCCCCTGGTTCGATCCGGAAGCCGCGGATCTTGACCTGGTGATCGGTACGGCCGAGGAAGTCGAGGTTCCCGTCCGAGCGCCAGCGGACGCGGTCGCCAGTTCGATACATCCGCTCGCCGCCACCGGTGAACGGGTCGGTGACGAAGCGTTCCGCCGACAGGCCCGGACGCCCCGCGTAACCCCGGGCGAGACCGCGTCCGCCGACGTACAGCTCCCCTTCGACGCCGACCGGGACCGGCCGCAGCGCGGTGTCGAGGACATAGCAGCGGGTGTTCGGATCCGGGACACCGATCGGGATCGGCCCGCTCCAGCCGGGCTCGGCCGCCCACAGCGTCGAGTTCACCGTCGCCTCGGTCAGGCCGTACGCGGCGACGACGTTCAGGTCTTCTGCCCAGCGCGCGATCAGTTCCGGCGGGACGGTCTCGGTGCCGACGATCAGCACCGCACCCTTCGGCAGCTCGCAGTCCGCCGGGAGGGCCGCGACCAGCGACGGCGGCAGGATCATATGCGTCGCCGCGTTGGCGGCGATGTAGCCGCTCAGCTCGACGCCCGCCACACGGCGGTGCGACGGCACGACGATCAGTGTCCCGCCGACGCACAAAGACATGACCAGATCCCAGACCGTCACGTCGAACCCGGTGGAGGCGAACTGCACCACCCGGCTGTCCTCGCCGATCCCGATCCGCTCGGTCGCCGTGCTGATCAGGCTGCCGATCCCGTCGTGGGACAGGACCACACCCTTCGGCTTGCCCGTCGAGCCCGAGGTGTAGATGACGTACGCGGCCTGGCTCAGCGCGATCCCGCTCACGTCCACAGTGGACGCATCGAGTTCCGCGAGCTCGGCGGTGATCTCCGGGTCGTCGAGCAGGATCCGCTCGACGTCCACACCGGACGGGAGCTGGGCGGATTCCTCCACAGTGGACACCACGATCCCCGTGCCCGCGTGCGCGAGCATGTACGCGAGGCGGTCCTCGGGGTGGTCCAGGTCGAGCGGGAGATACGCGGCCCCCGCCTTCATGACACCGAGCAGGGCGACCACGAGATCGGCCGAACGCGGCATGGCCACGCCGACGACGTCCTCGTCACCGACCCCGCGCCGGCGCAGCAGCCGCGCGAGCCGGTTGGCGGCGGCGTCGACCTCGGCGTAGGTCATCCGGACGTCCTCGCAGACGACGGCCTCGGCGTCCGGTTTCCGCGCCACGATCCGGGCGAACGCCTCGGGCCAGGACACTTCGGGCGAGTCCGCGACCGCGGTCCCGAGCTCCAAGACCCGGGCCCGCTCTTCCGCCGAAAGCAGCTCGATGGCGGCCAGCGGCAGGTCCGGGCCTGCCAGCAGAGCGTCCAGTACGGCGGCGAACCGGCGGCGATGATCGGCCAATTCGTCGTCGGACGACACGGCCGCATCGGCGTCGAAGTCGAAGCGGAGGCCCCGGCCCTCGCCGGCGTCGTACACGGCGATGGCGACGTCGCTGATCGGCCCGAGTTCGAGGTTGTGCACCGTCGCGCTCGCGTCGCCGAACGCGAGTGCGCCGTCCACGGCCATGTAGTTCACGCTCAGCCCGACGAGTTCGTGCACCCCGCCGCTCGCACCGAGTTCGCGGGCCAGGTCCTCCCCGCGGTACCGGCTGTGTTCCAGCAGCGCGGAGACCTTCTCCGCGACCTGGGCGACCAGTCGCGAGGGCGTCGTCTCCGGCCGCACGGTCAGCCGCAGCGGCAGGACGTTGGAGACCATGCCCGGCCGCTCACGCAGGGCGCGGGTGGTGCGCGCGGTGACCGGCAGGCCGAGGACGAGGTCTTCGGCACCGGTCACGCGATGGGCGTACGCCGCGACGGCGGCGATCGCGACCCGGGACAGCCGCGTCCCCGCGTCCAGCGCGAACTTCCGCAGCCGTCCTGCCTCGGCGGCGGGCAGTTCCCACGAATGCCGCCGGAGCCGGACCCGGCCCGCCGACGCGCGGCCGAGCAGCCGCACCGGGTTCGGCCTGCCGGCGAGTTCACCCAGCCAGTGCTCCCGGTCGGCTTTCCCGTCATAGCCGGCCTCGGCCAATCCCGACAGCGGCCAGGAGACCTCCTCGGCGGTGCCCGAATAGAGTGCCGCCGCGCGGCGGGTCAGGACGGCTTGCCCGTGCGCGTCCATCACCAGATGGTGGTAGCGCTGGAACCAGCGGACCCGGTCCCCGGCCAGGATCAGCAGCGTATGCGCCGTGAGCGGCCCCCGTTCGAGGTCGGCCGCCACGGTGAGTTCACCACGTGCCCATTCGTCGGCCGCCCGCTCCGGATCCGGCTCGGCGCTGAAGTCGAGCACGGCGACCTCGCCGGGAGCGACCGGACGCTGGACCGGCGTGTCGCCGTCCAGCCCGACCGTCACGTGCAGGCACTCCGCCTCCGCGACCGCCCGCCGAACGGCGTCGCCCAGCCGGGTGAGGTCGATGTCGCCGCGAAGCTCCACGACCCAGCCGATCGTGTAGACCGGATCGGCCGGGTCGAGCTGCTGGGCGAGCCAGATCCCCTGCTGTGCCGGGGTCAGCGGAAAGCCGCGGTTCATCGGGTTTGCCTCCACCGTTCGGAAACGCTCGGGATCGTCCGGCCTCAGGCGGGCCCGGACCCGCTCACCGCGTACTCGGGCCGGGACGCGCCGGCGGCGCGCCGGTCCACAATGGACTGGAGGATCTCGCCGACCCGGACGGCGGTGTTGGACAGCAGCGAAGACGTGATGCCGTGCGTGTGCTCGGTGCCGCCCTGCAGGTAGATCCCACCGTCGAGCGGCGGCTCGGTGACGATCCGGTAGTCGCGTTCGACGCGGAGCCTTCCCTCGTCGTCGCGCGCGCAGGTGGAGGCGAGCTCGCCGAGCAACGGGGTCGGGTCGGCCGGGCTGTACCCGGTGGCGTACACGACGAAGTCGGCGTCGAGCCTGGTCCGCTCACCGGTTTCCAGCGCCTCGACGGTGACCCGCACTTCGGAGCCGGTGTCGGTGACCTCGGTGGGCCGGGAGACGTTGATCAGCTTCAGCCGCTCGATCCCCTGCACCTTCTCGCGGTAGACGCGGCGATACAGCTCGTCGATGAGTTCGATGTCCACTGCCGAGTAGTTGGTCGCGCCGTGGTAGCGCATCAGGCGGTCCTTGACCGCTTCCGGCGCCTCGTAGAACCGGCCGACCGCCTCGGGGTCGAAGATCCGGTTGGCGAACGCGCTGTCGTCGGCCGGGCTGTAGCCGTACCGCGCGAACACCGCGCACACCTCGGCGCGGGGGAAGCGATCGTGCAGCAGCGCGCTGACCTCCGCCGCGCTCTGGCCGGCGCCGACGACGACGAACCGGCGCGGCTCCTCGGCGGCCATGCCTTCGAGCCGGTGCAGGAGTTCGCTGTTGTGCCAGATCCGTGTGCCCGGCGTCACACCATCGGGGAGATTCGGGCGCAGCCCGGTCCCCATCACCAGGTTGCGGGCGCGCAGGTTCACCAGTTCGCCGTCGGTACGGGCGTGCACGTCGAAGAACACGATCTCGTCGCCGTCGAACACCGGCGTGACGGAAAGGACCTCCGTGCCATAGGAAACCAGGTCGTCGACCTTCTCCGCCGCCCATTCGAAGTAGTCGTGGAACTCGATCCGCAACGGGAACAGGTTCTTGTGGTTGATGAAATCGACCAACCGGTCCTTGCTGTGCAGATACGACAGGAAGCTGAACGAGCTGGTCGGGTTCCGCATCGTCGCGAGGTCCTTGAGGAAGGACACCTGCATGGTCGCGTTGTCGATCAACATCCCGCGGTGCCAGCCGAAACGGGCCTGGCGCTCGAGGAAGTGGGCGGTGACGGTCCCGGCTCCCGGCGCGGCGTTGTGCTCGGTGACGGCGATGGCGAGCGCGAGGTTCGAGGGACCGAACCCGACCCCGACCACGTCGTAGACCGGAACCCGTTCACCGACCACTGCTCGTGCCATCTTGAACCCCTTGCGCGGCTCAGCCGCATCTCGGTACTTCGCAACAAAGACCAGGGAACCCTAACCTAAGTTAGGTGAGGCTCAACTAGTACTTTCAGTGGTGATGTTCATCCCTCGACCAGGAGGAGGCCGGTCCCATGCGGGTCGCCATGTTCGGATACCAGACCTGGGGACACCGCACCCTGCGGGCCTTGATCGACGCGGGTCACGAGGTCGCCCTCGTCGTCACCCACCCGAAGAGTGACCACGCCTACGAGAAGATCTGGTCCGACTCCGTCGCGGACCTCGCCGAGGAGAACGGGATCCGCGCACTGTTGCGGCAGAGTCCCGACGACGCGGAACTCCTGGCAGAGCTGAAGGAAGCCGATCTCGACCTCATCGTCGCCAACAACTGGCGCACCTGGCTGCCGCCGGAGATCTTCGAGATGCCGCGGTACGGCACGCTGAACGTCCACGACTCGCTGCTGCCCGCCTACGCCGGCTTCTCGCCGCTGATCTGGGCGCTCATCAACGGCGAGAAGGAGGTCGGCCTCACCGCCCACATGATGGACGCCGACCTCGACGCGGGCGACATCGTGCTGCAGCGCTCCGTCCCGGTCGGACCGAAGGACACGACGACCGATCTGTTCCACCGGACGGTCGACCTCATCGCGCCTATCACCACCGAAGCCATCGAGCTGATCGCGAAGGGCAACTTCACCCCGGTCAAACAGGACAGGTCGAGGGCCAGCTTCTTCCACAAGCGCGCCCTGCGAGACAGCCTCATCGACTGGTCGTGGCCCGCGGACGAGATCGAGCGGCTGGTGCGCGCCCAGTCCGACCCGTACCCCAACGCCTTCACCTACCACCGCGGCAAGCAGCTACGCGTGATCCGCTCCTCGGTGTCGGTGGGCCAATACGGCGGCACCCCCGGCCGGATCTTCATCCGAGAGGGTGAAGGCGTCGTGATCGTCGCCGGGCCCGAATCGCGCCGCGGCCGGTCGCACGGGCTCGTCATCGAGCGGGTGCGGACCGAGGACGGCACCGAACTGGCCGCGACCGAGTACTTCCGCACCATGGGCGGATACCTCACCACCCGTCCCTGACCTGCGGTTTCCGCGGTCCCGCGAAAAAGTCATCGCGGGATCGATGAGTTCCGGCGAAGGGCGCCGTTACATCGGGTAAGAACACTCGATGGGAGGCGCCATGACCGACACGATCGCCGCGGCGAAGGCGGGAGACGAAACCGCCTTCGCCGCGCTCACCGGACAACACCGCCGGGAACTGCACGTCCACTGCTACCGGATGCTCGGCTCGTTCGACGAGGCGGAAGACGCCGTCCAGGAGGCGCTGCTCAACGCGTGGCGCGGGCTGGACACGTTCGACGGCGGCAACTTCCGCGCGTGGCTGTACCGGATCGCCACCAACGCCTGCCTCGACGCGATCCGCAAGAAGGACCGCCGGGTGCCGTCGGTCCGCTCGTTCGCCGAAGTCCCTTGGATCCAGCCGTATCCGGACCGCCTGCTGGACGAGATCGCGCCCTCGGAGGCCGAACCGCACGCGCTCGCCATCGCCAGGGAAACCATCGAACTCGCCTTCCTCGCGGTCCTGCAGATGCTGCCGCCGCGCCAACGCGCGGTGCTGATCCTGCGCGACGTCCTCGGCTGGCAGGCCGCCGAAACCGCCGAACTGCTCGATCTCTCGGTCCCCGCCGCGAACAGCGCACTGCAACGCGGCCGCGCGACCCTGCGTGAACGCCTCCCGCAGCAACGCGGCGAATGGTCGGTCTCGGCTCCCTCCGAAGAGGAACGGGCGCTGGTCCGGCGGCTCGTCGAAGCCCACGACAGCGGCGATTTCAGCACTTTGAGCAGTCTGGTCCGCGACGACGTCCGCGTGACCATGCCGCCGGAGCCCCACTGCTACATCGGCCTCGAACACCTCGCCCGGCACGGGAGGATCGCCGAAGAGATGGGCGAATGGCGCGCCGTCCCCGTCGACGCGAACCGGATGCCCGCCTTCGCTTCGTATCTGCGGCGTCCCGGCGACACCGTCTTCCGTGCCTTCAAGCTCGACCTCGTCTGCGTCATCGACGGCAAGGCCGCGGAGTTCACCACGTTCGACAGTCACCTGTTCCCGGCCTTCGGCCTGGACGCCGTCCTGGAGGGAAAGTAATGCCGGAGAAGATGACCGACGAGCAGCGCCGCGCCTTCCTCGCCGAAGGCACCCGCACCGCCGTCTTCGCGACGGTCCGCCCCGACGGCAGGCCGCACGCGGTACCGGTCTGGTTCGCCCTCGACGGGGACGACATCCTGGTCAACCTGGGTGCGGACACGGTCAAAGGCAGGGCGCTCAAGGAGAATCCGCGGGTTTCGGTGGTCGCCGACGACCCTGTTCCGCCGTACTCGTTCGTCAGCGTCGAGGGCGTGGCGGAGATCGTTTCGGATCCGGACGGCGTCCGGCTCGGCTCGGAAGTGATCGCCCGGCGGTACCTCGGCGAAGCGGGGCAGGAGGTCATCGACGGCTGGCTGGCGTACGCGACCTCGCCGGGGAAGGTGATCGTGCGGGTGCGGCCGGAGCATTTCGTGGCCATCGCGAAGGTCGGCGGCTGACCGCTTCCCAAGTACATGAAGGCCCCCTTCCTTGCGCCTAGGTACAGGAAGGGGGCCTTCATGTACCGGCGAGCGGGAGCCCCTGGTCACCGCGGGCGCCGGGCGTCAGGATGGGCCCGTGGCCGAGATCGTTTTCGACGACAGCACCCGTTCCTGGCTCATCCGCACGGCAGCCACGAGCTACGCGCTCCGGCTGACCGACGACGACGCGCCCTCCCACGTCTACTGGGGCCCGGCGCTCACCGCCGATCAGCTCGCCGACGTCCTCAGCCGGACCGAGGAACGCTGGGATTCCTTCAACGATCCCAACGAGGGGCTGGACGAACTGGCCGCCGACGGCGGTACCCGCTACTGGACGCCCGCCCTCCAGGTCCGGTTCGCCGACGGGACCCGCGCCCTCGAATGGCGCTACCTCGGCCACGACATCGACGACGTGAGCTTGCGCGTCCACTTCCGCGATCGCCACTACCCGCTGCGGATCACGCTCGGCTACCGCGTCCCGGCGGGCACGGACGTCATCGAGCGCTGGACCGAACTCGCCCACGACGGCACGGACGGCCCGATCGAGATCATCCGCGCCGACTCGGCGACCTGGGTCGCGCCGATCCGGCCGGACTACCGGATCAGCCACGTCACCGGCGGCTGGGCCGCCGAGAGCCAGTTGCTCCGCGAGCCCGTCCCCCACGGCGAGACCACGTTCGGCAGCAGGCGCGGCATCACCAGTCATCACGCCAATCCGTGGGTGATGCTCGACGACGGCGAAGCCACCGAGCGGCACGGCGAGGTCTACAGCGCCGCGCTCGCGTGGAGCGGTTCGTGGCGGATCACCACCACGCGCTCCTCCACCGGCCGGCTCACCGTGACCGGCGGCTTCGGCCAGGACGGCGTCGTCCCGCGGCTCGCACCCGGTGACACGCTCACCACCCCGGTCTTCGCCGGGCTGTACACCGACGGCGGATTCGGCGCCGCGAGCCGCGCGTGGCATGCGTACACGCTCGACCACGTCCTCCCTCATCCCGGCGAAATCCGGCCGGTGCTCTACAACTCTTGGGAGGCAACGGGTTTCGACGTCACCGAAGCCGGGCAACGCGCGCTGGCGGAGAAGGCCGCGGCGCTCGGCGTGGAACTGTTCGTGATGGACGACGGCTGGTTCGGAGCCCGCAGCGGTGATCACGCGGGCCTCGGCGACTGGCAGGTCAACCGCGACAAGTTCCCCGGCGGTCTCGAACCGCTCGTCCGCGAGGTGCACCGGCTCGGCATGAGGTTCGGGCTCTGGGTCGAACCCGAAATGGTCAACCCGGACAGCGATCTGTACCGCGCCCACCCGGACTGGGTCCTGCACCATCCACATCGGACCCGGTCGGAACTGCGACGGCAGCTGGTGCTCAACTTCGCCCGGCCGGACGTCGCCGAATGGGCGTTCGGCACGCTCGACTCCCTCG
The DNA here is from genome assembly GCF_051373225.1 of Amycolatopsis sp. w19. Lineage (NCBI taxonomy): Bacteria > Bacillati > Actinomycetota > Actinomycetes > Pseudonocardiales > Pseudonocardiaceae > Amycolatopsis > Amycolatopsis sp. w19. Next base: position 315,012 of record NZ_JBPQFM010000001.1, on the reverse strand, counting down.
TCGGCGAGCACGGGATCGACTTCCTGAAATGGGACATGAACCGCCCCTTCAGCGAAGCGGGCTGGCCCGGTGCAGTCGATCCGGACACGCTGTGGGTGGAGCACACCCGCTCGGTCTACGCGATCATGGACCGCCTCCGCGCCCGGCATCCCGGGCTGCGGATCGAGGCGTGCAGCGGCGGTGGCGGGCGGATCGACCTCGGGGTGATGGCCAGGACCGATCAGGTCTGGACGTCCGACAACACCGACGCGCTCGACAGGCTCGTCATCCAGCACGGCTACGGCCAGGTGTACCCGGCGCGCGCGATGTCGGCGTGGGTCACCGACGACCCCAACTTCGTCACCCGGCGGTCCACTCCCCTGCGTTTCCGGTTCCACGTCGCGATGGCCGGCGTGCTCGGCATCGGTGGCGACATCGTGAAATGGCCCGAGGAGGATCTGGTCTACGCACGGGAACAGATCGCGCTGTACAAGGACATCCGGCCGATCGTCCAGCACGGCAGGCTTCACCGTCTCGTGCCGCCTGCCACCGACGGTGTCTCCGCGCTGCAGTACGTGGCGGCCGACGGCGGACGCGCGGTAGTGTTCGTGTTCCGGCAAGCGGCACATTTCCACACTCGCGAACGACCGCTCCGGCTCGACGGTCTCGACCCTGCCGCCCGCTACCGTGACGAGGACTCCGGAAAGGTGTGGCACGGCGCCTCGCTCCTGGCACACGGCCTGTTCCCCGGCCTTCCGGACGGCGATTTCGCGAGTGCGGTGATCCGGTTGACGAAGGTCTAGGCCCGCCGATAGATCAGATGTATCGCCACTTTTCGCCCGCCGACGCCCGCCAGGACTGCTTGACATCACCCTAGACATCCGATCGAATGCCGTCGTATATGAGACGTCGTGCATCGCCGCGAGAAGGGTGACTGGGGCATGAGAAGGTCCTTCGCGTTGGGAGCCGCACTACTCCTCGCCGCGAGCCTCACCGGTTGCACCGTCGGCGGCGGGACGGACGCCTCCGGCGGCGAGATCACCTTCCTGACGTTCGAGACGCCGAACCTCCCACCGTCCTATTGGGACTCCGCCATCAAACGCGTCACGGACAAAAATCCCGGCCTGAGCGTGAAGAAACTGGTCGCCCCGTCGACCGACCGCACCGGCTACGCCAAACAACTCCTGCAGTCCGGCCAGTTCCCCGACGTCGCGATCGCCGTCGATTCGGCCGGGTTCGCCGAATCGGGCAACCTCTACGCTTGGACACCCGAAGAACTCAAGGACTTCCAGTTCCCCGGTGCCAACCCGATCAAGGGCGGGCACCACCAGCTTCCCGCCAACACCCAGACCATCCCGCCGATCTACTACAACAAGAAGCTCTTCGCCGACGCCGGGATCACGTCGGCGCCGTCGACCTGGAACGAGCTCCTCGCGGCGTCGGAGAAACTGAAGGCGAAGGGCATCACGCCGTTCACCATCGGCGGCGGCAAGGAAGGGTTCCCGTCCGCGATGCTGCTGGACGGCCTGGTCAGCGTCGAGGTCTACGGCAAGACACCGGACTGGCTTTCCCAGCGGCGGGCCGACAAGGTCAAGTTCGCCGACCCGGCCTTCCAGCAGGCGTTCGGCAAGTTCGCCGATCTGGTGGCCAAGGGCTACCTCGACAAGACGCAGGTGTCGCGCGACTACTCCGCGACCGAGGCGGCCTTCCTCAACGGCGAGGGCGCGATGTACCCGATGGGCAACTGGTTCGCCGCGAGCGCCGACGCCAAGGAGCCGCCGTTCGAGATCGGCGTCTTCAACTTTCCTTCCGAGGACGGGAAACTCGTCGTGCCCGCGTACACCGGTGGCGGCATCGTCGTGAACGCGAAGTCTCGGAACCTCGACGCGGCAAGGAAGTTCGCGCTCGCGTTCCAGCTGGACAAGCAGCAGATCGACGCCTCGGTCAAGGCCGACGGCCTGTTCCCCGCGATCAAGGGCTACACACCGCCCGCCGACGTCGGACCGGTCTTCAAAGCGGGATACGAGCTGTACAAGGAAGCCGTCGCGAAGAACGCCGTCGTGAACGCCTTCAGCTGGGAAACCGCGGACGACGGGCTCCTGCCGGGGATGAAGGACAAGGTGTACCAGGCCGCGCAGGACGTCATCACCGGCCGCAGAACGGTGGCCGACGCGTGCGCGTTCCTGGACACCGAGTGGGCGAAGGCGCGCTGACACCACGATGGGGAGAAAACCGATCCTGCCGCGCGTGTGGCACTTCGCCTCATTCGGCGCGCCCGGCGTCGTCATCTACCTGTGCTTCGTCATGGCACCGATCCTCATCAGCTTCGGCTACAGCCTGACGAACCACAACCCGTTCAGCCCGCCCGCGGAATTCGTGGGTCTCGAGAACTACCGGCTGCTGTTCCAGGACGAACAGTTCCTGACCGCGCTCCGCGTCACCACGATCCTGACCGCGATCGTCGTGGTCGTGCCGAACGTGCTCGGGCTCGGCGTCGCGGTGCTGCTCGACCGGAAAGGCTGGCTGTACAACGCTTTGCGGAGCGTGTTCTTCACGCCCGTGATCCTCAGCTCGGTCGTGGTCAGCATCATCTGGACGAAACTGCTCGACGACCGGGGCCCGGTCAACGACGCGCTCCGCGCCCTCGGCGTCGAGCATCCGCCGGGCTGGCTTTCCGACCCGGATCTGGCGTTGTACTCGGTCGCGTCGATCGTGTGCTGGCAGATGCTGGGGTTCTGCGTGGTCGTGTACCTCGCCGGTTTGCAGGGCGTCCCGGCCGAACTGCTGGAGGCCGCGGAGATCGACGGTGCCGGGCCGGTGCGCCGGTTCCGCGCGGTGACCTGGCCGCTGCTCGCGCCGTCGCTGACGATCAACACCGTCGTGCTGCTGATCTCGGCGTTCAAGACCTACGACTACGTCAAGGTCGTCACCAACGGCGGACCGGGTTCGGGGACCACGGCCACCATCGCGTTCGACGTTCTCGCCACCGGCCTCGACGCGAACCACGTCGGCTACGCGTCCGCGATGGCCATGGTGATGCTGGTGATCGTCGCGACGCTGACCACGATCGTGCTGCGTTTCCTGCGGCGGCGGGAGGTCGACCTGTGACCACGAAAATCCGGCCCGTCGCCGCGATCCTGGTGAGCGCGCTCTTCGCCGTGCCGCTGTACTACGTGCTCGTCAACGTGTTCAAACCCGGCGATCAGATCGCCCGGACGCCGGCGTCGGTCCCGCTGCCACCGACGCCGGCCAACATCCACGCCGTGCTCACCCGGCCCGACGGCCTGTTCTGGGTGAGCCTGGCGAACAGCCTGCTCGTCACCCTGTTGTCGATCCTCGTGCTGACCGTGCTTTCGGCCATGCTCGGGCACTACCTGGCGCGGTCGGCCAAGCGGTGGACCAGGGTGCTCGCGCTGATCCTGTTGGCGGGCTTGATGATCCCTCCTCAGGTGATCCTCATCCCGGTCACCGAGGTGCTGCGGCTGACCGGACTGATGGCGACGATCCAGGGTCTGGTGCTGTTCAACGTCGGCTACTACGTGCCGTTCGGGGTCTTCGTGTTCACCGGGTTCATCCGCGGGGTGCCGGTGGAACTCGAGGAGGCCGCCCGGCTCGACGGCGCGAGCCGGGCACAGGTGTTCTGGCGGATCGTGTTCCCGTTGCTGCGCCCGGCCACGGCGAGTGTGCTGATCTTCCTCGGCGTGTGGATCTGGAACGACTTCATCGATCCGTTGATCATCCTCGGCCCCAGCCAGGGGACCACGGTCACCACCGGGATCTACCGCTCGATCGGCCAGTACCAGGCGGATCTCGGCAGCGTCTTCGCGCTCATGTTCCTGGCGACGCTGCCGGTGCTCATCTTCTATCTGGCACTGCAGAAGCAGTTCGTGAAGGGCCTCACCGGGGGCGCGACCAAGGGCTGACCTCGCGTTTAGTCCTCTGAATGCGCACGCATTCAGAGGACTAAACGCTCAGAGTTCGGTGACCTTCCCTTCGGCCACTTCCAGCCGCCGCGTCGTCGCCACCGCGTCCAGCATCCGCCGGTCGTGCGTCACCAGCAGCAGCGTCCCGGGATACTCCGCCAGCGCCGACTCCAGCTGCTCGATCGCGGGCAGGTCGAGATGGTTCGTCGGCTCGTCGAGCACCAGCAGGTTCACCCCGCGCGCCTGCAGCAGCGCCAGAGCCGACCGGGTCCGCTCCCCCGGCGACAACGTGGCCGCCGACCGCAGGACGTGCGCGGCCTTGAGCCCGTACTTCGCCAGTAGCGTCCGCACGTCGGCGTCGGCGAGTTCCGGTACCTCCCTGGAGAACGCCTCGACGAGCGGAAGGTCGCCGAGGAACAGCTTCCGCGCCTGGTCGACTTCCCCGACCACGACCCCGGAACCGAGCGAGGCGGCGCCCTCGTCGACCGGGACCCGCCCGAGCAGCGCCGCGAGCAGCGTCGACTTCCCGGCACCGTTGGCCCCGGTGATCGCGACCTTGTCCGCCCAGTCGATCTGCAGGTCGACCGGGCCGAGGGTGAACCCGCCGCGCCGCACCACCGCGCCACGCAGGGTCGCCACGACCGCGCCCGCCCGGGGCGCCGCGGCGATCTCCATCCGCAGTTCCCATTCCTTGCGCGGTTCTTCGACGACGTCGAGCCGCTCGATCATGCGGTCGGTCTGGCGTGCCTTCGACGCCTGCTTCTCGGTCGCCTCGCTCCGGAACTTGCGGCCCACCTTGTCGTTGTCGGTGGCCTTGCGCCGGGCGTTCTTGACGCCCTTCTCCATCCACGAACGCTGCATCGCACCACGGGCTTCGAGCGACGCCTTGGTGTTCGCGTACTCCTCGTACTCCTCCCGGGCGTGCCGTCGCGCGACGGCACGCTCCTCCAGGTAAGCCTCGTAGCCGCCGCCGTAGGTCCGCACCTGCTGCTGCGCGTAGTCGAGCTCGACGACGCGATCGACGGTGCGGGCGAGGAATTCCCGGTCGTGGCTGACCAGCACGGTCCCCGCGCGCAGCCCGGTCACGAACCGCTCCAGCCGTTCCAGGCCGTCGAGATCGAGGTCGTTGGTCGGCTCGTCGAGCAGGAAGATGTCGTACCGGCTCAGCAGCAGCGACGCCATCCCGGCGCGCGCCGCCTGCCCGCCCGAGAGCGACAGCATCGGCTGATCGAGGTTCACGGTGAGCCCGAGATCCGCGACGACCTCCCCCGCCCGATCGTCCAGATCCGCCCCGCCGAGCGCGAGCCAGCGATCGAGTGCCAGCCCGTAGGCGTCGTCCGCGCCGGGCTCGCCCGCCGTGAGCGCCTCGGTGGCGGCGTCGAGCGCGGCCTGGGCGGCGGTGACGCCGGTGCGCCGGGAGAGGAACGCGCGGACGGACTCACCCTCGCGGCGTTCCGGTTCCTGCGGAAGGTGACCGACGGTGGCCGTCGGCGGGTTCAGCCGGACACTGCCCTCTTCCGGCGGCACGAGGCCGCCGAGGGTCTTCAGCAGGGTCGACTTGCCCGCGCCGTTCACCCCGACGAGACCGATCACTTCGCCCGGGGCGACGACCAGGTCGAGACCGGAGAACAGAACACGGTCGCCGTGGCCGGCGGCGAGATCCTTGGCAACGAGTGTGGCGCTCATGAGATCGGTAAGTCTACGGGGACCGATTGAACAGCTCGTGGTCCCTCGGAAGAGTGGCAAGTATCCAAGCGATCACGGAACGTGGGTAACCTGGTTGTTCTTCTGGACCCGAACGAATCCCCCGAGCATTGAGGTCGGTGACAGCAAATGGCGGACTCCGCCACCCCGGTCCCCGTCGTCCACCAGCAGAAAGGCGGTACCCGCAGGCCGACATTGAGCAGGCGGCGGGAAGTCGGTCATGCCAGCGCGCGGTCGCTGCTGATGACGATCCTCGGCGAGTACGTCCTGCCCCGCGACCAAGCGATTTGGACGTCGACACTGGTCGAGGCACTGCGGGTGCTGGACATCGAAGAGAAGTCCGCGCGGCAGGCGCTGGCCCGTTCCTCCGCCGAGGGCTGGGTGGTCTCCGAACGCGTCGGACGAAGAGTGCGCTGGTCGCTCACCCCACCAGGCAGGCGCCTGCTGACCGAAGGCGCGGAACGGATCTACGCGTTCGGCAACGAGGAAAAGGCCTGGGACGGGCGCTGGCTGATGCTGATCGTCTCGGTCCCCGAGGCGAAGCGGGATCTCCGCCATCGGCTTCGCACGCGCCTGACGTGGGCCGGGTTCGGTTCCCCGGTCGCGGGGGTCTGGGTCAGCCCGGATCTCAGCCGCCAGCGGGAAGCCCAGCAGATCGTGCAGGAACTCGGCCTCGACGCCCAGGCGATGTCGTTCACCGCCGCCTACGGCGACGTCGGCGACCAGGAGACGATGGTCGCGCGCTCCTGGGATTTGAGCGAACTCAAAGACCGCTACGAGGACTTCATCGACCGCTTCACCGGTGCCCGGCCCTCCGGCGAACGCGGCGTCCTGCGCGCGCAGACCGAACTCGTACACGAATGGCGCAGCTTCCCGTTCCTCGATCCACGGCTCCCGCTAAAACTCCTCCCCGACGGTTGGAGCGGCGTGCGCGCGGCGGACCTCTTCCACCGCAAGCACGTCGAATGGCGACCGGAAGCACAGGCGCAATGGGACGAACTCGCGGCGACCTCGGGCTAGGGTCACGGGAAACCGACCCACCGGAGGGAATCCGCCTTGGCCACGTCGATCCGCCTCGACCGTGAAGAAGACCTCGCCGTCCTGACCATCGCTTCGCCGCCGCTGAACCTGTACACGGCGGACCTGCAGCGCGAACTGGGCGAGGCGATCGGCGAACTGGAGGCCACGCCGCCGCGCGCGGCATTGATCCGCGCCGAGGGCAAGATCGTCAGCGGCGGGGTGGACGTCTCCCTGTTCGACGCCCAGTCGAGCGCCGCCGAGGCGAAGGTGCTCTTCGACGAGATGCTGGCGATCCCCGACCGGATCGCCGCACTCCCGTTCCCCACCGTGTTCGCCGCCCACGGTCTGTGCCTGACCTGGGCGTTCGAGGTCGCGGTCGCCTGCGACATCATCCTCGCGAGCGAGAAGGCCAAGTTCGGCCTGGTCGAGAGGGTCGTCGGCCTGACCCCGACCATGGGCGGCACGCAGCGGCTCGCCGCCCGCGCCGGGGTCGGCCGCGCCAAGGAGTTCGTGATGACAGGCGCGACCTACGACGCCGCGACACTCGAACGCTGGAACGTGGTCAACCGGGTGTTCCCGGTGGACGGTTTCGACGAGGCCGTCCGCGCTTTCACGACCGACCTCGCGCAGGGCCCGACGCGGGCGCACGCCGCGACCAAGAAGGTGCTCGAGCACTACGAGCACGGCGGCGTCGCCGAGGCGAACGAGCACATCACGACCATCGCCGCCGGGCTCTTCGAGACCGAAGATCTGCGCGGCGCGGTGAAGTCGTTCCTCGCCGAGGGTCCCGGCAAGGCGACCTTCACCGGCCGCTGATCGGCCTAGGGCCGTTGTCCGGCCTCGTCCACCACGCCGGACGCGGTCACCGCGGTCGAATTCGTGCCCAGATACAGGAAGGTGTCGGCGGCGAAGACGATCACCACCGGTTTCGCCACCTTCGGGTCGTCATGCGGTCCGAGCGGCCACGTGATGCCGACACCGGGCCTGCCCGCCGCGTCCTCGGTGTGGTCGACGGCGCGCAGCCCGGGCACCTTGGCGGCCGCGCCGAACAGGGCGGCCCGGACCGCCGGCGGGAGGAGGTTCTCGTTCGCCAGCGCGAGGATGTCCTTGCCCATCGCGTTGTAGTCACCCGTCTCACCGCTGTGATGGGCGTTGAGGTAGGCGAACATCGCCTCGGCGTCGGCGGGGAGGTCCGTCCGGTAGGCGGGTGACGGCGTGCAGGGCTCCGTGACGCCCTTGAGCGGCTGGTCGCCCTTGTAGACCTGCCCCCGCCCGTCCCGGCAACCCGGGAGCGGGAAGAGCGAGCCGTCGGCCATCTTGATCCGCCCGTCACGGGTGCCGTCGGCCGACAGCCACGCCTCCCGCTCGCCGTCGGGCTGCTTCGTCTTGGTGTAGACGAACTGGTCCGGTTTCGGCCGGGTGTCCGGCGCCTTCAGCGCGGCCGCGGCGGCGTTGCGGAGGACGACGACGGGGTCCGCGACGGCCGCGGTCGGCTCCAGGCCGACCTTCTCGACCGGCGCCAGCGCGACGACGGCGGTGATCGCCGCGGCGATCCCGACCGCACCGGCGCCGGTCCAGACCCAGCGCCGCCGTTTGTTCAGCGGCACCACGTTTTCCGTTCCGGTGCAGGCGATTTCGGCCATCAATCGCGCGCGTGCCGAGCCGAGGGCGCCGGATTCCGCGAGGGGCACCGATCCGGTCCGCCCGGCGATCAGCTGCAGTTCATCCATGGGTGGAGATCTCCTTCGCAATCGTGGTGTCCGGGCGCCCGAGCGCCTCGCGGACCTTCCGGCGGGCACGGTTGAGCCGGGAGCGGACGGTGCCGAGCGGGATGTCGAGCGCAGCGGCGATCTCCTCGTAGCTCAGGCCTTCCCCGGCGAACAACGTGAGCGTGTCGCGGTCGCCGTCGGCCAGTTCCGCGAGCGCGGAGTCCAGCAGTTTTCCCATCGCCTCGGCGGTCACCTGATCGGCGACGCGTTCGGCATGCCCCTCTTCGTCGGGTGGCGGGCCGAGGGCTTCCCGCAGTTTCAGCTCCCTGACCTCGTCACGGCGCCGCTGCGCGACCAGGTTGGTCGCGATGCCGTAGAGCCACGGCCGGGCGTCGCGGCGCTCGGTGTCGTATCCCGCGCGTTTGCGGAAGGCGATCAGGAACGTCTCCCCCCAGCGCGTCTTCCGCGGCCGCGGGCCCGATACGTCTGACCAGGTAGCGGTGGATGTGCGCGGCATGCCGGTCGAAGATCGCGGAGAACCGGTCCGGGCTGGTCACCGACCTCGCGATCACTTCCGCGTCCTCCGGATCGCCGGGATCCGCCTCGGATGAGCTCATGAACCGCCTTTCGCCGTTCGTCGGTGTCACTTGTTGTCCGCATCCGGCGCCGAACGGGTTCACGACCGACGAATCGGTCTAGACCTTTTATGCGTGCCGCGCTACATTCATCTGTGGTCTAGACCACACGCGCCAGTTCAGAGCAGGTCAGTCTCGCCGCCTCTTTTGGAGAGAACCGCCATGAGACGCACCAGAAGAAGACTACTCAGCGCACTCACCGTGACACTCCTCGCCGCCGGGCTCCTCGTGGCCGCAGGTAATCCGGCGTTGGCGGCGGGCCGCCTCCGCGCCGCCTTCACCTTGGCCGGAACCACCGGTGAGTACACCGTCACCAACCCCAGCAGCGAAACCGTCGCCGACTGGTCCATCACCTTCACCGTGCCCGCCGGCGTGACCGCCACGAGCGGCTCGCACGCCACGGTTTCCCAGTCGGGCAACCAGGTCACCCTCACCCCGGCGTTCTACATCAAGTCGCTCGCGCCGGGCCGTTCGACCTATCCCTACAGCCCGTCGTTCCAGCTCAGTTCCGCGGTCAACCCGACCACGTGCCGGATCGACGACGCCAACTGCGACGGTTCCGGCGACACGCCGCCGTCGACCCCGGCCAACCTGCGTCTCGTGGCGAAGACGACCACGACCGCCGCGCTGGCGTGGAACGCCGCGGCTCCCGGCTCGCTGCCCGTCGTCGGCTACGACGTCTACCAGGGCACCACGCTGGCGGCCTCGGTCACCGGCACCGAAGCGAGGATCACCGGGCTGACGCCGAACACGGCCTACAGCTTCACCGTCGTCGCCAAGGACCGGAAGGACGCCAAGTCCCCGCCCACCCCCGCGTTGGCGGTGACCACCAACAACCCGAGCGACGACACCCAGGCTCCGACGGTGCCGTCGAACCTCCGCTCGACCGCGGTCACCTCGGGCTCGGTCTCGCTGGCGTGGAACGCGTCCACGGACAACACCGGCGTCGTCTCCTATGACGTCTACCGCGGCACGACCCTCGCCACCACCGTCACCGGGACGACCGCGACGGTGACCGGGCTTTCACCGTCCACTTCGTACTCTTTCACGGTCAAAGCCCGTGACGGGTACGACAACGTCTCCGCCGCGAGCGCCGCCGTCAGCGCTCGCACCGGCGACATCGTGAACGGGTACGCCCGGGTCGGCTACTTCGTCCAGTGGGGTATCTACGGCCGCCAGTTCTTCGTCAAGAACCTGGTGACCAACGGCTCGGCCGCCAAGCTGACCCATCTGCTGTACGCCTTCGGGAACATCGACCCGGTCAACCACACCTGCCTTTCGGGTGTCACCAAGGGAACGACGTCCAATCCGCAGGACCCGAACCAGGGCGACGGCGCGGGCGACGCGGAAGCCGACTACTCGCGGCCGATGTCCGCGTCCCAGTCCGTCGACGGTGTCGGCGACACCGGCTGGGAGACGCTGCGCGGCAACTTCAACCAGCTGAAGAAGCTCAAGGCCAAGTACCCCAACCTGAAGGTGCTCATCTCCTTGGGCGGGTGGACCTACTCGAAGTACTTCTCCGATGTCGCGGCCACCCCCGCGTCGCGGCAGAAGTTCGTCGCGTCGTGCATCGACACGTACCTGAAGGGGAACGTGAAGGCGTACGGCGGCGCCGGCGGTCCGGGCACGGCCGCGGGCATCTTCGACGGCATCGACATCGACTGGGAGTGGCCCGGCAGCCCCGACGGGCACCCCGGGAACCATTGGAGCGCCAACGACAAGACGAACCTGACCGCGCTGCTGGCCGAGTTCCGCACGCAGATGGACGCCTACGGCGCGACCACCGGCAAGCGGTACGAACTGCAGGCGTTCACCCCCGCCGACCCGGCGAAGGTGAAGGGCGGCTGGGAGATCCCGAAGATCTTCGACTACCTCGACGTCGCGAACGTGCAGGGCTACGACTTCCACGGCTCGGGCAGCGACAACTCGTGGGAGCCGAACCGCACCGGCCATCAAGGGAACCTGTACGCCGACGCGGACGATCCGTACAACTTCAAGTTCAGTGTGGAATCGGCGATCAACGCCTACACCGAAGCCGGTGCCAATCCACGGAAACTGACCCTCGGGCTCGCCTTCTACGGGAGAGGCTGGCAAGGGGTCGCGGAAGGCGGGAAGAAGGGCGAATGGCAGAGCGCGACCGGAGCCGCGCCCGGCCAGTTCGCCGAGGAAGCAGGTACTCGTGGCTACGCGAATCTCTTGGCCAGTGTCCCCAACTGCGCCGTCCAGCACGACACCGCGGCCGTGGCCACGTCGTGCTACACCGGCAACGGCGGGCAATGGTGGACCTTCGACGACGCCTGGTCCATCCAGCAGAAGGTCGCCTGGCTCAAGACACGAGGGCTGCTCGGGGTCATGGCCTGGGAGATGTCCGGTGACACCGGATCCCTCATGACCACAGTGGACAACTCGCTGAAGTGACGGTCCCCCTGGGTGCCGGTGTCCGGCACCCAGGGCTAGACCGAGTCCTTGGTCGCGGACCAGCCGCCGTCGACCACCAGTTGCGTCCCCGTGACGTACGAGGCCGCGGACGAGGCAAGGAACGCGATCACCTCGGCCACCTCGGCGGGATCCCCGAGTCTCCCCGCCGGGGTGGCCTTGACCGCGCGGGCGTGATCGGCGTCGTCCACCGCGTCCCAGACCGGCGTGAGGATCGGGCCGGGCAGCACGGAGTTCACGCGGACGTCGGGCGCGTACTCCACGGCCAGCTGACGGCCGAGCGCCACCAAAGCTCCCTTGCTCGCCGCGTAGGCGGGCCGCCCGGGCAGGCCGACCATGGCGTGCACCGAGGAGACCAGGACGATCGAGCCCCGCCGCTCCCGCAACGACGGCAGGCAGGCCTTGGCGCCGAGATACGCGCCCGCCAGATTGACGTCCAGCTGACGGTCCCAGTCCTTCCTGCCGAGTTCGTGCAGCGGCGCCATCACCGCGGTGAACGCGTTGCTGACCAGCACGTCGACCCCGCCGCACGTCTCTTCCGCCAGCTCGACGGCCCGGCGCCAAGTGTCTTCTTCGGAAACGTCGCCGACGACGCTGTGCCGGATCCCGGGCTGCTCGGTGATGTCGATGCCGACGACGGTGTGGCCGGCTTCGGTCAGCCGCGCGACGGTCGCCGCGCCGATACCGGACGCCGCTCCCGAAACGATCGCGCAGGATGTGGTCAAAAGGGATTCACCTCCACCTCGGCTTGCTGCACAGTGTGCCTCGTGACTTCTGCGAACGACGACCGGACTCTGCTCATCGTCGGCTCCTACACCGCCGCGAGCGCCGGCCGCGGCGAAGGCATCGGCACGTTCCGGCGCGACGCACGGACCGGGGAACTGACCCCGGTGGGCTCGCTCGACCTGGATTCGCCGAGCTGGCTGACCCCGCATCCCACACTTCCGGTGCTCTACGCGGTGAACGAGACGGCCGAGGGCGCGATCACCGCCGTGGCGGTCGCCGAAGACGGGACCCTGTCGGCCTTGAACTCGCTGCCGACCGGCGGGGCGGATCCGTGCCATCTGTCGGCCACGCCGGACGGCCGGTTCCTGCTGTGCGCCAACTACAGCGGTGGCAGCCTGGCCGCGTTCGCGCTGGGCCCGGACGGGGTGCCCACCGTGCGGACGGCGCTGGTCCAGCACGAAGGCAGCGGCCCGAACGCCGACCGGCAGGAAGCCGCGCACGTCCACATGGCCGTCATCGACGAGACGGGCACGCTGGTCAGCGCCGTCGACCTGGGCACCGACGAGATCCGCAGCTATCGGCTCGGCGAGGAAGGCGAACTGATCCCCGCGTCGGTGTCGACGCTGCCCTCCGGGACCGGCCCGCGGCAACTGGTCCGGCGTCCCGGCACGAGCCACGCCTACGTCGTCGGCGAACTTGCCGCGTCGCTCGTGACGGTGCGCGAAGAGCCCCCGGGCACGTTCGCCGTGGAGAACTCCGTTCCGGCGACGCTCGAACCGGGCGGGGAGAACCTCCCGGCGCAGCTCGTCCTGCACGGCGACCGGCTGTTCCTCTCGAACCGGGGCCCCGAGCAGATCACGGAGTTCGCTTTCGACGGTGTGGCTGTGGCCGACCACGGCACCGGTGAATGGCCCCGGCACTTCTCCATCATCGGCGAGCACGTTTATGTCGCCGCGCAGAGCAGTGACGCGATCCAGGTCTACGAACACGCGACCTGGCGTCTGATCGGCACTTATCCGATCGGCAGCCCGGCCTTCGTCGGACTTTGGCCGCATTGATTCGTTCAGCCCGCTGAACGGGCGGGCCTTCTTTCTTTTCGAGGCGAATAAAGGTCTTGACGCAACTGGTTCAGACCATGACACTGAACGCACGCCGCCGGTGACCTGGCTCACACCCGCCCGAGGAGAACCATGTCCCTACCGAGGAAACTGCTCGCCCTGGCCACGCTCGTCCCGTTGACCCTAGGCCTTTTCAGCGCTCCCACCCAAGCCGCGCCCGCCACTTTCACCCATCCCGGCGTGCTGGTCAGCCGCCCGCAACTGGACTTCGTCCGCGCCAAGGTCCAGGCCGGCGCACAACCGTGGAAACAGGCTTACGACGCGATGATGTCGAGTTCGTACGCCTCGTTGTCCCGGTCACCGAAACCACGCGCCATCGTCGAATGCGGTTCCTATTCGAATCCGAACATCGGCTGTACCGATGAACGGCAAGACGCGATCGCCGCGTATTCCCTTTCACTGGCGTGGTACATCACGCGCGACCCGAAATACGCGACCAAGGCGATCGAGATCATGGACGCTTGGTCCGCGGTGCTGAAAGATCACACGAACAGCAACGCTCCCCTGCAGTCCGCCTGGTCGGCCTCCTCCTGGCCGCGCGCCGCGGAGATCATCAAGCACACCTACACGAGCTGGCCGAATTCCGGCCGGTTCGGCACCATGCTCCGGAACGTGTACCTGCCCGAAGTGATCAACGGCAGTCACAGCAACGGGAACTGGGAACTCAGCATGACCGAGGCCGCGATCGGCATCGCCGTGTTCCTCGACGACAAGACGGCCTACGACAAGGCCGTCGCGAAGTTCCGCACCCGCGTCCCCGCCTACCTCTACCTGACCAGCGACGGCGCGCTCCCGAAGACCGCGCCCGGCAGCGGGCTGGACACGCGCGACAAGATCGTGAAGTACTGGCAAGGCCAGACGACGTTCGTCAACGGCCTCTCCCAGGAGACCTGCCGGGACTTCACGCACACCGGCTACGGCCTCGCCGCCATCGCGGACTTCGCCGAGACCACCCGCATCCAGGGCCAGGACCTCTACCCCGAGATCGCGGACCGCCTCCGCGAAGGCCTCGGCTTCCACGCGAAGTACCAGATGGGCGCGGCGGTCCCGTCGTGGCTGTGCGGCGGCAGCCTGAAGCTCGGCCTCGGCCCGATCACCGAAGTCGGGTACAACCACCTCCACACCCGCCTCGGGCACACCATGAGCAACACGGAGGCCCTCACCCTGCGCCAGCGCCCGGCGGGTACCAACAGTCTGTTCGTCGCCTGGCAGACCCTCACGCACGCCGGCAACCCTCAGTGACCCCGTGGGGGCCGCCCGAATGCGGCAGGGCGGCCCTCACGGACCGTTTTCCCAGCTCAGACACACAGTGACCCCTGGTTGCAAGCCCCGGTTCGGGACCCGCTAAAGTACTTACATCGCACTCCACGGAGCGCGGGTCCGGGCTGTGGCGCAGTTTGGTAGCGCACTTGACTGGGGGTCAAGGGGTCGCAGGTTCGAATCCTGTCAGCCCGACCGGAAGACGAAGCCGCTTGGCTTGAGTGAAAGCTCAAACCAAGCGGCTCTTCTGTTTCTACGGCACGCATGGCACGGCGGGCCGAGCATGATCCGCTTGAGGGCCATCGCATGAAACCCCCTTGGCCCCGCGCCGACTCTCGTCCGGCACTCGTGCTTCGGGTTGCAGCCCCGGCAGATGAAGCGATATGCGCGATCCCACTCCGGCCTCAAGACCTGAAAGGCGCGGATAGCGAACACAGGGGCAGCGTCATGCCTTAACGTCCCCACGTGACCACACACGGAGCGCTGCCACCTCGCACGCTTGAAGGACTGAGCAACAGGGCCCTGCACTTCGTCCACGTGCACGGACTACGTATCTCCTCCCCGGAGATACGGCCTTGGCGGGATCGGTGGCAGAGGTGCGGGATACCCGATGCGGAGATCGACCGGGTTGCGGACTTCCAGGAACGCTGGGGCGGTATGGCTCTGCCTCCCGCCCCAGCCTACGAAGGAGGACCGCGGATCTTGAACGCGGACATGCCGCAAGGCTCCGACTCGGAAGGCTGGTGGTTTTCGGCCGGAGACGAGCGGGTGTCCATGGCCTACGAGTTCATGATCGGACCTGAGGGCGAATTCGGTATCCGAGCCGAACGCTGGACGCCGCTGCACGCCGGCATCGACGGGTGGGTGGAATCCCTGGCACTGGCCCACCACGCCGCGTCTTGGGCGAAGAGCATCACGAAGATCGCGGGCGAGGCCGTAGATGCCCTCGACCTGGAGGAATACGAACCGGTACCCGAAGTCCAAGGAGTGACGGACAACTGGTGGCGCGGCGCAGAAACCCTCATCGCCGTCTACCGCGGCGAAGCCGACTGCCTCACCGCACCCCAGTGCCGGACGGCACACGTCTACAGCGGTCTCGCCGACTGGGGTCTGCGCGGCGGCTGACGCAGCGTTGCTCACCCCGATGAAGTGAGCAGTCCCCAGGCGGCTTTGCAGTGCCGTCGCTGTCAGCCGTCCTCCGCCCCCACCCCGGCACCGAACGAGAACTCCAGCGTCAGCACCCCGTGCCGCGCCTCAACCGCCCGCCCGGACAACCCGGCCAGCTCCCCCGTGCCGGATTTCGGGACCACCGCGCCGAAAGTGCTCTGTTCGTCCCCGTCCGCCAGTCCGCCGTGCTGGATCACAAAGGAGCCCGGCCTGCCGTCGAGGGTTCCTTCGATGCGTTCCGACGCGACGTACCCGGCGCCGCCCTCGCCTTGGGCCGTGAGCACCTCGGCGACCCCGGTTCCGGCCAGCGCTCCGCGGTAGGTCTTGCGGATCACGATCCGGGTCAGCCTCGGGCCCTCCGACGGCTCGGCGTAGGGCTTCTCGTCCCAGCTGTCGATCTCGAATTCCGCGTCGATCGTGGTGCTCATCGAGCCTCTCCTTCATTGTCGATTCGGGCAAGTGCCCCAAGTTCCAACGCCGTCCACAGTGCTCGGTCCGGGCCGAACACGAGGCCGTGCGGTTCGGAACCCGGCGTGGGCAGGTCGTGTGTCTCGATGGCACCGTCCGGGGTGATCGAGCCGACCCGGTTGCCGCCCCATTCGGTGAACCACAACGCGTTGTCGCCGCCGGCGATGGCGTGCGGCCGCGCGGAACGGTCGGGTAGCGGGAATTCGGTCACGTCCCCGTGAACGGTGATCCGGCCGATCTGCCCGGCGGTGATCTCGGTGAACCACAGGGCCCCGTCAGGACCGGCGGCGATTCCGACCGGTCCGGCGGCTTGGGTCGGCAGCCGGTGCACGGTGATCTCTCCGCCGGTGGTGATCCGGCCGATGGCGTCGGCTTGGTTCATCGTGAACCACAGCGCGCCGTCCGGTCCCGCGGCGATCGCCGACGGGAACGTTCCGCTGTCTGGCAGCGCGAACTCCGCCACCTCACCGGACATCGTGATCCGGCCGATCCGGTCGGCGGCGATCTCGGTGAACCACAGCGCCCCGTCGGGGCCGGCGGCGAGTCCGTAGGGGCCGCATTCCGGCGTGGGCAAGGGAAACTCGCTGATCACACCGGTAGTGGTGATACGTCCGATACGGTGCGCCTGGTACTCGGTGAACCACAACGCGCCGTCCGGGCCTGCCGCGATAACGGTCGGGCC
The DNA here is from genome assembly GCF_051373225.1 of Amycolatopsis sp. w19. NCBI lineage: Bacteria > Bacillati > Actinomycetota > Actinomycetes > Pseudonocardiales > Pseudonocardiaceae > Amycolatopsis > Amycolatopsis sp. w19. Next base: position 298,185 of record NZ_JBPQFM010000001.1, on the reverse strand, counting down.
GCTGTCCGGCGCAAGCGGCCAGTTCTCCGGCGATTCTCCCGGAACCAGCCGCCCGATGTGTCCACTTCGGACCAACGTGTACCAGAGGGCGCCGTCCGGTCCGAGGGTGATCGCGTACGGGCCTTCGCCGGGGACGGGGAACTCTTCGATGCCGATGCGGCTCATTCGGCGCCCGCCAATCCGTGCTCGGCGGCGATACGGAGAACCTCGGCCGGGTCGCCGGCCATGATCGTCCGGACATGCTCGGTGACCAGGCCCACCGGCCAGTCCCACCAGGCCGCACGGCGCAGCGCGGAAACCTCGGCGTCACCGAACCGCTGCCGGATCGGCCGGGCCGGATTGCCGCCTACGATCGTGTACGGCGGCACGTCCGCGGTCACCACCGCGCCCGCCGCCACGATCGCCCCGTCGCCGATGGTCACCCCTGGCATGACGGTGGCCTGGTGGCCGATCCAGACATCGTTGCCGACCACCGTGTCACCCCGGCTCGGCATGCCGGTGACGAGGTCGAGCGTCTTCTCCGTCCAGTCGCCGCCGAACATGGTGAACGGGAAGGTGGACGGCCCCAGGGTCGGGTGGTCGGCACCGGCCATCAGGAAGCGGGTGCCGCTGGCGAGCGCGCAGTACTTGCCGATGACCAGTCGTTCCGGCCCGTAGCCGTAGAGGACGTTGCGCCGCTCGAACTCCGTCGCGCCGTCCGGATCGTCGAAATAGGTGTAGTCGCCGACCACGATCTTCGGCGAGCGGATCAGCGGTTTCAGGAAGATCACCCGCTCGTGCGCGGGCAGCGGGTGAAGCGTCGTCGGATCAGGGTTCACTTGTCGGCTCCAGATATGGGGACAGGGTCGAGGAAGCCGTAGCCGCGGCTCAGCCGGGACCGCCCGGCGACCAGCACGGTGCTGCCGATGATCACGGCCGGACCACCGGCCGGGCCGAGCTCCCAGGTCAGCCGCGCCACGTCGTGGTGGGCGTCGACCGTGCCCGCCGCCCGGTAACGCAGACCGGGGAACCGTCGTTGCGCGGTCGCCATCGCCTCGTCGATGCCCGCGTGGCCTTCCGCGACCACGATCGGGTCGACGTAACGGGCGTCGAGCGTCCACAGTTCGGCCACGAGCGCGCGCCGCCGGACCGGGTCGGTTTCGTTCCAGCTCGCCAGATACCGCCGGGCCAGCGCATCCATGCCGGACATGGCCACCTCCTTCACCGAGGACGCTAGGGCTTCGCCGGGCCTGCGGAATCTGTCACAACCCGGCAGTCTCGCGGCGGTTTCCCTCGCGCATTAAGTACTGTCGCGACGTGTTGCGCGGACGGGAGGACGAGACATCGGTCATCGACCGGCTAGTGGCGGACTGCCGGGCCGGGCGCAGCGGCAGCCTGCTCCTCACCGGCGAACCCGGGATCGGCAAGACCGCACTGCTGGAGTACGCCGCCGCCCAAGCCGGGGACCTGCGGATCCTCCGTGGAACCGGGATCGAGTCCGAAGCCCATCTCCCGTTCGCCGGCCTGCATCTCGTACTGCGCGCCGCGCTCGACCGGGCCGACGCGCTCCCGGCGCCGCAAGCACGGGCCCTGCGCGGGGCGTTCGGTCTCGCGGCGGCCGAACCGGGCGACCGGATGCTCGTCGGCCTCGCCGTTCTCTCGCTCCTCGCCGAGTTCGCCGAGGGCGGATCGGTGGTGTGCCTGGTCGACGACGCGCAGTGGCTGGACCGAGCCTCCGCCGAAGCGCTGCTGTTCGCCGCCCGGAGGCTGGACGCCGAAGGCATCGCGCTGTTCATCGCCGCCCGTGACGGCTTTCTCGCGCCCGGAGTGGCCACGTTGCCGCTGTCCGGGCTCACCGCGCCCGCCGCCGCCGAACTGCTGGCCGATCACGCCACGCCGCTGTCCCCCGCGGACCGGTATCGAGTCCTGGCCGAAGCGCAAGGCAATCCGCTCGCCCTCCTCGAACTACCCGCCGCCTTCGCCGCCGGCCGTCCCGCCGCCGGAGAGGCCCTGCCGCTGCCGGACACCGTCCAAGCGGCGTTCCTCGACCAGGTCCGGCTGCTGCCGGAGCCGACCCGGCGGCTGCTGCTCGTCGCCGCCGCCGAGGACACCGGCGATCGCGGCGTCGTACTGCGCGCCGCGACCGCTCTCGGCTGCCGGCCCGCGGATCTCGTGCCCGCCGAAACCGCGGGGCTGCTCCAGGTCGACAACCGCAGTGTCCGCTTCCGTCATCCGCTCGTCCGGTCCGCGGTCTACCAAGCGGCGCCGGTCAGCCTGCGTTTCGTCGTGCACACGGCGCTGGCGGAAGCGCTCGACCAACCCGCCGACGCCGACCGTCGCGCCTGGCACCACGCGGTCGTCGCCGACGGCCCTGACGAGCAGGTGGCCGGGGAACTGGAGACCACCGCCCTGCGCGCCGCCGCCCGCAGCGGTTACGCGGCCGCTTCCGCGGCGTACCAACGCGCCGCGGAACTGACGGGGCCCGGTCCGGACTCCGCGCGACGGCTGGTTCTCGCCGCCGAAGCCGCGGCCGAAGAAGGCGATCTCGACCGCATGGAGGCCCTCGCCGGTGCGCTGGTCTCCGCCGACCCCGCCCTGAGCGTCCGCGCCGACCGGGTCCGCGCGACCGCGGCGTTCCATCGTGGCGCCCTCACCACCGCACGGCGCCTGCTCACCGAAACCGCTCCGTCCGCCGAACCGGAAACCGCCGTCCACCTGCTGCTCGACGCGGTACACGCGGCCTGGTACCTCGGCGAACGCGAGATCGCGGACACCGTCGAGCTGCTGGACGCGGCGGCGCCCGCCGCCCCCGAACCGATCGCCCACGTCGGCGGGCTGCTGTCCGAAGTCGCCCGCGCCGCGATCGGCCTCCCGCTGCGGCGTCCGCTCGCCGACCGGATCGCCGACGCGCGCCGCACCGGCTTCGGCGGTCCGCACGACACGATCCTGGTCGGTGCCACCAGCCTGCAATCGGCAGGGCACGACGCCGAAGCGCATCAGGTCGCCGACGAACTGCTCGCCCAATGCCGGAAGAACGGACAGCTCGGGCGCACCCCGCCGGTGCTGCTCTGCGCGGCCCGAGCCGCGGTTTTCTTCGGCCGTCATGCCGAGGCGGGCGACCAGGCGGCCGACGCGCTGCAGCTGGCGCGAGAACTCGGCCATCGGCAATGGATCGCCGAGGCCAACGGCGTGCTGGCCTACCTGGCCGCGGCGGCCGGCGACGAGGACCGCTGCCACGCCTACGCCGACGAAGCCCTCGCCGCGCCGGAACCCGGGACCCCGGCGCCGGGCCTGTCGTGGGCGCACTGGGCGTTGGCGCTGCTCGATCTCGGGCTCGCCCGCTGGGAATCCGCGCTCACCCGGCTCACCGCCCTGCGCACCGGCCCGATGCGCCACCAGTTGCCCGGTCTGCGCGGAGTCCCGGATCTGGTCGAGGCCGCGGCCCGTCTCGGCAAGCCGGATCTGGCCGCCGAACCGGTCGAGCGGCTCGCGGACTGGGCGGCTCGCGCGGACCAGCCGTGGATCTCCGCCCACGTGCACCGGTGCCGCGCCCTGCTCGCCCCCGATTCCGCCGCGGCGGAACTGTACGAGGAGGCCTTGCGCCGCCATCCCGGCGACCGGCCGTTCGAACGCGCGCGAACCGCGTTGCTGTACGGGGAATGGCTTCGCCGCATGCGTCGCAAGTCCGCGGCGCGGACTCACCTGCGTGAGGCGTTCGAAACCTTCCGGCGGCTCGACGCCGTCCCCTGGGCCGAACGCGCCCGCGCCGAACTCGACGCGACCGGTGAAGTCGTGACGGAACCCGTGGCGGGCGCGCTCGCGGCACTCACCCCGCAGGAACGGAAGATCGTCCGGCTCGCGGCGCGCGGACTGTCCAATCGGGACATCGCGGCACAACTGTTCCTCAGCGCTCGGACGGTGGGATACCACTTGTACAAGGCGTTTCCCAAGCTCGGCATCACCGCGCGCACCGAACTCCCGACGCTGGAGCTCGGCTGAGCGGTCATCACGGCCTCTCCGCCGGCCATTGACCTCCGCTATTCAACAAGTTATATATGACTCATGTCATACCTTCGGCGGGACCGGGCGCTGGTGCTCGGGGCGGGCGTCGCCGGTCTCGTGGCCGCACGGATCCTGTCCGAGCACTACGACGAGGTGGTCGTGGTCGAGCGTGACGAACTCCCGGACCGGCCGGAGCATCGGCGCTTCGTCCCGCAGTCGCATCACGCGCACGGCCTGCTGGGCTCCGGCCGCCGGATACTGGTGGGGCTGTTCCCCGGTCTGTCCGCGGAGCTGGCCGCCCGTGGCGCGCTCACCCCCGGGTCCGGCGACCCCGCGATGGGCGATCGTTCGCTCTTCCTCGTCCGCGGCGGGACGACCATCCGGATACCCGCCTGGTGGAGCGGTGGCTTCGGCGCGAGCCGGGTCCTGATCGAGCACGCGATCCGCGACCACGTCCGGGCCTTGGCGAACGTGACGATCCTGGACCGGACACCCGCCACCGGGCTGATGACCGACCGGGCCCGCCGACGGGTCACCGGCGTCCGGACGCCCGACGAGGATCTGGGCGCCGACCTGGTCGTCGACGCCTCGGGCCGCGGCTCACCGCTGCCGGAGTGGCTCGAACGGCTCGGATACCGGCCTCCACCGGAATCGATCGTCCACTCCGACGTCCGCTACGTCAGCGTCGTCACCGAACCCGATCCGTCCTTCGATCCCGAGTGGCTGGCCATCCTGGGCGGCCAGGCCGAGTCCGGCTCCTCCGTCGGCGGTGTCGTCCTGCGTATCGAGCACGGCCTGCTGCACATCTCGTTCGGATCGATCGCCCGCGACGAACCCGTGCCGTCGGATCTCGCCGGGTTGCGGGACTTCGCCGATCGCTTCACCGCGCCGGTGGTGGCCGAGGCACTTCGCCGGTCGACACCGGCAGGCCCGATCCGCGCCTTCCGCGTCCGCAGCAACACCCGTCGCCACTACGACCGGGCTCGCGAATTACCCGGCGGCGTCATCGCGCTCGGCGACGCCGCCAGCGCGGCCAACCCCATCTACGGCCAGGGAATGAGCGTGGCGGCACTGTCCGCGGCCGCGCTCGGCCGGGCGCTCGCCGCCGGGGACGACGCGGGGCTGGAAAGGCGGGCGGCACGAGCCATCGCCGCCACCTCCGCCGAAGCCTGGCGCCTCGCGCTCGGAGAGGACATCCGCTACGGATGCCGCACCGAAGGAGTCCGGTCACCCTGGACGGCCAGGTTCGGCGAGGGCTATCGCAACCGCCTGGAACGAGCGGCGGCACTGGATCCCGAAGTGGCGGCGGCCTTCAACGACGTGCTCAATCTCCACCGGCCGTTGTCGTCGCTCGGCTCACCGCGGATCGTCCGGCGGGTGCTGAGGCCGTTGCGCGACCGCGATCCCGGTCCCCTGTCCGCGACCGTCGCCGCCGTCCTCGGCGCCGGTTGAACCCGTCCGACGAGGAGCCCGCCCATGTTCCGGCCACAGTTCGTCGACGTCGACGATGTCTTGCTCCACGTCGAGACCGACGGCCCCGAAGACGGCCCCGCCGCACTGTTCCTTCACGGCTGGCCCGATCTGTGGTTCACCTTCGAGCCGCAGATGAGCGTGCTCGCCGAGCAGGGGTACCGGGTACTCGCGCCGGACCAGCGCGGCTACGGCCTGTCGTCCAAGCCCGCCACCGTCGCCGACTACGCGATGCCCAAACTGGTCGAGGACATCGTCCTGCTCATCGAGCGGCAAGACGCGGCGCCGGTGCATCTGGTCGGGCACGACTGGGGCGGAGCCGTCGCCTGGGCGGTGGCGATCGAACGACCGGATCTGGTCCGCTCGCTGACCATCGTCAACTGCCCGCACCCGCAGGTGTTCGCCGATTCGTTGCGACACAGGCCTTCCCAGCTGCTGCGGAGCTGGTACATGGTGGCGTTCCAAATCCCCGGACTCGCCGAGGCGATCCTCGGCGCCCGCAAAGGCGCGATGCTGGCGGCGATGCTCGAACACGGCGCCCACCTCGACGACGCCGACCTCGACCGGCACCGTGCCGTCTGGCGCCATCCCGGCACGATCCAACGCCCGCTCTTCTGGTACCGCGCGATGTTCCGGTCGATGCTGACGTCGCTTCGCGCGGCGGATCCCGCGACGGTGCGCGTGCCGACGCAGATCATCTGGGGCCGCCGCGACGGCGCGCTCGGCAAGCACCTCGCCGAACCCAGTGCGGCGCGGTGCGAGCAGGCCGAGCTGCACTGGCTCGACACCAGGCATTGGCCGCACCGCGAACAGCCCCGGCACGTCACCGAACTCCTCTCCGCCTGGTTCGCACGGCACGCCGAGCGGGTCTGACCGATTGCTATCCTCCGGGTTTCCCGCCGAGAGGAGCCCGATGCTCAGATTCGCCCTGCTGGGCTTCCTGCTCCGGCAACCGATGACCGGCTACGACCTGGCCACCGCGATCCGCTCCAGCATCCACTTCGTCTGGCCCGCCCAGCTCAGCCAGATCTACCGCACGCTGAGCCAGCTCGAGGACAGCGGCCTGGTCGTGTCCGAAGTGGAGCCACAGCAGAGCAGGCCGGACCGCCGCGTGTACACGATCACCGACGCCGGGCGGGCGGCGTTCGATTCCTGGCAGAGCGAGCTGGTCACCGAACTCGACCCCGTCCGCGTGCCCTTCATGGTCCGCTTCTTCTTCGCCGGCTCCCGTTCGCTGGAAGACACCGTGACCCAGCTCCGGGTCATGCGCGACCTCCACGTCAAGGACCACGAACGGCTCGCCGTCGAACTGCCGGACCAGATCGCCGCGGCCACCGCCCTCTCCGGCGGCAACGAACTCGACCCGCTCGTCTGGGACTCGGTCCGCCGAGCCGGCGAGATGATGGCGCAGACCTGGGTCGCCTGGATCGACGAAACCATCGAGCGGCTGCAGGACGCCGGCCGCGACTGAGCGACGAAGCGGGTCTCCGCGGCGACGGAGACCCGCTTCCTCCGAGACTCACCAGCTCACGCTGAACTCGGCCGTGGCCCCGCTACCGGTTTTCGTCAATCGCCCGATCCGGCTCTGCCGTTCCGGAGAAGGATCCTCCTGCGGCAACGGGCTCGCGTCGGTGATGTAGTTCCACGAAGCCCACCACGATCCGTCGGGTGCCTGGAAGGCGTTGAACGCGCCAGGGCCACGTTTGTTGCCCGGCAGGTTCTTCTTGCGGAACTTGTCCGGCAGTCCCGGCCGGAATCGCGGCTCTCCCTCCGGGTCGGGCTCGTAGGAGAAGTACGCGCGCTGCTCGGCCATCGGGGTGCACCGGTTGTCCGTCAGCGCGGTTCCGCAGTAGGCGACGCCGGTGGAGTACCGGTTCGCGTACCAGTTGTTCCCCGAGTAGAAGAGATACCAGTCCCCGTCGATGCGGACGGCGTTGGGATTCTCGATCGTGAGGACGTCGTCGGACGGGCTGTTGTGGTGCGTCCACTCGAGGTTCGCGTTGTCGATGAGCTTCTTCGCGTCGGCTTCCGGTATCCGCCGCACGTGGCGGGACCGGTCGAAGTCCAGTTTGGCGGCACCGAGGGCGGTGACGCGGTCTTGCGTCCAGGCGCCGTTGCGCAGGGTCAGCCAGACCTCGCCCTGTCCCCTGCTCACGTCGGCGTCGATCGCCCACCCGCGATCCGGGCAGAACAGCGGATCCGCGTTGGCGACGAACCCGCCCGTGGCCCGCAACGAGGTCGCGTAGCCGATGCAGTGTTTTGCCTGCCCGGCGGGCTCGGAACCGGGCAGCGCCGCGCTGTAGAAGACGTAGTAGACGACGCGGCCGTCCTCCTGATGCGCGAACAACGCCGGTGTCCACAGTGGAGAGTCCGGTCTCGCCCAATAGCCCGCGGGGAACGTGACGCCGTCCCAGGCATCGCCGTCGACGGCGCCCCGGCGCTGGAAGGTTCCGCCGCTGAACTCGACCTTCGTGTACGGAAGCTTCTTGCCGGGGACGCTCGCGCCGACCGCGACGTAGGTGTTCGTCTCCGGAATCCGCATCAGATCCGCCGCCGGAAAGCGGAAGTCCAGCGACTCGTCGCGGGGCCCGGTTTCGGCGGTGGCGCTCGGCCCGGCCGTCAGGAGGCTGACGCCGCACAGGACGGCGATCAGGGCGCGCCGCATCATCGGGTCACCGTCACACGGGCACGCACCGGCCGGTGGTCGCTCCCGTAACCGCCGAGGGCGTCCACAGCGGACCCGGTCGAGTCCTTTTTCGCCCACACGTGGTCGATGGACCTGCCGTCGTGGCTCGGCGCGCTGTAGGAGTCGGCCACGCGCCGCAGCCCGGTCATCAGATCCGAACCCGGCTCGGCGTTGAAGTCCCCCATGACGATCGGCTCGGCCGCCCGCGAGGAGAACCAGTCCGCGGTGTTGCGGACCTGCAGGTTGTGCAGTTCGCGGTTGAGCTCGAACCGTTGCGCGGACGGGGTCAGGTGCACGACGCCGACGACCCACTCGAAGCCGGCGCCTCCGACCCGCACCCAGTTGACGTACTTGGGCGGCACCCAGCAGCCGCAGTCACCTGGCTCGGCGGGGCCGGTACCGGGCGTGGACGGGTCCACTTTGGACGCGGGTGAGATCTCGCCCGCGCCATGGCCGGTGATGGTCATGTTGCCGCGCACCAGGATGGCGTTGTGCTTGATCGCGCGGCGGTCGGTCTCGTAGATGGCGACATAGCCCGTCGCCGCCGCGGCCTCCCGCACGACGTCCTCGCGGTCGGCGACCTCCTGCAGTCCCAGGACGGCGGGACGTTCGGTCTCGAGGAGACGGACGAGGTCGGCCTTGAGCCCGCCCGCGTCGCCCACATTGTAGGTGACGACCTTGATCGTGCGTTCGGTCGCGGCTTCAGCGCTGGGCACCGCGACGAGCGTGGCGAGCGGAACGAGCAGGGCCAGCGCGAACGCCTTGCGCCTCGAATGCTTCATGGAATTCCCTCCAGTGTCGATGACGGAGGGAATCGGACCATCGGCCGCCCGCCACGGGCAATGGCAAGCGCGCTGCCGTCATCTTCCGGAAAGAATTGACCCGATCACTCCGGCGACGGGTTCTCCCAGACGAAGGTGACCTTGTTGCCCGCCGGATCCACGATCTCCGTCAATTTGACGAAGCCGAAGTCCTGGACCGGGCCGCATTCCACACCGCGCTCCGCGAGGTCGCCGACGGTCTCGTCGATGTCTTCGACGCCGATGACCACGGTGCTCTTGCCCGCGGGTTCCGGGTCGTGGGCGACCTGGATGCCCGCGCTCCCGGCGATCAGCCACTCCGCGACGCCTTCCATGGGTTCGGTGTCGGGTCGCCGCCCGATCCACCGCTCGTACCAGGCGACCGCGGCGGCATGGTCCGAGACCGGCAGAACAGCGTAGACATCCTTGAACCTCGGCACGGCACGTCGTCCTTCCACTCGGGATCGCCGACCACTGTAGGCCGTTTTGTCCGAGTTCGCCTCGGCTTTACAAGGTCGCCTTTACCCTGCTCCCGTGACCGGCGGAACGACGACAGTGAGGATGACCGCGCGGCTTTTCGCCGTGCTGGCCGTGCTCACCGCCGTCACCCTCCTGCAGGGCGCGCTGTGCAGTAACGGCGCCGCGGCGGCCGGCTCACCCTGCGCTCCCCTCTTCGCCGCCGAAGCGACGCACGTCCCCGGCCCGGCCGACGAATGCGATCCGGCGACGTCCCTGCTCAGCCCGGCTGAGCAGCCCGTTCCGGACAACCACCTCGACGACCTGACGGGGATCGGCGTGGCGCTGCTCGCCGTGCTCTTCCTCCTCGTCCAGCAGCATCGACGCCGTGAGACGGGAGTGCCGCCGACCTCAGCGGCGAGGTCTTCTTGGAGCATTCCGCCCCTTGTCCGGCTCTGCGTTTCCCGTACCTGATCCGGCGTAGCCCCCTGCCGTTTCAGTTGCCGGAACCCAGCCAAGGACACAACAGAATGACCAAGTACACCAAGGTTTCCCTGACGGTCGTGGCCGTCGTTATCGCGGTCGTGGCCGCGTTGCTCGTCTTCACCGATCTCGGTGAAGACACCCCGACCGCCCAAGCGGACGCGCCTCCGGTGGTGCCCGCGTCGATCCTCGTCCGGCCGGACAGCCACCGGCTCTCCGATCCGCCGGGCAGCAAGGTGACCGTCGTGGAGTTCCTCGACCTCGAATGCGAGGCGTGCGGCGCCGCCTTCCCGGGCGTCGAACGGCTCCGCGCCGAGTACGGCGACCGGGTCACCTTCGTCATGCGCTATTTTCCCATCCCCAGTCACCGGAACGCCGAGCTCGCCGCCCGGGCCGTGGAAGCGGCGGGTGAACAGGGCAAACTCGAACCGATGTACCGCCTGATGTTCGAGAAGCAGCCGGAGTGGGGTGACCAGCAGGTCTCCCATCGCGAGACCTTCCTCGGTTTCGCGCGGCAGCTGGGCCTCGATCTGAAAGCGTTCGAGACCGCGTTGGACGACCAGGTCACCCTCGGCCGGGTGCTGGCCGACCGCACCGACGGCGCGAACATCGGCGTCGAGGGCACACCGACGTTCTTCGTCAACGGCGTGAGGTTCTCGGGCTCGCCGTCCTATCAGGGCCTCAAGGCGGCCATCGACCGGGAACTGGCCAAGTGAAGCCGTTCGCCGTCCGGGCGACGCCGTGGGTCCTGCTCGCCGGCGGCGCGATCGGGCTGCTGGCCTCGTTCGTCCTCACCATCGAGAAGTTCCGCCTGCTCAAGGATTTCTCCTACATCCCGACCTGCAGTATCAACCCGGTCCTCAGCTGCGGCTCGATCATGGAGACGCCGCAGGCGGAACTGTTCGGTTTCCCGAACCCGTCGCTGGGGATCGCCGGATTCGGCGTGATCGTCACTACAGGGGTTCGGCACTCGGTGTCGTGTTCGTGCACTGGCTGATGATCCAGAGCCTGTACCTCATCGGCGCTTTGTGCCCGTACTGCATGGTCGTGTGGGCGGTCACCATCGCCGTCTTCTGGTACACGACCCTGCACAACCTCCACAAAGGACCGGAGGTGAAGGCGGCGCTCCGGTACCACAACGTGGTGCTCGTGGTCTGGTACGCCGCCGTCACCGTCGCGGTCCTTCAGGCGTTCTGGAGTTACTGGACGACGCTCGTCTGAAGGCGGCTCCGGTCGAGACCACGCAACCCGCAGGCGCAGACGGCACCGATCACCGTCAGGGCGAGCCACGGGAACTCCGGGAAACCCGCCCCGCGTGCGAGGTCGAAGACGGTGCCGGTGAACAGTTTCCCGAGGAGGATGCCCACGCCGACGATCGTGTTGTAGAAGCCGTATGCGTGGCGACGAGCCGGTCGCCGGAAAGCCGCACCACGGTGTCCATTTCGAACGGGAAGACGACGACCGTCCCCACCGCCAGCAGGGCCGCGGAGACGAGCAAGCCGGCTCCCGCGACGACCGGGCCCGCCCTGGCGACTGTCAGCGGCGCGACGAAGGCCGCGGCCATGAACGTCATGCCCACGGCCAGGCAGGTGCCGGGCGGCCACCGAGCCTTGGCCCAGGCCGTGATCTTGAGCTGCCCGGCGATCGCGAGCCCGCCCGAGATCACGAACAGCCCGGCGATGAGCACGGTCGCCGACGTCTCCGATCCGGTGATCCGGCGGGCCTCCATCGGAAGCGCCAGATAGGTCTGGAAGGACAGCACGTACGAGCCGATCATGACCAGCGCGAAGAGCAGGAAGGAGCGATTCGCCACGACGGCGCGCCAGTCCGACCAGACCGACGAGTGGTCGCGTTCGTTCTCGTGCGCGGGCAGCGCCCGTATCTGCACCACGGTCAGGACGCCGAAGACGGCGGCGGCGACCAGGCAGGTCAGCCGGAAGTCGACGGCGGCGACCAGGCAGGTCAGCCGGAAGTCGACGGCGGCGACCAGGCAGGTCAGCCGGAAGTCGACGGCGGCGACCAGGCAGGTCAGCCGGAAGTCGACGGCGGTGAAAGAAACGCGTTCGTCACCGATGCGGACGAACGGGTTGAGCGCGGACACCATCAGGTGATCCGCGTTTTCCGGCCTTGACCACGTCTTTCCCGAATGGACGTACGCACGTCGCTGTCAGTCGTTCGACGGTCAGGGAATCGGGGACGGCAAATCGTGCAGTTTCCACTCACAAGAGTGAGGGATGACCATTCCACTGAGCCGGAAAGGCGAATTCACAGCGCTACTCAAATGGCGGCATTCGCGCGACATCCCGTTGTCGTAACGTCGAATGAGGAGGGTTTCCCGCACTGAATTTCCTGGAGGTTTTCGTGATCCGACGCCCCCTGCGCACCCTGACCGTCCTGATCGGCGCCGCGGCGGCAGTCACCGCTTTCGCGTCCCCGGCTTCGGCGGCGACATCGGTGCTGAACGAAGCTGCCGGACCGGTCGCTTTGGCCGCCGCGCAGCAGAAACTCGGCACCTCGCTCGGCGCCGCGTTCGCCGGCACCTGGCTGGACACCACGACCGGCGAACTCGTCGTCGGCACCACCGACGCGCGCCAGTCGGCCAGGATCCGCGCCGCGGGCGCGAATCCGAAGGTACTCAGGCACAGCGCCGCCGAACTCAAGCGAATGCAGTCCACATTGGACAACAGAACCGCCGGCCTGCCCGATTCGGTCGCCGGATGGTACGTCGACGTACCGGCGAACGAGGTCGTGGTGAGCGTGGTGGGTGGTGACCCCGCGGGCCGGGCGTGGGCCGCCTCCGCCGGCGTACCGGTGCGCGTGGACCACGTGAAGAGCGCGCCGCGGCCGCTGTGGAGCGTGGTCGGCGGTCAGGGTCTGTACTTCAGCGGCGGCGCCTGCTCGGTCGGGTTCAACGCCTACGACGATGACGATCATTACGTGATCACCGCGGGCCACTGCACCGAACTCGGCGGCACGGTGCGCGGCGTCGGCGGCACGATCGGCAAGGTCGCGAAGTCGTCCTTCCCCGGGAACGACTACGGGACGGTCAAGGTGACGCATTCCGACGTCTCGACCCCGCCCCGGGTCGACCGCTACGAGGACGGTTCCGACGTGCGGATCGAGGGGGCCGACGTGGTCAGCGTCGGCGGCCGGATCTGCCGGTCCGGGATCACCACCCACTGGCACTGCGGACACGTCGAAGCGCTGGACCAGACGGTGAACTACGGCAACGGGAACATCGTGCGGGGCCTCACCCAGACCGACGCCTGCGCCGAGCCCGGTGACTCCGGCGGCTCGTTCGTCAGCCGTCCTTCGTCGGGCTCCGGCACGAAACTGGTGCAGGCGCAGGGCATGACCTCGGGCGGCTCCGGTGACTGCAGTGAAGGCGGCACCACGTTCTTCCAGCCCGTCAAGGAGGTGCTCGACCGCTACGACCTGACGCTGGAAAAGGACTGATCTCCCGCGGCGAGGGGCGGCCGGTCCTCCGGTCGCCCCTTGATCAGCGCGGCGAGCTCCCCCGCCTCGAGGACAAGCGTCTCGATCTCGGCCCAGCGGCGGCGGATCCGCTCGGGATCCGCGACCAGCGTGCCGGAAACCATGCCCAGGAACAGGTTCGCGTCCGTCCCGATCTCCGCGAGACGCAGGAAGGGGCGGCGTTCTTCTTCGGTTCCCGCTCCGTGCGACGCGGCCCGTTCGCGGGCGCGCATCCCGGCGTCGTGGCAGGCGTCGACGAGCAGGGTCCGGATCTCCTCCGTCCGGTTCCCCGGGCTCGCGGGAGGTTTCCCCATCAACGGGAAGATGTTCCAGGCCACCGACAGCAGACAGTCGGCCACGTCGTCCATCGACTCCACGTCCACCGGGCGAGTGTTCCGGCCCGTGCCTCCTGCCAGGCGGAATGACTCGCGGGAACGGCAGGGTCGACCCGATCGGGTGGCGAGTCTCGTGCGTGGCAAGGCGGTACCGGGCCAGGCCACGGCCGACACGCGGCGACGGCCGAGCGTCGTCCGTCCAGCACCAACGGTCCTAACCGTCCTTGCCACTCACGAGACTCGGCACTCCTGGTCGTCGAGCGCCCGCACATCGGCCATGCGCAGGCCGGCGATCAATCCGGAAAGTCCTTGGTGGCCTTCGGGCCGGATCGCGAGGATGCCGCTGGCGAAGAACAGCAGGTTCGCGAGCGGCTCGAAGCCTCCGTTGACCACCGACGCCAGGGTGAGCAGCGTGAAGTAGCCGCCGGACCCGGTCAGGAATCGCACGACCATCCGCCACAGGGCGGGTTTCCCGCCGTCCGGGCCGGCGGGGCGCAGCAACACGACGCGCTGCCCGAAGCTGGCGCCGTTACCCGCCACCGGGATGACGAACAGCAGGAGCAGCGCGGGCAGGAAGGTGCCGATCAGTGCGGTGACCACGGTGTTCGGTTCACCCACGAGCAGGGTCGTCACGATCCCGACCGTCGTGCCGAGCAGGATGACGGACACGACGTCGACGGCCATCCCGAGCAGGCGGCGGCGCGCGGTGACCGGTCGCGGCGTCCCGGGCGGCGCGGACGGTTCGTTCCCCGGCAGCAGCCGCAGCAACGGGGCGAGCCCGAACCCGACGGCCGCGCCGAGGGTGTTGGTCAGCAGGTCGTCGACGTCGGCCAGCCGGTACGGGCACTCGAACAGGAACCAGACCCCGGTCAGCTGGGTGCCTTCGATGAACAGCGAGACCGCGAAGCCGATGGCGACGGTGGTGAGGAAACCCCGCCGGAAGAGGTGCCGCACGAACATCCCCAGCGGCACGAACAAGGCGACGTTGAACACCGCCTGCTGGACGGCCGGATTGCGCAGGAACGCCCGCGGCCCCGCGCCGGTCTGTTCACGGCGGATGTCGGCGACGAACTGGAAGGGGCGCAGTTGCAGATGACTGGACGCGTGTTCGGCACACCACGCCGTCGTCGTCTCCGGGATGGGGAGCAACGTGTACGTCCACAGCGACATGGCGTAGACCAGGAACCCGAACACCAGCAGAACCCGCCAGAGCCCGAGTTCGCCGCGGCGCCGGTAACTCGCGGCGATGTACGGGACGGCCAGGAAGCCCGCGAGCACGAAACCCGCGAACACCGCGATGACCGCGGAGATGGTCGGATCAGTCACTCGCGGAAGCTAACAACGCGCGCTCCGGCGCACATGTCACGCCACCTGGCCGGGTGACGGTGTCGGAGGGCGCCAGCGTTCGCTGATGCGCGAGCGCCGCGATGGCGAAGGTCAGGTGGACGACGACCCAGTTGCGGTCTTCGCGATGGACCCGCTGCAGCAGGTCGAGGGAAGCATCGCCCGGCGTACGGCCCTGACGGCAGGCGTCGACGAACGCCTGGGTCAGTTCGTCGACGTTCCTCCGGAACTCCGCGAAGGTGTCGGAGGGCTGGGCGTTGGTGCAGAAATCCACGGTCACGTCACAGAGCGTTCCATAGCGCGACACAAAGTTACGAATTGGCGGAGCGCGAATCACTCACGTGAGGTAGTCCGGGAGGGAATCTGTGCTCTGCGTCACGCTGACGCGAGCCCGGCGGGCATGCGGCGTTCCCGTTCGGCCGCCTTCGCCTGGCGGGTGACCGGGAACCGCTGGTCGAGTTCGACCAGCAGCGGCGTCACCGCCATCAGCGCCAGAAGCGCGAACCCGGCGTAGGCACCCAAAGTCGCGATGATCGTCATTTCGGCCTCCTCGATCCCGTGCCGCCCGTTCCGGCGGCCTGGAACCAGGATCGCCTCCCGGCAGGGGGCGGCGGATCGGTCATCCGGCGGAGACGCCTCCACCGGCCGGCCTTTTCGGCACTGTCCGATCGGCCGATCCCGGGCGGCGGTGCAGCAGGTCGAACCGCGACCACATGGCCTCGGCCGCCTCGATCGACTCCCCGGTGCGGACCGGGTCGACGGCGGCGAGCTGCGCGACGATCGCCTGCACCAGGCTCATCCCCGCGGTCAGCGACGGGAAGAAGGTCACGCCCTCGGCGGGCACCATCAACACCTGCTCGACAGCGCCCGCCAGCGCGGGGCTCGCCGCGTCGGTGATGGCGAACGCGCGCGCTCCCCTGGCCTTCGCTTCGTTCGCGGCGAGCACGGTGCTTTCGTACAGGCGCCAGAAACTGATCGCGATGAGCACGTCTTCGGACGAGAGCTTCGCCGTGGCGTTGGCGAGTTCGGCGTCGCCCGCGGTGATCGCGTGGACGTCGTACCCGGCGAGCCGGGCGTTGTGCGCGAACGCGATGCCGACCGCGGCGTAACTGCCGTCGGCGATGACCACTGTGCGGCGCGCCCCCGCGACGGCTTCGGCGACCTGGCGGATCTCGTCCTCGGCAAACCGCCGGTTGAGCAGGGCGAGGCTGTCGAGGTCCCGGCGCAACGACGCCGAACCAGGCGAGTCGACGTCCCGGTGCTCCTCGGCCACCTGCGGCGCGCTCAGCGACGACATGTACCGCGCCCGCAACTCCTGTTGCAGCGCCGGCCATCCGGCGAATCCGAGCGCCTGCGCCGTCCGGGTGACGGTGGCGACGTTGACCCCGGCGAGCTGGGCGAGCTCGGCGGTCGAGCCGAACGACGCCCGTCGCGGTTGCGAGACCAGCACTTCGAGCACCGCGGCCGACTTCGGCCGCAGGCCTCGTTCCGGTGTCCGATCCCGAAGCCACGCCTCGAAACCGTCGTCGGTTCCCGTCTCTGTCACGCACGCCCTCCCTCGACCGCGCCACGGTAACGCATCGTGCCCGTCGAACCACTTGCAACAACCATTGCAGTTTTGCCGAAACGCAGTATACGTTGTCCGCACTCCTCGTCGCCCGAACCACGGAAGGCGTTCCCCATGACGCTTCTGGCACGACTGGACCGGCTCCCGCTGAGCCGTCCCCATTACAAACTCCTGTTCATCGGCGGACTCGGCTACACCTTCGACGGTATGGACTCCGCCGTCGTCGCCTTCCTCCTGCCGAGCGCGAAAGCCGCCTGGGGCCTCGACAACGGCCAGCTCGGGCTGATCGGTTCGGCGACGCCGTTCGGGTTCCTCTTCGGCGCGATCGCCGCCGGCCTGCTGGGCGACCGCATCGGCCGCAAGAAGGTCATGATGTACGCGCTGGCCTTCTACGCGGTGTTCTCGGTGGTCGCGGCCTTCTCCCCCAACTACGAGGTGTTCCTGGGCGCGCGGGTGCTGGCCGGAGCGGGCGCGGGCGCCGAAAGCGCGATCATCGCGCCGTTCCTGTCGGAATTCGTCCCCGCCAAACGACGCGGCTGGTTCGTCGGCGCGCTGGCCGGGTTCTTCTCGTTCGGATTCGTCGCCGCCGCGCTGATCGGGCGGTTCGTCGTCCCGACCGTGCCGGAGGGCTGGCGGGTCGCGCAGCTGATCACCGCGCTGCCGATCGTCATGCTGCTGTGGTGGCGCCGCTCGCTGCCGGAATCACCGAGGTTCCTGGTCGCGAACGGACGTCATGCCGAGGCCGAGAAGATCGTCTCGAAACTCGAACGGGACGTCGAAAAGGCGACAGGGCAAGCACTTCCGGCCGTCGCCGAGGCCGATGCCCGGCCCGCGACGGAGACCCCCAAGGTCAATCTCCTCAGCGCGCTGAAGTTCCTGTGGAGCCCGGCGATGGCCCGCCGCACCGCGGTGATCTGGACCGTGTGGTTCGTGATCACGTTCTCCTACTACGGCTTCTTCTCCTGGATCCCGACGCTGCTCGTCGAACGCGGCATCACGGTGACCAAGAGCTTCGAGTTCTCGATCATCATCTACCTGGCGCAGATCCCCGGGTACTTCTCCGCCGCGTGGCTGTCGGAACGGCTCGACCGCAAGCACACCATCGCGTTGTACCTCGCGGGCTCGGCGGTGAGCGCGTTCTGGCTGAGCCAGATGGACGCGCCGTGGTCGATCACCCTCGCCGGGGCGGTGCTGTCGTTCTTCCTCAACGGCACGTACGCCGGCGTGTACTCCTACACCCCCGAAGTGTTCCCGACCTGGATCCGCGCCAGTGGGACCGGGCTGTCCAGCGCGTTCGGCCGGGTCGGCAGCATCCTGGCCCCGACGATCATCGGCCTGTCCGCCGCGAGCCTCGGCTTCGCGGGGGTCTTCGGCCTCACCACCGCCGTCCTGGCGGCCGGGGTGGTGTGCGTGGTCGTGTTCGGCCTGTCCACCGCCGGCCGTTCCCTGGAAGAACTGACCGAACACGGCGCGCCCGTGAAAACCGCCAAGGAGATGACGAAGTGACCGTGTCACTGTCCACTGTGGAGGACAAGACCCGAGCCACGATCGGCGTACGGCTGTTCACCGTGCTGGCCTGGGTGCCCGAACGGCGGGCGCTGCGGCGAGTGCACAGCAGCCACCCCGCGGAATACCCGGTCGGCGGCGAGAAGACCGTCGAGGTGGCCGCCGGCTGGCTGGAGCGGTGCATCACGGGGCAGGAGCCGTACTTCGGGCCGGACAGCGCGGCGGTGCGGGAGATCTTCGCCGACCACGAACTCGTCGACAGCCTCGGCTGCGGCGCGGTGATCAACGTGCCGGTGGTGGACGACGGCCGCACCCTCGGCGTCCTCAACCTCCTCGACGCGGAAGGCCACTACGACGACGATTCCGTCGCGGTGGCGCGATCTCTGGCACCGTTGGCGGTCCCGGCCCTGCGCGAACTCCTGGAGGAGACCCGATGAACGGATCGCTGCTGCTGCGCGACGCCCGCCTGCTCGACCCGGTCACCGGCGAGTACACCGAGGGCGACCTCCGGTGCGCCGACGGCCGGATCGTCGAGATCGGCACCGGTCTCACCGCGGACGACGCGCGGACCGAGGAGCTGCGCGGGGCGTTCGTGCTGCCCGGGCTCGTCGACGCCCATGTGCACGTCACCGCGTCGACCGCGGATCTCGGGTCGCTGCCCGCGTCTTCGCCGTCCTACGTGACCGCGCACAGCGCCCGCACCATGAGCCGGATGCTGGACCGGGGCTTCACGACGGTCCGTGACGCTTCCGGCGCCGACTACGGTCTCGCGGACGCGCAGGCCGAAGGATTGTTCCGCGGCCCGCGGCTGCTGTTCTGCGGCCGCGCGCTGAGCCAGACCGGCGGGCACGGCGACAGCCGGACGCGCGGCGCCAACACCAGCGAAGACCACCCGTGCTGCGCCGGGCTCGGCCGGGTCGCCGACGGGGTCGACGCGGTCCGCGCGGCGGCGCGCGACGAACTGCGCAAGGGAGCGCACCACATCAAGGTGATGGCCTCCGGCGGCGTCGCCTCCCCCACCGACCGGATCGACTCGACGCAGTACTCCGGCGAGGAACTGCGCGCCATCGTCGAAGAGGCGGAAGCGGCCAACCGCTACGTCGCCGCGCACGCCTACACCGCCCGCGCGGTGAACCGCGCGCTGGAGCTGGGTGTCCGGTCGATCGAGCACGGCAATCTGATCGACGATCTCAGTGTCGAGCTGTTCCTCCGGCACGACGCGTACCTCGTGCCGACCCTGGTGACGTACTGGGCGCTGAAGGAGGAAGGGCGCGAGCACGGGCTGCCGGAATCCAGCTGGCGCAAGGTCGACGAGGTGCTCGGCGCGGGCATGGCCGCTTTGGAGCGGGCCGCGCGCGGCGGGGTGAAACTGGTGTACGGCAGTGATCTCCTCGGCGGGATGCACCGGCACCAGAACCACGAGTTCCGGTTGCGCGGCGAGGTCCAGTCCGCGCTGGAGGTGATCCGCTCCGCGACGTCGACGGCGGCGGATCTGCTGAACCTGACCGGAGAGATCGGCACGCTCGCGCCGGGCGCGCACGCGGATCTGGTGGTCGTCGACCGGGATCCGCTGGAGGACGTCGGCGTACTGGCCGAGCCGGAGAAGTTCCGGTACGTCGTGCAGGGCGGGACCGTCGTCTCCGCCTGACGGTTCTCTTTGAGGGAACGTGGAGGGGCAGGTTGCGAAAGTGGCTTTCGCAACATCAGCGAGCGATCCGCCCACTGCACCCACCTGCGCCTGTCTCGCTGCCCCACTCACTTCCGCAGTACATGAAGGCCCCCTTCATTGCGTCTAGCGCCGTGAAGGGGGCCTTCATGTACTTCAAGCTCACGAGAAGTGTTGCGGAACATCCCAAGGGTTCTCGTCCCGCAGCGGTTCCGGCAGCAGGTGCGACGGCCAGTCCTGATAGGACACCGGACGCAGGAAGCGGTCCACCGCCGCCGTCCCGACCGAGGTCGACGCCGGTGACGTCGTCGCCGGGAACGGTCCGCCGTGCTGCATCGCGGCGGTCACCGCGACCCCGGTCGGCCAGCCGCCCCACAGGATCCGCCCGCTGCGGTCGGCCAGCACCGGCCGCAGCGCTTCGACTTCGGAGGACTCCTCGGGCAGCGCGTGCACCGTCGTCGTCAGCTGGCCGGGCAACGCCGACAGCACCGGCAGGACGTCGGAAAGCCGCGAGTACCGCACGACCACCCCCAGCGGACCGAAGCACTCTTCGGCCGCTTCAGGTACAAAGTCGGCCAGGTCGATGTCGAGCAGCCGAGCTCCAGGACCGGCGACGACCTCGCGCATCCCCGGGATCCCGGTCAGCCGCTCCACTCCCGCGTCGAAGCCGGACGCGATCCGGTCGTTCAGGAACGGCGCGGCCGGGATGCCGCGCAACCGTTCGGCGACGCGATCCACGAACGGGCTCTCCGACGGCACGAACACCAGACCCGGATTCGTGCAGAACTGCCCGTTGCCCAGCGTCAGCGAACCGGCGTAGCCCGCCGCCAGGTCTTCAGAGCGCGCGGCGCCCGGCAGGACGATCACCGGGTTGACGCTGCCGAGCTCGCCATGGAACGGGATCGGGACCGGCCGTTCGGCCGCGATCCGCGCCAGGGCGAGGCCGCCCGCCACCGATCCGGTGAACGCGGCGGCCGCGATCGCCGGATGACGCAACGCCTCCACGCCGGCGGATTCTCCTTCGACGAGGCCGAAGATGTCACCCCAGGGGCCGAGAGCCTCTTCGATGATCGCCGCCGTGCGACGGGACAGCTCCGGATGTCCGGGATGCGCCTTGACCACCACCGGGCACCCGGCCACCCACGCCGACGCCGTGTCCCCGCCCGCCACGCTGAACGCGAACGGGAAGTTGCTCGCGGCGAACACCAGCACCGGCCCCACCGCGGTCCGATAGCGACGCAGCTCCGGACGCGGGCCGGGTGGCCACGACGGGTCGGCGCGGTCGATCCGGACGTCGTAGTACGCGCCGCTCCCGGCCGCGAGCAGCCGCAGCTGGAACGTCGTCCTGGCCAGTTCGCCGGTGAGCCGTGCGGTTCCCAGCCTGGTTTCCGCGTCGGCGATCTCGATCAGGGACGGCCCCGCCGCGTCCAGCGCGTCGGCGACACCGGTGATCACCTCCGCCCGCGTCGTCGGCGGCACCGCGGCCCATGCGGCGGCGATCTCCGCCGCCCGCTCGATTTCCTTCATGGTTCCTTCCTTTCCGGGTTCTCCGCCGAGTTCCGGAATCCGAACAGCGCGTACACCACCAGCCCGAGCACCATCCAGGCCGCGAACCGCAGCCAGGTCAGCGCGTCCAGGTTCGCGATCAGCCACACCGCGAACGCCACCCCGACCAGCGGCACGAACGGGACCCACGGCGTGCGGAACGACCGCGGCAGATCGGGCCGGGTGCGCCGCAGCACCACCACCGCGATCGACACGACGATGAACGCGGCCAGGATCCCGATGTTCGTCAGATCCGCGGCCTCCTTGATCGGCAGGAAACCCGCGATGACCGCCGAGCCGATCCCGACCGGCCAGATCACCCGCGTCGGCACCCTGCGCCGGGGGTGGGTTCGGGCGAAATACCGCGGCAGCAGGCCGTCCCGGCTCATCGCGAACCAGATCCGCGACACCGCCAGCATGTTCGCGAACGCCGACGTGGTGATCCCGAGGATGCCGCCGACCGCGACGACCGTGCCGAGCCCGGCCAGCCCGACCGCGGCCAGCGCGCTCGAAAACGGGCTGTGCACGTCGATCTGGTCGTAGCGCTGCATGCCGACCAGCACGATCGACACCAGCAGGTAGATCACCGCCGCGATGGCGAGCGACACGATGATCGCCTTGGGCAGCAACCGTTTCGCCTCGACGCTCTCCTCCGCGGCGGCCGTCATCGCGTCGTAGCCGTACACCGCGAAGAACGTCGTCGCCGCGCCCGCGACCGCGCCGCCGATGCCATAGGGCAGGAAGGGGCTGAAGTTCCCCGCCGAGATGTGGAACGCGCCGGCGACCACGACCAGTGCCACGATCGCCAGCTTGATCACCACCAGCGCCGTCTCGAACCGCGCGGATTGCTTGCTGCCACGGGAAAGGACGAACGCCAGCAGCAGGCACAGCAGCGCGGCGAACAGGTCGACGCGGTGCCCCGGCCCGGTTCCCGGTGCCCCGAGCATCCACGACGGCAGGTCAAGGCCGACCTGCTCCACGACGTAGGACAGGTAGCCGGAGACCGCGATCGCCACCACCGCGACGATCGCGGTGTACTCCAGCAGCAGATCCCAGCCGATCAGCCAGCCCGCGATCTCCCCCAGCGCCGCGTACGAGTAGGTGTACGCGGATCCGGCACGCGGGATGAGCCCGGCGAACTCCGCGTAACACAGGGCGGCCGCCGAGCTGGCGATGATCGCGATCAGGAACGAGATCATCACCCCGGGTCCGGCCTGCTGGTTCGCGACCACGCCCGCCAGCGAGAAGACCCCGGCGCCGACCAGGCCGCCGAGGCTGAGCGAGACCAGCTGCCAGAGGCCCATCGTGCGGGGAAGCCCGCCGGGACCGGCCTCGTCGGGGCCTTCGAAGGACTTGCGCCGGAAGAGCCCGGAGCGCGAGAAAAGCTTGGGCTGAGGCCGGATCGTCGTTGATTCGGGCATGACAAATCCCTTCCGGACCGCGCGAGGCGGCCCGGGTCTGCGGTGGGTATGGGGCGGAGGCCTCGGATTTGCGGAGGCGGGCCGCCGACACGGCTGAGCGAGTAGCTCCGCCATGCCGCGGCCCGGCTGCGGAAATCCGAAAGCGCGCTTCGAGAGACAGGGACTAGAGGACGAACCCCGCAGGGAACGGGTCGTCCGGGTCCAGCAGATAGGTGGCGTTGCCGGTGATCCAGGCCCGGCCGGAGAACTCCGGCACCACCGCGGGGACGCCGCCGACGGTGGTCTCGGCGACCAGCTCACCGGTGAACGTGGTGCCGATGAACGAACTGTTCTCGAACGGCGTGTGCAACGGGAGCTCGCCTCGGGCGTGGAGCTGCGCCATCCTGGCCGACGTGCCGGTGCCGCAAGGTGATCGGTCGAACCAGCCGGGGTGGATCGCCATCGCGTTCCGCGACGCCCTGGCGTCCGAGCCCGGGGCGAGGAACTGGACGTGCTTGCAGCCGCCGATCAGCGGATCGGCCGGATGTTTCGGCGGCCGCTGGTCGTTGATGGCCGCCATGATGTCCAGCCCCGCGGCGAGGATCCGGTCCTTCTCCGCCCGGTCGAACGGGATGTCCACTTGGGACAGTTCGAGGATGGCGTAGAAGTTGCCGCCGTAGGCCAGGTCGTAACGCACCTCGCCCAGCCCCGGAACGTCGACGACGGCGTCTCGCTCCGCGAGGAACGACGCGACGTTGCGCAGTTTGACGCGGACCGCGCGGCCGTCCCGGACCTCGACCTCGGCGTGCACGAGCCCGGCCGGGGTGTCCAGCCGGACCACGGTCTTCGGTTCGGTCACCTCGACCATGCCGGTCTCCACCAGCACGGTCGCGACGCCGATGGTGCCGTGCCCGCACATCGGCAGGCAGCCGGACACCTCGATGTACACCACACCCCAGTCGGCGTCCGGCCTGGTCGGCGGCTGCAGGATCGCGCCGCTCATCGCCGAATGACCGCGCGGCTCGTTCATCAGGAACTGCCGCAGATGGTCCAGGCGTTCCATGAAGTACCGGCGGCGTTCGGCCATCGTGTCGCCGGGGATGACGCCGACCCCGCCGGTCACCACCCGGGTCGGCATGCCCTCGGTATGCGAGTCGACGGCGGTGATCGACCGGATCGACCGCACCTACGCCACCCCCAGCGAGGCGAGCGCGCGGCGCATGTCGGCGGTGACCTGCTCGCGGTGCTCCTCGGTCAGCGGGCCCCGCGGGGGACGGCACGGCCCGCCGTACCGGCCTACGAGGTCCATCCCGAGTTTGATCGCCTGCACGAACTCGGTGCGCGAGTCCCAGCGGAACGCGGCCACCAGCGGTTCGTAGAGCGCCCTTGCCTCGTCGAGCTTGCCGGACCGCGCCAGGTCGAACAGGCGCACCGACTCGGCGGGGAACACGTTGGGGAACCCGGCGAACCAGCCCGTCGCGCCCATCAGCAGGCTCTCCAGCACGACGTCATCGGCGCCGCTGATCACGTCGAGGCCCGGTGCCTGCTCGCGGATCTCCAGCACCCGGCGGACGTCACCGGAGAACTCCTTGACCGCGACGATGTTGTCGATTTGCGCGATCTCCGCGAGCAGCGCGGGCGTGAGGTCGACCTTCGTGTCGATGGGGTTGTTGTAGACCATCACCGGCAGGCCGACCGACGCCACCGCCTCGAAATGCGCGAGCACCTCGCCGTGGTTCGCCCGGTACATCGTGGGCGGCAGGCACAGCAGGCCGTCGGCGCCGTCCTCGGCCGCGACCTCGGCCCAGTACTTGGCCTGGTGCGATCCGGGGCCGTGCACGCCGACGACGACGATCCCGTCGTCGCCCACGGTTTCGATCGCGGTGCGGGCGACGCGGCGGCGTTCCTCGTCGGTCAGCGACGAGTACTCGCCGAGGGAGCCGTTCGGGCCGACGCCCCGGCAGCCGTTGTCGACCAGCCACCGGCAGTGCGCGGCGTAGGCGTCGTAGTCCACGGCCAGCCCGGCGGGCGCCGACGCGTCCGCCCGGTACGGGAGGGCGGTCGCGACGACGACGCCACCGAGGTCGGGGGTGCTCATTCAGGTTCTCCTTCGGTTCGGGCGGCGAGTTCGCCCAGCCGGATCGGCTGGACGATCGGGCGGTGGTGCCGTTCGGCGCCACCGCACAGTTCGGCTACGGTCGGGCCGCAGATCCGGCCCTGGCACGGGCCGAGACCGGCCCGGGTGCCGAGTTTCAGTGCGTGCGGTCCGGGACAGGACTCGTCCCCGGCCGCACGCGTCAGTTCGCCGTATGTGGTTTCCTCGCAACGGCAGACGATCGTGTCTTCGTGCAGCCAGCTTCGCCAGGCCGGGCCGATCGGGTGGGCGGCGGCGAGACGTTCGGCGAAGGTACGGGCCCGGTCACGGGCACGGAGCAGTGCCGCGTCCGGTGTTCCACCCGCGGCGGCGCGGCCGGCGACCGCACCCTCGGCCGCGGCGGTGATCGCCCCGCCGATGCCGGTGATCTCGCCCGCGGCGAAGACACCGTCCACTGTGGTCTGTTGGGCGATGTCGACCCGGACGAACCCGTCGTCCAGGGCACAGCCCGCGGCGACGGCCAGTTCCGGCTGCGGGCTGAAACCGTGGCCAACGCAGACCGCGTCGACCTCGTACGTGCGTTCGGTACCGGGCACGACGGACCAGTCCGCGCGCACTTTCGCGGTCACGACCTCGCGGACGCGGTCCGCGCCGCGGGCCTCGATCACCGCCCGGCCCATCAGGTACGGGACCCGGTGCCTGGCCAGTGTCGCGGCGTAACGCACCAGTTCACCCGCCTTCCCGGCGTGCGCGGCTAGGCGCCACGGCCGGGACGACCATCCTTTCCGGACGGTCGAGGCCGGGTTCGCCTCCAGTACCGCGACCACTTCGGCCCCGACCCCCAGCAAGGATTCCGCGACCGGCAACAGGAACGGCCCGGCACCGGCGACGAGGACCCGTCCGCCGATCGCGACCCGCTCCCCTTTCGCCAGCGCCTGGGCCGCGCCCGCGGTGTACACGCCGGGCAGTTCCCAGCCGGGGAACGGCAGGGTGCGGTCGTGCGCTCCGGTCGCCAGGATCAGCGCGTCGGGGACGATGGTCAGCCGCCGCCGTCCGGAGCCGTCCGACGGTCCCCGCAGGACGTGCACCCGCTTCTCCGCCCGGTCGAACGCCCAGACGGTGGAGCCGGGCCACCACCGGCATCGCGGATGCGCGAGGACCCGGCGGCGCCGGTCGAAGTCCGCCCGGCCGTGCTGAATCCGGTCCGGACGCTTCGCCGCATAGACCTCGGGAAGCATCCGGTGGTACTGGCCGCCGGGGGTCTCCGCCTGATCCAGCACCGTGACCCGGGCACCGGCCCGCAGCGCGTGCTCGGCCGCCGCGAGCCCGGCGGGCCCGGCGCCGACGATCACCACGTTCACGCGGTCTCCTCCCGTGACTGGGTGCGGACTTCGTCGCCGTCGGCGGCCGGACGGCGGCAAGCGCGGACGTCGGGCACGTCGTTCACCGTGAGCAGGCAGTCGAAACACGCGCCGATCCCGCAGAAAACCCCGCGCGGAGCCCCGGAACGCGTGGTCCGCCAGGAGGTCCGTCCCGCGGCGAGCAGCATCCCCGCCACGCTCTGGCCCTCGATCCCGGTCACGGGTTCACCGTCGACGGTGATCCGGATCGGCCGGTCGGTGCGGCCCACCGGATCGCGATCGCGCGGCAGCAGCCATCCGCTCATGCCGCCGCCTCCGCCACTACCGCGGAACGGTCCACGGTGAACTCGCCGGCCGGAATCGCGGGCTCGGTCCCGGTGAGCAGTTCGCGCAGCAACCGCGCGGTGCCCACGCTCAGCCCGATGCCCGCGCCCTCGTGCCCGGTCGCGTGCCAGAGGTTCCCGAGCCGCGGATCCTCGCCGAGCACGGGAAGGTGATCGTCGACGTACGGCCGGAATCCGCCGTACGCGCGCATGATCGCGACGTCGGCGAGCGAAGGGAACAGCCGCAGCGCCTTCACCGCGATGGCGCTCAGCACCTCCGGGCGGATCGTGTCGTCGAACTCCACCCGGCGGCGGGAAGAACCGATCAGCACGGGGCCGCCCCAGGTCGACTCGACGACGGCGGACGTCTGCAGCTCGCCCGAGTCGGCCCCGACCGCGCCGACGTAATCGGCGTCGTAGACCTTGTGCCGCACGACACCCGGCATCGGCGTGGTCACCAGTACCTCGCCGCGGCGGGGGCGGACGGCGATCGGGGCGCCGAGGCGCGCCGACACCTGACCGGCCCACGGGCCCGCGGCGTTCACGACGACGTCGGCCTCGATCACCTCGCCGGGCACCCGGACGCCGGTGATCCGTCCGTTGTGGACGGTCGCGCCGACGACGTCGGTGTCGAAGCGCAACTGCGCGCCATGGCGCAGAGCCGAGCCCAGGAGGGCCAGCGCCGCGCCCGCGGGCTGGACCTGCGCGTCCTCCGGGTAGTGGAACGCTGCGGTCACGTCGCGGGTCAGCGCGGGCTCCGCGTCGGCGAGTTCCTTGCGGGACAACGGTTCCGCGCGGACTCCGGTTTGCGAGGCGGCGAACGCGGTGAGCGCGACGGCGCCGTCGTCCGTGGTGGCGACGACGATGCCGCCCTTGGGGTCGTACTCGATCGACGAAGCGGCACGCGCGTCCTCGTCGGCGATCTCGGCGACCACCCGGGGCCACAACGCGGTCGAAAGCTTCGCGAGTTCGAGTTCCGCGCCAGGTCCCTTGTCGGAGACCAAAATGTTGCCCTCGCCGTGCGACGTGGTCCCTCCGGCAGGACGGCCGCGATCCACGACCACGACGTCGAACCCGGCCAGGGTCAGCTCACGGGCACACGCGGCGCCGACGATCCCCGCGCCGAGGACGACCACACGCGTTCGGTTCATCGACCCTCCAGCGTTCGGTAAAGCGAACGATCGGAGAGTAGGTTCCACCCAGGACGGGTGTCAATACCTCGGGCGCGGTCAGCCCTTCAGCACCGGATGCGGCCTGCCGTCGAGCCGTTCGTCGGCGCGGTACTGCAGCAGCAGGACCGAGTGCACGGGCCCCGCCGAAGCGGTGTAGCAATGCGGCTCGCGGGCGTCGAAGGCGACGTAATCGCCCGGGCCGACCTCGACGCTGCGGCCCGCCACCTCGACCAGCAGCGATCCGGTCTGCACGATGGTGTGCTCGACCCCGACGTGCCCCTGTGAACGCTGCGGCGCATCCCCGCGCACGACCTGGTCGTACACCTCGAAGACGCCCTCACCGGCCTCGATCCGCCGCAACGGCCGGAGATCCACTCCCTCGCCGCTGAGCACCTCGACGTCGGCGCCGCGCACCACGGTGAGCGCGCCGCCCGCCCGATGGTCGAGCAGATCGGAGATCGCCACCTCCAGCACCCTGGACAGGCTGAACACGGTCTCGATGGTCGGATTGCCGCCGCCGGACTCCAGCTGGGACAGCGTCGCCTTGCCGATTCCCGACCGCCGCGAGAGCTCCGACAGCGAAATCCCCCTCGCCGCCCTGGCCGCGCGCAGGTTGACCGCCAGCATGTCCCGGATCGAGGGCGTCTCGTCCTCCACCGCTTCTCCCCTGTCGTTCGTCAAACCGTACGACCTCGTTCGCTTTGCCGATCGAGTTCGCGGACATCATGACACGCCCCGCGACGGGGAGGGCATAGCCGCGGCCGATGGGGCGGCGCGATGGTGGGCGGCGCGGGCCGCGATGAAACTCCTTCACCAACCGGTGTGTCACCGTCGACACAGGGTCACGGGCGCACCGTCGTTCCTGCCAGCGAGGAGATTCCCGTGCAGCTGATCCGCAGATCCGCAGGCCGACGACTTCGGGCGTTCGGCGCGGTGCTCATCACCACCCTCGGGCTGACCGCGGCCGTCGTCGCGCCGACGGCGACGGCCGCCGCGAACGCCTGTCTCACCGGCACGCTCGTCTTCGACCATCTCGACGCGGAGGCCGGGACCAGCAAGCCGCTGCGCACCCAGGTCGCCCGGAACGCGAACTGGGAACTGTGGGGCCGCACCGGTTCCGGCACGGCGACCCGGCTCGCCGCCGGGATCACCGGCGCCTCCGACGGCCGCTTCACCGCCTGCCACACGGCGTCCCTGGCCGAGGCGTACGTGCGCTTCCGGTCGAGCAGCACGGCGATGTGGCGGGTCGTCAAGGCCGCGAACAACACCACCGACTACACGTTCGACTCGGCGCGCCGCACGAACGTCTCCGGCACTCAGAACCTCGGCACGGTGAAGGTGCCCTCAACGCTGCAGCGCGCGTGGAAGGTCGTGGACACGCTCAACGTCTTGTACTGGAAGCGCGCCAACCCGTCGTCCTCGTGCTGGACGGCCCGGCAGTCCGACGGCCGCTGCGACCAGATCACCTTCGTCTGGGATCCGAAGGTCGCCGACGGCGGCTACTGGGACTACCCGAACACGAACTACGTCTTCCTCGGCAACACGATGCCCGACTCGAAGCACCTCATCCTCCACGAGGCCGGGCACTGGCTGCAGTGGCAGCTCTACGGCCGCGACTTCCCCGTCGTCGACGGCTGCAACCCGCACTACATCGAGAAGCACAGCTCGGAATCGTGCGCGTGGACCGAAGGCTTCGCCGACGCGGTCGCCGCCTACGCCCTCGGCGACTACCGCTACGTCTACGACAACGGCAGCTCGTACAGCTTCGAGAACGACGCTTCGACCCCCGGGTGGGACGACGGCGACACCGTGCAGGGGCGGGTCGGCTCGTCGCTGCTCGACCTGTGGGCGGCGGACGGACCGGACGGCGGGAACTGGAACCGCACGATCGCGCTGATGACCCGCGACTTCAGCCAGGACTTCCGCGAGTACTTCACCGAGGACCGGCCGGCCGCCGGCCTGTCCACGACCGGTGCCGCCGAGCGGATCCTCGCCGGTCACACCATCCGGTACTGACGGGGCATGTGATGACGCCATCGGCTGGTGCGTGCGGTGGTCGATGGCGTCATCACAGCGGGTCGTGAGTGGACGACACGCGTGACTGCATGGACGACACGCGCTGGGACTCGGCCGCGAGAGTGTCGTCCGTCCAGACACACGTGTCGTCCATTCAGTCACGCGAAACCGCACGATCGTAGGTACCTAAGACACGGCGGTCCTTGCGCCCAAAGTCCCCTTCACCGCGTCGGATGCGGGGAAAGCGTCCTTCAGCCCCTGGCTGCCTGGACCCAGGTGGTGATCTCGTCGGCGGTCGAAGGGAAACCGCCGGACAGCAGGTCGTATCCCGATCCGGTGACCACGACGTCGTCCTCGATACGGACGCCGAGGCCGCGCAGCTCGGGCGGAACGGTGCGGTCACCGGCGTGGAAGTACAGACCTGGCTCGACCGCCAGCGCCATCCCCTCGGCGAGCGTGCCCTCGCGGTAGGTGGAGGGATGCGCGGCGGCGCAGTCGTGGACGTCCAGCCCGAGGAAATGGCCGGTACCGCAGACGATGTACCGCCGGTGCTGCTGCCCGTCCGGCGACAGCGCTTCGTCCACCGAAACCGGGAGGAGGCCCCAATCGTGCAACCCCTCCGCGAGCACGCGCAGCGCCGTCGCCTGGAAAGCGCCGTAGTCCTGACCGGGACGGACCTCGCCCAGCGCCGCGACGTGCGCCTTGTGCACCAGGTCGTAGACGTCGCGCTGGGCCTTCGTGAACTCCCCGCCGACCGGGAAGGTCCGGGTGATGTCGGCCGTGTACAGGGAATCCACTTCGACGCCGGCGTCGAGCAGCAGCAGGCTGTCCTCGGTCACCCGCCCGTCGCAGCGCGTCCAGTGCAGGATCGGGGCGTGCGGCCCGGCCGCCACGATGGAGGTGTAGCCGGGGCCGGTGCCTTCGGTGCGCGCACGGCGGTCGAAGGTGCCCTGCAGCCAGCGTTCCCCGCCACCGCGAACCGCCTCCGGCAGCGCGGCCAGCACGTCCGCGAAGCCGAGGGCGGTCGCGTCGACGGCGTCACGCAGCTGGCCGATCTCCCAGTCGTCCTTGATACGGCGCAATTCGGCGAGGACCGTCCGGAGCCGCTCGCTGTGGCCGAAGCGGTACGCGTCGAGCGCGGGATCGACCCCGGCACCGACCAGGAAACTCGGGTTCCGCCCGCGCAAACCGTGCGGGAGATCCTCCAGCGGGCGGCATTCGATGCCGAGCGCGTCCCCGTACGCGGCCGGTCCGGCGGCGGAGCCGACCCACAGCGGACTGGTGTCGGCGTCGCCCACGAAGTCCGGCTCGTGCGCCTCGGCGGGCCGCGGGACGTACAACGTGGCGTGGTGACTATCCCCCGCCGGGGTCATCACCAGGATCGCGCCCTCACGCTGGCAACCGGTGAGCCAGACGAAATCGCTGTCGGCACGGAAGCCGTGGAAGGTGTCGTTGGACCGCACCACGGCCCGGCCCGCCGCGAGCGCGATGCGCTGACCGGGCAGTTCCGCCGACAGCCTGCCGCGATGGGCGGCGGCCGCCTCGGCGGTGCCCGGCGGCACCTCCACCACGTCGTCCGCGGGCTCCCAGCCGTCGTTGATCCAGTTCCGGAACCCTTTGGCGGCCAGCAGCGCGCGCAGATCCGGCCGGGTTCGGTCGCCGGTCATCGGCACCCCTTTCAGGTAGTCATGGTCCTCGCCGCACCTTCGCACCGCGACGGACCCGGCCGTAATGACCGGCGGCGATAGACTCCGCCTATGGCCCTGGAGATCCGGCACCTGCGGGCGATCTGCGCCATCGCCGAAGCGGGCAGCCTCTCGCAGGCGGCCGCCGCGCTGGGCATGTCCCAGCCCTCGCTGACCTCGCTGCTCCAGCGGCTCGAGCGGCAGATCGGCGCGCCGTTGTTCGTCCGCAGCCACACCGGCGTGACCCCGACCCCCGTCGGCGAGCAGACGTTGCGCCGCGCGCTGACCCTGCTCGTGGAGTTCGACCGGTTCGAGAGCGACCTCCTCGGCGCGCTCGGCGACGGCCCGGTGCGGCTCGGATCGTCCCAAATGGACTGTCTGCCCACCTTCGTCGAACGGCTGGACGACGCGCTGCCGGGGCTCGACGTCACCGTCCACGTGGAACCCTCCAGCTCGGTGCTGGCGCAGGCACTCGCCCGCGCGACACTGGACATCGCCGTCATCGCCATGTCCGACGACCAGGAAGTGCCGCTGGCGAAGCATCTCGGGCACCGGGTGCTGTTCTCGTGGCTGCCCGTCTTCGTCGGCATTCCGGCACGGCACCGGCTCGCCGGCGGTTTCGAGGTCGACCTGGCCGACCTCGCGGACGAGGCGTGGATCGGGCCGCCCGGCCCCGAGGACGGCTCGCTGACGTCGTTGCGCGCGGCGACGCATCGCGCGGGGTTCACGCCGCGGATCCGCTTCGAATGCCCGAACGGCGGCGGACGCCATCTGATCGCCGCCGGGCAGGCGGTACAGCTCGTGGAACCCACCGCGCCCGAACTGCCCGGCATGGTCGTCCGGCCGTTGAAGGGCGACCCGATGCGGATGCGGCTCGTGCTGGCGTGGCGCAAGGAACGGCTGACGTGGGACCAGGCGGAGAACGTCTACCGCGCGGTGATGACGTCGTACACGCGGCACGCGATGGCGTCGACGCCGTTCCGGACGTGGTGGGAGCGGCGACGGGATTCCCAGTCGTGGGACGGGCTGGTGGACTTCTTCCGGGTGGCCGGTTCATGACGGGACCGGTGTGAAACCACCGGTTTCGAACAGCCTGTAACCCGATCCCGCCTCGCCGCGATTGACCTCCCGTACCGGGCGAACGGAGACGGGAGATGATGACGCAACGGCTGTGGCTGGGACTGGCGGTCGTCTACACGTGCACCGCCGTGGTCCAGCTCTACCTTCTCGCCAGCACCGGCGCCGTCTGGGCCGGGACACTCACCGCGGTCGGCTTCGTGGCGGCGCTGCTGTGCGTCCTCGCCGCATGGAAGGCGCCGAAACGAGAACGGGACGACACAAGGGAAATCGACTCAAACACGCCCTAACCACCGGGATATGGCGCGGCCCACGGCTCCTCGTCGAGGCCGACCCCGTCGGCGACGTACGCGATGGTCCGGTACCAGCCCGCCAGCACGAGGAACTCCAGGAGCTGCGAGGCCGGATAGTGCGCGGCGAGCGCGGCCCAGGTGGCGTCGGAAACCGTTGCCGTGTCGTGGAGTTCGTCGACGGCGGCGATCAGGACGCGGTGCAGCTCCGGCCAAGCGGGATGCCCGGAGTCGCCGGTTACGGTGGCTTCGAGCTGTTCCGGCGTCAAGCCGACCATCGGTGCGAAAACCGCGGCGTGGACACCCCATTCGTAGCGGCATCCGCAGCGGGCGGTCACCCGCGCGATGACGATTTCCCGGTCCAGCGCGGGTAATTCGCCGTGCGCGAGCAGACCGGCGCCCAGGACGCGCATTCGCGACGCCAACTCCGGATGGCGCTGCAGCAACCGGAACAGCGCCAGCGGCTCCTCCGTCACGCCGGGCGGCATCCATTTGCGCAGGGCTTGTTCGACGTCCGCCTCGTAGGGCGGGGCGAGTGGCTCCATGCGGGCCATGACCACCTCCGGTGCTTCGATTTCAGAACCACTATGCTGCTTCGAAAGTCGAAGCACAAGGGGGGTGCCATGCCCGATCATCCGATCCCGCGGCCCGGGCGGCCGGTCCGCGGCTCCGAAACCGGCCGCCCGCTCATGGCCGCGCTCGATCTGCTGGGGCGCCGATGGACCCTGCGGGTGATCTGGGAACTGCGCGAGGGCGACATCGGCTTCCGGGAACTGCGGCGGCGCTGCGAGCACATGTCGTCGAGCGTGCTCGCCACCAGGCTGGGCGAGCTCACCGAAGCCCGCATCGTCGAGACCGGCGGCGAGGGTTACCGCCTGACACCACTGGGGGAACGGCTTCTCGACGCATTGCACCCACTGGAGAAATGGGGCCTCGCCTGGGAAAAGACGCTGCGTGAGTGACGAGGTCACCCACCGTTCACCGCACGCGGCCTTGCCAGGAGAGGCGAGCGGCGTACGGTGAGCAGTACGTGAGGTTGAGTCCACCAGCCCGCGCGAACGACCCGCATGTCCGCGGCCAGCACCTTCACAGGCGACGCGGAGGCGAGTTCACTTGCGCAGCAGCTGTGCAGGCTTACCCGTTGTCCGTCTCGTCCCCGGCTATCCGGGAGACACCCTCATGACCGAACGCATTCCTTTCACGCGGAGCAGCCGCGACGGCCCCGCCTTCCGCACCGTGCTCCACCCCGCCGTTCCGCGACCGCGCCCGTCCGCCGAGAACCTGTTGCGGGTCCAGCGGATCCGATGGAACGAGGACCTCCTGGTCATCGCCGCGGCAGGTGAGATCGACCTCGCCACCGCGGGACGGCTGGAACAGGCCTTGCGCGGCCGCCTGCCCGCCGCGACCGTGCTCGATCTCAGCGAGGTCGGCTTCCTCGGCGTCGCCGGGTTGCGGGTCATCGAATCCGCCGCGGTCCGCGCCCACGCCGAACGCCGAACGACCGGCGTCGTCGCCGACTCCCGCCCGGTGCTGCGCCTGCTGCAGCTGTTCGGCACCGAGACCAAGATCCCCGTGTACCGGCGCCTCGACCACGCGATCCTCGAGGTTTCGAACCAGTGAGGGTCAGGCGAGCGGCAGGAGTGTGGACAGCCCCGTCTTCGAAGCCAGCCGCCGGATCGTGGGCGACGGAAGGAAACGCAGCGCGACCCCCTGGGTGTTGCACCGGTCGTTGATCCCGACCAGGGTCGCCAAACCGGTGGAATCGCAGAATTCCACGCCTTCGAGGTCGATGACCAGCTTGCCCGGCACGGGCTGCAGCGCTTCCTCGAAGGTCTCCTTGAGATCCTCGGAGGTCGTCAGATCGATCTCTCCCGCCACCGCGATGACGACCTCGGCGCCATCGGGCCTCGCGACGGACACCGAGAACGGAACCTCCCGGTGTTCGCCGTCTCCGCTCGTCACCGTCATCCACCCCTCACGATCGGTACCCGACTGCCCCGAACATATCGGATGACGGCGCCCGCTCGCGCGGCTCACGTGTCCCGATCCGGGCGGTGCCTTAGCCTTGTCGATGGATCCGGCGGTCGTGGACCGCGGCGGACGACGAGGAGAAGCTTCGTGATGCCGATCGACGAGCCGGTGCGCAAGCACACCGACGAGCTGGTCCTCGAGGTCGCCGCCGTCCCCGCCCAGGCCGCCGCGTTGCGGGACGTCCTGGCGAAATGGGCCCTCGACCGGGGTCTCCCCCGCGAACTGGCCGAGGATCTCAAACTCACCGCCTACGAAGCGATGACGAACGTCGTCAAGCACGCCTACCCGGACGGCACCGAAGGCAACGTCATGACGGTGACGGCCGCCCACGACGACGGCCATCTCAAGATCAGCGTCGCCGACGAGGGACGCTGGCGCGACGGCCGCCGCCCGGACGGCGGACGCGGTCTGCCGATCATCCGCGCCTTCGCGCCGGAGGCCTCGGTGACGAGCACACCCACCGGGACCATCGTCCGGCTCGCCTGGCCCTGCCCTCTGACCGGCTTGGGCCTCCTCTGAGCGTGCTCGGACACGGGACTCACGCGAATCACGTGACCGTGGTCGGCTGCGCCGGCGTCAGGTTCTCCAGCGCCATCAGGAGATCCTCGCGGCCCGCGCCCGGTCGGGGTCCGATCATCGGATGACGTCGTAGACCAGCTTCTGGATCCCGTTGCCGTAGGACTCGCTCTCGACGAGCTTGAGGTTCTGCTTGTCCTTGTCGGTGTCGCTGAACAGCTTCTTCCCCGCGCCGAGCAGGACCGGGAACAGCAGCAGGTGGTAGCGGTCGATCAGGCCGGCGTCGGCGAGGTTCCGGTCGAGTTCCGCGCTGCCGTGGACGATGATCGGCCCGCCCTCGGTCTCCTTGAGCTTCGCGACGTCGTCGAGCGAGCGCAGGATCGTGGTCTCGCCCCAGTTGTCGACGAGGTCCTCGTCCCGCAGCGTGGTCGACACGACGTATTTCGGCATCGCGTTGTACTCGGCGAATTCCTCCGTCATCCCGGGCCACACCGGCGAAAACGCCTGGTAGCTGGCCCGGCCCATCATCATCGCCGTGGCCTCGCCCTGCTCACGCCCCTTGAGCTCGTAGGCCGCTTCGTCGAACTCGATGCCGTTGAAGGTCCAGCCGGAATTGCGGTAGCCGGGCTCTCCGCCGGGCCCTTCGACGACGCCGTCGAGCGAGACGAACGCGGTGGCGATCAGGGTGCGCATCTGGTTTCTCCTTGGTGGTCCGGAAGTGCTTTCGACACTGCGTCGACCGGGGAACGACGGATTCGACATCGCGGCGAAGAAATTTCCTCACTCTTCGGCGTCGCGGACCAGCAGGGCGATCTGGACCCGGTTTTCGACGCCGAGCTTGGCGAGCATGCTGCTCGTGTGCGCCTTCACCGTCGCGACGGTGATGTCCAGCTTTCGCGCGACGTCGGTGTTGGAAAGCCCCTCGGCGATGGCGCCCGCCGTCTCGCGTTCGCGATCGGTCAGCGTGGCCAACAGCCCGCGGGCGGTTTCCCGCGACGCCCGGCGCGCGTCGGACGAATGCGGTCCGGTGGCCGCGGTGATCAGCCGGGCCGTGGCGGCAGGTGAGAGCGCGGGTTCACCGGTCGCGACCGTGCGGATCGCCGCGAGGATCCGCGGCGGCGGGGTGTCCTTGAGCAGGAACCCGAGCGCGCCGACGCGCAGTGCGCCCAGCACCATCTCGTCGGAGTCGAACGTGGTGAGCACCAGCACCCGCGGCGGCTCCGGGAGGCGAAGGATCTCCTCGGTCGCGCTCAGCCCGTCGCGGCCGGGCATCCGGACGTCCATCAGGACGACGTCGGGCCGCTGCTCCCCCACCACCCCGACCGCGGCGTCGCCGTCGGCGG
Source organism: Amycolatopsis sp. w19 (assembly GCF_051373225.1). Classification (NCBI taxonomy): domain Bacteria; kingdom Bacillati; phylum Actinomycetota; class Actinomycetes; order Pseudonocardiales; family Pseudonocardiaceae; genus Amycolatopsis; species Amycolatopsis sp. w19. The sequence continues at coordinate 261,563 of NZ_JBPQFM010000001.1, read as the reverse complement.
CCTCACCGACCACGACGAGATCCGGTTCGCCATCGACGATGAGCCGCAGCGCCATCCGCACCAGATGCTCGTCGTCGACCAGCACGACCCGCACCCGCTCGTCGTCCATTCATTCGCTCCCTTCACGGACCGGCCACGGCAAACGCGCGGCGAGCACGAATCCGCCGCCGGGTTCGGCGTGGTGGTCCAGTTCGCCGCCTGCCAGTTCGACCCGTTCGGCGAGGCCCAGCAGGCCGAATCCCGACGCGGGCGGGCCCGCGATCGCCCGCGCCGCACCGGAATCCCGGATCGTCGCGCGCAGCCCGTCGCCCGGCCTTCCTTCGACGGTGACGACCACGTCGGCGCCGGGCGCGTGTTTGCCCGCGTTGGTCAGCCCTTCCTGCACGATCCGGTAGACGGTCCTCGCGATCGCGTCGGGCGGCTCGCCCTCGGTCGAGATCTCCATCCTGACGGCCAGTCCCAGCGCCCGCGCGTCCGCGACGAGCGCGGGCAGCTCGGCGAGCGAGGGTTGCGGCGGCTCCAGTTCGTCCGGATCCGCCCGCAGCACGCCGAGGACGTCCCGCAGTTCCTCCAGCGCCTGATGGGAGCCGTCGGCGATGCCGCGCGCGAGTTCCGCGACCTGCTCGGCGGGCAGATCCGGGCGGTGCCCCAGCACCCCGGCCTGCATCGCGACCAGCGAGACGCGGTGCGCGAGGACGTCGTGCATCTCGCGGGCGATCCGGTGGCGCTCCACGATCCGGGCCTCGGCCGCCCGCGCGGCCTGCTCCCGTTCCGCGCTCTCGACCCGTTCCCGCAGGGAGCGCACCTCCTCCCGGCGCGCCCCGATCGCGGCGCCCACGGCCACCACGATGCCCACCAGCAAGGTGGGGAGGCTGATCATCAGCCACAGCGGCCCCGGCGTCTCGCGTGCCGGGTACAGGTCGACGACCAAGATCGCCGTGACGACGGACAGCACCGCCGCGACCGCCGTTTCGGCCGGTCGCCGCCGGGTGGCCAGAGAACAGAGCGCCAGCAGCGACGCGCCACCGGCCAGCACAGACGCCGTCGAAGCGAGGATGACCGCGATGGCGATCACCACCGGGAAACGGCGGCGCCACAGCAGCGCGATCAGGCACACGAGCGCGATCAGTGGATCACCGGTGATCATCCACTCGACCCTCGGCCCCGACGCGCCCACCGGCAGTTGCGCCGCCGTGATGACCCAGAGCAGCACGCCCAGCGCCGCCGCGGCGAGCAGACGCCAGGCCTCTCCCCACGGACGAAGGGGCGGCTGGGCGCCGGCGTCGGTGATCACCGGCCCATCATGGTCGACCGGCCCGCGGCGACGCAGCCGGACACGGGACGATCCCGGCCCCGACCTCGGTCGCGACGGGGATCGACTTTGGTCGGACACGACGTGCGACGCGCCGCCGATGTGCGCCGGGTTCCGCGCGGGCGATCCTGGGGTCCGATCGTGGAACCAGGAGGTAGGAAGCATGACCAAGGGCGGCTATCTGGGGCTGCAGATCTTCGGGATGGTGGCCGTCGCCGTCTTCGCGCAGGCCGCCATCCGCAGCCTTTTCGATCATTCCGCGACCCAGTTGTGGGGCGCGTTCGACTGGGTACCCGGTGAGTGGGGCGGCAGGTTGATCGTGTTCCTGCTGCTCGCGGCCACCGGAACGGTACTGGCGGGCTGGGCGCATGATCGCGCGAAGCGAGTGGCCCGCTAGGACGACGCCGTTCCGCTAGTATCCGCAGCCGGGCGTTTTCCGTCTACATCGGACGGAAAACGCGGGGCTGGTCGATCGCGGGAGAGTGCATGGCGGACGGAGTTGGCTCGCTTGCGGGGTGGTCGGCCGATCCCACCGAAGTGACCAGCTACGTGGGCCGGGACGCCGAGACCGGCGAGGCGAGGCGCCTGCTGGAGGCATCGTCGCTGGTCACGCTGACGGGGCCGGGCGGGGTGGGCAAGACCAGGCTGGCCTGGCGCATCGCGGCGGCCCACCGGGAGGCCACCGCCGACGAGGTCGCGTTCGTCTCGCTGGCCGAACTGCGGGAACCCGCGTTGCTGGTGCCGACGGTGGCGAACGTCCTCGGCTTCGGTGACCGCTCGGCGAAACCGGCCATCGACGTCGTCGTCGAAGCCCTGCAGGCGAGCCGTCTGCTGCTCGTGCTCGACAACTGCGAGCATCTGGTCGACAGCTGCGCCTGGTTCGCCGACACCGTGGTCAGGGCCTGTCCCCAGGTGACCGTGCTGGCCACGAGCAGGCAGTCGCTCGGTGTGGCAGGCGAGCGTGTCCTGCCGGTTCCGCCGCTGGCGATCCCGGAACAGGGCGACTCCTTCGAACGCGTGATGAACGACGATTCCGTGCGCCTGTTCGTCGATCGCGCGACCGCGGTCGCGCCGTCGTTCCGGCTCGCCGAGGAGGACATCGAGCCGCTCATCCGGCTGTGCCGCAGGCTCGACGGCCTGCCGCTGGCCATCGAACTGGCCGCCGTCCGCGCGCGGGCGTTGTCCGTGCGCCAGCTGGCCGACCGCCTCGACCGGCAGTTCTCCGTGCTCACGAAGGACCGGCGGGGGCGGCCGGAGCGGCACGAGACCATGCGGGCCCTGATCGACTGGAGCCACGACCTGTGCACCGGGCCCGAACGGCTGCTGTGGGCCCGCGCGTCGGTGTTCTCCGGCAGCTTCGACCTCGACGCCGCCGAGCAGGTCTGCAGCGGTGGCGAACTTCCGCGCGACCACGTCCTCGAAGTCGTCGACGGGCTGCTCGACAAGTCCATCCTGCTGCGCGAGGAATACCCCGGCGGGGTGCGGTACCGCATGCTGGAATCGGTGCGCGAGTACGGCGTCGACCGGCTCAGCGAGACGGGCGGGACGGCGGAGGTCCGGAAACGGCACCGCGACTGGTTCGCCGAACTCGCCGGCCGGTACGCCACCGAATGGCTGGAGACCGATCAGCTCGGCTGGATCGGACGGCTGCGGCGCGAACACGCGAACCTGCGCGTCGCCCTCGACTACTGCACGGACACCCCCGAGGACGCGGTCGTCGGGCTGCGGATGCTGCGTGACGTCAAGGAGTTCTGGATCGTCCGCGGGCTCAACACCGAAGGCCGGATGTGGGTCCGGCGCCTCGACGAGGCCGCGGCACCGGGCGTTCCGGAGCGGGCGCACGGGTTGTGGCTCTCCGGTTTCCTGGCGGTGGTGCAAGGCGACATGTCCGCCCACCTGTGCATGCTGGAGCGCGCGGCCGCCGAAGCCGAGGCGAGCGGCGACGAACTCGCCGCCGCGTACGTCCTCCACGTCCGTGCCTACGCCGCGCTGATCGGCAACGACATGGCCGAGGCGTCACGCCTGTTCGGCACGGCCATCGACCTGTTCCGCGCGCACGGCGACGAGGGCGGGGACCTCTGGGCGAGTTACAACCACGGGCTCGCCGTCTGGCTGAACGGCGACATCGACCGCGGCCGGGCGGTGCTCGCGGAAGCCGTCGAACGCTGCGAGCGGCGCGGTGAGGTCTTCTGGCGAGGCTGGGCACTGTGGTCGCGTGCCGCCGCCGAATACCTCCAAGGGGATATCGCCGTCGCCGAACGCTGCTGCGAGCAGGTCCTGCGCCTGCACGAGCGGGTGGACGACCGCGTCGTCGTCGGGTTCACGCTCACCGTCATGGCGGGCTGCGCGGCCCGGACCAAACGCCCCAACCGGGCGGCGATCCTGCAGGGCGCCTCGATGAACGTCTGGCGCACGGTCGGCGCGTGGCCGACGCGGTACGAGGCGTTCACCGAACCGCTGCTCGCGGACACCGACACCGTGACGACCGCGCTGGGCTGGGAGGTCGCGGTCAAGGAATTCGCCGACGGCGCCGCGATGCCCACCCGCGACGCCATCGCGTACGCCCTCGAGGAACGCACCCCCGGCCCGCGGAAACAGACCGCGCAGGTGCTCACCAAACGCGAGACCGAGATCGCGCACGTGATCGCCGAGGGCCTGACGAATCAGGAGATCGCCGACCGGCTCGGCATCGCCCGGCGCACGGTGGACACCCATATCGACCACATCCTCACCAAGCTCGGCTACTCGAACCGCGTCCAGGTCGCCACCTGGGTGACCCGGTCCGCGGATCCAGCCTGACGCTCACGCCACCTTCATCGGGGCGGCCTGCCGCGCCGGTTCGGTCGTGAGCAGGTCCGCGCGCAGGGCGATCCGCAGGTCCAGGCGGGACTGCGGGTCGTCGAGCCGGGCACCGAACAGGACCCGCAGACGGCGCATGCGGTTCCGGACCGTCTGCGGGTGCACGCCGAGGTTGTTCGCGATCTCGGGCGCCCCGCCGCGGGCGGAGAGCATGGCGTCGAGGGTTTCGGCGAGTTTGGTGCGCTCGTTGGCAGGAAGGTCGGCGATCGGCGCCAGGCTGCGGGTCACCAGCGCGGTGGTGAGCACCTCGTCCGCGAACAGCCAGTGCGTGGTCAGATGATCCGACCAGCGCACGAGTGGGCCGTCCTCGATCACGTCGCGGCGGACCAGTTCCAGCGTCCGGCGCGCCCAGCGCAGGGAGATCGCGGCGTCGGCGGGCGCCACCGCGGGCCCGACCGCCGCCCGCGTCCCCGCCAGGACACCGCCGATCTCGACGTCGTCGGGCACGAGCAGGAGCGGGTACTCGCCGGCGAGGTCGGCCAGCACCTCCGGACCGAACGAGGCGCGGACGGCGCCGGGTTCGGCGGCGACGGCCACCACCCGCGCGGGCGGCACCCAGCCCGCCTCGGCCGCGAGTCCCGCCCATTTCGCGGGCGGACGGCCGCTCAAGATCTCCTTCAGCAGGTCTCGGCGCAGCTCGGCGACCGAGGGCGTGTGCGCGGCGCGGTAGGCCGCGGTGGACAGCCGGATCAGGACGTCGGAGCAGCGGAGCAGGGCCTCCACCCCGGTGTCCATCAAGCCGGACCCGGCCCCGGGCTGCCGCGACAACGACGCCAGCGCGGGAAGGGCTCCGCGCCCCGCCGAGTGGTAGGCCCGGGAGAGCCGGTCCAGTTCCTTGCCCGCCGCGTACTCGGCGACCCCGACCTGGCGGAAGGCGTCCGCACCCGCCGCGATGCCGAGGTTCATCCCGTCGCGCTCGAGTACCGAGGCGACGAACTCCGTGGCACGCGCGTCGAACAGCGGCGCGTGCTCGGGCAGCGAATGCCGGATCCCGTCCACGACCACGCGGGCGATCACGAGGGCGGCGGAGCGGGCTGGGGCGTAGGACGCGGTCATCGTCGACCTCCGGAGCAGCGGGAATCGTCGGGCCGCCGAGTCTGCTACTCCGGAGTAGCGGGGCACATCGGGTGAATTACGTACTCGGGTCCGGCGGGACTACGCATCACCCGTTCGTGGAGGCCTCCTGACCCTCGGCGATCGTGTCGCGTTATTTGAGGGGTAGGGCAAACGTGGCGTGGTCGGTGCGGGTGGTCGTGAGTGGCGTTTCGGGTGCTAACCCGAAACGCCACTCACGACCAGCGCTTGGCCAGGGCTGAAGGCTCCCTTCGCCGCATTAGACGTGGTGAAGGGAGCCTTCACGCCATCGCTGGCCCCGCCCGCGAACGCGACACGGTTGCCGACCAGGGTGGTCATCTCATCGCAAAGCCGGCGAAGACGGCCTGCGCGACAGGGGTTCGATCACGCCACCTTTGCCTTACCCCTCAAATAAGTCAGCCCAGGACGTCGACTGTGTGGATTTTGGGGCGTTGGATGACCAGAAATCCACACAGTCCGGCGTGACTGGCCAGCCGCTCTACTCGCACACGGCTCCATGCGCGGCGCTCCGCACGACCTTGGCGTACTTGCCGAGCACCCCGCGCGTGTACGCGGGCGCCTTGGGAGTCCAGCCCTCCTTGCGTGCCTCGATGTCGTCGATCTCGACCTCCAGCGTCCGGTTCGCGACGTCGAGGGTGATCGGGTCCCCGTCGCGCACGAAGGCGATCGGCCCGGCGTCGACGGCTTCCGGGGCGATGTGGCCGACGCAGAGCCCGGTCGTGCCGCCGCTGAACCGGCCGTCGGTGATGAGCAGGACGTCCTTGCCGAGTCCGGCGCCCTTGATCGCGCCGGTGATGGCGAGCATCTCCCGCATCCCCGGGCCGCCCTTGGGACCTTCGTAGCGGATGACGACGACGTCCCCGGCGACGATCCGGCCCTCGGCGAGCGCGTCGAGAGCGGCCCGCTCGCCGTCGAAGACCCGAGCGGTGCCGGTGAACGTCGATTCGTCGAAGCCCGCCGACTTCACGACCGCGCCTTCGGGCGCCAGCGAGCCCTTGAGGATGGTCAGCCCGCCGGTCTTGTGGATCGGGCGGTCGAGCGGCCGGATGATCTCGCCGTCGACCCCGGCGGGCGCGATGCCTTCGAGGTTCTCGGCCATCGTCTTCCCGGTCACGGTGAGCACGTCGCCGTGCATGAGCCCGGCGTCGAGCAGCGCCTTCATCACCACGGGGATGCCGCCGACCTTGTCGACGTCGTTCATCACGTACTTCCCGAACGGTTTCAGGTCGCCGAGGTGCGGGACCTTGTCACCGATCCGGTTGAAGTCGTCGATGCGCAGATCGACCTCCGCCTCGCGCGCGATCGCGAGCAGGTGCAGGACGGCGTTGGTCGAACCGCCCAGCGCCATCACGACGGCGATGGCGTTCTCGAACGCTTCCATGGTCATGACCTGCCGCGCGGTGATGCCCTGGCGGAGCATGCCGACGACGGCCTCCCCCGAACGATGCGCGAACCCGTCACGACGCCGGTCGACCGCGGGCGGGGCGGCCGATCCGGGCAGCGACATGCCGAGCGCTTCGGCGACCGACGCCATCGTGTTGGCGGTGTACATGCCGCCGCAGGCCCCCTCGCCGGGGCAGATCGCGCGCTCGATCTTGTCCACTTCGGCGCGGCTGATCTTTCCCGCCAGGCAGGCGCCGACGGCTTCGAACGCGTCGATGATCGTGACGTCCTGTCCGTCGACCTGACCCGGCATGATCGAGCCGGCGTAAAGGAAGACGGAGGCGAGGTCGAGCCGGGCCGCGGCCATGAGCATGCCCGGCAAGGACTTGTCGCAGCCCGCCAGCAGCACGGAGCCGTCCAGCCGTTCGGCCATCATCACCGTCTCGACGGAGTCGGCGATCACCTCGCGGGACACCAGCGAGAAGTGCATTCCCTCGTGCCCCATGGAAATGCCGTCGGAAACCGAGATCGTGCCGAACTCCAGCGGGTAGCCACCGGCCGCGTGCACGCCGTTCTTGACCGCCTTGGCCAGCCGGTCGAGCGACAGGTTGCACGGCGTGATCTCGTTCCACGAGGACGCCACCCCGATCTGAGGTTTGGCGAAGTCGTCGTCGCCCATCCCGACCGCGCGGAGCATCCCGCGGGCCGCCGCGCGCTCCAGGCCGTCGGTCACGTCGCGCGAACGAGGTTTCAAATCCGGCTGGTCTTGCGGCATCGGGGCACCTTCCTTCGTGGCGGGACACCGGGCACGCTGCCAACCCCGCGCGTCCGGCGCAACTCATCGCTCCGTGGCCGGCCCACGATGCAGCGCCACCCGCGTGATCGCGTGATGCTCCACGCCGAGCACCTCGGCCGTCCAGCCGGAGACCACCACACGGTCGCCCGGCTTCTCCGGGATCCGGCCGAGGATCACGAGGATCAACCCGGCGATGGTCGCGTACTCCCCCGGCGGCGCGTCGCGCAGTTCGACCCCGACGTCGACGAGGTCGTGCACCGGGAAGGTGCCGGGCAGGACCAGGGAACCGTCCTTGCCGTCGCGCACGGCCAGCACGTCGCGGTCGGTCTCGTCGTAGATCTCGCCGACGATCTCCTCCAGCAGATCCTCCAGCGTGACCATGCCCGCGACGGCGCCGTGCTCGTCGACCACCAGCGCCATCTGCTCCCGTTCGGCCTTGAAACTCCGGATCGCGTCCGACACCCGCAACGAATCGGGGAACACCACCGCCGGCCGGACGACCTCCGCGAGGTCTTCGTGGTCGCCGAGCAGGTCGCGCAACCGCACGACACCGAGGACATCGTCCAGATGGCCGCCGCGGGCGACCGGCGCCCGGGAATGGCCGGATTCGGCCAGCTGCCTGCGCGCCGAGAGCAGATCCTGCTCGGCGGCCAGGGTCAGCACCGCCCGGCGGGGAACGAGCACTTCCCGCAGCCGTCGTTCGTGGATCTCCAAGGCGCCGTTGATGATCATGCGCTGTTCGGCGTTCAGGCCGCGCTGCGCGGACACCAACTCGCGGAGCTCTTCGGGGGACATCTGGTCCGGATCGGCTTCCGCCCGGCCGCCCAGCGCCCGCACGACGAAGTTCGTCGACACGCTCAGCGCCCACACCACGGGCCGCGAGATCGCCGACAGCAGGTTCAGCGGCCGCGCCACCAGCAACGCCCACCGCAGCGCGTTCTGCATGGCCAGCCGCTTCGGGGCCAGTTCGCCGAGCACCAGGGTCAGGAACGTGAGGACCATCGTCACCAGCGCGACGGCCACCGCGCCGGCGGCGTTGCCGAGGAAACCCAGCAGTGGCACCAGAGGTTGGGCGAGGGACACCGCCGCCGTGGCCGAGGCCAGGAACCCGGCGAGCGTGATGCCGATCTGGATCGTCGCCAGGAACCGATTCGGGTCGCGCGCCAGGCGCACCAGTGTGCGGGCGGCCGCGCGGCCGTCGCGTTCCAACGCCCGCAGCTGTCCTTCGCGCAACGAGATCAGCGCCATCTCGCTGCCCGCGAACACCGCGTTGAGCACCACCAGCACCGCGACCAGCGCGATGTCGAACCCGTAGCCGCCCACAAGCACTCCCCGGCCCGCCGGAAGTGCAGAACATTACCGAGCGGAAGGCAGGTCCGCAGATATCGCGACTGCTCGCTACTGACACGTCGTTCCGCTACCTTCGAAGGGAACCCGCACGGACGGAGTCCTGATGTTCGCACTCAAGACCGCTCCCGCCCGGACCTTCCGGCACAAGGCGGAGGCGATCGCCAAACCGGTCACCCGCTGGAGCATCGGCCACGCCATCCCCCGGGTCGCTCTGCGGGCCGCGGCGCGGCGGGGCGACCTCCAGGGCAGGCTGTCCGTCGAGGCGAGCGGCGGAGCGGACCTGACCGGCCTGTTCGACGAGATCCGCTCGCACGGCGCCATCGCCACCACCCGGGTCGGGCACGTCACCACCCGGCATTCGGCGTGCAAGGAGATCCTGGGCAGCGACGCGTTCAAGACCGTGCGGTTCGTCCCGGACAACCCGCTGCTCAACCGGCTCGTCGCCTGGTCGTCGTCCGGTCTGATCCATCCGATCGAGCCGCCGTCGCTGCTCGCCAGCGAGCCGCCCGACCACACGCGTTACCGAAAACTGGTCACCCGCGTCTTCACCGCCCGCGCGGTGGAGCAACTGCGCGAGCGCACGCAGGCGATCACCGACGAACTGCTCGACGGTCTCGACCCGACGAGCCCGGTCGATCTCATCGAGCAGTACTGCGGGCTCCTGCCGGTCACCGTGATCAGCCAGATCCTCGGCGTCCCGCCGGAGGAGCGCGACAAGGTGCTCGCGCTGGGCGGGGCCGCGGCGCCGAGCCTCGACCTCGGCCTGCCGTGGCGGACGTTCCGGACGGTGGAGGCGACGCTGGCGGAGTTCGACTCGTGGCTCACCGTGCATCTGGAGAAGCTGCGGGCGAACCCCGGCGACAACCTGCTCAGCAAGCTGATCGCCGCACGCGAGGACGGCGTCGGCCTGACCGAGCGGGAACTCAAGGCCACCGCGGGGCTGGTGCTGGCGGCCGGCTTCGAAACGACCGTCAACCTCCTCGGCAACGGCATCGCCCTGCTCACCCGGCATCCGGACGAACTCGCGAAGCTGCGGGCGGATCCGGACCTGTGGAGCAACGCCGTCGACGAGGTCCTCCGCTACGACCCGCCGGTCCTGCTCACCGGCAGGCTGGCCGCGAAGGACACCGAGATCGGCGGGACCCCCATCGCCCGCGGGGCGATCGTCAGCACCGTGCTCGCGGGCGCGAACCGGGACCCGGAGATCTTCGACGATCCGGCCGCCTTCGACGTCGCTCGGGCGAACGCGCGGGATCACGTGTCGTTCGGCGCCGGGCGGCACTACTGTCTCGGCGCTTCGCTGGCGAGGATGGAAGGCGAGATCGGACTGCGGTCGATCTTCGAGCGCTTCCCCGGCCTGCGGCTGCTGGGTGGCGGCCGGCGGCGGGAGACCCGGATCCTGCGCGGCTTCGAAACGCTTCCGGCCGCGCTCATCTGACTTGGGCGCTTCCTGACCGTGGCGGCAGTTGATCGCAGGTCCGTGAAGGCCTCCTTCCCTCGGCTCAGCCGAGGAAACTCGACCTTCACACCTTCCCAAGTACATGAAGGCCCCCTTCACTGCGCTAGACGCAATGAAGGGGGCCTTCACGTACTGCAGCTGCGAGCGCAGGGCGGCGGTCTCGGCCGCGCCCCGGACGGTTCGAAAGCGGCCTCCGCCGCAATTCGTCCACAAAGGACGAAAGACTTCGTGAGCAGCTCACAGAAGTCCAGCATTACCTCGCCCAGGCCCGAAGACCCCGAAGTAGCGGCGGCTTTCCCTTACACCGCCGACGATCGCGCCGAAATGGCGAAGCGCTCCGACGCCGTGCTCACCGGACGGCTCACGACCGGGCAAGCGGGCATTTTTACCGAACCGGCACGGGAAACCGGCCGGTAGCCTCACGCCGGTGAAGACGGACCGCGAAGGCAAGGAAGCCCCGGAGCTCCCTACCGTCACGGTCATCGGCTGCCTCCTGGGCTTCTTCATGACGGTACTGGTCCTGATCGGCCCGGCCCTGCTCTGGATCAGCACCCGCTTCGATCCCGGCGACGATGACGGCCTGGTCGTCGTCGCCATGGGCGCCGTGTTCACGCTCGGCGGGGCCGGCACCGTCGGCTCGCACCTCTGGCAGAACGCCAAGGCCAGGGAGGCCCATCGCGGACTGGACCGGAAAGGTGTCCGCGCGAACGCCGAAGTCGTTTCCAGCAAGCGGATCTGGGTCGGCGAAGTGAGCACGCCCGCGGACGACGTCGACCTCGTCGTGACCGGCCCGGGCGTGGCTCCGTTCAGTGCGCGAGTGCTCACCGAGGACGTCGGCCGCTACGAAACGGGCACGGTGGTACCCGTCGACGTGGACCCGGGGACCCTCCTGTTCCGCCTCGCCGACTGACCTCGCCGCGATCATTGCCCGGCAGCATCGTATCGCTTATCGTATATGAAATTCACCCCCCGATGCTGCGAGGTGACCCCCGTGACCACCGCCACCGCCGACCCGACCACCACCACGGTCGCGCGAGATTTCACCGATTTCCGCACGGTGGTGTCACAATCCTTCGTGCCACTGCACGTGACGAGCGAGCACCGGGACCACTTCCGCGGCCGCATCCGCTCGTGCGGAGCCGACGACGTGCAGCTGACCGAGGTGACCGCGTCGGCGCACGTGGTCGAGCGGACACCCGAACTCATCGCCAGGGCGGACAGGCATTACTACAAGCTGAGCCTGATCCTGGCCGGAACCGGCCTGCTCGTGCAGGACAACCGCGAGGCGATGCTGCGTCCCGGCGACGTGGCGTTGTACGACACGCACCGGCCGTACACCCTCGCGTTCGAAGAGGATTTCCGCACGCTCGTGGTGATGTTCCCGCAGCGGCTCATCGATCTCCCCCGCGACCTGGTCGGCCAGCTGACCGCGGTGCCGATGTCGGGTAAACGGGGCATGGGCAACGTGGTGGTGCCCTTCCTCGCGCAGCTCGGCAGCAACCTCGACCAGCTCGGCGGGCCGGCGGGCGTCCGGCTCGCGCATACCGCGGTCGATCTGCTCGCCACCCTGTTCGCCAGCGAGCTCGACCTCGCCCGCACGAGCGCCGGGCCGCATCACGAACTGATGCGCCGGGTCCTCGCCTACATCGACGCGAACCTCTCCTCCACCGACCTGGGACCGGCGCAGATCGCCGCCGAGCACTACATCTCCACCCGGCATCTGCACGGCCTCTTCCACGAGCAGGGCACCACCGTCTCGGGCTGGATCCGCACCCGCCGCCTCGAACACTGCCGCCGCGAATTGCTCGACCCCGTGCACACTTCGCGGCCCGTCGCGGCCATCGCGGCGAAGTGGGGTTTCGTCGACGCGCCGCATTTCAGCCGCGTGTTCAAGACGGAATTCGGCTGCTCGCCGAGCGAACTGCGGCGCGGCTTGACCGTGAGCGATCGGTTGTTGCCGCCCAGCGCGTGACAGCTGGCCCTTCCCGGGCGGTCGCCTCGACGATGACCGCATGCCCGAAGCACCCGAGGAACAGTGGCGTACCTATGACGAGTTCGCCGCCGGAATAGCCACCTACCGCCTGCCGAACGCGGACCTGTCGGGACGCGAGCTCACCGTCACGCTCGACGACGGGACGACGCTCGCGCTGCGGTTCGAAGACGCTGAAACCGTCACCTGCAACGGCATCAAGGATCCGTACGACGCGGTCGCCGTCCGGGAAGACGTCTTCTTCGTCAATCTCCCACACACCAGCGTCGAAGGGGAAGCGCTCACCGTCGTCTTCTCCACCACGACGCACCGCGCGCTCGCCGTGCGCTCGATCATCGGCGCCGAGGATGTCGAAGGCGTTCCCCGTGTCTCCCAGACGTTCTGGTCCGGCACGACCGACGCGGGCGCGCCGTCCGGCGAGGTCCCCGGCCCGTCGCGCGACCTGATCGGCAAGCGCAACGTCTATCGCTACAGCCCGGAACACCTCTACGAGCACGTGTACGTGTCTTCGCAACGCTATGCCTGGCAATGCCTCGAAGGCGTGCAGCGCGGCCACGGGGACATGGACCTGTCGACGGTGTGGAAGTTCCAGGACGGGCTCTACCTGTTCTGCTTCCGCGAGTTCCGCATCGCCGTGGCCAGCGTGTGGCTGCACGACCTCGGCTACGCGCTGAAGACCACCGGCGTCTTCCTCGGCCTGACCGGCGACGGCCGGTCGGAACACTCCCGCGCGGGCGGGCACATCTACCCACTCGGCGCCGTCGCCTATCCCGACGCGCAACCGGTTTAAGGAGCCTCAGTGTCCAATTTAGACGTCATCGCCGCGCACTACGCCGCGAGCGACCGGGGTGACCTGGCGGGCATGCTGTCCCCGCTCAGTCCGGAGACCACCTGGACGGAGGCGGCCGGTTTCCCTTACGCCGGCACGTACACCGGCCGGGAAGAGGTCGCGGAGAACGTCTTCGGCCCGATCGCGAAGGACTGGGAAGGCTACACCTTCACCCTCGGCGACCTTTTCGACGCCGGTGACGCGGTGATCGGCGTCGGGACCTATCACGGCAAGCACCGCGGCACCGGCCGGTCGTTCACCGCCCGGGTCGCGCACGTGTGGCGGTTCGACGGCGGCAAGCTCGCCTCGTTCGAGCAGATCGTCGACTCGGTGCCGGTCGCCGACGCCATGGGGACCCGGTGAAACCCGCGCGGCGTCTCGCCGTCCTCGCCGCGGCCGTCCTGCTGGCCACCGCGGGCTGCGCCGGAGCCGACAGTGGTTCGAGCGGGCCGATCGTGGTCGGTTCGGTCAACGCGCTGAGCGGCGCGGCGACGTTCCCCGAGGCTTCGCAGGCGGCCAAGGCGGTCTTCGACGCGGCCAACGCGAGCGGCGGCGTGAACGGCAGGCAGATCCAGTACAAGGCCCTCGACGACAAGGGTGACCCGGCGGCCGCGGCGGCCGCGGCCCGAGAGGTCGTCGGACGCGACGAGGCGGTGGCGCTCGTCGGCTCGTCCAGCCTCATCGAGTGCGAGATCAACAACAAGTACTACGAGCAGCAGAAGATCCTGTCCATGCAGGGCATCGGCGTGGACCCGGCGTGTTTCTCCAGCCCGAACATCGCCCCGGTCAACGTCGGCCCGTACCACGACATGACGCTGACCCTGCTCTACGGCTCGGAAAAGCTGAAGCTGAACGACATCTGCGCGCTGCTGGAGATCGCGGGCAACACGCTGCCGTCGTACCAGGCGGCGATCGACGAATGGTCGGCCATCACCGGCAAGAAGCTCAAGTACCTCGACGCGACCGTGCCCTACGGCGGTTCCGACTACACTTCCTACATCGTCAAGGCGCGCAACGCGGGCTGCAAGGCGATCACGGTGAACCCGGTCGAACCGGATTCCATCGGGCAGCTGAAGGCCGCCGCGGCGCAGGGCTGGAACGACGTCACGTGGCTGCTGCTCACCAGCGTCTACAGCGAGAACTACGCCAAGGCCATCACCAACGCCGGTGCCGGGGTGTACGTGCCCGCCGAGTTCTACCCGTTCACCGACGCGACCAGCCCGCAGAACAAGGACTGGCGCGAGCTGATGACCAAGAACAACATCCCGCTGACCTCGTTCAGCCAGGGCGGTTACCTGGCGGCGAAGTACTTCCTCGACGTCGTTCGCGGCATCCAGGGCGACATCACCCGTGAATCGGTGACCAAGGCACTGCGCGAGATGAAACCGGTCACCGATCCGATGGTCGGCACGCCGTACGTCTTCGGCCCCGGCCAGACGCACCACGACAACACCGCGGGCTGGCCGATCAAGCTCACCTCCGGCACCAACAAATGGGAGCTCGTCGCGAACGACTGGCTGCGGATTCCGAAGAAGTAACGGGAGGATTCGATGCTGCAGGGAGCGCTGGCAGGCCTGGCCGCCGGCGGACTGTACGCGGTGTTGGCGGTGTGCCTGACGCTGATGTCGCGCCTGGTGCGGGTGGTGAACTTCGCCCAATCGGCCACCGGGATGTTCGGTTGCTACGTGGCGGTGTTCCTGTCCGTCGATCTCGGCCTGCCGATGTGGCTCGCCACCGTCGCGGGGATCGTGCTCGGCGGGCTGCTCAGCGCGCTGCTGGGCTGGATCGTGTCCACCTGGCTCGCCGAAGCGGACACCGGCACCCGCTCGGCGGTCACCGTGGCGGTGCTGCTCCTGCTGATCTCGTTGTCGTTCATCCTGTTCGGCAACAAACCGCAGCCGTTCCACCCGATCCTGGACGGTCCGGCGGTCACCGTCGGCGGTGTGGTGATCAGCCAGGTCACCGTGGTCACCGTCGCGCTGGCGGTCCTGGTGGCGGTGGCCAGCCGGATCGTGCTGAGCCGGACGCCTGCCGGTGTCCAGCTCAGGGCGCTGTCGGAACGCCCGACGACGGCGGAACTGCTGGGCATCCCGGCGAAACGGCTCAGCGTCGCGGTCTGGGCGGTCACCGGGGTCGTCAGCACGCTGGTCATCTCGATCGTGGCGCCGTCGCAGTCCAACGACGCGACGTCGCTGGCGATGCTGGTGGTCCCCGCGGCCGCGGCGGCCCTGCTCGGCGGATTCCGCCGTCTCGACCTCGCGGTCGCGGGCGGGCTCGGCCTCGGCCTGATCCAGGGCGCGGCCGCGCAGGTCGACGGCCTTTCGGTGGTGCGGTACTTCCTGCCGTTCGCAGTGATCGTCGCGCTGCTGCTGTGGTCGCAGCGCAAGGAGGTGTGGGATGCGGCTCGCTGAACGCGGGATCCCGTTCGTGGTCGCCGTCGTGGCGATCGCGGTCGGGTACGCCCTGAGCGTCGGGCTCGACGGGTACTTCGTCTACCTCGGCATGAGCGCCGTCGTCGCCGGGATCTCGTTGCTCGGGCTGGGTGTGGTCACCGGGAGCGCGGGCATGATCTCCCTGTGCCAGCTGACCTTCGGCGCCGTCGGCGCCTGGACGGTGTCGGCGCTGAACGAAGCGCAGGCGCCCGGCGGGTTCCTCACCTGGCTGGTGCTGGGCGGTCTCGCCGCCGGGGCGGTCGGGGTGCTCGTCGGGCTCCCTGCGTTGCGGCTGCGCGGGATCAACCTCGCCGTCGTCACACTGGGGCTCGCCGCGGCGGCGGACCTCGCTCTCGTCCAGTTGCAGTTCCCCGGCGTCTCCGCCGGGATCTCGGTCGAACGACCGGAGGCCTTCTCCGACGACCGGTCGTATTTCCAGCTCGCCGTCGTGGTGCTGGTGCTGTGCTGCCTCGCCGTGTACTTCCTGCGCCGCGGGCGCTGGGGCAGCGCCTGGCAGGCGGTGGCGTTCTCCGAACGCGGGACGGCGGCCGCCGGCACGAGCGTGCGGACGTCGAAGCTGACCGCGTTCGCCGTGAGCGCCACCCTCGGCGGGATCAGCGGCGGCCTGCTCACCGGGCAGGTCGGCATCGCCTTCCCGGCCAGTTTCACCGCGATCCAGTCGCTGGCGCTGTACGTCCTGGCGATCATGTCGGGCGCGCATCTGATCGACATGGCCGTGTTCGGCGCGGTCCTCTGGGTCGGGGTGCCGGAACTGCTCAAACGCTGGGGAATCCCGCAGGACTGGGGTTTCGTGGTGTTCGGCGTGCTCGGGGTCCAGGCGCTGGCCAGTGGCGGGAACCTGGGCACCACGGTGCGGCAGGTCTGGTACCGGCGGTCCAAGAAGGAACCGGCGAAGCTCGATCTCGCCGCCGGCGCGGGCGACGTCGAACCGGTCTCTCCCGGCCCGCCGGTGCTGACCGTCCGCGACCTGAGCGTGAACTTCGGGCATGTCGCCGCACTGTCCTCAGTGGACATTTCGGTGCCGGAGCATGGCGTGCTCGGCGTCATCGGGCCGAACGGCGCGGGCAAGTCGACACTGGTCGACGCGATCAGCGGATTCCTGCCGAACGCCGAGGGCGCCGTCGAACTCGGCGGCCGTCCGCTGACCGGATCGCCGTCGAACCGGGCCCGCGCCGGGCTGCGCCGGACGTTCCAGCAGGACCGCGTCCCGCCGGGGCTGACGGTCGGGGCGTACCTGAAGTTCCTCGCCAGGCGGCGGCTCACCGCCGACGAGATCGGCGACGCGCTGGACTTCTTCGGCTGCCCCGCCGCCCGCACCCCACTGTCGCAAGTGGACGTCGGCGCGCGCAGGCTCGTCGAGGTCGTCGGGCATCTGCTGGCACGGCCGCGTGTCCTGCTGCTCGACGAGCCCGCCGCGGGCCTTCCGCACGAAGAGCACGTCGCGTTCGGGGAACGGCTGCGGCAGGTTCCCGCGCGGTTCGGGGTTTCGGTCCTGCTCATCGAGCACGATCTGGACCTCGTGCGCTCGGTCTGCGACACGATCACCGTCCTCGACTTCGGCCGGGTGCTCGCCTCCGGCCCGCAGGCCGAAGTGCTCGCCGATCCCGCCGTGCTCAAGGCGTACATGGGTGAAACGGAGATGCTGTGAACGCTTTGCGGATAGCGGGGCTGACGGTCACCCGCGGCGCGGGGCCGGTGATCCGCGACGTCGACCTGACCCTGGAGCCGGGCCGGATCACGGCGCTCGTCGGCCCCAACGGTGCCGGGAAGACCAGCCTGCTGGAGGCCGTCTCCGGCGTGGTGCCCGCCGCGTCGGGGACCGTCCACATCGGAGCCGACGAGATCACGAAACAGTCCCGGGTGGCCCGCGCTCGGCGAGGTCTGGCGCATATCGAGCAGGGTCGCGCGGTGTTCGGCGGCCTGACCGTACTGGAGAACCTGATGCTGACCGCGGGCACCCGCGCGCGGGCGGACGAACTGATCGAGGCGTTCCCCGAACTGGAGAAACGCCGCGACTCGCCGGCCGCGCTGCTCAGCGGCGGCGAACAGCAGATGGTGGTGCTGGCCCGCGCGTTCGCCGCGCGGCCGTCGTTCCTGCTGATCGACGAGATGTCGCTGGGCCTCGCGCCCGTGGTGTTCACTCGGCTGCTGCCGATGGTGACCCGGTTCGCCGAGGAGGGCGCGGCGATCCTGCTGGTCGAGCAGTTCACGCATCTCGCCCTCGGCGTGGCGAGCGACGCTTTGGTGGTCTCCTCGGGGCGGGTCACCTACGCGGGTTCGGCTCAGGGACTGCTGGACTCCCCCGGTACCCTGCACGCGGCTTACCTCGGGGAATCCTGACCGTTCGGAAGTCCGTGAAGGCCTCCTTGAGGGACTCTGGGTCCCTCAAGGAGGCCTTCACGGACAGTCCCACTCGCCTTCGCGGCTGCCCGGATGTCATGAAAGGGGCGTTCAGGACACATTTCGTCCTGAACGACCCTTTCATGACATCCGGTACCGGGCGATCACCCTCCCCACGCGCGTGAAGGCCTCCTTCCCTCGACTGAGCCGAGGGAAGGAGGCCTTCACGCGCAACGGACCCTTTGCCGCACTATCGCAGGGCCGACACCGTCCCGAGCCGGGACAGATCGTGCGGTGCCAGTGCTATGGCCCAACCCAGTGTCCGTCCGGTCTTCGCGTCGATCGTCAACGTCAACACGTTGCCCCTGGGCGCTTTGCTGCCCCGGGGGACCTTCGCGGCATGCCCGACGAACTCTCCGGTCATCTGAATGAGATAGGCCGGGTCGTCGGAGGTCGTCCGGCTACCGTCCAAACTGGCGAGAGCCTGCCTGCCGGTCTGGACGTACTCGATGTTCCCTGGGTTGGGCTCGCCGTTCAGGCTCGCCAGCTTCCTGGCCGCCGCCAAAAGGCTGGCCGGCGTCGGTGGCGTCGCCTCGTCGTTCTCGGTCATCGGGCTCACTTCGTCCACGCACGGCTTGTGTGTTCCGGCAACGACATTCTTCCCGTTCGTATAGCCGAAAAAGAGGTCGGGCCGGTCGTTCTCGATGTAGGTGGGAGCGGTGTGCCACACATTGCCGGTATCCTGGTATTGAAAGTTCGTCGAAGCACCGGCAATCCGGGCGCCCGCCGTGGTCACCTCCAGGCCGTTGTCTGCTCGCCCACCATACGCCCCGTTACCCGCGGACACCGCGACCCGGTCGCCGTCCTGGTGAATTTCCCAGTCACCGCTGCCGGGCACCCATTTGAACGTCACATTCTCGAACTCATTCGTGCGTGCGGGCTTGATATAACTCTCACGGTAGGGCGACCCGGGGCGCGAGTCCGCCCAGTACCAGAGAAACCCTTTCTCCTGCCCGGGTGAAGCGTGGAGTGTTCCCGCGGTCATTCCCGCTTCCACCCAGGTGTCCAGTTTCGGTTCGTTGAGGTTCGTGAGGATCCACATCTCCCAATTCGCGAACTCGTTGTCCCGATCGTCGACATGCAGGCATCCGACTCCGAGATCCGCGCCGACCGCGTTCATCCACAAGGGTTCCGCTTGGGATCCGATGACCCCGACAGAGTAGCAATGATCCGTCGCCGTGCATTGCGGCGCGCTGTCCGCGTGCGCCGACACGGCGCCGAAAGCCGATGTCGTCAGCATCAGTCCGACTGCCGAAAGCGCGCTGACACGTCTGTCTACCACGAGTTCCCCATCTCGATAGGTGTCCAGAATGAATCGGAGGCACGCGAATTCCGCGGCCGCACACTATCCATGACGGTGAGAAATCCCCGATCCCCCTCGATCGTTGGTTACCACCAACCAAGGGCCACTCTGACCCTCTGACACCGACCTCGAAACCGCCGACCGGGTGACGAGGCACGAGCGATTCACCTCGCCTCCCGCCTCGATCAACCGGGCACCCCACAGGAAGGCGAATCAGTAGCGAACAGCGCTGTCTCCAGCGAAATCCTGAAAGCGCTAAGAACCCATCCCCGCCCGTTCGAAAGCGAGCGTCGGCAGATCCACCGCATGCGCGCCACCGTCCGCCACGATCACCGCGCCGGTGATGTACGACGACTCCGAAGACCCGAGGAACCGCACGATCGACGCGATCTCCTCCGGTTCGGCGGGGCGGCGCAGCGGCACCTCGGCGGTGACGCGCCGGTAGCCCTCGGCGTGGCCGCCGTCGAAGCCCGCGGCCTCGGCGAACTGGTCCATCTCGCCGTCCGCCATCGGCGTGCGCACCCAGCCGGGGCAGACCGCGTTCGCGCGGACGCCCCTCGGCCCGTAGTCACGGGCGATCGAACGCGTCAGCCCGATCAGCGCGTGCTTCGCGACGGTGTAGCCGGCGACGTTCGGCCCGGCGAACAGGCCGGCCAGCGACGACACGACGACGACCTGGCCGCCGGTTTCGATCAGCGACGGCAGCGTGGCCCGGCAGAACACGAAAGCACTCGACAGATTCGAGCGCAGCGCCAGTTCCCATTCCTCGTCACCGGTGTCGACCACCGAGGACAGCCCGTGCCCGCCGGCGTTGGCCACCACGACGTCCAGCCTGCCGAACTTGCCGACGATCTCCGCCACGGCGTTCTCGGCGGCTTCGCGATCGCTGGCGTCGCACGAGATGACGTGCGCGCCGGTTTCGGCGGCGACCTTCTCCAGCGGCTCGAGCCGCCGTCCGAGCACCACCACCTGGGCGCCCTCGTCGGCGTACCGGCGGGCCACCGCGGCGCCGATTCCGGTACCGCCACCCGTGATCGCGACAACCTTCTTCACTTGCGGAGTCCTTTCTAAGCGGGAAAACCGGAGCGGGCCGAGACGCCGAAGTCGGCGAGCACGGCCTGACCGTTGACCGCCCGCGAACGCGCGGACGCGAGATGGAGCACCTGCCAGGCGACTTCTTCCGGAGCCTGCACCGGGAACGCGGGATCGTCGAGCACCTCGCCGAGATCGCCGCGCGCCATCGGGGTGTCGACCACCGACGGGCAGACGCAGTTCACCCGGACGCCGGGGAGATCGACCGCGAGGGCCCTGGTCATCGCGACCACGGCCCCTTTCGACGCGCAGTACGGGACCATGCCGGGCGCGCTGGTGAACGCCGAGTCGCTGGCCAGCAGCACGACCGAGCCACCCGACGCGGTGAGCCAGGGCGCGGCGTGTTTGACCAGCAGGAACTGGCCGGTGACGTTGACCGCCAAGAGCGCGGCGAAGTCCGCCGAGGAGGTCTCCGTGACCGGCGTCCCGACCGGACCGGAGATCCCGGCACAGCCGACGACGACGTCGAGCCCGCCGAAGTGACTCACCACGGTGTCGATCGCGGCGGCCACCGACGGTTCGTCGGTCACGTCGGCCTGCACGGCCAGGAGACCGTCGGCCAGGGTGGGCACGGGTGCCCGGTCGAGGGCGCCGACCCGCGCGCCCTCGGCGAGGAACGCCTGGACGCAGGCAAGGCCGATACCGGATGCCGCGCCGGTCACCAGCACGGCCTTGCCCGCGAGATCCAGTCCCATGACGTCATCCTCCGGTCCGGACCTTTCACGGAGCTTGGCCGTCAGTGCATCCTTCTTGTCGGCAGCCGCATGACGGTCTTTCCAGCCGCGGACGGACCGGCAAGACTGCGAAGTATGACCAGGCCGCATCCATTCGACCCGCTGACCGCCGACGAACTCGCCGAAGGCCGAGCGATCCTGGCCGCCGAAGGCCTGCTCACCGCCACGACACGGTTCCCGGCCGTGCTGCCGGTGGAGCCGGAGAAGGGCGACGCCGCACCCGATCGCCGCGTCCGGTACACGCTGCTGGACACCGCGACCGGCGAGGCGCGCGACGTGGTCGTCTCGCTGGAGAAACACGAACTGATCTCCACCGAGGAGTGCGGCCCTGGCCAGCCCGCGTACCTGTTCGAGGAATACGACCTCGCCGCGTCGATCACCAAGGCGTCGCCGGAATGGCAGGCCGCCATGGAGCGGCGCGGGCTCGCCGACCGGATCGAACACGCCTTCTGTGCTCCCCTGGCTCCCGGGTTCTTCGGCAGGCCGGACGAGACCGGCCGGGTCATCCGCACGCTGACGTTCCTGCGCGACGACGCGTCCGACAGCCCGTGGGCGCATCCGGTCGAGGGCCTGATCGCCCATATCGACCTGACCGCGCAGCGCGTCCTCCGGGTGGAGGACGAGGGCGACGTGCCCGTGCCGCCGGAGCACGGCCGCTACGGCGACGTCCCGGCCAGGACCACGCTCAAGCCGATCGAGATCACCCAGCCGGAGGGCCCGAGCTTCACCGTCGACGGCAACGAGGTCACCTGGGAGGGCTGGAAACTCCGCGTCGGCTTCAACGCCCGCGAAGGCTTGACGCTGCACGAAATCGGCTTCCAGGACCGGTCGGTGCTGCACCGCGCGTCGGTACCGGAGATGGTGGTGCCCTACGGCGACACCGCGCCCGGCCGGTTCTGGATCAGCTACTTCGACGCGGGCGAGTACCTGCTCGGCAAGAACGGGAACGACCTGCGGCTGGGCTGCGACTGCCTCGGCGTCATCCACTACTTCCCCGCGTTCGTCGCCGACGACCACGGCCACCCGGTCGAGATCCCGCGCGCGATCTGCATGCACGAGGAGGACTACGGGATCCTCTGGAAGCACACGGATCTCGACGGCCGCGCCGAGGTCCGCCGCTCGCGGCGGCTGGTGATCTCGTCGATCTCCACCATCGGCAACTACGACTACGGCTTCTTCTGGTACCTCTACCTCGACGGCACCGTGGAACTGGAGGCGAAGGCCACCGGCATCGTGTTCGCCGGCGCCGCGCATCCCGGCACGGATCACCCGCACGCCAACGAGATCGCGCCGGGCCTCTTCGCGCCGGTGCACCAGCACCTGTTCTGCGCGCGGCTCGACGTGGCGATCGACGGCGAACGCAACTCGCTCGTCGAGGTCGACGTCGAACGGGTCCCCATGGGCGAACAGAACCCGTACGGGAACGCGTTCACCTGGAAGGAAACCCCGCTGCGGACCGAGCGGGAGGCGCAGCGGTTCGCGGATCCGGCCAAGGCGCGCGTGTGGGAGATCCGCAGCGCGGAGCGGACCAACCGCCTCGGCTCCCCCACGGCGTACCAGCTCGTGCCGCGGCCCTCCGCGACCTTGATGGCGCAGCCGGAATCGACCGTCCACCAGCGGGCGACGTTCGCCACCCGTCACCTGTGGGCGACGCCGTACCGCGCTAACGAACGTTTCCCGGCAGGCGACCGCCCGAACGCGCATCCGGGCGGCGCGGGACTGCCCGCCTGGACGGCCGCCGACCGTGACCTCACCGACACCGATCTCGTGCTGTGGCACGTGTTCGGCCCGACCCACATCCCGCGTCCGGAGGACTGGCCGGTCATGCCGGTCGACTACTCCGGTTTCTCCTTGCGCCCGTATGGCTTCCTGGACCGAAACCCGGCCCTCGATCTGCCCTCCGGCGCCACCGATGAGCACTGTTCCGCCCACGAGCACTAAGGACCTGTTGGCGGAGCTGAAGATGTAGCCCGAAAGCGACCAACGCGTGAACCCGCCCGGCCGAAGGCCCCGCTATCGCGGTGGCAGGGCGCCTGACCCGCCAACTCGAGATGGATGCCGACCGCCCTGCCGACGCCGATCGCGGACGCGGGTTCACCACCAGACACAAGGACTCTTTCAATGCCCGAACTGACCCTGTCCGACACGTCCACCTGGCTGCCGCTGGACGGACTCGCCCCCGGCTTCGACGCGAACAAGGCGCCCACTGTCGGCGACCTGCACGGCCGCTCGTTCGAACTCGCCTGCGAAGACGGCACCACGTTCACCGCCGCCTTCTCCGGCACCCGGATCGACTGGGCCTACCACGGCGAGGGCACCGACCGCTGCGAGACGTTCCTGGTCGACGACGACCTGTACTACGTCCAGTTCCACCCGCAGGCACGGCAGGAGGAGGCGTTCACCCTGCTGCTCGACCTGCGCCGCGGCCGGGCGCTGCTGGTATTGAGCAAGATCGGCGACACCTCGCCCCGTGTCACGCAGTCCTTCGTGGCCGCCACGATCGGCGGCGTCGAGCCTGCCGGGGAGCCGCTCGCCCCGACCACGTCGCTGGTCGGGCGACGGGTGCTGTGGGTGTACAGCACCGAGCACGCGTACGAGCACGTGTACCTCAGCCCGCACTGGTACACGTGGCAGTGCCTCGCCGGGCCGGAGCGGGGGCTCGCGGACACCGACGAGAACTCGGTCTACGAGCTGCGTCCGGGCATCTACGTCTTCGCCTGGCGGGAGAAGGTGATCCCGTGCGCGTCGGTGACCGTCGCCGACCACCGGGACGCGAAGCGGCTGCGCTCGCACGGTGTCCTTTTCGGACTGGACGCCAGCGGGAGCGCTCCCACCCACTTCACCTTCGGCGCGCACGGCAGGCTGCTCAGCACCACCGTGCACCCCGAGTCGTACGACCCGGCCGGGAGCTGAGCCTTGACCGCCGACATCGTCCTCACCAACGCCACGGTGTACACAGTGGACGGTCACCGCCCCTGGGCGTCGTCACTGGCGATCAAGGACGGCAAGATGCTGTCGCTGGAGGACATCGAACGAGGGCCGAGCACCGAGGTCGTCGACCTCGGCGGCGCGTTCGTGATGCCCGGCCTGGTCGACGTGCACAACCATCACGCCCTGGCCGGGCGCGCGGCCCTGTTCGAGCTGAACTTCGGTCTCGACGCGGGCCTGGACGACATCCTCACCGCGGTCCGGTCGCGCGCCGCGGGGCTCGGGCCGGACGAGTGGGTGGTCGGCGGCGCCTGGGCGTCCACCCTGGTCGGCACGCTGTCGCGGACTTCGGCCCGGCACGCGCTAGACGAGGCCGCCGGCGGGCGTCCGGTCATGCTTTCGGACGACAGCAGGCACAACCGCTGGGTGAGCAGCCGCGCCTTGGAGCTCGCGGGGGTCACCGCCGCGACACCCGATCCGGCCGGCGGGGAGATCGTCCGTGATCCCGCCACCGGCGAACCCGTCGGCGTCCTGCTCGAAGCGGCGGGCGTCGCCGTCGAGCGGGCGCTCAGCGAGACCCGGACGCTCACCGCGGAGCAGCATGTGGCGGCGTCGCGGCACGGGATCGGCACCCTGCATTCGTACGGGGTCACCGCGTTCCAGGACGCCGGCGTCTCCGCGGACATCCTGCGGGCGCTGAAGTCGCTCGACGACGCGGGCGAACTGCACGCGTGGGTCGTCTCGTCGCTGCTGATCAACGACCCGATCTTCGGTTTCGACCCGATCGGGGCACCGCTGCTGGAGGTCGCCGGGCAGTACAGGAGCGAGCATCACCGGCCGGACTTCGTGAAGATCTTCCTCGACGGGGTCCCGCCGACGCGGACCGCGGCCTTCCTGGAGCCGTACCTGCCGGACGCCGCGCACGGAGCCTGCCACCACGGCGCCACCACCATGCCGGGTGACGAACTCGTGGGCTGGCTGCGCACGGCGGCCGCGGCGGGGCTCTCGGCGAAGGTGCACTGCACCGGGGACGCGTCGGTGCGCGCGACGCTCGACGCCGTCGAGAAGGTGCGTGCCGAGGGCTTCGCCGACGCGCGGTTCCAGGTCGCGCACGGCCAGTTCGTGCACCCCGACGATCTCCCGCGCTTCGCCGCGCTGGGGGTCGCCGCCGACATTTCGCCGTTCCTGTGGGTCCCCGGCGTCATCCCGGCCGCCATCGCCGAGGTGCTGCCCGGCGAGCGTGCCGGGCGGATGCAGCCGAACCGGTCGTTGCTGGACGAGGGCGCGCTGGTGGCCGGCGGTTCGGACTGGCCGGTCAGCGAGTCGCCGAACGCGTGGGAAGGCATCCACGGCCTGGTCACGCGCCAGGATCCGACCGGCATGTTCCCGGGCGCGCTGTGGCCGGAGCAGGCGATCACCCTCGCCGAGGCGATCGAGGTCTTCACCCTGGCCGCAGCGCGGGCGATGGGGCTGGGCGATGTCACCGGCTCGCTGGTCCCTGGGAAGTCGGCGGATTTCGTCGTACTGGACCGCGATCCGTTCAAGACCGATCCGTCGGCGCTCGTCAAGACAAAGGTGACGCAAACGTGGTTCGCCGGGCACCGCGTGTATCACGAGGCCTGATCTCCTACACTGGTAGAAGAACCAGTGCGGGAGGTCTGCCGATGCCGAAGATCATCGACCACGACGAGCGGCGCAGCCATATCGTCGACGTCACCTGGGATTTGATCACCCAGGGCGGGATCGAGGCCGCCACCATGCGCGAGATCGCGGCGGCCGCCGGCTTCGCCAACGGCGCGCTCAAGCTGTACTTCCCGAGCAAGGAAGACATCATCCAGGCCACCTACGAACGCGCGCTCGGCATGATGCGCGAGTACGTGGAGCTGGACGAGCTGCGCGGGCTGACCGCGCTCCGCGAGCTGTGCGTCTCGTCGATGCCCATCGACGAGGACCGCATCGCCGCGGGGCGCGTCCTGCTCACCTTCTGGCAGCTGTCGCTGACCAACCCGAAACTGCAGGACAAGTACCTCGAGCACATCCGCTCATGGCGGGGCCTGCTGCACCGGTATCTCACCGAGGGCCGGGAGGACGGCGACATCGTCACAGAAACGCCCGACGAGCAACTGGTCGACGAGGTCGTGCTGATCAACGCCGGGGCGAACGTGATGAGCCTGGTCGCCGGGGAGTTCTCGACGATCGCCCTCCAGCGGCAACACCTGGAATCGTTCTTCGCGCGCCTGACCCGCCCCTGACCCTACGCACTACCGCATTTCGTCCTCTGAATGCGGTAGTACGTAGTGCGAACAGGCGCATTCAGAGGACTAAACGCGGGGGTCGAAGGTCCGGGTCAGGAAGCTCGCCACGTGCCGGTGCGAGCGCGGCGACGCGGGAAGATCCGTGTAGAGACCGTAGAAGCCGTGGATCTGGCCCGAATACCGCGTCATCTCCACCTGGGTCCCGGCATCGGTCAGGCGCCGCGCGAACTCCTCCCCTTCGTCCCGCAGGACGTCGTACTCGGCCGTGAGCACCAGCGCCGGCGGGAGCCGGGTCAGGTCGCCTGCGCGCAACGGCAGCAGGTACGGATCGTTCAGCTGCGCCGGATCCGACACGTACTGCTCGAAGAAGAACCGCATCGCCCCCGCGGTCATACCGAAACCCTCGGCGAAGTCCACATAGGACCGGAACCCGTCGTCCGGGTGCCCGAAGACCGGGCAGATCAGCACCTGCGCGGCCAACGCCGGCCCGCCCCGGTCGCGGGACATCATCGACACCACCGTCGACAGGTTGCCGCCCGCGCTTTCGCCTCCGATGGCGATCCGCGCCCCGTCCACCGAAGGACCGGCACCGCCCGCGGCGAGCCACTCGACGACGGCGTAGCAGTCGTCCGGGGCCGCCGGGTACGGATGCTCGGGCGCGAGCCGGTAGTCGACCGCGACGACGGCGACCCCGGCCGCATTGCACACCGCCCGCGACGCGACCTCGTTCTCGTCGATCGACCCGATCGTCCACCCGCCGCCGTGGATCCAGACGAACGCGGGCACCGGCGCCGTGGCCTCCGGCAGATAGATCCGCACCCGCACACCGGAAGGCAGGACGTGGTCGGTCACCGAAGCGACCTCTTCGACCGAATCGGGACGTCGCCACGAAGCGGCGAAGGCCGCGCGCAACTCGGGAGCCGTCATGGGCCCGGCCGGCGCCTCCTCCGGAGCGCTGCGGGCCAGCAGTTCCTTGACCGCGGGATCGAGGGTCACGGTCACACCGCTTCCGCGACGAGCACCCGCGGGCTGCCCGGCAGCGCGAGCCGGTCGGTGACCCGCCAGCCGGCCTCGTCCAGCCAGCCACGGACTTCGGCCTCCGGATAGACGACCGTCCCGTCGATCACCAGGTACTCCCCCGCGTGCAGCGCGTCGATCGGCCGCTGGACGGTGTCGCCGTCGAGGAAGAAGTCGAGCAGCAGCAACGCCGCCCCCGGCGCGGCGGCGGCGCGGGCGTTGCGCAGGATCCCGGCGTTCTGCTCGGCGTCGAAACGGTGGACGACGTGGTTGACCATCACCAGGTCGAACTCGCCCTCGGGACGCGCGGTGGGCGTCTCCGCGCCGATCACGGTCGCGCGATCCGCGAATCCGGCCTCGGCCGCCGCGGTGGTGACCGACTCGGTGAAGCCCGGATCGAAGACGAACGTCGTGTGGAGTTCGTCGTTGGTCTTCATGGCTTCGACGGCGAACGCGCTGGAGAGACCACCGAGGTCCAGCGCCTTGCGATGGGAGCCGAAATCGTACGCTCCGGCCAGCATCTTGGCGTGCAGGGCGTTGTACGTCATGACCCCGGCCATGAACGTGCCCCAGCGCGCGTCGTCCATCTCCAGCTTGCCCGGCTCGCCGCTGTCGGCCGTGTGGCCGAACTGCAGCCAATGCGGGTAGCTGATCGAGTCCAGGAACGTGAGGAACGGCGCCAGATCGAGGTCCTCGCCACCGAGGTACGCCGCGGCGTCGGCGGCCAGCGCGTAGCGTCCGTCCACACGGGACAGCAGACCGAGTGATGACATGGCGTCACCGAGGATGCGGGTGATCTTCTCCGGTTTGCCGGTCTTCTCCGCCAGTTCCGCGGCCGTCAGCGGCCCGCCGGCGAGCGCGGTGAACAGGCCGATCCGGCTCGCCGCGAAGAGTTGCTTGGCCGCCATGTACCCCACGGCGATGTCCACGATCCGCTCGGGACCGGCAGTCTTGGTCGACCCGCTCACGGGTGCCCTCCTTAGCTCGTTTCCGCCGAGAGTCTACAGCCGTAGACAAAAGAATCCAGTGCAAGTTTTCGCCCACCACCAGGAAAAACCTGCCGGATATCAACTTCCTACATTCGTAGAATATACCCATTGACAGCGCACTCCCCCAGTGTCAACATGCGTAGAACTACCCCCGCCGGAGGTCCGTTCCCCGGCAGTGCGGTCCGCTCCGGGCGGGCTCGGGAAAGGGGATTCATGACCCTGCTCGAATTACGAGAACTCACCGTCGGCGTCATCGCCGACGAAACCGAACGCGAACTGGTCCGCGAACTTTCGTTCGACCTCGACCAAGGCCGGACACTCTGCGTGGTCGGCGAATCCGGCAGCGGTAAAACGGTGACGGCCTTGTCGATCATCCGGTTGCTGGAGTTCGTCGCGCCGGTGTTCACCCGCGGCGAGATCAGCGTCGACGGCGTCGATCTCACGCGGCTGTCCGCCGACGAGATGCGCGCGTACCGCGGCCCGCGGATCGGCATGATCTTCCAGGAGGCGCTGGATTCGCTCAACCCCAGTCAACGGGTCGGCAAGCAGCTGATCGAGGCCTACCGGAAGCCCGGCTCCCTGCCGCGTCAAGCCGCGCGCAAGGGAACGCCGTTGCACCGCGAGGCCGAGGCGAAGGCCCGAGGCCTCTTGAAGGAAGTCGGCCTCACCGACACCGACCGCGTGCTTTCCCTGTACCCGCACCAGATGTCGGGCGGAATGCAGCAGCGCGTGATGATCGCGCTCGCTCTGATGGCCGATCCGAGCCTGCTGATCGCCGACGAGCCGACCACGGCGCTGGACGTGACGACGCAGGCGGAGATCCTCACCCTGTTCGACCGCGTCCGCCGTGACCACGGCACCGCGTGCGTCTTCATCACGCACGACATGGGCGTGGCCGCGCAGGTCGCGGACCGGATCGCGGTGATGTACCGGGGCGAACTGGTCGAGCTCGGGTCCACTGAGGACATTCTGCATTCGCCGAAGCATCCCTACACCAAGGCGTTGCTCGACTGTGTCCCGCAGCTCGGGGTGAGCAGACGCGACGGCTTCCCCACCATCTCCGAGGCACTGCTCGAAGCCGCGATGAACGGCGAATCGGCGGTCGCGACCGAGACCAGGTCCTTGAGCCGCCCGAAGTCCAGGGAGACGGACGAGGGTACCTCGCTCGTCATCGACTCGGTGTCCAAAGTGTACGGACGGCGTGGCCGGTTCTCGCTGAGCCGCGAACCCGAGGTGCACGCGGTCAAGGACGTCTCGCTGGAGATCGCGCCGGGCGAGTTCTTCGGCCTGGTCGGGGAATCCGGTTCGGGCAAGACCACGCTCGGCCGTCTGGTGAGCGCCCTGGAAACCCCGACCGAGGGCACCATCGCCTTCGGTGAGCACCGGTGCACGCCGTCCGGTCTCGAAGGGGACGAGCGCGCGTTCCGCCGCCGCGCGCAGCTCATCTTCCAGGATCCGCAGAGCTCGCTCGATCCCCGGCACACCGCCGCCAGGATCATCGCCGAGCCGCTGCGGGAGCTCACCGGTCTCCGCGGCGCGGAACTCGACCGCCGCGTCACCGAACTGATCGACGAGGTCGGGCTTCCCTCGGACACCGCGAAGAAGCTGCCATCGCAGCTCTCCGGCGGACAACGGCAGCGCGTCTCGATCGCCCGCGCCATCGCGGCCGAACCCGACCTCATCGTCGCCGACGAGCCGACCTCCGCGCTCGACGTCTCGGTGCAGGGCCAGGTGATGAACCTGTTGCTGGACCTGCGGCGCACCCGCGCGCTCAGCTTCCTGTTCATCACGCACAACCTCAGCCTGGTGCTGTCGGTCGCCGACCGGGTCGGCGTGATGTACCGGGGCGAACTGATCGAAATCGGCGAACCGGACGAGATCCGGCTCCACGCCGGGCACGAGTACACCCGCCGTCTCCTCGCGGCGAATCCCGAACTGCCCGCCCACCCCCACACTGGAGTGCGGAACCCATGAGACGAACCCTGACCTCGGCCGCCCTCGGCCTGGCGACCGTCCTGCTGATCGGCTCGTGCATGGGAGGACAGGCGGGCGGTGGCGCCGCCGACGGGCCCCCGAAGCCCGGCGGCAACCTCAACGTGGCCGTGCCCACCGACCCGCAGTCCCTCGACATGGTCGCGAACCCCGGCCAGGTGACCGCGCATATCGGCAACATGATGTACGAGAAGCTGTTCGAGGTGGACCGGAGTTTCACTTCCCGGCCCATGCTGGTCGAGGACTACACCACCAGCCCGGACAGGCTCACCTACACCTTCAAACTGCGCCAGGGCGTCACCTTCCACGACGGCAACCCGCTGACGTCCGAGGACGTCGTGGCGAGCCTGAAGCGGTGGCAGCAGGTGCACCGCACCGGTCAGCTGGTCACGCCGGACATCGAGGCGATCACGCCGACGGACCCGGCGACGGTGACCATCAAGCTCAAGCAGCCGCGGTACCCGCTGATCAACGAACTCGCCGGCGCGGGCACGGAGATCTACGAGGCGAAGAACCTCACCGGTGTCGCGCCGACCGGGTTCGCCCAGGACAAGGCGATCGGGACCGGCCCGTACAAGCTGAAGAGCTGGGACATCGGCCGTGAACTGGTGCTGGAGCGATACACCGGCTACAAGTCCCGGTCCGAAGAGGACTGGGGCGGGCAGGCGGGCGCCAAGCACGCGTACCTCGACACCGTGACCTACAAGGTGGTCTCCGATCAGGACGCGCTGATCAACGGCCTGCAGACCGGCCAGTGGGACCACATCATGCCCACGAACGACCAGTACGAGCCGCTGCGCAACAACCCGGCCGTGGTAGTGCACAACCTGCCCGGCGGCAACGACAACGTGGTGATCCCGAACTTCAACACCGGTTCGAAGTTCGCGGACCCCCGTGCCCGCGAGGCGCTGAACCTCCTGCTGGACAAGCCCGCGATCAACGCGGCCACCGGCGGCAGCAAGGACCTCACCGTCGAGACCGGCGCCTTCGCCTCGCCGGACAACAAGCAGTTCTATTCCACCGCGGGCGAAGAGGTCTACAAGGCGCACGACCCGGCGAAGGCCAAGCAGTTGCTGGCCGCGGCGGGCATCACCGCCGGCGCGACGATCCGCATCGTCACCACGAACTCGTACCCGGAGTTCGGCAAGTGGGCCGTGCTGATCCAGGACAGCCTCTCGAAGATCGGCATCAACACCAAGATCGACACCTTCGACTTCGCCACCATGCTCGGCACGCTGACCAAGGAGCCGGGCGGCTGGGACATCACCACGCTGTTCTTCGACTCGGCGCTGACCTCGCCCGCGCAGATGCCGGCGCTCACCCTGGGCACACTGAACGGTTCGACCTCGCCCGAGCTGGACGGGCTCATGGCGGAGTTCAACGCCTCGACCACCCCTGAGCAGGCGAAGGCGGTGGTGGACAAGCTGCAGGCGTTCACCTGGAAGCAGCTTTCGGTGATCACCCTGAGCCAGTCCAGGCTGTACGCGGCCTACTCCCCCAAGCTCAAGGGCTACGGCGACTTCTACCGCGTTTTCTGGAACACCTGGCTGGCGTCATGACCGGTCTGCTGCTGCGCAGGCTGCGCGATCTGGTGATCATCCTGGTGATCGTCGGGACGATGATGTTCTTCGTCATCCGGCTGATCCCCGGCGATCCGGCGCAGGCCATCCTCGGCCCCACCGCGCGACCGTCCGATGTGGACGCCCTGCGGGAGAGCATGGGGCTGAACGGGACACTCTGGGAGCAGTACTTCAGCTGGGCCGGGAATGTCCTGCACGGCGACTTCGGCACGTCGATCACCTATCACGCCCCGGTGCTCGGCGTGGTCGCCGACCACATCCTGCCGACGCTCACCCTGGCCGTGCTCTCGACGGTGATCAGCTTCTTCCTCTCGGTCGCTATCACCTCGTGGCAGGCGGTGTCGCCGCGCAACCCGGTGGCGCGGGCGCTGGACCGGCTGTCCGCGCTCGGCATGGCGATGCCGGACTTCTGGATCTCGCTGATGCTCGTGCTCGTCTTCTCGGTGACACTGCGCTGGTTCCCCTCCAGCGGCTACGAGAACCTCTTCACCGATCCGGCGACGGCGGTCCCCGCGCTGGTGCTGCCGCTGACCGTGCTCGTCATCGGGCAGACCGCGTTGTTCGTGCTCACCCTGCGGGAAAGCCTGCTCGGCGAATTGCCGCTGGCGTATCTGCGCACCGCGCGGGTCAAGGGACTGTCGGAGCGGCAGGTGATGACCAAACATGTCCTGCCGAACGCGCTGATGCCACTGATCACCCAGCTGGGCAGCAACTTCGCCATGCTGGTCGGCGGCATCGTGATCATCGAGTCCATCTTCGTCGTGCCGGGGCTCGGCCATCTGCTGATGGGCGCGGTGTCCACCCGCGACTTCCCGCTGATCCAGGGTGTGACGCTGTTCGTCGCGGTGTTGTTCGTGCTGGTCAACCTGCTGGTGGACCTGTCGTACGCGCTGCTCGACCCGAAGGTGCGTGTCTCGTGAGCGTCGCTCTCGTGGAAAAGACGTCGCCGGTGCGCGAGAAGCCGTCGTCCGGCCGTGCGGCCCGGGTGTTCCGGCGCAACCGGATGCTGGTGATCACCACGGCCATCCTGGCGGTGATCGTCCTGGCCGTGATCGTGCTGCCGTTCTTCCTGCCGAGCGTCAGCGCGACCGACCCGGTGAACCGGCTGCTGCCACCGTCAGCGGCGCATCCCCTCGGCACGGACTCGTTCGGCCGTGACGTGCTCGCCCGCCTGGTCTCCGGCGGACGGGCGTCGCTCGGGCTGTCCGCGTTGATCACCCTGTGCGCGGCCTTCACCGGCCTGGTGATCGGGCTGATCAGCGGGTTCTTCCGGGCGGCCGACGCGGTGCTGATGCGGGTGATGGACGCCTGGATGTCGTTCCCGGCGATCATCCTCGCGATGGCGCTGGCGATCTCGCTCGGCGCGAGCATCTGGACCGAGCTGATCGCGCTGACGGTGATCTTCACGCCGTTCACCGCCCGCGTCATCCGCAGCCGCGTGCTCGGCATCGCCGGCCGTGCCTACATCGGCGCGGCGCGGGTCTCGGGGATGAGCCGGTGGAAGATCCTCGTCGTGCACGTGTTCCCGAACGTCCTGCCGCTCGCGCTGGTGCAGGTGGTGATCCTGTCCGCGGCGGCGATGCTGGTCGACGGGGCGATGAGCTTCCTCGGCCTCGGCATCGCTCCCCCGACCCCGACCTGGGGCAACATGATCGCCGAAGGCCGGTCGTACCTGGTGCAGGCGCCCTGGCTGGTGATCGTGCCCGGCGTGACGATCATGGTGTGCGTCTTCCTGCTGAACCTCATCGGATCGTCGCTGCGGATCGCCGTCGACGCCCGCGCGCGGACGCTGAGCGAGATG
Source organism: Amycolatopsis sp. w19 (assembly GCF_051373225.1). Classification (NCBI taxonomy): domain Bacteria; kingdom Bacillati; phylum Actinomycetota; class Actinomycetes; order Pseudonocardiales; family Pseudonocardiaceae; genus Amycolatopsis; species Amycolatopsis sp. w19. The sequence goes on along the minus strand of NZ_JBPQFM010000001.1, from coordinate 227,946 downwards.
CAGCGGCTGCGCACCCGCCGCCCCTCCGGCAGCTGAGAAAGGATCCCGTTGTCTGCCACTACTTCCTTGGCCGTGCGCCGATTCGCTCCCGAAACCGTCTCGGGACCGCCTGTGCTGTTGGTGCACGGATTCGCCTCCGACGGGCACACCGACTGGATCACCACCGGATGGCCCGCCGCGCTCACCGCCGCGGGCCGGGAGGTGGTGATACCGGACCTTCCCGCGCACGGCTCCAGCGCAGCCCCCTCGGGTTCGCTCGGCGCCGCCGCGATCACTCGGGAACTGACCCGGCTGCTCCGCGATCTGTCCGAAGTGGACGTTGTCGGATACTCGCTGGGCGCGCGGCTGTCTTGGGAACTGCCCGCTCAGGCTCCGGTGCGGCGGCTCGTGCTCGCCGGGGTGAGCCCGTTCGAACCGTTCGGCGCCGTCGATGTCGCTGCCGCACTGGCCTTCGCCGGTGGAGGCAAGGCTCCGTCGGACCCGCTGACCGGGGTGATCGCGCATATGATCACGGCGCCGGGGCGGAATCCCGCGGCGCTCGCGCGGTGCATCGAGGATCTGCGGGCCGAGCCTTTCGCGCCGGTTTCGGGTGCGGTGTCCGTGCCCACCCGGTTCGTGGCGGGGGTGGAGGATCCGGTGAGTCGGGGCATCGAGACTCTGGTGGATCTGGTGCCGGGCGCGGATCTCGTGCGGGTGCCCGGGGATCACGGCGGTGCTTTGCGGAGCGCGGAGTTCAAGGCGGCCGTGCTCGACTTCCTCGGCTGAGGATTGCGGCTCCGCCGCGTTGCGGAAGCCACTTTCGCAACCTTCAACGTTGCGAAAGTGGCTTCCGCAACGCCTCCCCCGACCCGACCGATGCTATGAAAGGTCCTTTCCTTGCAAATTTTGCAAGGAAAGGACCTTTCATAGCGTTCGCGCCCGGCTCGCGACACACCACCGGGGGTCAGAACGTCCCATCGGCGGCGACCGAGCGGTCCAGCCAAAGATCCTCCAGAGCCGCCCGCACCTCGGCACCGCGGGAAGCGGCCAACGCGACAGCACCCAGGTTGTCCTCCAGCTGGGCCATCCGGCTCACCCCGAACAACACGTTCACCACCGGCTCGTACGCGAGACAGAACGCGAGAGCCAGCTGCGACGAGCTCACCCCGAAGTCCCCGGCGACAGCGGCGACACGCGCGGCGGCGGCGCGGATCGACTCTCGGATCTCACCCGGATCCGCGCCGATCTTCCGCTCCGGGGTCCTCCCGAGCAACACACCGCCCTCGAACACGTCCGACGCCTGCAACGTCAAGGTTCCGGCCGAACAATGCTTGCCGTAGAAGGAACCTTCGGCCATCGATCGACGTGCGATGCTGTACTTCAGCTGGGCGAAACGAGGCGCCGGAAGCCCTTCTGCCGCGGAGAATTCCAGCGCCAGGTCGAGATCCGCGGCGCGCCAGTTGTTCACGCCCCAGACGTCGAAGCGGCCGAGGCGGATCTGTTCGGCCACCTCGGCGACGATACGTGGAATGTCCGGCCGCTCGAAGTAGTCGCCGACCACGACGGCTTCCGCACGCTCGACACCGACGCGGTCGAACGAAGTGGCGAGCTGCTCGGCGAAACCGGTGTTCGGGTAGTCCCAGAGCCAGAGTTTTCCGCACAGCTGGTACTCGTCACGCTGGATCCCGGCGGCGCGGACCGCCTCGCCGAACAGGAGATCCGTGCGCGACTGTTCGGCATGCGGCCCCATGTCGTAGTGGGCCACGTCGAACAGTGTGACCCCGGAATCGACGGCGTGCCGGATCAGGCGTACCGCGTCGTCGAAGTCCATGCGGTCCCACGTGTTCCAGGATCCCAGGCTCAGCGCCGAAGTGGCGAAGCCCAGTCCGTTCCGCTTCTCGTCCACGAGTTTTCCTTTCGCTGGCAACGGAAACAAGTTTTAGTCTACGATCGTAGAATGAACAAGAGACTCGTAGTGGTGACCGGCGGTGCCAGTGGCATCGGCCGCGGAGTCGCCGAAGCCTTCCAGTCCGCGGGCGACCGCGTGGTCATCGCCGACGTCGACACCCGGGCGGCCCACGACCTCGCCGCCGAACTCGGCGCGGAGCACGTCGAACTCGACATCTCCGACCCCGGATCGGTCGACGCGGCGCTGGCGCTCGTCACCGATCGCTTCGGCCCGGTCGAGGTGCTGGTCAACAACGCCGGTCTCGCCGGCGGCGGTGGGCCGTTGGTGGGACTGGACATCGGCGTCTTCGATCTGTGCATGCGGGTGAACTTCCGCGGCACCTTCCTGATGACCCGCGCGGTCGGCGCACGGATGGTCGAGACGGGCACGCGTGGCACCATCGTCAACATCACCTCCATCGGCGCCCGGCAGCCGACCCCGGGGCTCGGCCACTACGAGGCCACCAAGGCCGCCGTCGAGGCGCTCACCCGCTCGGCCGCGCTCGAATTGGCGCCACACGGCATCCGGGTCAACGCAGTCGCCCCCGGCCCGGTGCTCACGCCGATGACCGCCGGATTCGCCGCCGACACGGCCGCCCGCGCGGCGTGGGAAGCGAGGATTCCCTTGGGAACCATCGCTTCCGTCGCCGACGTGGTGCCGTCAGTCCTGTTCCTCGCCTCCGCCGACGCCGGCCATCTCACCGGGGTGAGCCTCCAGGTCGACGGCGGGCAACTGCTCACCTGAGTACACGACGCGGCCGCCGGACACGGTGAGTTCCACACCGACGTCCGGCAGGTCCGCGAACGCGACCTCGAGCGGATTCGCCGCCAGCACGCAGAAGTCCGCGGCACGGCCGACGGTCAGCGATCCCTTCCAGTCCGTCGCGCCGTCCTGTTCGGCGGCCGCGACCGTGTAGCAGCGCAGCAACCGGGCCATCAGCCCGGCGTCCACTTCGGACGCGGCCAGCATCCCGGCCGCCGCCGCGATGTGCACCCGCCAGTCGGGGGTCACCACGGGCGCGTCACTGCTCAACGTCAGCGGAACACCCGACGCGAGCATTTCCGCCAGCGGCCAGGCGCGGGCGCCGACCTCGGCACCGAGCGCGTCCGTGAGCATTCCCCGCATCGCCACCGCGATCGCGGGCTGCGTGGTCAGGCCCACCCCCGCCGAAGCCATCCGCGCCAGTTGATCCGGGGTCACCAGATCGCCGTGCACCAGATGATCGCCGCGGCGAAGCGATCCAAGCGCGGCCTCGATGCTGCGATCCCCCGTGGCGTGCACGGCGACCGTCATCCCGGCGTCGTGGGCGAGCCGGATCATCGCGGCCAGGTTGCCCACGCGTCCCGGATCGTCGTCGCCGTCGACGAGGAGCGCGCCGTGCGAACCGTCGGCGTAGCAATGATGTGTCCACGCCGAGCGCATCGGCGGGATGCCGTCGGCGAAGATCTTCACCCCGGGCACGGTGAGCCACAACGGATTCGCGACCGGTGACGGGGTCGCCAGCCCTCGCTCGAAGTCGTCCAGCGAGCTGGCGCCGTCGAGCAGGCCGAACAACCGCAGCGCCGTCACCCTCGCGCGCAGCAGGCCTTCCTCGGCCAGCGCCGCGTACTCCTCCAGCACTTCGGCGCCGAAACAGCCCGTCTCACCGGGGCCCAGACCAGGTTCGGTGTAGCTCGTGATGCCCAATGACGCGCACAGCTCGCCCGCGCGCAGGATGGCGGCCCGCCGTTCGGCGGCGGTCCGCACCGTTTTCTCTTCTCCCCCGGTGAATCCGGCGCCGCCGATGAGCATGTCCGGCCAGCGCGCGCCGAGCCAGGTCGCGTGCAGGTGCGCATCGTTGATCCCGGGCAGAACGGTTCTCCCGGCGAGGTCGATCACCTCGGTGTCCGGACCGATGTGGTCCAGCGCGACGTCACCGAGGGCGACGATCCGGTCTCCTCGCACGGCCATCGCCCGCACGACGGTGCCCGCCGGGTCGAAGGTGAGCACAGGACCGCCGCGAACCACGAGCGAAGCGGGACGAATACGTTGCGACGGCATGGTTTCCTCCAGGATCTGGACTTTTTCTCCTACGACTGTAGACTAAAAAGATGGTCAACAGAACCGAGGCGGCGGTGCTCACCGAACACGGCTCCGCGCTCACCTTGCGGGAACTACCGCTGCCCGAGGAGCCGGAACCGGGCGCCGCGCTGGTCCGGATCACCTGCACCACGCTGTGCGGCACCGACGTGCACCTCTGGTCCGGCCAGATGACCTTCCCCGGCATGCTCCCGATGGTGCTGGGACACGAAATGGTCGGCGAGGTGGTGGCCGTCGGACCGGGCACCACCGACACCCTCGGCCGTGAGATCGCCGAGGGCGACCGCATCGGCTGGTCCGAGTCGACCTGCGGAAAGTGTTACGGCTGCACGATCTTGCGCGAACCGGTCGCCTGCGAGAAGCGCGGCTACGGATTCCTCCAGCGCTCCGACGTCTTCCCGTACGCCACCGGCGGGCTCGTGCGGTACTGCTATGTGACTCCCGGTGCGGCCAAACTCCTGCTTCCCGGCGACGTCAAGGACACCTGGGCGTCGATGTCGGGCTGTGCGGGCAAAACCGTGCTGCGCGCCGTCTCCCGCGCCGGCGGGATCCGTCCGGGTGCGACGGTCGTGGTCCAGGGCGCGGGCGCGCTGGGCGTGTTCGCCACCGCGGTCGCGCGGATCTCCGGCGCGGGCGACGTGATCACCATCGGCGGGCCCGGCGACCGGCTGAAGACCGCCGAGCGTTTCGGGGCGACGGCGACGATCCCGGTCGACGGCACGGTCGAAGACCGCATCGAACGGGTCAAGGAACTCACCGACGGCCGGGGCGCCGATCACGTCTTCGACTTCGCGGGCGGGCCGACCATCGGCGAGGAGGCCGTCGCCTTCGCCGCCCAGCGCGGCACGATCGCGATCGTCGGCTCCACCGGCCCCGTGCCCTCCCCCGTGGCGCTGGGCACGGTGATGGGCAAGGAACTCACGGTCGTCGGTTCGCTCAACGGCGACATCGCCGACTACCACCGCTCGGTGGACTTCTTCCGCACCTTCGCCGATCGGCTGCCGTGGGACGAACTGTTCAGCGAACCGGTCGGTCTTTCCGAAGCCTCCCAACGTGTCGAGTCGATGTCGCGGCTCGGCGAACTCAAAGCCGTCATCGACCCCCGCCTCCCCTAGGAGACCCGAATGACCATCCCCCAGCGTCGCATCGGCCGCGACGGCCCGCTCACCGGCGTCCTCTCGCTCGGCTCCTGGCACACCTACGACCGGATGGACTTCCGCGAGGCGGTCGACCTCGTCCGCACCGCGGTCGATTCCGGCATCACGCTCTTCGACGTCGCCGTCTACGGATTCCCCGGCGCCACACCGGTCTTCACCGACGTGCTGTTCTCCGCGATGGTCCGCGCCGCGGGCCTCCGCCGCGAGGACTACCTGCTTTCGGCCAAGCTCTGGCTGGAGGGATATCCCGAGCACGACCTCCGCGACCAGCTGGACAACGCGTTGTTCCGCGCGGGCGTCGAGCACGCCGATCTCGTGGTACTGGGCGATCTCCGGCGCGACGACACCGACCTGCACCGGCTCGTGCTGGATCTGAACGAGCTCCGCGAGGCCGGGCTCATCCGGCACTGGGGCGTCAACAACTGGTCCGCCACCACGATCCGGGCCTTGCACGATTTCGCCGCGGCCGAGAACGTGCCCGGCCCCGCCATCGCGCAGCTGAAGTACAGCGTCGCGCGACGGTCCATTCCGGACGGTGAACCGTTCGCGAAGGTCTTCGGCGAACTCGGCGTCACACTCCAGTCTTCGGACATCTTCGAGGGCGGGATCCTGCTGGGCAAGAACAGCGGAGCGCGTCAGGTGGGCCGCGACCCCGGCGACATCCGCGAACGCATCGCCGCCTCCGCCCCGGCGCTGGCGAAGATCGCGGCCGACCTGGACACGACGCCGGCGCAGCTGTGTCTCGCGTTCACCCTCACCCACCCGGCCAACACGACCACCCTCTTCGGTGCGACGAGCACCGAGCAGCTCAAGGACAACCTCGGCGCCGTCGACCTCGTCGAGCGTGTCGGTGCGGAGCAGCTCCGTGAACTGGTCGAGCCGTACTGGGCCGACCGCGGCGTCGTCGATCCGGAGGGACCGTGACGGCCTTCGATCCCGAGCTCGCCGGAGCCCTCGAAGGTCTGCCCACCGGGCCGCCACTGAGCGCCGATTCGCTGGCGGGCATCCGCCAGGCGATGGCCGAGGGCAACCCGACCTGCGCCGAGGCGATCGGCGACCGGGATCTCGTCTGGGAAGACCGCCAGGTACCCGGCACCGACGTGGTCGTCACCGTCGTCAAGCCGCCCGATGCCCGGAACGCGCCGGGGTTCTACAACATCCACGGCGGCGGCATGGTGCTGGACGACCGGTTCGCCGACCTGCCCCGGATGGTCGCGCTGGTCGAGGAATTCGGCTTCGTCGCGGTGACCGTCGACTATCGGCTCGCTCCAGAGCACCCGCACCCGGCACCGATCGAAGACTGCTACGCGGGCCTGACCTGGATGGTCGAGCACGCGGCCGAACTCGGCTTCGATCCGGGCAGGCTGATCGTCGGCGGCGGCAGCGCGGGAGGCGGGCTCAGCGCCGGGATCGCCCTGCTGGCCAGGGATCGCGGCGGACCGGCGCCGGCAGGTCAGCTCCTGCTGTGCCCGATGATCGACAGCCGCAACGACTCGGCGTCCACAGTGGAATTCGCGGAACGCGGCGTGTGGGGACGCGAGGCCAACGAGTTCGGCTGGCGGTCGCTCCTGAACGGACAGACGTCGCCGTACGCCGTTCCCGCGACCGCGGAAGACCTGACCGGACTTCCGCCCGCCTTCATCGAGGTCGGCGCGGCCGAGATCTTCCGTGACGAGGACGTCGGCTACGCGCGGCGGCTCTGGCGGGCCGGCGTGCCCACCGAACTGCACGTCTGGGCGGGCGCGTACCACGGTTTCGACCGGATCGCCCCGGACAGCGAGGTGACCCGGGCCGCGCTCGCCGCCCGGGCCTCCTGGCTGCGCCGCATTATCGGCCGAGCATGAACCTGGCGGCCTGTTCGCCGACCAATACCGCCGGCGCGTTGGTGTTGCCCGTGGTCACCCGCGGCAGCACCGACGCGTCGGCGATCCGGAGCCCGCTCAGCCCGTGCACGGCGAGTTCCGGGTCGACCACCGAGTCCGCGTCGGTGCCCATCCGGCAGGTCCCGACCTGGTGGTGGTAGGTGATCGCGGTCCGGCGGACGTACTCGCGGACATCGGCCTCCGGCCCCGGATACAGCTCGCGGGCTCCCCATCCCTCCGCCAGCGCGGACGCGCGGCCGATCTCCCGGCACTGCCCGACCGACGCGACCAGGCTCTCGAAGTCGGCCGGATCCTCCAGCGCGGCGAGATCGATCAACGGTTCGTCGAGCGGGCTCGGCCCCGAAAGCCGGAGACTGCCCCGGCTGCGCGGCGTGACCATGCCCGCCATCAGCGAGAACCCGGTTTCCGGGCCCGTCATCCACGACTCGTACATCGGCACGCTGAAGTGGATCGGCTGGGTGTCGGGCACCGGCAGTCCGGGACGGCTGCGCCAGAACAGATGGGTCTGCGTCACCGACCGCCCCGGCGCGGGCGGATCGACCCGGCGGCGATCGGTCGCGAAGATGACCGGCGAGAGCAAGTGGTCGTGCAGGTTCTTCCCGACGCCCGGCAGCTCTGCGACGACGTCGATACCGTGCACCTCCAGTTCGTCGACCGGGCCGACGCCGCTGCGCAGCAGGATCGCCGGTGACGCCAGCGCGCCGGCGGCGAGCACGACCTCGTCGGCGAAGACCTTGCGCAGCTCGCCGTCGACCTCGGCCAGCACTCCGGTCACCTTGTCGCCCTCGAAGAGCAACCTGTGGACGAGCGCTCCCGTGTGGACGGTCATCCGTTCGGCGGCGGGCTCTCCGTAGGCGAGCCAGGTGTTGAGCCGCTTGCCGTCGCGGGTGGTGACGCGCTGCACCGACACACCGTCGAGTTCGTCGCCGTTGTAGTCCGGGTTGAACGGCAGCCCGATCTCCACCGCCGCGTCCACAATGGACTGCTGGATCGGATGCAGCGGCTCGTTCGGCACGACGTCGAGCAGATCCTTCTCGATCCGTTCGAACACCGGCCGGACGTCGTCCCAGCGCCAGCCGGGCAGGTCCCAGCCGTCGTAGTCGGCCGGGGCGCCGCGCACCCAGATCATCGCGTTGAGCGAATGCGACCCGCCGAGCACCTTGCCGCGCGGCAGATGCAGCCGCCGGTTCGCCGCGTGCGGCTGCGGCACGGTGTAGTAGTCCCAATCCTCCGGGCCGTGCCACAGCTCGCCGGCCCGCGAAGGGTCGTGAATGGCCGGATTCGTGTCCGGCCCGCCCGCTTCGAGCAGGGTGACCCACGCCCCGGAGTCGGCCAGTCTCCTGGCGACCACCGAACCGGCCGAACCCGCTCCCACCACGATGACGTCCATGTCCCCCACCCTCGCAAGGCACGCGGACGTCCGGCGGATTCGGTTCGCTGGCCGACAATCGGCGTGCCCTGGCGGGCAAGACCGGAGACGTCGCGGCGCCCGATACTCGATCACACACCGGTCGAGGAGGAGCTAGCCATGGCCACACGCCTGTTCATCGACGGACAGTGGACCGCCGCGGGAGGCGGGTCCCTGCCGACGTACGATCCGGCCACCGGCCAGGTGATCGAGGAGGTCGGCACCGCGTCGCCCGCCGACGTCGACGCCGCCGTCGGTGCCGCACGGAAGGCACTGAACGACCCCGCCTGGGCGGGACTGCTGCCGGTCCAGCGGGCCGCGCTGCTGTTCAAGCTGGCGTCGCTGGTCGACGAGCACCACGAGGAGCTGGCCGCGCTCGAAACCCGCGACCAGGGCCAGCCGATCGGGATCTCCCGCCAGGTCAGCGTCACCGGCGCGGCCGAGCACCTGCGGTACTTCGCGGGCTGGGTCACCAAGATCCAGGGCACCACGAACCCGGTGTCCTTCCCGGACACGCTGCACTACACCCGCCGCGAGCCGGTCGGCGTGAACGCGCTGATCACGCCGTGGAACTTCCCGCTGATGATCCTCGTGTGGAAGCTCGCGCCCGCGCTGGCCACCGGCAACACCGTGGTGATCAAGCCCAGCGAGGTCACGCCGCTGACCAGCATCCGGCTGGTCGAGCTCGTGCACGAGGCCGGGTTCCCGCCGGGCGTGGTCAACCTGGTCACCGGCGACGGCGCGGTGGGCGCGCTCCTGAGCAGGCACGACGACGTCGACCACCTGTCCTACACCGGGTCGACCGCGGTCGGGAAGCTGATCACGGCGGCCAGCGCGGAGTCGAACCTCAAACGGCTCACCCTCGAACTCGGTGGCAAGGCGCCCAGCATCATCTCGGGCGACGCCGACATCGACGCCGCCGTCGCCGGCAACCTGGCGGGCGCGACGCTGAACAGCGGTCAGGTCTGTGCCGCGTACACCCGGTTCTTCGTGGACCGCAAACGTGAACAGGAATTCGTCGCGAAACTGGCCTCCGGGCTCGAAGGCCTCAAGCTCGGTCCGGGGCTGGACGAGTCGACGCAGCTCGGGCCCCTCGTGTCCGCCAAGCATCGCGAGCACGTCGACTTCCTCGTCTCCACCGGCAGCGAGCAGGGCGCGGAGCTGGTCACCGGCGGCAAGCCCGTCGATCGCGACGGCTACTTCTACACCCCGACGCTGTTCGCAGACGTGGCCGACGACATGACGATCATGCGCGAGGAGATCTTCGGCCCGGTCCTCGCCGTCACCGCCTACGACGATCCGGACGAGTTGCTGGCGCGGGCGAACGACACCGAATACGGGCTCGCGGCCACCGTCTGGACTCGCGACCTGGGCGTCGCGCAGCGGTTCGCGAACGGCATCCGCGCAGGCGCGGTGTTCGTCAACATGCCGCCGATCCCCGACATGGCCGCGCCGTGGGGCGGGTACAAGGCGTCGGGCTGGGGCCGCGAGATGGGGCCGTGGGCGATCGACGCGTACACCGAGATCAAATCAGTCTGGCTGCACTACTCGTGACCGCGGGCGACGCGGTGAATTCGACCGCGATGAGCAAGTCGCAGATCGCCTACCACTGGATCAAGGCGAGGATCGACGACGGCACCTTCTCCCCCGGCTACCGCCTCGTGTTCGGGCAGATCGCGCAGGAGCTTGGCGTCAGCACCGTGCCCGTGCGCGAGGCGGTGCGGCGGCTGGAGGCCGAAGGGCTGGTGACCTACGAGCACAACATCGGCGCGCAGGTCGCCATGGCCGACGAGAGCGACTACCAGCACACCATGCAGACGCTCGCGCTGGTCGAGGGGTACGCCGCCGCGCTGGCGGCGCCGTCCCTCCCCGATGAGGCGCTCGACCAGGCCAAGGGACTCAACGCGGAGCTGACGGCGTGTCTCGACAACTTCGAGCCGTCGCGGTTCACCGCGCTGAACCGCGACTTCCACCGCGTCCTGTTCGGCACCTGCCCCAATCCGCAGGTGCTCGATCTGGTCAACCGCGGCTGGAACCGGCTGGCGGGGCTGCGCACCTCGACGTTCAGCTTCGTCCCCGGCCGCGCGCACGAATCCGTGCAGGAGCACCAGAAGATCCTCGACCTGTTCGACCGGAACGCCCCGGCCGGGGAGATCGAACTGGCCGTGCGCGAGCACCGGCTGACCACTTTGGAGACCTTCCTGGCCTGGCGGCACCCCTAGACCGGGGCCGTCTCCGGTGGCGGGAAGGCGTAGAAACGCACGGAAAGCTCCTTCTCACCCTCCGCCGGACGCCGTCGGCGATGGCAGTACCGCGTGATCAGCTCGCGGTATTCCGCGTCCAGTTCCCGGAATTCCGCCTCGGTGAGCCGTGCCGAAGTCCGCTGCGCCGTCGCCCACGGGCCGAACTCGTCGCGGTGCTCCGCCGCCCAGGACAGCAAAGCGACCTCGTTCGCGTACTTGGCGTCGAGGAACGCGGTGACCCGTTCCCGATCCGCGCCGTCGTAGTCGTCCGGCTTCGGCTCGCGCAGGTCCTGCGGGATCGAGAGCCAGTTCCCTTTCCGGTCACGGCGCACGAAACCGTTGTCCTGCAAGGTTTTCAGACACTGGTCGACTTCGGCACGCGCCAGCCCGGTCCGGCGCGCGACGTCCTCCTCGGCGGCGGGGAGTTCGCGCGTCACCAGGTGGTAGCGCGGGTCCTCGCGCATCGCGATGTCGTTCAGGTTCACCGATCGCTTCGGCAGCGCGTCACCCAGCAGCCGCCGCGCGGCGAAGGCCAGGACCACGGCGACCGGGATCTCGACGAAGACGGCGAGCGCGACGCTGGTCCATCGTTCGGACGACGTCCAGCCCAGCATGACGTCGAACCACGCGTCGCAGCACAACATCGCGGCCGTCGCCGACAGCAGCGGCACGGCCGCCCGCCGTCGGCGCATCCCCAGCCACGCTCCCGCCGCGAAGCAGAGCAGGAGCGCGACGTCGAACCCGACCCAGGCCGCGCGCCACTGCCCGGTGTCGTACCGGTCGGGCAGGGTGTGCGCGAGGTAGACGGTCCAGGGCACGAGGAGGACCGCCGCGCCCGCGAGCACCGTCAGGAGTATCCGTCGGATCATGATCACGACGTTAGAAGCGGGCGGCGGCGAGGACATCCGGGCTTTCCCCTGGTCCGTTCTCAGGGTCCGGCTCACGAGGCTTGAGTCTCCACCCACTGGAGGCTTTACGGTCGCTCTCATGACGATCACCGTTCTCGACACCTACCCCGCCATGCGCGAGATCCTGCGCGCGCCTCGGGCGGACCGCGCGGCCCTGCTCAAGGCGATGGTCGAGCCCGCCGCCGGGATGTACCGCTACTTCCCCGGCGACGTCGACCTCGTGGCGATGCACGCGATGAGCTCCGGATTCCCGCTCGACCGCGACGAGGATCGCTGTCTGGAGGCTCTCGAAGCCCTGCACGAGGCGGACGCCTGGAACCGCATCCAGCGAGCCCTCGACGACGCCGTCACCGCTCAGCTCGCCGCGACGCCCGGGCTGGCGATCCCGGACATCACCGTGCTCACCGTGCTGGGTGATCCGGGCGACCGGCACTTCATGGGCCCGAACCTGGGGATGTCGGCCAACGGCAGCGTGTCCGGCTACATCTACCTCAACTTCTGGCCGTATCCGGAGAATCTGGCGAGGGTGGAGGCCACCGCCGTCCACGAGCTCAACCACAACCTGCGCTACAGCCCCGGTGGGGTGATCTGGGATCCGGCGACCGTCACGGTCGGCGAGCAGATCGTGTCCGAAGGCCTGGCCGACGCGTTCGCCCGCCAGTTGTACGGCGACGAACTCGGCTACGCCCGCATCGGCGTGCCGCATCTGCGGGACGACGCGGTGTTCGAGAAGGTCGTCTCCGGCCTGGAGATCACCGGTATGCAGAACTTCGCGGCCTGGGTACACGGCGACGAGACGGCCGCCCGTTACGGCGGCACTCCCGTCGGCCTGCCGACCGGCGCCGGGTACGCGGTCGGCAACCGGCTCGTCGACGCCTACCTGGCCGCGGCCGGCCGGACCGCCGCGGAGGCCCTGCTGGTGGACCGCCGCGACGTCATCGACACCGCCGTGAAGGTCAGCCGAGACCCTCAGGGGTGACCAGGCAGAACGGATGTCCGATCGGATCGGCGTACACGCGGTAGCCGATGGGTTTGTCCGAGCCGTCGAGGAGGTGCCCGCCGAGAGCGAGTACCTCCTGCTCCGCTTCGTCCAGGTCGGTGACGAGCAGATCCAGGTGCAGTTGCTGCGCGGGATCGCCCCTCTTCCAGTCCGGCCGGACGAAGTGATCGGTGCGGTGCAGGGCGAGCTCAGGCTGGTCACCGCCCAGTGTGATCCTGACGTGATCGGGGCCGTTCCCGGTCCGGGGCGCGCCCAACAGGGCTTCGTAGAACGGAGCCAGGGCCTGTGGATCGGGGCAGTCCACCACGACGACGGCGAGTTTCGGGCGTGGCCGGAACAAGAGGTCGAGGTGGTAGTCGACGGTGGCCAGCACCTCGGCTGCCTGCCGCTCGTCCACACCGGCTGGTGCGCGCAGGAGATTCACCATGCTCCACAGGAGATGCGCCTCCCGTGCCGGATCACGGTTCGCGGCGATGTCACCCGCTTCCTGGGCGGCCCGCAATGATCCGGTCACGTCCTCGATTCCGGCCTCGGCCAGGTGGGTGCGCACGAGTTCTCGGGGAGACGTCCCGGGGCGTGAATGCACCGAGGCCGGCCGGCGCGCTCGTTCTCGTCGGGCTTCATCGGGCAACGGCTCCTCCTCGTTTTCCTGCGGGCCCACGATCGCACAGGTCCGCAGTGGATCGAGCCGTCCAAGTGGCCGGAGTATCAGGACTCGCGGCGCCTCGACCGGATCGTGAGCGCCACCAGCGCGCCACCGACCAGCAACAGGAACAGGCCCGACACCAGCAGACCTCGGATCTCGCTGCCGGTCGAGGCCAGCGGGCCGCCGTCGGACGGCCCGCCACCTGGAGTGGTCGCTCCCGGCTGCCCCGGCGTCGTGGAGGTGGTCACCCCGGGAGCCGCGGTCGTGCTCGAGGAGCTGCTGGTGGTGGTCGGCGAAGGGCTACTCGAAGTGGCACTGGACGACGCGGTGACGCTGCTACTCGACGTCGGGCTCGATGAAGTCGCGCTCGACGAGCTGCTGCTCGACGTCGGGCTGGTCGACGTGCTGCTCGCCCGACTCGACGAGGTGGTCGACGTCGGTGTGGTCGAAGTGGACGTGGCCGACGTCGAGGAGCTGGACGTCGAGGTGGACGTGGTCGAGGTCGGCGAGCTGGTCGTGGTCGTCGAAGTCGGGCTCGTCGACGTGGAGCTGCTGCTCGTCGTGGCCGAGCTCGACGAAGACGAAGAAGAGGACGAGGACGAGCTGCTCGGCGTAGTGGTCGGCGTGCTGCCGCATTCCGGCAGATCACCGTCGAACGGGTAGGCGTGGAACTCCTGCCCGCCACCACCGGTCGCTTCGGAACTGTGCACCAGCGAGCCCGTGGTGAAGAACCGGCCGTTCATCCCGGACGCGGTGACGGTCGCGGTGCTCCCGGGTTCGCCGATCAGCACGCTTCCCTGGAACTGGGCGCCACCGGCGATCTTCACCTGGGTGGCGTCCGGGAAGTTCCACAGCAGGCGCTCGCGCAGTTTGTTCAGCGGGTCCTGATCGTTCAGGTCACCGGTGTAGGTGTTGATCGTGCGGGCCGCTCCCACCATGTTGACCAGAATCGTCGCCCCGGCCGGGATGCCCTCGAACTCGATTCCCTGCATGCCACCGGTGGCGCCGGTCAGGTCGAAGTCCACGGTGAACACCTGCAGCGCGGATTTGCCGTCTCCGGTGAACAGGGTGCGATAGCCCTGGTTGACCGCCGTTCCCGTGGCCGGCCGCGGTGTGGCGCCGTCCCGCGCGTAGCACTTGCTCGCCACTCGCAGATCCTCGCGCAGGCTCAAATAGGGCTTCGCCGCGTCGGGGTCCTTTTCGAGTTTCCCGGTCACCGTCCCGGTGACGGTTCCGGCGTGCCGGACGACCCCGCCGTCGGCGAGCAGCCGCTGGTCCGCCGCGACGCTGACGTTTCCGCCGGTGGTCAGGAAGTCGGCGCCGTCGGGCGGCGGAACACGTGACCCGACACCGGCGATGCCGACGTTGTAGACGGACGACGCGCCCGCTCGTTTCGCCATGTCGAAACCGCCGAGGACGACGACCCGGCCTTCGGCTTCGGCCGCCGCTTCCCGTACCTGGAATTCGCCACCGACGTAGACGTTGATGCCGTTGTCCCGGCCCGCGTAGTCCTTGTTGTTCACCGGCGGGTATTTACCCGGGCAGGCCGGACCGACACACGGTCCCAGTCCGCCCGGCAAAGGGGCGGCGGCCGCGCCGTCGGTGACCACGAGAGCCGCCACGCACACCGCAGCGGCGGCACCGGCGGAAAGAGAGGCGAATCGCCTTGCACGCATGCGGCGATTCTTGTGCCCACCGGCCGGGTGAACACAATCGGAATCCGGAAATACCCCCGACCGGGCGAGGCGGGCGACTCGGCCCATTCGTGGTCGTCCAGCGTTATCCAGAGAACGAAATTCCAGGTGGACCGCGAAATCCCTAAAGTTCTGACCGATGATGGGAGGTTCGCCACATGACGGACACCGGAGTGCGCTCGCGCATCGGTTCGGTGGAAGTGCTCGCGGCCTTTCTCGTGCTGATTCTGCTCGCGCGGGGTCTGCTCGGCGACGTCCTCGGGGCGCCGATCGTGCAGACCTGGACGACGGTCTTCGTTTCGATCGTGCTCCAGGCCGTTCCGTTCCTCGTCTTCGGCGTCACCCTTTCCGCCGCCATCGCGGTCTTCGTGCCGCGGGAATTCTTCGCGAAAGCCCTGCCGAAACATCCGGCCCTCGCGGTACCGGCCGCCGCGGCGACCGGAATGGTGCTGCCGGGCTGCGAATGCGGTTCGGTCCCGGTCGCCGGCGCCCTGGTGCGCAAAGGGGTCACTCCGGCCGCGGCGCTCGCGTTCCTGCTCGCGGCTCCCGCTCTCAACCCGGTCGTACTGGCCGCGACGGCGATCGCGTTCCCTGATCGGCCGTCGATGGTCTTCGCCAGGGCGGCGGCCGGGCTCGCCGCTTCGGTCGTGATGGGCTGGCTGTGGCTCGGCCTCGGCCGGACGGAATGGATCAAACTGCCCGAACACGCCCACGGTGACACGCGCTGGCGGGCGTTCGCCGGCGCCGCGGGCCACGACCTGGTGCACGCGGGCGGCTTCCTCGTCGTCGGGGCCATGGCGGCCGCGACACTCAACGTCCTGATCCCGGGCCGCTGGCTCCAGGCCGTCGCGGACGATCCACTGCTCGGTGTCCTCGCGCTGTCGCTGCTGGCGGTCCTGTTGTCGATCTGCAGTGAGGCGGACGCCTTCGTCGCCGCCTCGCTGACCCAGTTCTCCCTCACCGCCCGCCTGGCGTTCCTGGTGGTCGGGCCGATGGTCGACCTGAAACTGTTCGCCATGCAGGCCGGCACCTTCGGCAGGCGGTTCGCCGCGCGGTTCGCGCCCGCCACGTTCGTGGTCGCGCTCGCCTGCGCGGCCGTGACCGGGACGGTGCTCTGGTGAACCGGACCGCCGCGACCGTCGTGCTGCTCCTGCTGGGCGCGGCGGTGCTCAAGGTCTGCCTGACCGGCCAGTACCTGCGCTATGTCAAGGAAGGGCTCTGGCCGTTCCTGCTCGCGTCGGGCCTCCTGGTCCTCGTGCTCGCGGCCACGAACCGCCATCGTCACCCGAAGGTGGGGTGGCTGCTCCCGCTTCCGGTCCTCGCCCTGCTGTTGGTCGCCCCGCAGCCGCTCGGCAGTTACGCGGCGGGCAACGCGGGCATGGCGCTGACACGCTCCGACGAGTACCCGCCCTTGCCCGATGGCGACCCGGTGAAGGTGACCGTCCTGGACTACGCGTCGCGCGCGGTGTTCGACGAGGGCCGTTCCCTCGGTGCGAGGCGGGTCGTGCTCACCGGCTTCACCGCCACCGGCGCGGACGGCGCGTCACTGCTCGTCCGGATGATCCTGACCTGCTGCGCCGCCGACGGACGACCGGTCAAGGTCGTGCTGGACGGCCGCGTCCCGAGCGAACCCGACACCTGGATCGAGGTCACCGGCACGTTCCGGCCGGGGTCCGTGGTGGACGAGGTCAACGGCGAACACATCCCGTTCCTGAAGGTCGAAAGCGCCACACCGGTCCCCGCGCCCGAACGGCCTTACGAATAGTCAGGTCCAGCTCCACTGGATGCCGTACTGGCCGGGCTGCGGATCGAGGGTGATGAACTGGAAGGTGCTGGTGTCCCGGTCGAACCTCGCCTCGGACCGTTCCTCGGGTGGCAGGACGCCGCGCGGCCGGAAGAAACCGGCGCAGCGCCGCGGCAACCGGCCGGGATCGAAGCTGACCTGCACCGCGACGTCCCGCGCCGGCCGGTAGAGCGCGACCTGCACGTGCCGCCGGCCCTGGCCCGGCGGATACCGCACGCCGAACTCGACGACGGCGAGTTCACCTGCCGCCAAGGTGCGGTCGAGGGCGAACTCGAACACGCAGGTGGACGACGGGACGTCCGCGCGGAACCGCGCCGGGCGGCAGCCGTCGGTGAACAGCACGGACGGCGGCTGGGTGATGCTGGAGCACCGGTTCACGAAGACGAACCGCGACGTGCCGTCCCGATCGGCTCGGATCAGCCGCCGGACCCGGACCGATTCCTGGTTGCCGTCGCCGTCGACGCGGTAGGTGAGGTACTGGGAAAGCCGGTGCGGGGTGTCGAGCTCGTCCGGTGTCACGTCCATTTTGGACAGTGCGCGCACCACCTCCTCCGGTCGCCGCCACACCTGGTCGTAGCTCAGGGCGTGTCCGGTGCGGACGGTCCAGCGCCCACGAGGACGACGCGGGCCGAGCAATCCGGTCAGCGTTTCCGGCGACTGACCGAGAATGACCTCCAGCGCGGTCACCGCGGCGAGGGAACTCGCCCGTTCCGGCCGATTCTCGCCATTCTGCCAATAGCTCAGCGCGCTGACACTGACCGGCGTCTCGTGATCGCGCAACCGGCGGCTGATCTCACTGAGACTCAGCCCGCTGCGTTCGATCGCGGCGCGCAGTGCGGCACCGAATTCCGCCGGAGCGAGACTCGTCATGAAGGCGCAGCGTACCGTCCGAAACGCCCGACTTTCGTCGGGTGAACGGGCGCCGTTCAGAGTTATCCAGCCTCGCCACGACTTTTCGTTGACGCTCCCCGGGCCGCGATTAGGGTCGGAATCGTCGGAAGAATCCCCCGAATCCCCGACGACTCGCACGTCCTCCCGCCGATGACCGAAGAGGATGATTTCGCATGCGCTCAACCACGAAACGATGGCGCCGTCGCACGCTCGCCGTCGCCACCTCCACGCTGGCGGCCGGGGCCTTCCTGGTCGCCGCGCATCCCCAGGCAGGCGGGGCCGCTCCGCCCGCCGTGCCCGAAGTGGCCGATCAGGTTCCACAACTGACCGAAGCGGGCGTGACCGGCGGCCCCGCGTCGGTGTCCGGTGGCGGCACGTCCACTTCGGCCGACCGGTCCGTCTGCGCGCCCGGAGCGCACTGGCTACGCGTCCGGTTCACGGAGCTTTCGTTGCGTGGCAACGACTCCGTGACCCTGACCGGCAGCAGTGCGGGCTCGTACACGCTCACTTCGCGACACTGGCCGGGCAAGGCTTTCCACACCCGCGCGTTCGAAGGCGACTGTGTGCAGGTGTCGGCGGCACTGTCCGATCCCGCCAGCCGCTTCGCCATCGACGCCTACCAGGCGGGCGACCGGCCGCTCGCCGCGGCGACGACCACGGTGGCCGCCGTCGGCGACGTCTGCGGGTCTTCGTGCAACCAGACCGCGCCGCTGATCAAGAACATGAACCCGCAGGCGCTGATCCTGGCCGGGGACAACGCCTACAGTTCGGGCACGCTGTCGGAATACAAGAACAACTACGACCCCTACTACGGGCAGTTCAAAGCAATCACCTATCCGACGCCGGGCAACCACGAATACAACACGTCCGGCGCCTCCGGGTACTTCGATTACTTCGGCGCGCGAGCCGGTGAACGCGGCAAGGGCTACTACAGCTTCGACGTCGGCGACTGGCATTTCGTGGCGCTCAACTCCAACATCACCCGCAGTACCGGTTCGGCGCAGGAGACCTGGCTGAAGAACGACCTGGCGGCGAGCACCAAACCCTGCACGGCCGCGTTCTTCCACCACCCGCGCTTCAGCCGCGGCACACACGGCGACGACTCGTCGGTCACGCCGTTCTTCCAGGCGCTCTACAACGCGAAGGCCGATCTCGTCGTCGTCGGCCACGACCACAACTATCAGCGCTACGCACCGTCCCGGCCGGACGGCACCCGCGACGACGCGAACGGCGTCCGCGAACTGCTGATCGGAACCGGTGGCCGGGGTTACTACAACTTCGACCAGTCCTCGGCCGCCGTGCAGGAGGCGGGTAACACCAACACCTTCGGCGTCGGGAAGCTGACGCTGAGCGCGACCGACTACCGCAGCGACTTCGTGCCGGTGTCGGGCCGCACCTTCACTGACACCGCGACCGGCAAATGCAAGAAGGCGGCGTCTTCCTCCCCCGGCTTCACCGTCGGTGCCGAACCGTCGTCCGTCTCGGTGAAACCGGGCGGGACGGCGTCGGTGACGGTGAACGTCGGCAGCACCGGCGGCTTCACCGCGGCGACCGCGCTTTCGGTCTCCGGCCTGCCCTCGGGCGTGACCGGGACGATCTCCCCCTCGTCGGTCACCCCGCCCGCGAACGGCACGGCGACCGCGACGCTGACCTTGACCGCTTCGGACACCGCGTCCGGATCCGCGGCCGCCACGGTCACCGGGACCTCGGGCTCCACGACGCAGACGGCGAAGGTCACGGTGAGCGTCGGCGCGGCGGGCGGTGAGGCGTTCGCCGACGACTTCGAGACCGACAAGGGCTGGCGGCTCAACACGGCCGGGTCCGACACCGCGACGGCGGGCAAGTGGGAACGGGGCGACCCCGAACAGACCACCTCGACCTACAGCAACCAGATCAAGCAGCGCGGCGACACCACCAGCGGCGTGAACTGCCTGGTCACCGGGCGGCTGGCCGGATCGGAGTACGGCGTCAACGACCTCGACGGCGGGGCGTCGTCGATGGCCTCACCGGCGTTCACGGTGCCCGCGGGCGGGAAACTGACCTTCTCCTACACCTTCGCGCACGGCGACAACGCGACGTCGGCGGACTACCTGCGGATCCGCGTCCTCGACGGGACCGCGCCGACGACGGTGTTCGAGAAGACCGGGTCCGCGACCGAGGTGGCCGGGGTCTGGCAGAACGCGACGGCGGACCTGTCGTCGTTCGCCGGCCGTAGCGTGCGCCTGCTGGTCGAAGCCGCCGACGCGAGCACCGCGTCGCTGTGGGAGTCCGCGGTCGACGACATCCGCGTCACCGCGTAGCGCCATGCGGCTGCAACTCGCGCCGTAAGGCCGTGCCGAAGGCGGGTCGTGCGTGTTCGTGAGCGAGGCCTCAGCCGGGGTGAAAGCTCCCTTCGCCGCGTCCGACGCGGCCAAGGGAGCCTTCGGCCCGGGGTCGTGAGTGGCGATGGTCGTTCTAATGAGGGATAAGGCAAATGTGGCGCGTTGTGCCGCCTAAGGCCCTTGGTGTCCACAGTGGTCACTTTCCGGCCGGTCCACGCCTGCTTTGTGCCTGTATATCCGGTTTCGCGGGGAGTCGTGAGTGCTAAAGAGGGCTAGAACGACCATCGCCACCCACGACCCCCGGCCAACACTGCGCAAAGTGCTTGAATCGGACGCTTGATCTCGAAAAGCGTCCTTTTTGGACAGTTCAAGGGTGTGCTTACCTCTCAACAACCCTCTTTGTCACTCACGACCCCCGATCTCATGCGAAGTCCCTTCAGCCACTCACGACAGCAGCGCCGGGAAGGCCGCCATGTACGTCTCCTCCATCCGCTCCGCCGACCCCGCCCGGCCCGCGAGCCGTTCGAAGGACGCGGTCCCGGGCACGGTCATCGGGCTGGGCGTGGTCAGCCTGATCACCGACCTGTCCGCCGAGATGGTCACCGCCGTCCTCCCGCTCTACCTCGTGTACGGCCTCGGCGTCGGATTCCTGCAGTTGGGCGCGATCGACGGGCTGTACACGGGGGCGACGGCGTTGCTGCGGCTGGCGGGCGGCTATTTCGCCGACCGTCTCGGCCGTCCGAAGGCCGTGGCCCTGGTGGGCTACGGCCTCTCGGCGGCGACCAAACTCGCCTTCCCGGCCGCCGGGTCGTCGCTCGGCGCGATCGGCATGGTGATCGGCGCGGACCGCGCGGGCAAGGGCATCCGCACCGCGCCGCGGGACGCGATGATCACCCTCGCCACCCCTGCCGACGGCCTGGGCCGCGCGTTCGGTGTCCATCGCGCCATGGACACCGCCGGCGCGCTGCTCGGGCCGCTCGCCGCCTTCGGCCTGCTGACCGTGCTCGTCGGCGACTACCCGGCGGTGTTCGGGGTGAGCTTCTGCTTCGCCGTGATCGCGGTGATCGTGCTGGCGGTGTTCGTCCGTGCTCCCGCCGGGGCCGTCGAGCGGTCGCGGGTCCGGTTGCGCGCCGGATTCGCCCTGCTTCGCGAGCCGGGACTCCGCGGAACCTGTCTGGCCGCGGCGCTTCTCGGTGTGTGCACGGTCGGCGACATGTTCCTGTTCGTCGGCGTGCAGCGGTCCGCGGGCCTGCCGCCCGGGGCACTGCCCCTGCTGCCGCTGGCGACGGCGCTGACGTTCATGGCGCTGGCGTCGCCGATCGGACGGCTCGCGGACCGGCTCGGCCGGTGGAAGGTGTTCCTGGCCGGGCACGTCGTGTTGCTCGCCGCGTATGTCGTCCTGGCCGCTTCGGCGACCGGCTGGCTCGTCGCGGTGGTCGTACTGGCGGCACACGGCGTGTTCTACGCGTGCACGGACGGCGTGCTGATGGCGCACGCGGCGCCGCACGTGCCGGAATCGTTGCGGGCCACCGGTCTCGCGTTCGTCCAAACCGGACAGGCGCTGGCCAGGGCCGCCGGCGCGGTGCTGTTCGGCGCGCTCGCGGCGGGGATGGCGCTGGGCCCCGCGTTCGCGCTGTTCGCCGTGGCGCTGCTGGTGTCGGTACTGGCCGGATCGAGGATGGCATGAGGCGGATCTGGGCGGGCGTCGCGGCGCTCGTGGTCACGGTGGTGGCCGGGGCGGTGTTCGTCGGGCTGCGCACCGGCGACGCGGTGGCGGAGCAGCGGCTGGACCTCGCGCACGGCGGGCTGCTGTACGTCGACGAGTCGGGCCGCGTCCGGCAGGACGAGCGCGTCGGCCCGTCCTGTCAGCGCGTGGACGTCGCCGCGGGCACCCTGGCGTGCCTGCGCGCTACTGCCGTGCCCGACCAGGCCGAACTGGTCGTCACGAAACCGGGTGCGGAGCCTCGGCAGATCTCCGAATGGGGAACGCCGTCGCGGGTCAGGGTGTCGCCGTCCGGGCGGCTGGTGGGCTGGACGGTGTTCCGCGCCGGGGACTCGTATCTGGGCGGGGTGGGCACGTTCTCCACCACCGCCGGGATCTACGACCTGGACACCGGGAACCATTACGGCTCACTGGAGGATTTCGCGCTCACCGTCGACGGAAAGCCTTACCCCGCCAAGGATTTGAACTACTGGGGCGTGACCTTCGCCCGCGACGATCTGACCTTCTACGCCACCGCCCGGTCCGCGGGCGACACCTGGCTGGTCCGAGGCGATCTCCGCGGCCGCACGCTGACCACGGTGCGGCAGAACGTCGAATGTCCCTCCCTCTCGCCGGACGGCACGCGTGTCGCCTACAAGTTCCGTGACGGCGACCGCTGGCGGCTGCACGTGCTGTCCCTCGCCGACGGCCGTGACGTCCCGCTGGCCGATCCGGCGCATCTGGACGACCAGGCGCAGTGGCTGGACGACCGGACCGTCGCCTACGGCCGGGACAAGGCGATCTACTCCGTCCCCGCCGACGGCACCGGCGCGCCCACGCTCCTCCGCGCGAACGCCTCCTCCCCCGCGGTGGTGCGGTGATCCCCCGTGACTGCACCCCGATCGGCCTGGCGCTGGCGGCGGTCGCCGCCGTCGTGGTCGTGGTCCTGCCCGCACCGGTCCCGGCGGTCAAGGCTCCGGTCTCCGCGTCGGTCACCGATGTGTGGCCGGGCGCGCGGATCGCCGCGAACACCGTCACCGGTTCGCCCTACACGCCCCTGGCGTACCTCGATTCCGGGACCTCCGCCGGTATCACCCGGGCGAGCGATTCGCTCAGGCTGACGCTGGGAGAACGGGTACTCCGCGAGGTCCCGTTGTCGGGCTCGCCCCGCTTCGTTCTCGCCACTTCGCCGGACTCGCTGGTGTGGCTGGAACTGTCCGACATCACCGGGACGGGCGCCTTGTGGCGCTCCGGGCCACGCGGGGAGAGCCCCGTCCTGATCACCGCCGACACCGGTCGGGTCGTCCTCCTGGACTCCCAGTACGACCTCGTCGTGCACGAAGGCCGAGCGTCCTGGGCCGCCGTGCGGGGCGACGCGACCGAACTGAGGACGGTCGCGTTGTCCGGCGGTCCGGTGACCACCACCCCGCTGCCCGGCGACTTCGCGCTCACCGCCTGGCCGTTCGCGACGTCGGCCGCCGTCGAGCAGGCGGGACCGTCTGAGCTGGTGGACCTGCGCGACGGCCGGGTCTCGCGGGTCGGCGGGCAGAACGTCGAACTGGTCGACTGCACGCCGTCCTGGTGCCGGGTCCAGGTCCTGCGCCAGAGCGGGACGGCTCGCTTCGACCTGATGAAACCCGACGGCTCCGACCGGAGACGGGTCGGCGGGAAGGGGATCCGGCCCGCGTTCGGCGACGTCGTCGTGCTCGACCGGTACGCGGTCGTGGTCGACGACGACCGCGGTGTGCTCGCCCTCTACGACACCGCCACCGGCCGGATGGCCGACCTGACGGCGGAGTTCGGCACCGTGCTGGCGCGGGGGCCGTACGTGTGGTGGTCGGAGGGCGGGAACGAGGCGCTCACCTGGCGGGTACTGGACCTGCGCACGCTCGAGGCATCTGTTTGACTGCTGCCGTGCCGTCCGATCGTGAGACCTCCGTCGAAGCGGAGTTCTCACGGGTGGTCGGCCGGTTCGCCGGTCCGGCCAGAGGCGCCGGACTGCTCGTGATCAGCGTTTTCGGCGTGCTCGCCACGCCGTCGGGCGCGCTCCCGCTGGCCTTCGGTCTGCTCGCGCTGGCCTTGGTCACCGCCGTGGCCGAGTACGTCGTGGGGAAGACGGGCCGGGGCAGGCCGCTGGCGTTCGCGCTGACCTTGGTACGCGCCGGGGCGATCTGCGGTACCCAGTTCCTGACCGCGCCCGAGGCGGGCGAGCTGAACCAGTGGGCGCTCAACGTGCTCACCCTCACCGCCATCACCCTCCAATGGGAATGGCCGCCGAAGATCACCGTGCCCGCCATCGCCTGCCTGCTGGCGATCGAAGTGGTGCCGCTCGGCTTCGAGGACGGCTTCTCGGTGGTCCTGCGAGTGCTCATCGAAGCCGGCCTCGCCCGCGGCGCCTTCCTCCTGCTGTCGCGGACCACGCGCCGGATCGACCACCTCCGCGAGCGCCAAGCCCGGCTGACGCGTGAGGAATCCCTTGCCGTGGAACGACGGCTGCAGGAACGGGAGTACCTGGCCGTGCTGCACGACACGGCCGCGGCCACCTTTCTCACCGTCGCCCAGCGCGGGGAAACGACCGATCCGGCCGAGGTCGCCGGCTACGCCCGTCGCGATCTCGCGATCCTCACCGGCGAATCCGGTCCCGGCAGTGTGGTCGACCTCGAGACGTCGTTGCGCGGCGTGCTCGCGCAAACCCCGGTGAAGGTCGAGACGCACTGGTCGCCGGTCGCGCCGATCCCGGCGTCGGCGGCGCTCGCGCTGGTCCGCGCCGTACGCGAGGCGCTGGTGAACGTCGACCGGCACGCGGGTGTCCGCGAGGCCAGGCTGACGGTCGAAGACGGCGTCCGCGTGACCGTCCGGGACGAAGGGCGCGGTTTCGATCCGGCGAAGACCCCGGCGCAACGGCGAGGTGTCCGGGAATCACTCGTCGAACGCATGGCCGCGGCGGGCGGCCGGGCCGAAGTGACCTCCGTGCCCGGCGCGGGGACCACGGTGGAACTGGTGTGGCCGCATGAATGAGACCGCGGACCGCGTCCTCGGCGGCTGCCGGATCGCGGTCCTGCTCGCGACGGCGGCGATCCAGGTCGGGCTGAGCCTGGCCCGGCTGACCGACACCCCCGGCCGGATCGCGTACGCGGCGCTCGCCGGTGTGCTCGTCGTGGCGGCGTGGTGGGTGCTGCGCTGGAAGCCGGTCCCCTGGCCGGTCGCGTTCACGGGCGCGGTGGTGGTGCTCGCCGCGGCGACGGTCGCGGTCTGGACGCTGCCCCCGGAGCGGCTTTTCGGCGACGAGAACTGGGCGTCCGGTCTCGCCGGCTGGCATCTGCTGGTGCTGCTGATGGACCGCCCCGCGATCGCGATGGCCGCGCTCGTCCTCCAGATGACGCTCGCCGTCGTCCGGCAGTTCGGCGTGGAGCTCACGGATCGCGGCGAGATCGGCAGCGTGGTGATCGTCGCGCTCAGTGTGCTCACCTTCCAGGCCGCGACGCTGGCGCTGATCAGGGTGGTGAACCGGCGGGCGGGTGAAGCCGCGGAGGCCTCCGCCGAACGGGACCGCCAGGCCCACCGCAAGGCGCTCGCCGAGGAGCGGGAGGCCGACCAGCGGAACCGGTTCGCCGGGCAGCTCGGGGCCACCTTGCCGCTGCTGGCCGGGCTGGCCGACCGCACCCTCGACCCGCGTGACGACGAGGTCCGGCGGCGGTGCGCGCTCGCGGCCACGCAATTGCGGCGGCTGTTCGCGGAGAACGACGACGTCCCCGACCCGCTGCTGCACGAGGTCTCGGCCTGCGTCGATCTCGCCGAGCGGCGGGGACTGACGGTGACGTTGGCGGTCAGCGGTGAACCGGCGCCGGTCCCGACCACCGTCCGCCGCGAACTGACCGGTCCCCTGATGACCGCGCTGGTCGCCGCGCGGTCGCACGCCAGGGTCAGCGTCCTGCGCGCCGACGACGAGATCCGTGTCGCGGTGATCACGGACGGTGAACCGGGGGTGACGGCGAACGGATCGGGCGCCGTCGACGTCGAATGGCACGCACTGGGAGAACGATCGTGGATGGAGGCGAAATGGCGTTCGCGACCGAACTGACCGCGGTGGTCGTCGACGATCATCCGGCCGTACGGGCCGGGGTCGTGCACTGGCTGTCCTGCGGCACCCCGCCGGTGACCGTCGTGGCCGAAGGCGAGGACGTGCGGGCCGCGTGGATCGGCGAGGGCGCGCAGGCCGACGTCGTCATCCTCGACCTGCACCTCAACAGCACCACCCCGGCGATGGGTGATCTGCGGCGGCTCACCGAGGCGGGCCGTCGCGTCGTCGTCTACTCGATGCGGGCCGACGACGAGACCGTGCTGCAGTGCCTCGAACTCGGCGCGCTCAGCTATCTCACCAAGGCCGAGGGCGCGGAACATCTCCTCGAAGCCGTGCGCACCGCGGCGGCCGACCGGTCGTACACGCCGCCGTCGATGGCGGGTGCGATGGCCGGGGACCGCTCCGAACGACGGCCCGCTCTCTCGGCGCGCGAGACCGAGGTGCTCATCGAGTGGTTCCAGTCCGAGTCGAAGGACTTCGTGGCGCACCGGCTGGGGATCTCGCCGAACACGGTCAACTCGCATCTCGAGCGGATCCGGGTGAAGTACGCCCAGATGGGCAGGGAGGCCCCGACCAAGGCCGCGCTCGTCGCACGGGCGATCCAAGACGGGCTGATCGGCGTAAGCGATTTGTGACCGGTTGTGGTACGAACGGACCACTCCCGCCTCCCCCTTTACCGACTACGTTGCGTGACGAGCCACGAGTCCGAGGAGATCCATGAAGTCCGCCCTGATCGCCACCTGCTGCGCCGCCGCGCTCCTGCTTTCCGCCTGCGGCGGGGAAGAGAAGGGTGACAAGACCGTCCGGGCCGACGGCACCCTGGCGCCCGGCAGCACGCTGAAGGTCGGCGAACGCGCCGTCGTCCCGTTCAGTGACGCGAACAAGTCCGGCACGATCGCGATCACCGTGAAGTCGGTCGACCTCGGCCCGAAGGAAGACCTCGCCGAGTTCAAGAACAAGGGCGAAGGCATGCTCCCGGTCTACGTCCGGATGGTGATCGAGAACGTCGGCGGCACGGACCTCACCGACACTTCGGTGTCGGTGCGCGCGGTGGACCCGAACGGCAAGAGCACCAAGGTGATCCTGGCCAACAGCACCGCGGCCTGCAAAGGCGAGTCTGCGCCGGCGAACTTCACCACCGCGGGCGCGACCTACGAAACCTGCAAGACCGAAGGCGTCAAGGACGGCGGCGAGGTCGGCGGCGTGATCTTCCGGGAAGGCGACTACCAGGACGACCCGATCACCTGGAAGAAGTGAAAGCGCACCCATTAGGCCGATAAGCGTAACCGATTCGTGACCTGCTCTGGTGCGAATGGACCACACCGATGTACTCCGTCATCAACTACGGTGCGTGGCGAGAACGCCGGAGCAGGGTTCGGCGGGGAGTCCGAGGAGATCCATGAAGTTCGACCGTATCGCTCTGTCCGCCACCGGCTGCGCCGCCGCGCTGCTGCTTTCCGCCTGTGGCGGTGAGGAGAAGGGTGGCAGCCCGGCCCCCGCCCCGTCGCCCGCGCCGACGTCGGCCTCCGCGTCCTCGCCCGCGACCAGCGGCACCGTCCCGGTCTCGAACGCGGACGCCACCGCGCCCGGCACGGCGCTCAAGGTCGGCGAACGCGCCGTCGTCCCGTTCAAGTACGGCAAGGACAAGAGCGGCACGATCGCGATCACCGTCAAGGCGATCGAACTCGGCCCGAAGGAAGACCTCGCCTCCTACGGCGAGAAGGCCAAGGGCATGACGCCGGTCTACATCCGGATGACGGTGGAGAACGTCGGCGGTACGGACCTCACCTACAGCACGGTGCGGATGCGCGCGGTCGGTCCGGACAACAAGAGCACCGGCGTGATCATCACCGGTGAGACCACCGCTTGCCAGTCCGAGTCGGCGAAGAAGGACTTCAAGACCGCCGGCGCGACCTACGAGACCTGTGAGCTCCAGGCCATCAGGGACGGCGGCGAGGTCGGCGGCGCGGAATTCAACGATGGCGACGGGTACAAGGACGACCCGATCATCTGGAAGAAGTAGCCCGCAACGCGCGTGAAGGCCTCCTTCCCTCGGCTGAGCCGAGGGAAGGAGGCCTTCACGCGTTTCGCTGAGGCTGCGAGAGCCGGTCCTCCTGCGTAGCGTTGTCGTGATGGTCCACGTGCACCGGACGATCACCGTCCGAACCCCCGCCCAGACCGTCGTCGGCTATCTGCGGGACTTCGCGCACGCCGAGTCGTGGGACCCCGGCACCGTGTCCTGCACCCGCGCCGGCACCGGCCCGATCGCCGTCGGCTCGCAATGGCACAACGTGTCCGAGTTCCGCGGCAAGAAGACCGAGCTGACCTATCGGCTCGACCGGCTGGAGCCGGACCGGATCGTGTTCGTCGGCAGCAACAAGACCGCGACGTCCACCGACGACCTGACGATCTCCGAAGCGGACGGCACGACGACCGTCAGCTACCACGCCACCATCGAGTTCCACGGCCTGGCGAAACTCGCGGACCCCTTCCTCAAACGGCAGTTCGAGAAGATGGGCGACGACCTGGTTCCGGCGATGAAGGCGACCCTCGAAGCGCTTTGACCCGTGTCCATTGCCGGAACTCTCGTGATTGAAGCCGTGACACGCGTGTTTGGAGCCGGACCGCCTTCAATCACGCGAGTTCCGCCTTCAATCACGTGTGATCGCCGTCTAAGCACGCGTGATCGCCGGAACGGCTAGGCGCGGGGTGACCCGACGGGGCCGCTCAGGCGCCGCACCGCGTTCGCGCAGGCGAGGGACTCCAGGAGCGGGACCGTCCGTTCCCAGCCCAGGCAGGCGTCCGTGATGCTCAGGTCGGGCCGGGGCCGGGCGGAGCCGACGTCTTGCCTGCCGTCGGAGAGGTACGACTCGATCATCACGCCGGCCAGGGCGTCGTTGCCCGCCGAGATCTGGTCCGCCAGGTCGGCGACGACGACGGGCTGCCGGTTGTGGTCCTTGCCGCTGTTGCCGTGCGAGGCGTCGACGACGAGCCGGTGCGGCAGCCCGGCGGCGGTCAGCGCGTCGAGGGCGTCCGCGACCGCGTGCGCGTGGTGATTGGGTTTCGGGCCACCGCGCAGGACGAGGTGCGCGTCCGGGTTTCCGGCGCTGCGCTGGATCCGCGGCCGTCCGTCGGCGGCGGCGCCCGGGAAGACGTGCGGCAGCGCGGCCGACCGGACCGCGGCCACGGCGGTGTCCAGCCGCCCGGACACGCAGTTCTTCATGCCCACCGGCATCGGCAGCCACGACGCCAGCTGCCGGTGCGGCTGGCTGGCGACGGTCCGCGCGCCGATCGCGCCCCAGCTGACGGTGTCCGCGAAGTACGGCGCCAGGAACGGATCGACGAACTCGTACGCCAGCGGCAGCCCGGTCGCGGCGGCGTCGTCCAGGAACCGCCGTCCGATCCGGACGCCGGACGCGAGATCGCCCTTGCCGTCGAGGGTGGGGTCGGGCACGAGGCCGGTCCAGCCCGCGATCGTCCGCGGTTTCTCCAGGTAGGCACGCAGGACCACGACGAGGTCGTCGGCGAACCGGCGCGACGCCTCCGCGAGCCGGTGCGCGTAGTCGAGCGCGCCGTCGGTGTCGTGCACCGAACACGGGCCCACGACGACGAGCAGCCGCGAGTCGCGCCGCGCGAGGACGTCGGCGACGGTCTCGCGGTGCCGGATGATCTCCTCCGGCACGAAGCCGCTCGTGGCCACCTCGGCCGGGCTGGGCAGCTGGTCAAGCATCCGCATGACCTTTCTCCTTGTCGGGGGCGGCTTCTCCGGCCCGGGGCAGCCGCGTCGCACCGGCCACCGCCACGACGGCGAGGCCGAGAACACACCAGAACGCGTCGGCGAAGGCGGCGGCGACATCCGGGCCGCGCGCGGCGAGCCGGGCCTGCAGCACCACGGCCAGCACCGCGGTGCCGATCGAGCCGCCGAGCGTGTTGAGCAGATTCAGCGCCCCGGCCGCGCGGGGCAGCCGGGCGGGTTCGACCCGGCGGTAGACGATCGTCATCACCGGCGCGCCGATCAGCGCCGCGCCGAAACCGCGCAGCAGCAGGGAAACCACGATCACCCAGTCCGGGAGACCCAGGCCGAGCCGGGTGAACGGGGCGGTGCCGAGGGCGACCAGCCCGATCCCGCCGAGCACCAGGGTGCGCGGCGCGATCCGGTCGACGAGCCGGTTCACCAGTAGCGAACCGGCCGCCGCGCCGATGCCCTGGGGCACCAGCAGCAGTCCGGTGTCCCAAGTGGACAGTCCAGGACCGCGCTGGAGATAGAGCGGGAGCAGGAACATCGTGCCGAACACCGACGCGCCGAGCAGCACCAGCGCCAACGCGGCCACTCCGAACGGCGGCTTGGTGAACAAGCGCGGATCCAGCAGAGGCGCTTCGGCCCGCAGACCGTGCCTCACGAACGCCGCCAGCATCACGACGCCGAGCACGACGGCGATCCCGGCGACCAGCGGTGTCCCCTGGTCGAACCAGGTGAGCCCGAAGACCAGGACGGCCAGCCCCGGCGAGAGCAGCAGCGCACCCCGGAAGTCGAAACGCTCGCCCTTGCCCCCGGCTTCGCTCTCGGGAACCCAGCGCCGGGCCAGGAAAACCGCGACCACACCGATCGGGAGGTTGACGTAGAACAGCCACGGCCAGTCGGCGACCGCGAGGATCGTGCCGCTCGCCAGCGGGCCGAGCACCGGCGACAAGAGCGGCACGAGCCCGACGACGGCGATCACGCGGCCGATGCGGTCCCGTCCGGCGGCCCGCGCCAGCAGCGCCTGGCCGGTCGGCGGGAGCAGACCACCCGCGAGTCCTTGCAGGACACGGAACGCGATGAGCGCGGGCAGTGTCGTCGCCAGCGCGCACAGCAGCGACGCCAGCAGGAACACGACGACGGCGGTGAGCCAGACGCGACGGCCGCCGAACCGGTCGGCGAGCCAGCCGGACGCCGGCACGGCGGTGACCACGGCCAGCAGATACGCCGTCGTCACCCATTGGACACCCGTGACCGGCGCACCGAACTCGTCGGCGAGGGTGTCGACGCCCACCGAGACGATCGTACTGTCCAAAGTGGCCATGAAGGTGCCGAGCACCAGCACGGCCGCCGTGCGCCACAGCGCGGCGTCGATCGGGCGCGCGGTCACCGCTCCCCCACGAACCCGGCGGCGTCGCCGTCGAGCCAGGACGGCAGCTTCCGGAGATACCCGACCAGGTCGTCGGCGAGCGACCGGGCGTCGGCCTCCCTCGCGTACAGAACACCCTCCCAGCCTTGCTCGCCGGGAACGACCGTGACGCTCATCGGGTGATGCGTGCGTTCGCGGAACCTCGTCCCGGTGACGGTCAGGCCGGGCGCGGGTTCGCGCAGCTTGGCCGGGTCGACCGGGTAGTTCTCGAAGACGAGCAGGCTGTCGAACAGCCGCTCGCGCCCGGCCAGTGACGCGAGTTCCGCCAGTCCCATCCGGTGGTGCGCGGCCATCGCCTGCTGCCGTGCCTGCAGATCGGCGAGTGCCTCGGCGACGGTTCCGGTGAACCGGGCCCGGACCGGGACACTGTTCGCCAGCAGGCCGATGATGTCTTCGACACCGTCCACATCGGACGTCCGGTTCGAGGTCATCACCCCGAAACTGACGTCGGGACGTCCGGCATGGGTCGCGAGCACGGCCGCCCACGCACCCTGCAGCAGGGTGTTGACGGTGAGCCCCCGTGCCGCACCCAGCTTGGTCAGTTCCGCGACCAGCCGACCGTCCACAGTGAACAGGGCAGGATCGGCGGAACCACCGGAACGCGGCAGGTGGACGCCTTCCGGCAGGCCGTCGAGTTCCTTACGCCAGGCCCGGACATCGGCGGAGTGATCGGCCGCGGCGAGCAGGCGCGTGTACCGCGTCGGCGGCACCGGCTCCGACAACGGCTTCCCCGCGTACAACGCGAACAGTTCGCCGAGGATGCGCGGTGCGGACCAGCCGTCGGACAGCAGATGGTGGCTGGTCAGCACGAGCGTCTGAGTGCCGTGCCTCAGGACGGTGACCCGCCACAACGGACCGTGCGCCAGGTCGAACGGTTCCGCGAGCTCCTCGTCCAACGCAGCGTCCACTTCGGACACTTCGCGCACACGGAAACCGGCCTGTGGCTTGGCGGGGATCACCTGGACCTCGTGCGACGGCGGGAACACCGCGCCCAGGTTCGGCTGCCGTCGCACCAGCGCGTCCGCCGCCGACCGCAGCGCCTCGACGTCCAGATCGCCGGACAGCGTGAACGCCGCCTGCACCCGATACGGATCCTCGTCCGCGGCCCGGGATTCGCGCAGGATCACCTCCTGCAACGGGGTCAGCGGCATGATCTCGCCGGGCCCCGGGACGTCGGCGGCGAGACCGTCCAGCTCACGCCGGAAATGCTCGCCCAGCACGACGATCTCGTCCTCGGTGAACAGCGCGGACGGCCAGGTGAAGCGGACGCCGAGCGTGCCGCCGCCGGGGACCATCGCGTTCACCGTCAGCGCGTACGGCAGCGGCATCTCCGCGCCGCCACCCGAACCGAGCGGATCGGCGTCCGGCGGGCGCTGCCACAGGGTCTCCTCGACCGGTGGGGCCGGGAAGCGGCCGAGGTAGTTCCAGGCCACCTCCGGCCGCGGGCCGTCGACATCCAGAATCCCGTGCCCGAGCCCGTCCCCCGCCGCGCGCAGGTGATCGCGCACCGCGCGCAGCGCGTCCGGCACCAGTCCGGACGGCGGTGCGATCCGCGCCGGATGCACGGCGGTGAACCAGCCGGCGGTCTGGGCCAGGTCGACCGTGCCCGCGAAATCCGGGGTGTGTCCCGGACGTCCGTGGCTTTCGACGGCGACGAGCAGATCGGCGCCGGTCCCCCGCCAGGCGGCGACGGCGCGGGCGAGCGCCGTCAGCAGCACAGTGTCCGGTCCGGTGCGGTAGGCCGTCGGCAGCGCGGTGAGTACGGCGTGGGTCGTGCCCTCGCCGACGTCGACCCGGTGATGCCGCGCGGTCGCCACGGTATCCCGCACCGGATCGAGCCTGGTCCGGCCGAGCGTGCTCACCGGCGCGGCGGCGACCCCCTGCCAATGCCGCATTTCGTCCTCTCGATGCGGGGCGGCCGCGCGCAGCGACCGCGCCCAGCCCAGGAACGACTGGCCGCGCCGGTGCAGGGTGTTGCCGTGGAAGGCCTGTTCGACGTCGTCGAGCAGGACACGCCAGGTCACCGCGTCGGCGACCAGGTGGTGCGCCACCAGCAGCAACCGGCCGGGCCGGTCCTCAGCGTCCGCCAGCACCGCCCGCACCAGTGGTCCGGTGCGGGGGTCCATCCGCGCGACGATCTGCTCGATCTGGGCGTCCAGCGCCGCGCGAGGATCACCGGAGAGGCGGACGGCGGTGAGCACGTCGGCACCGGTCACGGCACCGACGTCCGGGACGCGCAGCGCGTCCTCGACCAGATGCGCGCGCAGGACGTCGTGGCGGGCGAGAACGGCGTCGAGCACCGCGATCCAGCGAGGAACGTCGTCCGCCGAAGGCACGCAGATCTCGACCCACTGGCAGTACCCGTCGGCCGCCTTTCCCGCGCGCCGCAGCAGATCCCTCATGATCGGCGTGAGCGGGGCGTCGCCGACCGCGGGGGCTTCCTCAGCCCGTTCGGGTTCTCCGCAGCGCGCGGCGATCCCGGCGACCGTGCCGCCTTCGAGGACGTCGCGCGCGGTCAGGTGCAGCCCTTCACGGCGGGCGCGGGAGACCACCCGCAGCGAGGCGATGCTGTCGCCGCCCGCGTCCAGGAATCCGTCGTCGAGGCCGACGTCGGGCCCCAGCAGCTCGCGGACCACCCGCAGCAGCACGGCTTCCGCCGGGGTCGCGGGTTCCCGGCCGCCGTCGGAGCGGGCTTCCGGCGCGGGCAGCGCCGCACGGTCCAGTTTGCCGCTCGGGCCGAGCGGAAGCCGGTCCAGCGGCACGAACGCGGTCGGCACCATGTACGCGGGCAGTTCGGCGGCGAGGTATTCGCGCAGTGCGACGGGATCGGGTTCGGCGCCGTCCACGGGGACGACGTAGGCGACCAGCCGGTCCTCGCGCACGATCACCGCGGCGGCGCGCACGTCGTCGTGCGCGGTCAGCGCGGCCTCGATCTCGCCGAGTTCGATCCGGAACCCGCGCAGTTTGACCTGGTGGTCGGCGCGGCCGAGGAAGACGATCTGCCCGTCCGGGCGCCAGCGGACCAGGTCGCCCGTGCGGTACATCCGCTCCCCCGGCGGCCCGAACGGATCGGCGACGAACCGTTCCGCGGTCAGCGCCGACCGGCCCACGTAGCCCTGCGCGAGCTTCGGCCCCGCCAGGTACAACTCGCCGGTGACGTTCGTGCCGACCGGGAGCAGACCACCGTCCAGCACGTACGCACGGACCTCCGGGTCCGGACGGCCGATCGGCAGCGGACCCGGGTCGGCCGGGTCGTAGTGCCAGGTGACCGAGTTGATGGTGACCTCGGTCGGCCCGTAGGCGTTGAACAGCGCCCGCCGGTTTCCCCAGCGCCGCGCCAGTTCCGGGTCGAGCCGTTCGGCGCCGACGACGAAGAACACGTCCGGGTCGACGGTCGCGTCGTCGGGCATAACCGAGAGGAACGACGGCAGCAGGTTGAGCCCGGTGACGCGATGTTCGGCGGCGTACGCAAGGAGGTCGTCGCCGGAGACCCGCACCTCCTCCGGTGCGATCACCGACGTGCCGCCGGACAGCAGCGGCAACATGAACTGCCAGAACGCGACGTCGAAACTCGTCGAGGCGAAATGCAGGTATCGCTCGGCGGTCCCGATCCCGACGATGTCTTCCTGCAACGCGATCAGGCTCGGCACGCCGCGATGCGGCACCGCCACGCCTTTGGGTTTGCCGGTGGTGCCCGAGGTGTAGATGACGTAGGCGATCGCGTCCGCGCACGAGGGCACGGCCGGATCCGAGTCCTCAGTGGACAGTTCGGCCGGGTTGATCACCGGAAGACCTTCGACGTCCGAAGTGGACACGACGGCGGCGGGCCGGATGTCGCCCAGCATGTAGGCGAGCCGGTCTGCCGGGTAGTCCGGGTCCATCGGCACGTGCACCGCACCGGCCTTGATCACGCCGAACAGCGCGACCACGAGGTCGACGTCGCGGCGCAACAGGACCGCGACCGGGTCCTGCGGTTTCACCCCGGCGTCGATCAGGGTGTGCGCGAGCCGGTTGGCGCGACGGTCCAGTTCGGCGTAGGTCAGGCTCCGGTCGCGGCACACGACGGCTTCGGCGTCCGGCGTCTCCCGGACCCAGCGGCCGAACTCCTCCAGCATGCCGCCGCGTTCACGCTTCGGTTCCGGTCCCTCACCGAGACGCAGCATCGCGCGTTCTTCCTCGGCGTCGAGCGCGCGCAGCCGGGAGACCGGCCGCGCCGGGTCGGCGACGATCTCGTGCAGCACCGCCCGCAGCCAGCGGCCGTAGGACTCGGCCTCCGCGCGGGTGAACGCCTGCGGCTGGTACCCGAGGCCGATCGTGAACTCGTCGCCGGGCAGCACGATCACCGTGAGCGGGTAATGCGTCGCGTCGGTGATGTCGACGCCGACGAGGTCGAGGCCGGGTGCCAGCGTGGTGCGGGCGCGGCTGGAGAGCGGGAAGTTCTCCATCACCAGCATCGTGTCGAACAGGTCGCCGACGCCCGCCGCACGCTGGATGTCCGGCAGGCCGGCGTGATGGTGATCGGTGAGCCGGACGCTTTCGGTGTGCACGCGTTCCAGCACGGTGGCCGCGGTGTCGGCGGCGTCGAACCGCACGCGCACCGGGATCGTGCTGCCCAACTGGCCGATCATGCGCTCGACGCCCGGGACGTCGGCCGGGCGGCCGGAGACCGGGCAGCCGAAGACCACGTCGCGGCGGCCGGTCAGCCTGGCGAGCAGCACTCCCCAGGCGGTCTGGAACACCGTCGTCGGGGTGATGCCGCGTTCGCGGGCGAAGGCGCGCAGCCGCTCGCTGAACTCACCGCCCAGTTCCACGGTGACGCGTTCCGGACGCTCCACAGTGGACTCGACGCTCGCCGGAGCGAGCCGCGTTCCTTCGTCCAATCCGGACAGTGCCTCGCGCCACGCTTCCAGCGCGGCGTCCGGGTCGCGTTCGCCGAGCACCCGGTGGTACTCCGAGAGCGGGGGCGCGACCGGGGCCGCCGGGCCGCCGCCGAGTTCGGCGTAGGTGGCCAGCAGCGTGCGGCCGACCAGCGGCATCGACCAGCCGTCGAGCAACGCGTGGTGATTCGTGAGCACCAGGCGGTGCTCGTCCGGGCCGAGCGTCAGCAGCAGGAACCGGATCAACGGCGGGGTCGCCGGATCGAAGGGACGGGCGAGTTCGGTGCGGCATTCGGCGTCGACCTGGTCCGGCGAGACATGCGCGAATCGCCAGTCCAGTGTGACGTCGGCGGGCACCACCTGGACGACCTCGCCCGCGTCGGTGGTGTGCAGGTGGACGCGCAGCGCGGGATGCCGCCGCAGCACTTCCGCCGCGGCCTCGCGCATGCGGTCCGCGTCGAGCGCCCCGCTGAGCAGGGTGACGGCCTGGACCACGTAGACGTCGGTGTCTTCGGTGCCGCGCGCCAGCGTGTGGAACGAAAGCCCGGTCTGCAGTGGGGTCGAGGGCAGGACGTCCTCGATGCGGCCCAGGCGTTCGAGCGCGTCGATGTCGGTCTGGCCGAGGCCGACCAGCGGGAGATCCGACGGCGTGAGCCCACCGCCGTCCGGACCGATCCGGGCGGCGTACGCGGCCATCGCTTCCAGCGCGAGTGACCACGATTCTTGAAGCGCGGCAACGCTTTCCTCAGACAGAACGGCACCGGCCGCGGTCCATTCGACGGCGAGGTGCGGACGGCCGTCCTCGCGGACGAAGCAGTTCAGCGCCAGCACCTGTTCCAGCGACTTGGCGTCCGGTTCGGTGACCGCGAACGGGTCCTCCTCCGGCAGCCGCCAGCCGGTACCGGGCAGGGCCGCGAACCGGCCGAGGTAGTTGAGGACGACGTCCGGCGGCGGGACGGCGGCGAGTTCGTCCCGGGTGAGCGGGTCGAGGTACCGCAGGACCCCGAAGCCGACACCGTTGTCGGGAACCGCGCGTTTGGCCTCTTTGGCGGCCCGCAGCAGCTCTCCGGCCGCCGCCACGCCGGCGGGAACGCGCACGGGATACTCGGCGGTGAACCAGCCGACGGTGCGCGAAAGGTCCAGGCCGTCATGGTCGCGGCCGTGCCCTTCGAGCGACACCGTCTCGGCCTCGACCGGGGCATCGCGCCAAGACCGCAGAGCCAGCACGAGCGCGGCGAGCAGGACGTCGTCCGGTCCGGCGCGATAAGCCGCGGGCAGCGCGGTGAGCACCGCTTCGGTCTGCTCCGGGGTGGCGAGGGTGACCGATCGCCGCGCGGTCGCGACCGTGTCGACGCCGCGGTCGAGCGGACGGTGGCCGAGGCGCGGACCGTCGAGCGCGCCACGCCAATGGTCGAGTTCGCCCCGCCGGGCACCGGAAGTGCCTTGCTCGGCAAGGAGAAGCGCGTGCCGCCGCCACGACGTCCCGACCGGGTCGAGCGGTTCACCGGCACAGGCCGAACGCAGATCCGGCAGCAAAACCCGCCACGAGACACCGTCGACCGCCAAGTGGTGCAGCACGATGACGAGGTGATCCGGCAGCAACGCCACCTTGAGCACCCCGGCCCGGAGGTCCAGGGACTCCGCGAGTCGCGCCGCGACCTCGGCCGGTTCGCCGGTCGTCTCGATGACCACGTCCGACGCCTTCACCGCCCCGCGTTCCCGGACCCGCATTTCGTCCTCTAAATGCAGACGGAGGGCGTCGTGGTGGTCCAGCAGCGTTTGCACGCCTTCGGCCAGCAGGGCGGGCGGAAGGTCCTCATCGAGCCGGACGGCGGTCCACTGAGTGTAGCCGGCGATGGTCGTGACGTCCGGATGCGAATCGAGCAGCGCGCGGACGATCGGCGGTGCGGGCACCACGCCGGCCGGCTCGTCCGGCGGGGCGGCCAGGGCACCGATCTCCGCGCTCGCCGCCGCCAGCGCCTCGAAGCTGCGGCGGGCCAGCAGGTCACGCGGGCGCAGGTCGAGACCGTGCGCGCGCAGCCTGCTGCTGACACTGATCGCGGTGATGCTGTCGCCGCCCAGCGCGAAGAAGTCGTCGTCGACGGCGACCTCGTCGACACCGATCACCTCGGCGATGGTGGCGCACAGCAGCCGTTCGCGATCGGTGGCCGCGACGCGTCCGGCCGCCGCGCGTGGGGCGGGCAGCGCCGGACGATCGATCTTCCCGTTGGGGGTCAACGGAAGCGTGTCGAGCACGACGACCGCGGCCGGCACGAGGTGTTCCGGCACCCGCCCGGCGAGCGCCGCGCGGACCTCGTCCGGCACGACCTCGCCGACGACGTAACCGACGAGCCTGGGCCCGCGCACCGCCGCGGCGGCCGCACGCACTCCGGGAACAGCTGCCAGTGCGGCCTCGACCTCACCGAGTTCGACGCGGTGTCCGCGCACCTTCACCTGGCCGTCGCGGCGGCCCAGGTACTCCAGCCCGCGGCCGGGCACCCAGCGGGCGAGGTCCCCGGTGCGGTACATCCGGTCGCCGGGCGCGCCGAACGGATCGGCGACGAATCGTTCGGCGGTCGCGCCGGGACGTCCGAGATAACCACGCGCCAGATGAGGTCCCGCCAGGTACAGCTCTCCCGGCGTTCCGACGGGCGCTGGACGCAACGCGGCGTCGAGCACCCGGACCGCCGTGCCCGGAACCGCGGTGCCGATGGTCGGTTCCCCGTCGTCCAGCCAGGATCCGGCACCGTCCACAGTGGCCTCGGTCGGGCCGTACATGTTGCGGGCGCGGACACCGGACTCGGCGACGCGTCGCCACAGCGCGGGCGGAGTCGCCTCGCCGCCGAGGACGAGCAGCGCGGGCGCGTCGGGGCCGTCGAGCAGCCCGGCGTCGACCAGCGGCGCCGCCATCGAGGGCGTGGTGTCGACGACGTCGATCCGGTCGCGGGCGAACGCGGCCAGCAGTTCGTCGGCGTCCCGCGCGACGTCGGTGCCGTAGACGTGGAGTTCGTGTCCGAACAGCAGCCACATCAGCTGGTCGAGCGCGGAGTCGAAGGCGAACGAGTAGGTGTGCGCGACGCGCAGCCGCCTGCCCGCGGTGCGTTCGGTCTCGGCGACCGTGGTCGCGCGGTGGTGGCGCAGCAACGTCGCGAGCCCGCCGATCCGGCCGAGGACGCCCTTGGGCCATCCGGTCGAGCCGGAGGTGAAGATGACGTACGCGAGATGCTCCGGATGGCGCGGAATCGCGAGCGGCGAAGAGTCCAGAGTGGACAGATTGGTGTCGCCGAGCAGGAGATGCGGCCCCGGCACGATTCCCGGGTCATCGGCCACTGTGAGCACCGCACCGGCTTCGGCGGCGAGTTCCCGCAGGCGTTCGACGGGATGCGCCAGGTCCAG
The DNA here is from genome assembly GCF_051373225.1 of Amycolatopsis sp. w19. Taxonomy (NCBI): domain Bacteria; kingdom Bacillati; phylum Actinomycetota; class Actinomycetes; order Pseudonocardiales; family Pseudonocardiaceae; genus Amycolatopsis; species Amycolatopsis sp. w19. Next base: position 188,761 of record NZ_JBPQFM010000001.1, on the reverse strand, counting down.
CGGCAGGAAGGCGGCCCCTGCATCGAGCACCGCCAGCAGGGCGACGACGAGATCCGCCGACCGCGGCAGGGCCAGCGCGACGACGTCGTCCGCCCCGACGCCACGAGCCCGCAACGCCCGGGCGAGGCGGTGGACCCGCGTGACGAGTTCGCCCGCGGTCAGCCGTTCGTCACCGAAGACCAGCGCGGTGTGTTCGGGATCCAGCCGGTCGAGAAGTTCAGGTACGCCAAGGAGTTCACCCTCGGGTGCGGGCGTCGACCACGCCTCCAGCACCGCGTCCCGCTCCCCCGCCGGGATCAGATCCGCACCCGCGACCGCCGGGCCGTCCGGCTCGGTCAGCGCGGTGATCAGGCAGCGCAAGGCGGTCAGCTTGGCGTCGACCGCGGCCTGGTCGTGCGTCCGCGCGTCGACCTCGAACCCGAGCAGCAGCCCGCCGTCCGAGGTCGGCAGGACCGACAGTCCCATGTCCTCGGGCGGCCCGCCCGCGACATTGCGCATCGTGCCGTGCGAGCCCGCGAAGTCGAGCTTCAGGTCGAACGCCTTGAGATTGATGCCGCGGCCGTGCAGCAGCGCGCCGGCGCCGGGCACCGCGAGATCCTGCGGCACGTCTTCCCCGCGATACCGCTGGTGCGTGCGCATTTCCTTCAGCGCGCCCGCGACCCGCGCGGTCAGCTCGGCCGCCGAGTCCTCCGGGAGCACCGTGACCCGCAGCGGCAGCACGTTGACCGCCATCGCCGGAGTCCGCAGCGCCGCGCCCTCGCGGCACATCAACGGCATCGCGAACACGACGTCGGTCCAGCCGAGCACGCGGTGCAGGAACGCGGCGTAACAGGCGATCAGCGCGTCACCCCACGTCGTCCCGGCGCGTTTGCCCAGTTCACGAAGCCGGGCGACATCCGAAGCCGGCAGGATCGACCGGGCGGTGACCGTATGCTCGGGCGGGCCGGATGCGCTGCCGGCGTCGTCGAGATCCGGCAACGGCGTGAACCGCTCGCGCCAGTACTCGCGGTCCTGGGCGAACCGTTCGCTCTCGCGGTAGGCGCGATCGGCCTCGACGAGATCGGCGAACCGGGCGAACGTCGAAGCCGGAACGTCCTTGCCCTGCACCGACGCGGTGTAGCGGGCCGCGGTCCGGCGCGCGAGCATCGCCGCGGTGTAGCCGTCGAACACCAGGTGGTGCCCGAGCTGGGTGAACCACACCTGCGATCCGGACAGCCGCAGCACGAGGTGGGCGAACAACGGCCGATCCACCATCCCGCGGCAGGCTTCGGCGACCCGGCGGCGTTCGGCGTCCACCCGCTCGTGCGCGGCGGCGACCGGATCGGCCTCACCGCGCAGATCCACGACCTCCGGCAGCGGCAGCACGTCTTCCGACACGACCTGGCGCGGACCGTCCGGCGTCTCGAAAACGCGCAACCGCAGGCTGTCCGCCTCCTCGGCGGTCGCCCGGATCGCTTCGGTGAGCGCGGCGACGTCGACCGCCTTGTCGCCGACGATCTCGATGACATCGCCGACGACGTAGTAGGGCGAGTCGGGTTCGAGGCGCTGCGCGGTCCAGATCCCCAGCTGGGCACCGGTCAGGTTCAGCATGAAGGCACCACCATCGGGGTTCCGGTCACCGGGTCGGGCACGACGACGCTGGGGAGATCGAAGACCTCCTTCATCAGCTCCGCGTCGACGATGTCGGACGGCGCGCCCTCGGCGACGATCCGGCCGTCCCGCAGGGCGACGAGGTGATCGGCGTAGCGGCAGGCCTGGTTGATGTCGTGCAGGACGGCGATCACCGTGCGGCCCTCGTCGCGCAGGCGCGCCAGCAGGCTCAGCAACTGGTACTGGTGCGCGATGTCCAAAAAGGACGTCGGTTCGTCGAGCAACAGGTACGGCGTCTTCTGCGCCAGCACCAGCGCCACCCACACGCGTTGACGCTGCCCGCCGGAGAGCTCCTGCACCGGCCGGTCGGCCAGTCCCGCCACCCCGGCCGCGGTCATCGCGTCGAGCACCGCGCGTTCGTCCTCTTCGGACCAGGTGGCGAACAGCGACTGATGCGGGAACCGGCCACGCGCGATCAGCTGGCGGACGCGGACGTCCTCCGGCGCGACCGGATCCTGCGGCAGGAACCCGAGCTCCCGCGCCAAACCCTTGCCGGGAAAGGAACCCACGTCCTTGCCGTCGAGAAGGACCTCGCCGTCCGACGGGCGCAGCAGCCGGACGAACGCGCGCAGCAGGGTGGACTTGCCGCACGCGTTCGGTCCGACGACGGCGGTGAACGCGCGGTCGGGCACGTCGAGGCTCAGCCGGGTCGACACGACCCGGTCGCCGTAGCGCAGGGTCAGGTCCCGAGCGGTCAAGCGGGCACTCATATGCGCCGAACCTCCTTGGTGAGCAGCCAGATCAGGTAGCCGCCGCCGATCACGGTGCTGACCACACCGACCGGCAGCGATTCCGGCGCGAGCAACATCTGAGCGGCCAGGTCGGCACTGGTGAGCAGTACGGCGCCGGTGAGGGCGGCGGGCAGCAGGGCGATACCGGGCGTGCGGGCCAGCCGCCGTCCGATCTGCGGTGCGGCCAGCGCGATGAACGCGATCGGGCCCGCCACGGCGGTGACGGTGGCCGTGCAGCCGACCCCGATCAGCACCAGGACCAGCCGCAGCCGGTCCCAGCGGACCCCGGTGGTGACCGCCAGCGCACCGCCGAGCGCGGCCTGGTGCAGCGCCGGCGCCCTGGTGAACAGCACGACGAACAGCACCGCGAGCACCGCGAACGGGATGGCGACGTCGTCCCAGCCGACCCCGTTGAGGGAACCGGCGTTCCAGCCGACGGCCGCGATCGCGATCTCGAGTTCCGCGCGCAGCACGATCCACGAGTTGAACGCCATCAGCATCGCGTTGATCGCGATCCCGATGACGATCAGCCGCAGCCCGGACAACCCGCCACCGAGCGACAACGCGTAGACGATGGCCGCCGTGATCACGCCGCCGAGCACCGAACCGATGGTCAGCTGCGTCGACGTGCCCGAGAGCACGGTGATCGCGAACAGCGCGCCGGTGTACGCACCGGCGTCGAGACCGATCACGTCCGGGCTGCCGAGCGGGTTGCGGGTGACGTTCTGGAAGATCGCGCCCGCCAGGCCGAGCGCGGCACCGAACACCAGCCCGGCCAGTACCCGGGGCAGCCGCCATTCGCGGATGACCACGCCCGGCCCGCCACCGGAACCGGTGAGCGCGGCGAACACGCGGGCGGGGCTCGCCCACGCCGCGCCGTAGCAGAGCCCGAGCAGCGTCAGGCCGGCGATGACCCCCAGCATCGCCACGAAGAAGACGAGGGTGCGGCGTTCCATCCGGGCGGAGAACCGCCCGCGCCGCAGGACGAGTGTGTTCACAGCGGCGCCGCCCCGTATTTGCGGACGGCCCAGATCAGCACCGGGCCGCCGAGGAACGCCGTCACGATCGCCACCGGCACCTCACCGGTCGGCAGCAGGACCCGGGAGCCGACGTCCGCGGCCAGCATCAGGACCGGGCCGAGCAGCGCGGCGAACGCGATCAGCCACGGGATCGACGCGCCGGCCACCCGCCGGGCCAGATGCGGCACGATCAGCCCGACGAACAGGATCGGCCCGGCCAGCGCGGTCGCCGCACCCGCCATCAGCGTGATCAGCAGCAGGGTGACCGTCCGGACGCGCGCGACGTTCGCGCCGAGCGTATGCGCGACCGTCTCGCCGAGCGCGATCGCGTTCAGCTGGCGGCTCACCGCGAACGCGCCCAGCAGGGACAGGCCGATGACGATCAGCGGGACCGTGGTCGGCGCCTGTTCGCGACCGGCCAGCGAACCCACCGACCAGAACCGGTAGACGTCGAAGGTGTCCGGGAACAGCAGCCGCAGGCCGAGGGTGAGCCCCAGCAGCACGGCGCTCAACGCGGTCCCGGCGAGTACGAGCCGCAACGGCGACTTGCTGCCGACCGCGTACACCAGCGCCGAAGCGCCGACCGCGCCCAGCACCGCCAGACCCAGTTCGGCGGGCGCCGACGCGGCCAGGCCGAACGAAGAGCCCACCGCGATGGCGAACCCGGCCCCGGCGGTCACGCCGAGCACGCCGGGTTCGGCCAAAGCGTTGCGCGACAGGGCCTGCACGAGCACGCCGCCGACGGCGAGCGCCGCGCCGACCCCGATCGCCAGCACCGCCCTCGGCATCCGGATGTCCAGGACCACCGCCCGGTCACTCGGATTCCCCTCGCCCAGCAGGGCGCGCACGACCTCGCCGGGGGCGATGGCGTGCGCGCCGATGCCGACGCTCAGCACGGCGACCACGACGAGCCCGAGCAGTGCGGCGCCGAGCAGCGCGGACCGCCCGGTGGTGGTCACTGCTTGAGCAGCGGCGCGAACGCCTGGTCGACGGCGTCCAAAGTGGACGTCGCGGCCCGGTAGGTGGCGGCCTCGGTGAAGCGGAACGGGTAGACCTTGCCCGCCTTCACCGCGGGGAGTTCCTTCCACAGCGGCGAGTCGAGGACGTACTTGACCGGCGCGGGCACGGAACCGTCGGCGGCGACCGAGTAGGTGATCGCGTCGGCCTGGGCGAACGCGGTCGACAGTTCCTCGATCGACGGATACTCGCTGACGTCCTTCGAGCCGCCGCCCTTGACCTTGACCTGGCCGTAGTACGTGGCACCGATGTCCTGCGCGATGTTGGTGCCCCAGGAACCGTTGAACTCACGCTGGAAGTTGCCCTTGGCGACCTCGCCGTAGGCACCGACGTGGCCCAGCTTCAGCTGCGGCACCACGGCCTTGTACTTCTCGGCCAGTGCCTTGGCCTTGGTGTCGTACGCCGTCTTCAGCGCGTCGAATCCGGCGGCCGCACCGGCGGCGTCGGCCTGCTTGCGCGACAGCTCACGCCACATCGACGGAACCGACGGGCCGATCGCCACGACCGGCGCGATCGCTTCGAGGCGTTTGATGTCGATGTCGGCGAGCACCGGCTTCGGCACGCCGATCACGATGAGATCCGGATCCGCCTGCGCGATCGCCTCGTAGTTCGTCTCCGACGCCGACTCGCCCGCGACCTTCGCCAGCTCGTCGTACTTCTTGCGCTCCTGCTCGTTGAACAGCGGGATCCCGCGCTTCCAGCTGGACACCCCGACCAGCGGCGCGCCCGCTTCGAGCAGGGCGGGCACGGCGTAACCGGTGGCGATGACGCGCTTCGGCGAGACCGGGATGGTGATCTGGCCGTTGTCGGCGGCGAACACCCGGGTCTGACCGCCGTCGGCGGCCTTGCCGTCTTCGCCCGCACCGCAGGCCGTGGCCGCGGTCACGACCGTCAAAGCGAGCGCGAGCGCTCCGGCGAGACGGCGGGTTCTTGTGGTGCGCATGGGTTTTCCTCGGTTTTCTTGGTGGGGATCAGTGGTCGTGCTCGTCGTCGAAGTCCGCGACGCCGCGTTTCCAGTAACCGGTCACGTCGTGGTCGTCCTTGCCGAGCCCGAGGTCGTTCTTGAGCCAGCGGCGCAGCGGTTTGATCTGCCCCGCTTCGCCGGCGACCCAGGCGTAGAGCCGTTCCCCGGTGGGGACCTCGATCGTCTGGACCGCACGGGCGAGAACGTCGGACGCGCCGGGCGCCACGTCGCCTCGATGCAGCCAGTGCACCTCGACGTCTTCGGGCGCGGAGAGCTCGATCTCCTCGCTCGCGCCGGTGACCTCGATGAACGCCCAGCCCGCGGCGGTACGCGGCAGTTCTTCGAGCCAGCGCGCGATCGCGGGCAGCGCGGTGACGTCACCGGCGAGCAGGTAGCGGTCGTAGTTGTGCGGCACGATCAGCCCGCCGGGCGGACCGGCGACGTGCACCGGCGTGCCGGGCGTGACCTTCTCGGCCCAACCGGAGCCGAGCCCGCCTTGGTGCAGCGCGACGTCGAGGTCGAGCTCCCCGGAAGCCGGGTCGTACCGGCGGACCGTGTACTCGCGCGACGTCGGCGACGGCTTCGGCCAGCGCAGCATGTCGCCGTCCTGCACCGGGAGCCGCGGCTCGGGGTCCAGTTCGGGGAACAGGATCTTCACGTGTTCGTCGGGCGAATGCGCCTCGAAACCCGCCGTTCCCGGTCCGCCGAGCGTGACCCGGAGCAGCCCGGAACCGATCATCTCGGTACGCAAGACCTCGGCCTGCCGGATGCGGATCGGATACGGAACCTTCTCCGCATGCCGTCCCGCACGGACCTCGGCGATGCGCTCCAGGTGCCGGTGGCGATGGTCGGCGCGGCTCACGTCGCGCTCCCGGTGAGGACCCGCGTCCAGTGGCCGAGGGTCGGCTGCTCGGCCAGGTCGGCGAATTCGAGCGTGTCGGCACCCTCGGTACGCCACTGCTCGACCAGGCCCATGATCCGCATCGAGTCGAGGCCGAGATCGGTCAGGTCGGTCTCCGGCTTCAGCTCGGCCGGGTCGCAGCCGAGCAGTTCGGCGACGTCGGCGTGGATCTTCTGGACGGTCAGGCTCATCGCTGTGCTCCCGCGTGGATGGGGGCCAGCGCGGCGAGCGCGGCGGCCGTGGTGGTCAGTGCGCCGCAGCGCTGGGCGACGTACTCGCAGGCCTGGTCGTGACGTTCGCGCGAGAAGTCCGCGACCGCGTCGCCGACCAGGAACGGCTGGATGTCGCGCATGAACGCCTCGACGGCGGTGGCCTGGCAGCCGATATGCGCGTAGACCCCGGTGATCAGCAGCTGATCCCGGCCCGCTTCGGCGAGCTGCTCGGTGAATGTGCTGCGCTGGAACGCGCTGTAGCGCCATTTCGTCAGGACCTTGTCCCCCGGCTGCGGGGCGAGCTCGGCCACCACGTCGGCCGCGGCCGGATCGTCGTCGATGACCGCGCCGATCCCGTCGCCCCAGAACTCGGTGAGCAGGCCGCGGTCCTCGGCGGCCTGGTGGCCGGGCTGCGCGGTGTAGAACACAGGGACCCCCGCGGCGCGGGCGGCATCGGCCAGCGCGGCGATGTTCGCGACCATCTCCGGGACCGGGGATCCCGCGTACGGCGCGAGAAAGTACCGCTGCGCGTCGTGGACCAGCAGCGCGGCACGGGCGGCGTCGGGTTTCCAGCCGACCCGTCCGGCGGGCAGCTCGGCCTCCGTCGGGAGGGCGTAGGGCTCGATCTTGGGCAGTGACACGTTCACTTCTCCTTCGCCAGGGCGGCCAGCGCCGCCCGCAGCTCGCGTTTGCTGGTCTTGCCGACACCGGTCACCGGGAACTCCGGCACCACCTGGACCAGATCGGGCACCTTGAACGCCGCGACCCCGCGCTCGCGGACGAACCGGCGCAGCTCCGCCGCGGCGGGCTCGGCGCCGGCAGCCGGGACGACGTACGCGCAGGTGCGCTCGCCCAGGTACGGGTCCGGCACCGCGACGACGGCGGCGTCGAGCACGCCGGGGTGGGCCATCAGGTGGTTCTCGACCTCTTCCGCGGCCACCTTCTCGCCACCGCGGTTGATCTGCTCCTTGGCCCGGCCGACCACTTCCAGATGTCCCGACGGATGCCGACGCACGAGGTCACCGGTGCGGTAGAAACCGTCCTCGGTGAACGCGGTCTTGTTGTGCTCCTCGGCGCGGTAATAGCCGCGGATCGTGTACGGCCCCCGGGTCAGCAGTGCGCCAGTCTCTCCCGGCGCGACGACATCGTCCGAAGTGGACAGTGGGTCGTCCGGGTTCACCACGCGGATCTCGTCGTCCGGCGAGATCGGCCGTCCCTGGGTGGCGAGGACGTACTCGTCCGGGTCGTCTAGCCGGGTGTAGCAGACCAGGCCCTCGGCCATGCCGAACACCTGCTGCAGACGGCACCCCAGCGCGGGTCCGATCTTCTCGGCCAGTTCACGGGCGCATTTCGCGCCGCCGACCAGCAGGACGTCCAAAGAGGACAGATCGCGGGTGGTCCGCGCGGCGGCTTGCGTCCACGCGGCGGCCAGCGGCGGCACGAGCCCGGTGATCGTCACGCCCTCGGCCTCGATGAGCCGGAACGCGGTGTCGGCGTCGGGACGCGGCGCGAACACCGTCGCCGCGCCCGCGTGCAGCGCGCCGAGCAGACCGGGCGAACTGAGCGGGAAGTTGTGCGCGACCGGCAACGCGGCCAGGTACACGCTTTCCGGGCGCAGGCCGCAGATCCGGGCGCTTTCCCGGACGCTGTAGAGGTAGTCGTCGTGCGTGCGCGGGATCAGCTTGGGCAGGCCGGTGCTCCCGCCCGACAACTGGAGGAACGCGACGCCCGCCGGATCGGGGTCCGGCAGGGCGCGCGGAGTCGCCGCTTCGAGCTCGGCGAATTCCTCCGTGCCGACGACGAAGACGTTGCGCACCGAGGGAATCTCGGCGGCGACCGCGCGTGCCATGGCCGCGTGGTCGAATCGTTCGTGTTCGCCGACGGTCAGGATCGCCACGGCCTCGCTCTGCTCGGCGAAATGCCGCAGGTCGCTCGCGCGGTGCGCGGGCAGCGCGAACACCGGCAGCGCGCCTGCCCGCCACAGTCCGAACACGACGGATGCGAACTCCGGCACGTTCGGCAGTTGCACGACGACCCGGTCACCGGCCTGGATCCCGGCTCCGGCGAATCCCGCGGCGAGCCGGTGCGCCCGCTCGTCGAGTTCGGCGAACGTCCAGCGGGCGTTTTCGCCGATCACGGCGAGACGCTCGGCGTAGGCCTCGGCGAGGCCGGTCAGCAGCTTGCCGAAGGTCTGGCCGCGCCAGTATCCCGAAGCCCGGTAGCGCGCCGCGGTTTCCGGCGGCCAGGGCACGTGGTCGGCGGTCATTCCACTCCCTCCAGACCGAGGGCCCGCAGCATGGTGCCGAATTTCGCGCCGGTCTCGGCGAGTTCGGCCGCCGGATCGGAACCCGCCACCACTCCCGCGCCGGCGAACAGCCGGACGGTCCGGTCACGGACTTCGGCACAGCGGATGGTGACGACCCATTCGCCGTCACCGTCCTGGTCGGTCCAGCCGACGAGACCCGCGTAATAGCCGCGATCCTCGGGTTCGAGCGCTGCGATGGTGTCGCGGGCGAGTCCGGTCGGGACACCGCAGACCGCCGGTGTCGGATGCAGTGCCTCGGCCAGTCCGAGCGCGGACGCACCGGCGTCGGTCACGTCGGCGAGCCGTCCGCTGATCTTGGTCGAGAGGTGCCACATCGTGGGCGTGCCGATCACCTCAGGTTCGGCGGGGACGTCGAGGTCGACGCAGAACCGGCCCAGCACTTCGGCCACCTGGGCGGCGACGTGCGCGTGTTCGTCACGGTCCTTTTCGGACGCCAGAAGATCCTTGATCCGCCGGGAGTTCCCGGCGTCGTCGGCCACTCGCGGCCGTGATCCCGCCAGCGGGTTGGCCGTGACGACGCGACCGCGGCGGGAGACCAGGAGCTCCGGGCTCGCGCCGATCAGGGTACGCGGCGCGGGATCCCCCGGCGCGCTGACGTCGACGGCGAAAGCGTGGGCGGCCGGGTCCGCGTGGACGAGGCGCGCCAGCAGCCGCGGCACGGCGACGGGGTCGCCGCCGGTGACGTCGAGGCAGCGGGCCAGCACGATCTTGCGGAGGTCGCCGTCGCGGATCTCCTCCAGCGCCCTCGCCACGGCAGTGGTGTAGACCTCCGGCGCGGGCCGCGGCGACACCGTCCAACTCCCGCCCAGCGGGGCGACCGGACCACTCGCCTTCGGTGGTCCCGCCTTGCGCACCAGGGCGGGCACCACCAGGCTGCTCGGCGCGTCGGGCCGGAATCCGATCGCGCCGGCGACGACGGGTTCGGTCACTCCCGCCACGAGAGCGGCGTCGAGGACTTCGGCGGCCGCGCGGGCACGCTTCCCGGGCGCCGCGTGGACCGGCGCGTACACGCCGTCGGCAAGCAGCGATCCTCGAGCGGACGAGTAGTAGAACGATCCGGGCAGATACGCCGCCAGCAGATCGGCCGCCTGGTGGACCGGCCTTGGTCGGGCCGGTGCAGGTGAGGACACGACTGGATTCCCTTTCGCGAATGCTACTGACCGAACAGGCGCCCGTGACACCCCAGTACGAAAGCGCCGACTTTCGGTTAGCCTAACCTAATCGTACGGACCCGAAAAGTCTTCGTTGCGTCATCGAGATCACGCGCGGAGCGTCGCGCCGCCGTCGACGTAGAGGTTCTGCATCGTGATGTGCCGCGCGCGATCGGAGGCCAAAAACAGGACGGCGTCGGCGATATCGGCGGGTTCCGCCATCCGGCCCAGTGGTATGCCGACGCGGTATTGCTCCGGATTTCCCGCGATGACACGGTCCGCGCCGTTTTCGTCCGTCCACAGTAGACGCTGCATGTCGGTGTCGGTCGAGCCGGGCGAGACGATGTTGCAGCGAATGCCGGAACCGGCGAGTTCGAGCCCGAGACAGCGGGTCAGCATCGTCGCCGCGGCCTTCGAAGCGGCGTACGCGGCCATCCCGCTGCGTGGGACTCCCGCCGCGTTCGACCCGACCGTCACCAGCACACCGCTCCGGCGGGGCAACATCCGGCGGGAAATCTCGCGGAGCACGGTGAAGACGCCGGTGGAGTTGACCGCGAAGGTCGCCGCCCAGTCCTCGTCGCTCGTGTCGCAGACGGACCCGGGCTTCAGCACACCCGCGACGGACGCCCCGATGCCGATCGGCCCGAGTTCGTTTTCGACCTCGCCGACCACCCGCGCGACGGCGGCGGGATCCCCGACGTCCGCGACGAACGAGGCCACCCCGTCCCGGGAAGCGCTTTCGACCAGGTCCACCGCCGCCACGATCGCGCCGGCCTCGGCGAGCCCGTCCACGACGGCCGCCCCGATCCCGCGCGCGCCTCCGGTGACGAGCGCGACCTTGCCCTCGATCCCCTCCACGCCACAACCACCCCACGTCCGTTTGCTTAGCCTTGCCTAAGCTAGCGGGCGGAACCGGACAAAGCGAGGGACCGACACCGGTGATTCGGGCCACTCCTTCTTGGGCCCTGGACGGCAAAATTGCCGTCGTGCGCGCGGTGCGTGTGTGCTTGGCCGCGGTCCGTGAAGTGCCGACGCAGCACCGGCACCGAGTTGGTCGAAGTGGTCGTGAGTGGCGATTCGTGTTTCGAACCCGAAACGCCACTCACGACCACCTGTACCGAGACGGTGGCTTCGCGTGATTGGGCGGACGGCACGTGTGATCCACGGACGACACACGTGATCAGATGGACGACACGCTCCCGGCGAAGCTTTCGCCGTGAGTCGTCCGTCCGATCACGTGTGCCGTCCATCCAGTCACGCAAGACCGCCAGTAGGTACTCAGGACACGGTTGGTTCTGACCCGAATCGCCACTCACGACGCGTTCGGCGGGCTCATTGCCGGCGCCGGGGCTCGCCTGAAGTACATGAAGGACCCCTTCCTGTACCTAGGCGCAAGGAAGGGGGCCTTCATGTACTTGGGCAGCTAAGACGCTCTTGGCCCTAAACCGAATCGCCACTCACGCCCCCTAGCCAGGCAAGGGACAAGTCAATGGACCGCGCACGGATCCCCCGCCCCGCAACGTGATCTGCGCGCTTCCACCGAAGGAATCCCTGGCCGTGCACACGATCTGATCGACCGCCTTCGACGACAACCCGGCGACGCCGACCGACAGCGTCACCGTGACCCCGTTCGGCGCGGGCGTCTGGTCCAGCACCGCCGTGCCGGTCGGGACTTCCGTGGTGTACTGCCGTTCCCGCTCGCTCTCGTCCGGTCCGGCGGCGAGCAGGTCGACGGGGCTCGCCGGGGGCAGCTCCTCGGCGAGCGGGCGCAGCACCCTGACCGGTTGCCCACCGGACAGGAAGTAGAGCACCGCGGCGTTGGCGGGTCCCACCGGTGCGGGCGCGCCGGCGATCACGGCACTGGGCCGGACGCCGCAACCCGAGACCGTCGAGACGAGCAGAAGTGCCGCGAGCCAGGTCTTCCTCATGCTGTCCCTCCCCGCCGGGGCAAGCGCAGGGTGAACACGGCGCCACCGTCGGTACCGTTGGCCGCGCTCAACATCCCGCCGTGCAGACGGGCGTTCTCCCAGGCGATCGCCAGCCCGAGTCCGCTGCCGCCGGACCTCGCCCTCGCCGAATCCGCCTTGTAGAACCGGTCGAACACGTGCGGCAGCACCTCGGGCGCCAGTCCGGGACCGCGATCCGAGACCTCCACCGTGATCTGCTCCCCCGCTTCGGAAAGCCGGAGCGAGACCGGCTTTTCCCCATGCCGCAACGCGTTCCCGACCAGATTCGCCACGATGACGTCCACCCGCCGGGGATCCCACTCGGCGAAGATCCCGGAGGGCAGGTCTCCCTCCACCTCGCCCGTCCAGCCCCGGATGCGCAGGCTCGCCGTGATCACCTCGGCGACGTCGACCTCTTCCGGGGCCAGGGCGGCGGCCCCGGCGTCGAAGCGGGAGACCTCGATGAGGTCGTTCACCAGCCGGGTCAGGTTGTGCGTCTCCTCGATGCTCATCTTCGCCGCGCGCCCGGCGTCCCCCGGCAGACTCGACGCCTCCTGCTCCAGCACGTCCGCGACCGCGGTCATCGCGGCCAGCGGGGTGCGCAGTTCGTGCGAGACGTCAGCGACGAACCGCCGCGCGTCGGCTTCCATCCGTTCCAGCTCCCCGACGTGGCGTTCCAGCGATTCGGCCGTCTCGTTGAACGTCCGCGCCACCCCGGCCAGTTCGTCCGAGCCGCGGACGCTGATCCGGGCCCGCAGGTCGCCCTCGCCCAGCCGCTTCGCCGCGTCACCCAGTTCCCGCACCGGCCGCAGGACACCGCGGGCGGCCAGCAGCGCCAGCCCGATGGCGAAAACGAGCGCCACGCCGCCGATCAGCCACGCCCGCGTGGCGAGTTCGTCGATACTCGTCGCCTCCGGCACCATGCTGCGCGCGATGTAGGCCTCGATACCCGAATCCCGTTGCTGCCCACCGGGAAGCAGCACCGTGAACCTCGTGCCCACCACCAGCATCGGCGTGCCCCCGGAGTCGACCCGTTGCCAGGCGACGTTTCCGGCCCGGACCCGCTCGCGAAGCTCCGGCGAGATCAAGGACCGCATCTGCTGGTTCCCGCTGGCCCTGTCCTCGAACAGGACCAAGGAGCTCAGCTGACGATCGGACAGTTCGCCGCTGATCCGGCTCAGCGTCCCGTCCCCCGGGGGCAGCGGGCCGAGGGGGAACAGCGCGGTGGCCTTGTCGACCAGCACGCGGGCGGTGGCGTCCTGAGCCTGCTGGAGGATCAGGGTCCGGGATTGGACGTAGCCGCCTCCGGCGACTGTCGCCGCGGTGATCACGACCAGCAGGCTGAAAGCCAGGAGCAGGCGGGTGCGCAGACCCCCAAGCTTCACAGCGGCCCGAACCGGTAGCCGAACCCGCGGACCGTCTGCACGTACACCGGCGCGGACGAATCGTCCTCGATCTTCGCGCGCAGCCGCTGCACACAGGCGTCGACGACGCGGGAATCGCCGAAGTAGCCGTGCTCCCACACGCTTTCCAGCAGATACTGGCGGCTGAGCACCCGGCCGGGGACCTGGGTGAGTTCGAGCAGCAACCGCAGTTCGGTCGGGGCGAGGGCGAGCGGCTTGTCCGCCTTGGTCACCGTCAGCCCGGCACGGTCGATGCCGAGATCGCCGTGACGCTCGATCTCGACGGGCGCGGGTACCGCGGGCGCCGGTTGCCCGGTGCGGCGCAGCACCGCGCGGATCCTGGCCTCCAATACCTGGGCCCTGGCGGGTTTGACCACGTAGTCGTCCGCGCCGGCGGCGAGCCCGGCCACCACGTCGATGTCCTCGTTGCGCGCGGTGAGCATGATGATCGGCAGATCGCCCGCCGCGCGGATGCGGCGGCAGACCTCGAAGCCGTCGAGTCCGGGCAGCATGAGGTCCAGCACGACGATGTCCGGCGGCCGTGACGCGAGCCGGGCGAGGCCCTCCTCGCCGGTGGCCACCGCGTCGACCGCGTGGCCGCGTCCGCCCAGCGCCATGCTGAGCCCGTCACGCACGGCTTGGTCGTCCTCGATGAGCAGCACCCTGGGCATGCCGACGACTATCGCAGCGCCGGACGGAATCCGCTCGTCCATGACACGCCATGGTGCCCGCCCTGTTTCCGCGGAACGTCCACGGAATGTCATCGTTGCGTCACGACGTGATCCGTGCGGAACGGTGACATTTTCGTCGGCGTCCGCGCACTTCGCCGCGATCGGGTTCGGACAGGCGGCGGCGACCGTTGACGGCATGAAAGAACTCGTGTTCGCGGCGATCACCCGCGTCCTCGCGGTACTGCTGCTGATCCCGGCGTGGCTGGCCTCCCCCGGTCAGGCCCGCCGTCTCGCCTGCGGATGGGCGTTGTCGCTGCGCTTCCCCGCCGAGAACCTCGCCGGGCTCACCTCCGGAACGCTCGCCGCGTTCACCGACGCCAGAACCGAGGCGTTCTGGCGGCATCGCACACTCCTCGGCGTCACCTCGGGACATCGCGACGCCGCCGAGCAGCATCGGCTGTTCCTCGCCGAGGCCGGACGAAAGCGGGTCCTGCCGCCGAAGGATTCCGCGCACGTCCGAGGCACCGCGCTGGACGTCCGGCCGCGCGAGGGCGCGCAGTGGCTGGAAGACCACGGCGCCCGCTTCGCGCTCTACCGGATCTACGACAACGAATGGTGGCATTTCGAGTACCGGCCCGGCGAGGCTCCGCCCGCGCGGTTGCCGCATCCGGGCTGGCAGGCCGGTGTCACCCGGTGACGGTGATCCGTGGCGCCAGCGCCGCCAGGAAGGCCGGCGCGTCGAAGATCTCGCCCGCCGACACGACCCCGGTGGCCTTGACCCGCCCGTCGAGCACACGCTGGACGGCTTCCACCACCAGCGGTGCCGTGATCGCGTAGATGTCCTGGCCCCGCGCGACGATCCGCCGTTCCTCCCCGCCGGACCGCACGACGACGTCGACCACGAACTCCTCGGCGGACGGGCCCTCCGCGGCACGTGTCGGCGTCTCGGGCGTCACCACCTCACGGGCCGCGTTCACGGTCATGTACGTGGTCACCTCGGGGATGTCGAGGTGGCTCGGGACGGTGACGACGTCGGCCATCGTGAACTCGCCGAGCACGGCACGGGTCCCGAACGGCGCGGGGAAGTCCCAGTCCAGTTCCGGCAGCGCGTCCTCGCGGCGTTCGATCCGGCCACCGGAGAACCGGATCCGCTTGCCGTCACGCCGTTCCCGCGAAACCTTGCCCGCCGCGCGGGTCCCCTCCGTCGGATGCCAGCTGCTCAGCGCGTACGCGATATGCGCTTCGTCCGCGGAAGTCCACTCGCCCATCGCGGCGGTGACCATCAGGTCGCCGAGCCCGCCGAAGAACGCCATCGCCGGGATCACCGTCGCTCCCCCGGCACGGTCGCCGAAGTCCGCGAAGGTGTCCATGTTCGCTTCGAGTTCCGCGGCCACATCCAGGTACGGGACGCCGGCCCGCAGCGCTGCTTCGATCACCGGTGCGGCGGTGTCGGCGAACGGCCCGGCCGCGTTGATCACCGCGTCCGCGCCTGCGAACGCGCGGTCGAGCGAAGCCGGGTCGTCGACCGAAGCCCGGTGGATCTCGACGTCGGACCAAGGCAGGGCGCGCAGTTTGGCCCCGTCGCGCCCGACCGCGAGTACGCCGAAGCCCCGCTCGCGCAATTCCGCCACCACGAACCGCCCGGTGTGCCCGTAGGCCCCGAACACCGCGACGTCGTACGTACCCATGGTTTCTCCTGCCCTCGGTCGATCCACTGTGGACCATCCTGTAGGCGGAGCCCGCCGATCGACAGTGTCCGGAACGCCATCATGCGTACACTTTCGGACGTGAGTACGGTCGCCCTCGCCGCCACGGACGGCATGCTGCAGTTCGAGCTGTCCATCGCCCACGAGGTCTTCGACACGGGTCTGTACGAATTCGGGGTCTACGGCGCGGAGCCGGTGAAGGTCGGGCGCTTCCTGCTCGAACCGGATCACGGGCTCGATCGCCTCGCGCGCGCCGGCACCGTCATCGTCCCCGGCTGGGCCGACATCGACGTCGATCCGCCCGCGGACCTGGTCGAGGCCGTCCGTGCCGCCCACGAAGCGGGCGCGCGGGTCGCCTCCCTGTGCACGGGCGCGTTCGTCCTGGCGGCCGCCGGCCTGCTCGACGGCCGCCGCGCGACCACGCATTGGGCGCACACCGACGTCCTCGCCGCCCGGTATCCCTCGGTCGAGGTCGATCCCGACGTCCTCTACGTCGACAACGGCAGCGTGCTGACCTCGGCGGGCAAGGCCGCCGCGATGGACCTGTGCCTGCACCTGGTCCGTCGCGACCACGGTTCGGCGGTCGCGAACACCGTCGCCCGCCGTCTGGTCGTCCCGCCGCACCGCGCGGGCGGGCAGGCCCAGTTCGTCACCACCCCGGTGCCCGACCAGGACGACCATCCGCTCGGCGGGCTGCTCCCCTGGATCACCGAACGGCTGGACCGGCCGCTGACCGTCGAGGACCTCGCCCGGCAGGCCAGCATGAGTTCCCGCAACCTGGCCCGGCATTTCCGGTCGGCGACCGGGACGACGCCGCTGCGCTGGCTGCTGACCCAGCGCATCCGCCGCGCGCAGGAACTCCTGGAGCGGACCGACGACAGCGTCGACCTGATCGCGGAGGCCACCGGGATGGGCACCGCCGCGACGTTGCGGCGGCACTTCAACCGGACGGTCGGTGTGCCGCCGGACAGCTACCGCCGCACCTTCCGCGCGGCTGGCGCAGCCGTGCCGTGATCAGGTCCGCGACGGCCGCCATCCCTGCCTCGTTCGGGTGGTACGGCACGCGGCCCTGCGCGGTCGTGTAGCGCTCCATCCACGGAACGGCGGCGCAGGCGTCGTGGTCGGCGCTCGCCGCGGCCGCCGGGATCAGGGAGGCCCGCTCGTCGCGCGCCGCCCGCCGGGTCGCCGCCGCCAGCCGGTCCGCGACCTCGCGTTCGAAGGCGAGTTGCTCCGGCGTGAGCGGAACGCCGTCGCAGGCGGGCCTGTCGCCCGGAACGATCGTCAGGTAGTCGACGACCAGCACCCGTGCCCGCGGCGCGCGCCGATGGACCGCCGCGATGACGGCGCCGATCTTCTCGTGCACCGTGGTGAGCGCCGTGCGGACGGCGTTCCGGTCGACCTGGCCGCAGTTCGTGCCGCCTGTGTTCTGGCAGCCGTAGGTGAACAGGCTCCCGACGTAGCCGACGTCGTTGCCGCCGATGGTGATCGTCACGAGCCGGGTGTCCCGGGTGACGGCCTCGATCTGCGGCGGCTGCCCGGACTGTCCGGCGGTGAGGATGTTCGCCGTCGTCGCGCCGCTGCAGGTGACATCGGTGAGGGCCAGACCGCGTTGCCCGGCGACGAGACTCGCGTAGTTCTTCGTCGAACGTCCGCACGCCGCCGGGGTTCCGGGCCGCTGCGGCGGGATTCCCGGCCCCGCCGCGAAGGAACTGCCCATCGCGACATAGCGGGCAGGTGCGTCCGCCTGCGCGGGCGGAGTGGCCAGAAGAGCGACCGAGGCCGCGGCGAGCACCGCGGCGGATATCCGCTTGAACATGTCGAACCCCTTATCTCGTAAAGGTGACCGGTTCCGGTCCCGCGATGCCGTCGATGGCACCGAGGGCGAGCAGATCTTCGGGGCGTGGCTTCAGCGCGTCGGCGAGGGCGGGGACGTCCTCGTGGCCCCGCTTGAGGATCCCGGCCGCCAGTTCCGGGGCGATGACGGAGAAACAGGCGTCCGGGGTGAGCCAGATCCGGTCCGCCGAACAGAAGGCGAGCGCGCCGCCCGATCCTCCCTCGCCGATCACCAGGGTGGTGATCGGCATCTCGGCCGCCGCGATCGTGCCGAACAGCTCGGCGATCGCGTTCCCGGCGCCGCCGGTCTCCGCGGCCGGATCGGCGGCGGCGCCCGGGGTGTCGACGAGCGTCAGCACCGGCAGCCCCAGCCGGTCGGCGAGGCGGATCAGCCGGGTCGCCGACCGGAAACCGCCGGGGGTGGTCGGTGTCCCGGTCTGCGCCGCGAACGCGATCGCCCGTCCACCCCGGCCGCCGATCCCGCAGACGGCGCCGTCGTCGATGCCGCCCCGGAGGGTGACGCGAGTGTCGAAGTAGTCGTCGAGATAAGCGTCCGCGCGGGGCCGGTCCGCCGACCGGGCGCGCTGGACGGCCTGCCAGCCGTCCGGCGCGGGTTCCAGGGTGCCGAGCGCACGAGGCAGATCAGCCGGACGGTTCCGGGAACCGCCCGTCAGCAGACCGAGCCAGACCTCCAGCCGGTCGGCGATCGCGTCCTCGGTCACCAGTTCGTCGACATAGCCGGCCGCGTACTGGCTTTCCGCCGTATAAGCGGGATCGTCGGCGTACCACGGCGGCCGGACCCGGCGTCCGGCGAAGCCCACCTGGGCGCCGGGCACGGCGAGCACGACATCGGCGTCGGCGCCGAGGGACGCCCACACGCCGCCGGTGGTGGGGTGTCGCGCGACGGTGATGTGCGGCAGGCCTTCTTGCCGCAACCGCGCGAGACCGCGGGCGATCCGTTGCAGTTGCCGCAGCGCGGGAACGCCTTCCTGCATCCGCGTGCCGCCCGTGGACAGCAGCGAAACGACGGGCAGCCGGTGCGCGCAGGCCTGATCGAGCGCCTCTTCGAGCAGCGCGCCGGTCCCGGTGCCGACCGAGCCGCCGAGGAAGCCGAACTCGAAACGGATCGTCACGACCTCGTGGCCGCCGAATTTCGCGCGCTCCCAGGCGACCGACTCGTCCGTGCCCGTGCGTTCCGTGGCACGGGCCAGGGAATCGGCGTAACCGTCCCAGCCCAGCGGGTCAGTCATGGAGCGCCCGCTTGAGGACCTTGCCCATCTCGTTGCGGGGCAACGCTTCCAGGTAGTGCACCACCCGCGGCCGCTTGTGCGGTGACAGCAGTCCGGCGACGTGGTCGGCGAGTTCGGCCGCCGTCGGCTTGTCCGCGGCGGGGACGATCCAGGCCACGATGCGCTCGCCGAGGTCGTCGTCCGGCTCCCCGGTGACGGCCGCTTCGGCGACCCCCGGATGTTCCAGGAGCGCGTTCTCGATCTCGCCCGCGCCGATCTTGTAGCCGCCGCTCTTGATCAGGTCGGTGGCGCGGCGGCCGACGATGCGCACGTACCCGTCCGGATCGCGGATCGCCATGTCGCCGGTCTTGAACCAGCCGTCGTGCAGCGCGGCTTCCGTGGCGTCCGGCCGGTTCAGGTAGCCGAGGAACAGGTTCGGTCCGCGGACCTCGATCTCGCCGACCGTCTCGCCGTCGAGCGGTTCACCGGCGTCGTCGACCAGCCTCAGTTCGACACCGGGCACCGGCGGGCCGACCGCACCGGGCCGCCGGTCCCCCGTGGCGCGGACACCGCAGTTCATCAGTGTCTCGGTCATGCCATAGCGTTCGACGACGCGCTGCCCGGTCGCGGCGGTGATCCGCTCGTGGTCGGTCGCGGGCAGGGCCGCCGAACCCGACACGAGCAGCCGCGCCGAGCCCACCCCGGCGGCCAGCGCGGGATCGGCCTCGCAGTCGGCCGCCAGCCGGTGATACATCGTCGGGACACCGAAGAGCATCGTCCCTTCCCCGGCGAGTTCCTTCGCGGCCGCTTCGCTCGAGAACCGCCCGAGGTGATGCAGCGAGCCGCCCCGCCGCAGCGGACCGACCACGCCCAGGATCAGGCCGTGCACGTGGAAGAGCGGGAGGGCGTGCACGAGGACGTCGGTTTCGGTCCAGTCCCAGATCTCGGCGAGCGCGTCGAGATTCGACGCCACCGCGCGACGCGGGAGCAAGACGCCCTTCGGTGGGCCGGTGGTGCCCGACGTGTAGATGACGAACGCCGGAGCCTCCGGATCCGGTTCGTCGCCTCGCCACGGCGTGCCCGCGACGTCGAGCTCGACCGGAACACGTTGCAGCGCACCGAGTTCCGGCGGCAGCGCGAACTCCGGCTCGGCCAGCACCAGATCCGGCGCGCTGTCGGCGACGATATGCGCCAGTTCGCGTGATCCGGCCTTCGGGTTGATCGGCACCACCGGGACTCCGGCGGTCAGCGCGGCGACGATCGCGACACAGGTCCGCAGCGACGGTGTCGCCCACACCGCGACCCGTGTGCGACCGGCCAGCCCGGCGGCGATCGGGCCCGCGACGGACGCGAGTTCGCCGTAGGTCAGGGATTCGTCACCGAAGCGCAGGGCGACGCGGTCGTTCCCGGCGGTCAGTCCGGACAGCATGGATCTCCTCCTCAGCCCCAGTTGGGCACGACGAACACGAGCCAGGCGATCAGGGGCACGACGGCCACCACGAGCGCCCCGTAGACCAGAAGTTGTTTGAAGAACTTGTCGCGGTCGACGTCCTTCGCGTTGGCGAGGACGAGCGCGCCGTTGGTGGAGAAGGGACTGACGTCCACCATCGTCGCCGAGACCGCGAGGGCGGCGATCATGCCGACCGGACCGATCGTGCCCTGCGCCAGGAACGGGACGGCGAGCGGGATCAGCGCGCCCATCAGCCCGACCGAAGACGCGAAGGCCGAGACGACACCGCCGATGTAGCACAGGAGGAGCGCCGCGAGCAGCGGGATCCCCACGGTGGTGACCGCGTTGCCGACGTAGTCGATGGTACCGATCTCCTTCAGCACCGCCACGTAGGTCAGCACGCCGCAGATCAGCAGCACGGTCGGCCAGGTGATCTCCGAGACCGCGGAACGGCTGGTCTTGGGCCACGCGACGCTGAGCAGGACGGCGACGGTGATCGCGGTCAGCCCGGGGTCGAGATCGAACACCAGGGTGCCGACGACGAGCGCGATCAGCCCGGTCAGCGTCACGATCTTGGGGCCGTCCAAGGGAATGCGCTGCTCGTGCGGCAGCGGCTCCTCGTCGGTCTCGGCTCCGCCCGCGCCCGCCGTGACGAGCTGGCGGCGCCGCAGTTTGGTCCCGCCGAGGACGACGAAGAGGACGCCCGCGATGGCGAGGTTCATGCCCAGGCTGGCGAAGAACAGGACCACGGGGCTGCCGGCGATGTGGTTGCGTTCGACGATCCCGTTGACGATCGAGCCGTAGACGCTGATCGGCGAGAATCCGCCGCCCTGCGCGCCGTGCACCACCATGGCGCCCATGAGCAGCGGGCTGATCTTGTAGCGGGCGGCGAAACCGAGCGCGATCGGCGCGACGATCGCGCAGGCCGCCGGACTCACCGCGCCGATCGCGGTCAGCGCGCCGGTGACCACGAACATCACCCACGGGATGAGCGCGATCCGGCCGCCGACCAGCCGGACGGCCGCGGCCACCAGCCAGTCGGTGGTGCCGTTGGCCCTGGCGATGGCGAACAGGTAGGTGACCCCCACCAGTACCACGAAGATGTCGCCGGGGAAACCGGCGAAGATGCCGTCGGTGTCCAGTCCACCGGCGAGGGTTCCGACGAGGAACGCGCCGGCGAAGGCCAGCGCCCCCATGTTGATCGAGCGGGTCGTGGCGAGCGCGAAGATCACCACGAGGACGAGGATCGAGATCAGCTGGGCGGACATGACCGTCCTCCTTGACGGCGGGAGCCCCCTGGCGAGTGGCCGAGTGGACTAGTGGCTGAGCCACTTTCCCTGCGAGTGGCTCAGCCTGTCAAGGGATGAGTGGTAAATTGGCTGAGCCACTTGTCCAGTCAAGGGAGGGAACCGAGTGCCGGAGGCGTTGAGCCGGTTGAACCGGGCGAAGCTCTACGAGCAGGTCGTCGAGCGGATCAAGGCGCACGTCGAGGAGTCCGGCCTGCACGCGGGAGACAAGCTCCCCAGCGAACGCGATCTCGCCGAGCGGCTAGGGGTCAGCCGCGCGTCGATCAAGCAGGCGATCGTCGTGCTCGAAGTGCAGGGGCTGCTGGAGTCACGCCACGGTGGGGGCACCTACCTGCGGAACGATCATCTCGACGTCGAGCCGGTCGACGAACTCGTCGCCCGTCGCAGCCGGCTTCCGGAAGTGCTCGAAGCCCGGGAAGCGATGGAGACCAAGCTGGCGGAACTGGCCGCGCTGCGGCGATCGGACGAGGATCTCGCCGCCATCGACGCGGCACTGAAGTTCATGAAGTCCGAGATCGAGGACGGCGGGCACGGCGCCGAAGGCGACCGCCGGTTCCACGAAGCGATCACCGCCGCCGCGAACAACGCCCTCCTCGCCGAGTTCATGCGCTCGATCGACACGCAGATCGCGGAAAGCCGGAACGAGTCGCTGCGGCAGCCCGGCAGGCCGTGGCGTTCGCTGAGCCAGCACCAGAAGATCGCCGAGGCGATCAGGGCGGGCGCCCCGAAGGCGGCCGCGAACGCGATGCGGCAGCACGTCCAGACCGTCAGCAAGGTCCGCCTGCTGACCTGGGATCCGCAGGCCGACTAACGCACGAGGACACCCTTGTGCAGGGTTGGCCGTTTCGCGTGACTGGACGGACGACACGCGTGATTGGTTGGACGACACGGCGAGTCGTCCCTCTGGACACGCGTGTCGTCCCGCTGATCACGTGTGTCGTCCATCCGCGCACTGCGGAAGGTGCCGAAAACCGGGACCCGGCGATCAGGGCGACAGGACCTTGCCCAACCGCCGCAGCCCTTCGGCGATCGTCTCCGGCCCGTGCGAGGCGAACGACAGCCGCAGCGCCGACCGGTCCGGCTCCCCCACCTGGAACGCCGAGCCCGGCACGTAAGCGACGTCGTGACGCAACGCCTCGGGCAGCAGCCGGTCCGTGTCCGCACCACTGGGAAGGGTGACCCAGACGAACATCCCGCCGTCCGGGTCGGTCCACGTCGTTCCGTGCGGCGTGATCGCGGGTAGTTCGGCCATCATCGCATCCCGGCGCACGCGGTAGGTCGCGCACAGCCGCCGCACGTGCGCGTCGAGGTCCGCGGCGGCCAGATACTCGGCCGCGGCCGCCTGATCGATGGTCGACGTGTGCAGATCGGTCGCCTGCTTGAGGATTGTGACGCGCCGCAGGAGCTCATTCGGTGCTCGGAACCAGCCCAGCCGCATCCCCGGGGAGATCACCTTCGAGAAGGTGCCGAGGTAGATCGTGCGCCCGGCGAGCTCCGGGCGGGCCGACAGCGGTTCCTCGCGTTCGCCGCGATATCTGAGTTCGTGATAGGGGTCGTCCTCGACGAGCCAGAACCCGTGGCGCGCGATCACTTCCGCGAGCGCACGCCGCCGCTCCGGGCTGACCGTGCGCCCGGACGGATTCGAGAACGTCGGGACGAGATACAGCAGCGAAGGCCGTTCCCTGGCGGCGATCTCGTCCAGCGCGACCGGGTCGATCCCTTCTTCGTCACCGGGGACGGGCACGATCCGCGCCTCGGCGAGCTGGAAGCACTGCAACGCCGAGAGGTACACCGGCTCCTCCACCAGCACGGTGGCGCCGGGGTCGAGCAACGCGGTGCTCAGCAGTTGCAGACCCTGCTGCGAACCCGTGGTGATCAGGAGATCGTCCACAGTGGTCGGGACTCCGCGACCGGACAGCCGCTCCGCGAGCAGCTCACGCAGCCGCGGATTCCCTTCGGTGGGCGAATACTGCAGGGCGCGCTGGGCGGGCCCGTCCGCGAGCGCCCGGTCGAAGGCGGCACGGAGGCCGTCCACATCGAACAGTTCCGGCGCGGGCACGCCGCCGGCGAACGAGATCACGCCCGGACGGGCGGTGAGCGCGAGCAGGTCGCGCACGGGAGAACTGGTGACGCCGTCCATACGACGGGCGAGGGGAAGAGACATGGAAGCTCCTCGGGAGAAACGTGCGGCTCCAGTGCAGCAGCCGGGGATCTTCCCGTGCGAGCAGGCAACTACCGCCACGATAGCAGTTTCGCCTGCCCTAGGCTGTTGTTCGTGCCACTCGTGGAAATCACCTACGCGCCCCACCTTCCCGAAGCCACACTGCGCGAACTCGGCTCGGTCCTGCCGCATCTCGTGTCCGTCGCGGTGGAATGCCCCGAGGAGCCCTACGACGGCGACCTCCAGCCGGGCGACGTGGAACTGCGCTTCCGCACCCCGGGACCGTTCGACCGCTTCGGACTCGGCCTTCTCGTCGAGGTCCGCTCGAAGTGGTTCCCGAGCCGGGCGGACAACCGTCAGGAGCGGGTGGACCTGCTGCGCACGAGCATCGAGTCCGCGACCGGCGTCGACGACGTCGGTGTGTATCTCGCGCTGCCCGTCGCGGCCTGGTCGCAGTCGGACTAGCCCTCCCCGAACACGTGCCGCCGGACGAACGGGCTCCGGAACTTGCCGTCCGGGTCCAGTTCGGTGGCCAGCGCCCGGAAATCACCCAGCTTCGGGTAATCGGCCGCGCGGTGGAACAGCTTCCCCCAATGCGGCCGGACGTCGAACGGCGCCAGCCGGTCCTCCATGACGGGCAACAGCGCCCGGACCGCGTCCTCGTCCGGCAGCCAGGTGAAATGCAGCGCCACCCGGTCGCCGCCGTGGAACGGGCTGAGCCACAGCTCGTCTCCCGCGACCGTGCGGATCTCCGAGGTGAGCAGGGCGGGTGCCAGGCGGTCGCCGATGGCGCGCATCGCCTCCATCGCCGCGACGGCGTGCCGGACGGGCACGAAGTACTCGGTCTGGAGCTCGTTCCCGATACTGGGCGTGAAATCCAGGCGGAAATGCGGGATCCGTTCGTGCCACGGCCCGGTCACCCCGAGCTGCCGCGTGCAGTTGTCCGCCGGGATGCCCGCCGCGTGGGCCGGATGCCGCGGCCCGTCCGCCGCCTTCGCGCCGAAGAAGTCCGCGCCCGGCCGCCCGGGCCCCTTGACCCAGACCTGGTCGACCTCGTCGCGGGCCCAGTTCGTGAACAGGCTGACGCTGTAACCCGCGTCCTGGATCTCGTCGAAGTGCTCGTACACCGACTCCCAGGGCAGGCCGTCGAAGACGTCCTGGCGGAGATCGAAGGCCGGCACCAGATCGAGGGTCAGCCGCGTCACCACACCCAGCGCGCCGAGCCCGACGACGACCCCGTCGTGCCGGGAGTACTCCTTCACCTCGCCGTCGGCGGTGACGAGCTCCAAACCGGACACGGCGGACGCGAGGCTCTGGTTACGCCGCCCGGAACCGTGGGTCGCCGTCGCGACAGTGCCCGCCACGGTGCAATGCGGCAGCGAAGCGAGGTTGGCCAGCGCGAAACCGGCCGCGTGCACTTGGACGGCGACGTCGCCGTAGCGGGCCGCCGCGGGCACCGTGACCGTCGCCGACTCCGGGTCGACGACGACCTCCGTGCCGAGCGCGGACAAATCGATCAGGACACCACCCGGACAATCCGCGATGTCGTTGAAGCAGTGCCTGCTGCCGAGAGCCTTGACCGCGACCGCACGGGCGACCGTTTCCCGGACCTCGTCGAGATCGCGCGGGCGAAGGATCCGCTCCGCGGTGAAGGTCTGATTGCCCGCCCAGTTCGTCTCGCCCACCAGGCCCAGCCTAGATTGCCGAGGTCGGCTCGACACCGAGGAGGTTCACGCTGACCGGCATTCCCGGCGAGATGCTGTCCATCGCGCTCCTGCTGATCGTCCTGGCCTTCGCGGTGATCCGGCCACGCGGCCTCCCGGAGGCGGTCGCCGCCGTCCCCGCCGCCGGGATCGTGCTGGTGGCGGGTGCGATCTCGTTCCCCGACGCCCTCGACGAGGTCACCAGGCTCGCGCCGGTCGTCGGCTTCCTCGCCGCGGTGCTCGTCCTGGCCAAACTGTGCGACGACGAAGGGCTGTTCCAAGCGGCGGGAACGCTCATGGCGCGGTTCAGCCGGGGGAAGCCTCGACGGCTGCTGCCCGCGGTGTTCGCGGTCGCGGCGGCGGTCACCGTGGTGCTCAGCCTGGACGCCACCGTCGTCCTGCTGACCCCCGTCGTGTTCGCCACCGCCGCACGGATGGGCGCGCGGGCCAAACCGCACGCCTACGCCTGCACGCATCTGGCGAACTCGGCCTCGTTGCTGCTGCCGGTGTCCAACCTGACCAATCTGCTCGCCGTCGCCGCGACCGGGATCTCGTTCCTGCGGTTCACCGCGCTGATGACCTTGCCCTGGCTCGCGGCGGTCCTCACCGAATACCTGGTGTTCCGCCGGTTCTTCGCCGCCGACCTGGCGGCCCGGCCGCGGGGCGGGAAGGTCGTCACGGCCGGGAAGGTCCCGACGTTCGTCCTGGTCGTGCTCGGGCTGACGCTGGCGGGTTTCGTCGTCACGTCGCTGATGGACGTCAGCCCCGCGTGGGCCGCGTTCGCCGGAGCCGCCGTCCTTGCCTGCCGCGCGCTCGCGCGGCGGCGGACCTCCCCCGCCACGATCGTCCGCTCGGCGAGCATCCCCTTCGTCGCTTTCGTGCTGGCGCTGGCGATCGTGGTCCGCGCCGTGGTCGACAACGGACTGGACGAGGCGCTCGGCCATCTGATGCCGACGTCGACTTCGTTCCTCGCCCTGCTCGGTGCCGCCGCGGTGGCGGCCGTACTCGCCAACCTGATCAACAACCTGCCCGCGGTGCTCGTGCTGCTGCCGCTGGCCACCGCGGGCGGGACACCGGTGGTGCTGGCCGTGCTGATCGGGGTCAACCTCGGCCCGAACCTCACCTACGTCGGCTCGCTGGCGACGTTGTTGTGGCGGAGGATCCTGCACCGGCACGACACCCGGCCCGATCTCGGCGAGTTCACGCGGCTCGGGCTGCTGACCGTTCCGGCGTCCATCGTGCTCGCCGTCGCCGGCCTGTGGCTCGGCCTCGCCTTGACTTCCACTCAGTGAGAACATGAGCGCATGCCCGGCAATCTGTCCACGCCCGGCGCCGGTGTCGTCTCGCGGGCGTTCGCGCTGCTCGGCGCCTTCGACGTCGACCATCGCGAGCTGTCGCTGACCGAACTCGCGAACCGCGCCGGCCTGCCGCTGCCCACCGCACACCGGCTCGCGCGCGATCTCGTGGGCCTGGGCGCACTGGAGCGGCGCGAAGATCGGTACGCCGTCGGCAGGCGCCTGTGGGATCTCGGGCTGCTCGCGCCCGTGCAGTTCGAACTGCGACAGGTCGCCGCTCCGTTCCTCCAGGACCTCTACGGCGCGACCGGCGCCACCGTGCACCTCGGCGAGCGGGACGGCGACCAGGTGCTCTACCTCGACCGCCTGTCCGGGAACGCGTCCGTGCCGGTCGTCAGCCGGATCGGCGGACGGCTGCCGCTGCACGCCACCGGGGTCGGGAAGGTCCTGCTGGCGTGGGCGCCGGAGGACGTCCAGCGTCAGGTCCTCGCCTCGCTGACCCGCGTCACGCCGTACACCGTCACTCAACCAGGGCGCCTGCGCGAACAATTGCGACGCGTCCGCCGGGAGGGTTACGCGCAGACCGTCGAGGAGATGAGCCGGGGCGCCTGCTCGGTCGCCGTCCCGATCCGGCCGTCCGGTGGCGACGTCGTCGCCGCGCTCGGCCTGGTCGTCCCGGATCTGAGCCGCGGCCGGGCAAGGTTGATCGCCGCCCTCCAGGTCGCGGCCGCCGGGATCGGACGGAGCCTGCGGGTTTCACTGAGTGGAAGCGAACGCTAGGCCTTCGGCCGCCACGCGACCAGACTCCGGTCATGCGTACCCCAGTCGCCATCGTCGGCGCCGGCCCGGCCGGACTTCTCCTTTCGCATCTGCTCGATCTGGCGGGGGTCGAATCGGTGCTCGTGGAGACCCGCTCGCGCGAGTACGTCGAGGCGCGGATCCGGGCGGGCATCCTCGAACAGTCCACAGTGGACCTCCTTCGCGAGACCGGTCTCGGCGAGCGGCTGGACCGGGAGGGCGACGAGCACCGCGGGATCTACCTGCAGTGGCCGGAGGAACGGCACCATCTCGACTTCGTGGACCTGGTCGGGCGAAGCGTCACCGTGTACGGCCAGACCGAGGTGACGAAGGACCTCGGCAAGGCACGTGAGGCGGCCGGGCAACAGATCCACTACGAGGTCACGGACACCGCCGTGCACGACATCGAAACCGACCGGCCGTACGTCACCTTCACCGACGCGGACGGCGTACAGCAGCGGCTGGACGCCGGCGTCGTCGTCGGCTGCGACGGCTCGTTCGGGCCTTGCCGCACCGCGATCCCCGACGCCGCGAAGCAGACTTGGGAGCGCACCTATCCCTACTCGTGGCTCGGCGTCCTCGCCGACGTCGCCCCGTCGACCGACGAGCTCATCTACGCCTGGCATCCCGACGGTTTCGCCATGCACTCGATGCGCTCGGCCACCGTCAGCAGGCTGTATCTGCAGGTGCCCAACGGCACCGACATCGGCGACTGGTCCGACGAGCGGATCTGGGAGGCGCTCGCCACCCGGCTCGGCCACGGCCAGGACGGCTGGACGCTCACGCCGGGACCGATCACCGACAAGAGCGTGCTGCCGATGCGCAGTTTCGTGCAGCAGCCCATGCGGCACGGCCGTCTCTTCCTCGCCGGCGACGCCGCCCACATCGTGCCGCCCACTGGCGCCAAGGGGCTCAACCTCGCCGTCGCCGACGTCGCCCTCCTCGCCCCCGCGCTCGCCGCTTTGGTGCGGGACAAGGACTTCACGCTCGCCGACGCCTACTCCGACACCGCGCTGCGCCGGGTCTGGCGGTGTACGCATTTCTCGTGGTGGATGACGACGATGCTGCACCGTTCGGACGATCCGTTCGAACGGCAGTTGCAGCTTTCGCAGCTGCAGTGGCTGGCGCGGAGCGAAGCGGGCCGGGCCGGGCTCGCGGAGAACTACGCGGGACTGCCCATCGGATTCTGACCACACGAGGCGTTGCCACCGCATAGGATCGCCCCCGCGTGGCCGGACGTCCCGATCTCCGGCGGAGAGCTGTGGAAGGCAGGCATGTCACCCTTAACGTTCGCGAGTATCGAGACCATCCCCCTGGTACTGCAACTCGCGGTCGGCCTACTCGGCCTGATCGTCTCGGTCAAAGGACGCGCCCGGGGAGTCTCCGGTCTGATGGTGGCCGCTTTCGCGGTCATGCTCGTCACGACGGTGTTGGCCATCGTGTGGCAGTTCTTGGCGTTGAGCGTGTCGGACTGGGTCGAGTCCGGCGGCCTGTCCGTCGACGGCATCCGCACGATCTACCTGGCGGTCGCCATCGTGTTCGACACCGCCTCGCTGCTCTCCTGGCTGCTGGTCGCGATCGCGGTCGTCAAGAGCGGCCGCCCTTCCCGGCCGCAGCAGGGCTTCGCGCCGCCTGCCAACTACCCGATGGCGCCCCAGCCGGGCTACCCGGTGGCGCAGCCGGGTTACGCCCCGCAGGCTCAGCCGCAGCCCAACCCTCAAGCACAGCAGCCGCCGACAGAGCAGCAGCCGCCGAGCTGACGTTCACCCCGGTCACTCACCCGCGCCGTCGATGCCACTCACGACGTGACGTGAAGTCGTAACAGGTCGTCGACTCCTTCAAGGAAGGTTTCGCAGATCGGCGCGGGGTCGGTCAGACAGCCTGTGGCCATCGCGCCGTCCCGCAGCAGGACGAAGCGCCGGGCCGCGGCCTCCGCCCGCGCGCTCCCCAAGTGGGCCAGCACGCCGGTGATCACCCCCGCGAACCAGTGCCGGTGGGCGAGGACGGCCTTGTGCACGGGATGGGCCGGATCCGGATACTCCGACGCGGCGTTGAGGAAGGCGCAGCCGCGGAAGCCGGGTGACCGGATGCCCTCCGTGATGTCGGCGGCGATCGCCCGCAGTGTGTCCGGCGCCGCCGCCCCCCGGGCGACGATGGCCTCGATCTGCCCACGGATCGCCTGGTCGGCTTCCTGCAGGTAGTAGACGATCAGATCGTCCTTGCCCGGGAAATGCCGGTACAGGGTCGCGCGGGTCACCTTCGCTTCGGCCACGATCCGGTCGATGCCCACGGAGTGGATGCCCTCCGTGTAGAAGAGCCTGGTCGCCGTGGTGAGCAGCCTTGTGCGCGCTTCGGACGCTTGACCTTTAACCATTACGGCCATCTTACGGGATAGAACGTTCGGTCTTGACCGCGCCGTACCCCACTGCCAGAGTCGCGGTAGACCGAACGTTCTCCTCACCTCATCTAGGAGCTCCTGTGAGCAGCCAAACCGCCACCCTCCGGCGCTTGTACTTCGTTCGTTTCGGCTTCGCCCTCGTGTGGGCCGGCCTGCTGTTCACGAGCGCGTCGAAGCTCGGGCCGGTCAGCGTCGCACTGCTCGTGCTGTACCCGCTGTTCGACGTCGCCGCCGCCGTCATCGACCTTCGCTCGTCAAAGGACGCGCCGGGGCTGTATGTGAACATCGCGATCAGCGCGCTCGCCGGGATCGGCCTCGCGTTCGCCGCCGCGTCCGGTATCCCGGCGGTGCTGCGCGTCTGGGGTGCCTGGGCGATCGTGTCGGGCCTCGTCCAGCTCGCCGTCGGCCTCGGCCGCCGCAAACTGGGCGGCCAGTGGGCGATGATCGCCAGCGGCGCCATCTCCACCCTCGCCGGCACCGCCTTCGTCCTGCAAGCCGCGCCGCCGGACGCCTCGCTGGTCAATCTGGCCGGATACGCCGTGCTCGGCGGGATCTTCTTCCTGGTCTCGGCGATCCGCCTCGGCAGGCGCACCCAGCTCAGCCCGCAAGGCTGAGCCGCCGCTCCCGATGGGCGGTCATGTACACCGGCGTGTTGACGACCCCGTAGCCGCGATAGCCGCCGATCCGTTGCACCACCTCGAAAAAGACCCGGGAGCCGACCAGTTCGGTGCAGAAGTGCAGGAATTCGCCGTCCTCGTCACGGTCGTACAGCACCGAGTTCTCCCGCAGTCGCGCGGCGAAGGGCAGATCGAACCGCGCTTCGAGGTCGTCGTAGTAGTTCCCGGGGATCTCCAGCACCGGCGCACCGGCCTCCCGCAGGGCGCGTGCGACCGCAAGAGCGTCATCGCAAGCGAGCGCGATGTGTTGCGGCGAAGGCACTCCCGGCGCCCACTCCCCTCGCCTCACCAATGCGCTGTCGAGCGTCAAGCGGACGTCCCGGTCGCCGACCGCCCGGCTGCGCACGAGCCCGAACGGCGCCGCGAACTCGGACACCGGGTCGGGCCGCAGGCCCAGCACCGAACGATAGAACAGCGTCGCCTCGTCGAAATGGTCGAAAGGCTGGGTCAAGGCGATGTGGTCGATGCCGGTGATCCCCGCGCCGGACGGCTCCGTTCCGGTCGGGACGAAGTCCTGAAGCCATCCATCGCCGCCGCAGAAGAAGATCTCGGTGCCGTCCGGCGCGGCGACGGCGGACAGATCCGCCTCGCCGGGGCCGTGCTCGCGGGGCAGCACGGGAGCGAGCAAGGTCTCCGCGCGCCGCGCCGATCCGGCCGGATTCGCGCTGATCAGGCCGACGGCGCTGATCGTGCCGTCCTCGGCGGCTTCGTTCACCAGCAACCGCGCCGATCCCTGTTGCCACAGCTGAACCGGCTTCGAGCGATGCGTTCCGACGTGGGCGAAGCCGAGGTCAGCGAGCACGGTTCCCGGCACGGCGAGTTCCGCGAAGGCGTGGCCATCCAGCCGAGGAGCCTCGGGAAGCTCAAGAACGCCAACGGATTCACACAAGGCCACCAGCGATCTCATGGCGTCGACCGCCGCGGGCCGCGGGTCCGCCTGCCGGAAGACGTCATTGAAGACCTCCAGCGAAAGCGGCCCTCGATAACCGGCCGCCAGCACGTGCCCGGTGAACGCGGTCAGATCGAACGCGCCCTGCCCCGGGAAGAGCCGGTGGTGCCTGCTCCAGTGCAGCACGTCCATGTCCAGCAACGGCGCGTCGGCCAGTTGCAGGAAGAAGATCTTCTCCCCCGGGATCGTCCGGATCGCGCGGGGATCGCTGCGCCGCGACAGGATGTGGAAGCTGTCGAGACACACTCCCAAGGCCGGGTGATCGGCCCGCCGCACGATGCGCCAAGCGTGCTCGTAGGTGTTCACGAACCGGCCCCACGCGAGCGCTTCGTAGGCGACACGGATCCCGCGTTCCCCCGCCAGCCCGGCCAGTTCCCGAAGCTGCGCGGCGGCGAGATCGTCGTCGTCGACGGCGTCCGGCGAGACCGACGAACAGACCAGGACGGTGTCCGCCCCGAGTTCGGCCATGAGGTCGAACTTCCGTCGTGCCCGGCGGAGGTTCGCCCGGAGCAGGTCCGGCGGCACCGCCTCGAAATCGCGGAACGGCTGGTAGAGGTCGATCGTCAGCCCGAGATCGGCGCAGAGCCGCCGGATCTCCGACGGCGACCTCCTCGACGCGATCAGGTCGTTCTCGAAGATCTCGACACCGTGGAACCCCGCCGCGGCGGCCGCGGCGAGTTTGTCCTCGAGCGTGCCGGAAAGGCAGACGGTCGCGATGGCGGTGTCACCGGGCATGGGCGGGTTTTCCTTCCAGTGCTTCGAAATGCCGGAGCATCCGGTCGGCGTCCGGCTCCGCGCCGGTGAACAGGCGGAACGAGTCCGCCGCCTGGAACACCACCATCCCGCCGCCGTGCAGCGTCCGGCAGCCCCGTTCGCGCGCCTGCTTGAGCAGCGCGGTCTCCAGCGGCCGGTACACGATGTCGGCCACCCACATCCCCTCGCGCAGCGACTCGGCGGGAACCGGTGAGCCCGGGTACGCGGCCATCCCGGTCGGCGTGGCGTGGACGAGGCCGTCGGCATCCCGGACGTCGTCGAGGGAACCGGAAAGGGCCCGGTCGTCGCCGAAACGCCGTCGCAGCGCGGAGACCAGCGTTCCGGCACGCGTGGCGTCGACGTCGTGCACGATCAGTCGTCCGGTTCCCAGGGAGAGCAGGGCGTGCGCCACCGCCGCGCCCGCCCCGCCCGCGCCGAGGAGGACGACGGTGTCCATGTCGGCGTCCGGCAGCCCTCGGGTGAGGTTGCGGGCGAAACCGGTCGCGTCCGTGTTGTGCCCGGTCGCGAGCCCTTCGCGGAACACCACCGTGTTCACCGCGCCGAGTGCCGCGGCGTCGGGCGCCACGTCGTCGAGATACGGCAACACCTGTTGTTTCACCGGATGCGTGATGTTGAGACCGTCGAAGCCCGCGGTCCGGGCCGCTGCCAGCACCTCACCGATCGGGAGCCTCAGCACGTCGAGGTCGAGGCGCCGGTAGAGATAGCGCAACCCGAGTTCGTCGGCTTCCCGTTCGTGCAGCGCCGGGCTCAGCGACGGCCCGATACCGGTGCCGACCAGGCCGATGAGGTAGCCGCTCACCAAGATCCTCCATTAATGTACGAACTAGTGAGTTCACTGTAGCGCGGACCGGTCAGCACGAGAAGGGCTGCGCTAGAGTGAGGCCTTCCACCAGCGGTTCGGAGGGAGTCAGGTGGCCGCACCGTCGTCCGAGGTCGAGCGCCAGCGCGACAAGGAACGCACCCGCGCCGAAATCCTCGCGGTGGCCACCAGGGAGTTCGCCGACAAGGGCTACGCCGGCGCGAGAGTGGACGAGATCGCCGCCCGCACGAGCACCACGAAGCGGATGATCTACTACTACTTCGGCGGCAAGGAGCAGCTCTACGTCGCCGCGCTCGAACGCGCGTACGCGACCATCCGCGCGCTCGAACAGGATCTGGACGTCGACCACCTCGAACCCGAGGACGCGATCCGCCAGCTCGCCGAGCTCACCTTCGACCACCACGAGGCGAACCCGGACTTCATCCGCCTCGTGAGCATCGAAAACATCCACCACGGCGAGCACATCGCGCGCTCGGAAGCCTTGTCCGGCATGGCGAACCCGGCCCTCGACGTGCTCTCCCGCATCCTCGACCGCGGCCGCGAGGCCGGCCGGTTCCGCGAGGACGTCGACGCGCTCGACGTGCACATGGTGATCAGCTCGTTCTGCGTGTTCCGCCTCGCGAACCGGCACACCTTCTCCGCGATCTTCGGGCGGGACATGCTCGACCCGGCCCGCCGCGCCCACTATCGCCTGATGCTGGGCGACCTGGTGATCGAGTACCTGACCGCCTGAAATCCCGGCTCTTGACAACCGGGGCACCGTCTCGCAGGCTGTATTAACTAACTAGATCGTACATTGCTGATTTCGCCCCTTGGAGCGTCGACGTGGCCTCTCCCTCCCCTGTCGCGCAAGGCATGCCCCGCAAGGCCGCATCGGCCGCCTGGATCGGCAGCGCCTTGGAGTACTACGACTTCTTCATCTACGGAACCGCCGCCGCACTGGTGTTCAACAAGGTCTTCTTCCCCGCCTCCTCCCCCGCCACCGGCACGCTGCTCGCGCTGGCGACCTTCGGCGTCGGCTACCTCGCCCGCCCGGTCGGCGCGTTCGTGCTCGGGCACGTCGGAGACCGGCTCGGCCGCAAGAAGGTCCTGGTGTTCACGCTGGTGCTGATGGGCGCCACGACGTTCCTGGTCGGCTGCCTGCCGACGTACGCCTCAGTCGGCGTGCTCGCGCCGGTTCTGCTGGTGATCCTCCGTCTGCTGCAAGGACTTTCGGCCGCCGGCGAACAGGCGGGCGCCAACTCGATGTCACTGGAACACGCGCCGTCCCACCGGCGCGGCTACTACACGAGCTTCACCCTCAGCGGCACCCAGGCCGGGCAGATCCTCGCCACCGCGGTCTTCCTGCCGATCGCCGCGCTCCCCCAGGACCAGTTGCTCACCTGGGGCTGGCGGATCCCGTTCTGGTGCAGCGCCGCCGTCGTGGTCGTCGGTTTCGTGATCCGCCGCAAGATCGACGAAACCCCGGTGTTCGAACAGAACCGGTCCGCCGTCGCCAAACTGCCGGTCGCCGTGCTGTTCCGGACGCACTGGAAGGATGTGCTCCGCGTCGTCGTCGCGGCCACCATCGCCTCGGTCAGCACGATCTTCACCGTGTACGCGCTGAGCTACGCGGTCAACACGATCGGGCTGGACCGCGGACCGATTTTGTGGGTCGGAGTACTGGCAAACGTCGTCGCGCTGCTCGCGATCCCGTTCCTGGCAGGGCTTTCCGACCGGGTCGGCCGCAAACCGGTGTTCATCGCGGGCTGCCTCGCCTGCGCGGCGCTGATCTTCCCGTACCTGTGGTCCATTTCGGACGGTTCGTATCCGCTGATCTTCGCCGTCGGCATCCTGTTGTTCGGCGTCGCCTACAGCGCCGTCAACGGAGTGTGGCCGTCGTTCTACGGTGAGATGTTCAGCGCCAAGGTCCGGCTTTCGGGGATGGCGATCGGCACGCAGATCGGGTTCGCCATCGCCGGGTTCGCCCCGAGCGTGGTGGCCGCGATCGGCTCGGGGAAGGACGACTGGCTCGGCGTCGCCGTCTTCACCGCCGCGGTATGCCTCCTCAGCGCCGCGGCCGCGCTCACCGCACGCGAAACGCACGACGTGCCGACCGAGGACCTCGGCGCGGACGGTCAGAACCCCGGCCAGCCCCGCCGTAAGAACACGAACGCGGC
Source organism: Amycolatopsis sp. w19 (assembly GCF_051373225.1). Classification (NCBI taxonomy): domain Bacteria; kingdom Bacillati; phylum Actinomycetota; class Actinomycetes; order Pseudonocardiales; family Pseudonocardiaceae; genus Amycolatopsis; species Amycolatopsis sp. w19. The sequence goes on along the minus strand of NZ_JBPQFM010000001.1, from coordinate 153,511 downwards.
GTCCAGCGCGGCGGCGGGATCCACCTCGACCCCGGCCAGGTCCGGGACCTCCAGGACATAACGCGCCAGCAGCCGCACGGAGAAATCGTCCTGCCCCGACGCTTCGGCGATGACCTTCGTGAGTGCGTCCTCGCAGCCCGTCCACAGCGTCCTGGCGTAGGCGCGCAACGCCGGGGTCGCCACCACCAGATCCGCGACCCGCCGCGCCAGCGGATCGGGATCCGGGTCGAACGGGCCACGCGTCGCGAGGAAGTCCTGCAGCGCCTGAAGGATCGACGTGCCCTCGGCCCGGTCACGCACCGCGGCGGCCAAGGCCGCTTCGCGTTCGTGACCGTGGCCGAGGACCAGCGCCTCCTTGCCGCCCGGGAAGTGCGCGAACAGCGTGGACACCGCCGTGTCCGCGGCGTCGGCGATCTCCGCGACGGTGACGTTGTCGAAACCCCGTTCCAGGAACAGGTGTCGCGCCGCCCCCGACAAGGCCTGGCGTGTCGCCGCCTTCTTGCGTTCACGCCTGCCCGGCTCGGTCGCTCCCATGGACCCAGCCTACATCGAAGTCACTCCGAATTCGAAGCGAGTGTATATTCGGAGTGACTTCGACTTTGAGGAGAGCGCCGTGAGCCATTGGGACGTCCACCACCTGCCGCGTGCCGACGGCAAGACCTTCCTGGTCACCGGTGGCAACGCGGGGATCGGCTATTTCGTCGCCGAACAGCTCGCCGGCACCGGCGCCACCGTGCTCCTCGGCAGCCGGGACACCGCCAAGGCGGAGACGGCGATGACGTCGATCCGTTCCCTGGTGCCGGACGCGAGTCTCGGGCACCTGCGGCTGGATCTCTCCGATCTCCCGTCCCTCAAGTCCTCAGTGGACACTCTGGGGATCGACCGGCTCGACGCCGTCGTCTGCAACGCGGGCGTACTCCTGGAGAACCAGCCGAGGCGGGAGACGTCCGACGGCCTCGAACTGACCTTCGCCACCAACCATCTCGGGCATTTCGTGCTGGTACACCGGTTGATGCCCCTGCTCGAAGCGGCCGAGGCCGGCCGCGTCGTCACCACGGGCAGCTTCGTGGGCAAGTCCGCGGACCTCGACCTGGACGACCTCCAGAGCAAGCGGGACTACCAGCCCAAACGCACTTATGCGCGCTCGAAGCTGGCGCAGATGCTGTTCGCCTTCGAGCTCGACAGGCGGCTGCGCGCGGCCGGGAGCACGGTCCTGAGCGTCGTCGACCATCCCGGCGGAGCGCTCGATTCCCTCACCCCGCCGAGGCCGGTGCACCCTGAGCCCGGTGGGCGGAAGCTCCCGGCCGGGCTTCTGTTGCAGGGCAAGGAAGCCGGCGCTTGGCCCGCAGTACGCGCGGTACTCGATCCCGCCGTGCGTGGCGGTGAGATGTTCGGCCCCCGCGTGTTCGGTCTGCGTGGTGAGCCGAGGCGGGAGCCGGTCCGCGGGAAGCTCGCCGACACCGCACTCGCCGCCCGGTTGTGGGCGGCGAGCGCGGAACTCACACCGTGACGTCGGTCGAGTCCGGGGTGGACTTGCCGCGGGATCGCAGGCCCAGCAGCAGGTCTACCACCAGGAACGCGAGCAGGCTGATCCCGAGCAGCGGCACGAACCAGCCGATCGCGGCGGCCAGGACGAGAAGACCCACCGGCAGCCACGGCGGCGCCTTGCGCCATTGACCGCGCGGGACGGGCCGTCCGAAGGTCAGCCCGGTGGCCCGGGTCGGCCTGCGCTGCCACCACATCCGGTAGCCGAGCACGACCAGCGTGACCAGACCGGCGCCGAGCAGGAGCAGCACGATCTGGTTGGGCCAGCCGAACAGGACGCCCATATGCGCGTCGATCCCCCAGCGGGCGAGCTTCGCCATCAGGGGGTAGTCGGCGAAGCGCACCTCGCCCAGGATCTGCCCGGTCGTCCCGTCGACCGCGACGGCGTCGACCTGCGTCGGCCAGCCGCGCTCGATTTCCGCCACCTGCCAAGGAGCGCCGGGTTTCGTGGGCAGCCCGATCTCCACCGAGGCGGCATCGATCCCGGCGGCGCGGGCGGAGGCCAGCATCGCGTCCACGCTCTCGGGTTTCGCGGGTGCCGGAGCGGCGGGGGCTTCGCCGTGACCGGCGTGCCCGGCATGTTCGTCGCCGCCGGTCACCTTCAACGCCGGGGTGGCCCAGCCGAGGGATTCACGCAACGCGGAGACGTTCTCCCCCGCGTACGCCGACCACGTCAGCCCCGTCGCCGAGAGGAACAGCGCGCCGAGCAGCACCCACAGACCGACGGATCCGTGACGGCGCACCGACTTCCCGCGCGCGGACTCGGCCTTCTCGGCCCGGCGGGCACGACGGCGGCTCATCCACAGCACGAGGCCGCCGAGCGCGACCGCCCACAGCCAGGACGCCGCGAGTTCGCTGTAGAGCCGTCCCGGCTCGCCGAGGAGCAGGTTGCGGTGCAACCGGTCGAGCGTGGTCCGGAACGGTAAGGCACCACTCGATCCATACGCGACCAAGTCCCCGCGCACCTGCGCGGTGGCCGGGTCGACGAACACCGCACGCCGTTCGGATTCGCCGAGTCCTTCCTCGGCGAACAGGACCCGAGTCGTGTCGCCCGGCTCGGGAGCGGGCCGGACGGCGACCAGGTCGCCGCCGGGGTGGGCCGCTTGAGCAGCCTTGACCTGGTCGGCGAGTGAAACCTGGCTCAGCCCGACGGGGGCGCGGAGCTGGTCGGAGTAGATCCAGGACTCCATCTGCGGCGTCGCCGCGTAGAGAACGCCGCTGAGCGCGGCGATGAGGATGAACGGTCCGACGAGAACGCCGGCGTAGAAGTGGAAGCGGAGGAACAGCCCGCGCCAGCCGGTCGCGCGCGGCGGGCTCGTGGTCGATTCGATTCGCGTTGCCATGGGGGACTCCTGAGGCGTCGATGGGGAGGCGTGCGCCTGCGCCGCGCGCCGGGATGCTCACGGCGCGCGTGCTGAGAGCCTGTTGGCGGAGCTGAGATTCATCCGGAAAGTGACCAGACGCGTGAACCCGCCCGGCCGGAGGCCCCACTATCGCGGTGGCAGGGCGCCTTGTCCGCGTCCGTGAGGTGGATGACCAGGCGGCGCCCTGCCGACGTCGATCGCGGACGCGGGTTCACCAACAGACCCTCAGCCCTGCCGCGACACGGGTCTCGGCAGGGGTTCGGGGATCAGGCGGACGTCACCGGCGGGCCGCGCCGCGAAAGCACGTCTCGCAGGAGCGCCTCGGTCGCGGGGAACTCCACCGCGAGCGGGACGTGGATCCGCAGCGGCGCCGTCGCCGGCCGCGGGGTCAACCGCCGGGGAAGAACCGAGGCGATGAGCGTCGTGAGCGCGTACATGACGTGCTCGGCGCCCGCGAGCACCATCGCCACCACGAGGGTCGCGGCGGCGTGCCCGGCCGCCATGGACAGGCCGTTGCCCGGGGCTTCGGCGTGGTGGGCGTGCGACTGCCAGGTCAGGAAGGTCAGGCAGGCGTGCATCGCCAGTTGCCCGCCCGCCACCAGGCCGAGGATGGCGAGCGGGCCGCGGCGGCGTCCCGCGAACGCGTACGCCACCCAGCTCAGCAGGGCGACGAGCAGCACGACGACACCGAGATCGGGGACGCGGCCGCTGGTCCCGACGTGGGCACCGGTCGCCAAAGTGCCGGTCAGCACCCCCACGGCCCCGCCGCGGAGGCGCCGGGCCGGGCCTCGGGTCGGGGTCGGCGTGCGCACGGGAGGCAGAGTAGAGCGCGAACGGGCCCGTTGTCTCTCCTTGATATCGTCGGCCCGGTGCTCCGCAGCCTGTCGTTCCTCCGGCTCTGGACCGGGAACACCGCCTCCGGGCTGGCGACCTGGGCCCTGCCGTTCATCCTCGGGCTGGCGGTGCTCGAACGGTCGCTTTCGGCTGTGGACCTCGGCATCGTGCTCGCCGCTCGGACGGTGGGATTCCTCGTGGCGGTCCCGGTGGCGGGCGTCTTGGCCGACCGGCATTCCCGTCGCGGGGTCGTGCTCTGGGCGGGTCTGATCGCCGGTCTCGCCACTCCGCTGATCGCCACCGGGATGGGCCGGTCGGTCCTGCTGATGGCCACCGCGGCGGCCGTCGTCGGCGTCGGACAGGGCGCGTGCCGCCCGGCGTTCCAGGCGCTCACGGCCGAGGTGATCGCCGAAGACCGGCGGCAGCAGGCCAACGCCGCGATGACCCTCGCCGTCCGGGTCACGACCTTGGTCGCGCCGGGGCTCACCGCCCTGCTCTCCCAGTTCGCCTCGACGTCGGCCCTGGTGATCGGGACCGGAGTGCTGTGGCTCGGCGCGGCGCTGATCCCGCCGCGAGGCACCTTCACACCCGCCCCGGCCGCCGCCGGGACCCGCTTCTTCGGCGAGTTCGCCGACGGCCTCCGTGAGGCCCGCCGCCATCCGTGGTTCCTGGCCGGGCTCGGCGCGCTGACCGCCGTCGTCGCGACCGGCTATTCCGCCACGGGTGTGGTGCTGCCGCTGGTCAGCCGTGACCGCTATGACAGCGAAACGGTCTTGGCCGCCGGACTCACCGCGTACACCCTCGGCGCGCTCGCGGGCGCTGTCGTCATCGCGCGCTGGCGCCCGAAGCGGCAAGGCTGGACGGCGCTGGCAGGGCTCGGCTGCTACGGCTTCGCGCCACTGAGCCTGCTGTTCCCGGTGCACCCGGCCTTCGTCATCGCCGCCTACGCCGTCGCCGGGCTGGGCATCGAACTGTTCAACGTCCCCTGGTTCACCGCGACCCAGCGGGAGGTCGAGCCGGGGAAGCTCGCCCGGGTGTCCTCTTTGGACTTCCTGTTCTCCTACGGCCTCGCGCCCGCCGGGCTCGCGTTCATCGCGCCCGCGATCGACCGGTTCGGGGCGGCGCCGGTGCTGGCGGCGTGCGCGGTCGTCTGCTTCGCCGCTCCGGCGGCCGCCGCCCTCGTGCCCTCCTCGCGTGACTTCCGGGCAACCGCACCGATCAAGAGTGTCTAGTTCTTGCGCTCGCTTGCGGTAATGTTTCAGCCATGACGCGTCGTCTTGCCGAAGTCGCCCGCAAGGTCGGGGTCAGTGAAGCCACGGTCAGCCGGGTACTCAACGGCCGATCAGGGGTCTCCGCGAGCACCCGGGCCGCCGTCCTCACCGCGCTGGACGTGATGGGCTACGAACGGCCGACCCAGCTGCGCGGGGATCGCGCCCGCCTGGTCGGACTGGTCCTTCCCGAACTGCAGAACCCCATCTTCCCCGCGCTCGCCGAGATCATGGGCAACGCGCTGGCCCAGCAGGGTTTCACCCCGGTGCTGTGCACCCGAACCGCGGGAGGCGTCTCCGAAGCGGAGTACGTCGAACTGCTGTTGCAGCAGCAGGTCTCCGGGGTCGTGTTCGCCGGCGGGCTCTACGCCCAGGCCGACGCGGTGCATTCCCACTACCACCATCTCGCCGAGCGCCGCCTGCCGACGGTGCTGATCAACGCCGCCGTCGACCACCTCGGGCTGCCGCAGATCTCGTGCGACGACGCGGTCGCCGTCGAACAGGTCGTCGGGCATCTGAGCTCGCTCGGCCACGAGAAGATCGGCCTCGTCCTCGGCCCGACCGACCACGTCCCGTCCCAGCGCAAACTCGAGGCCTTCCGCGCCTACGCGGCGAAACTCGGTCTTCCGGTGCTGGACGAACTCGTCGAACACGGCATGTTCTCCATCGAAGGCGGGCACGCGGCCGCGGCCCGGCTGTACCCGCGCGGCGCGACCGCCGTCCTGTGCGCGAGCGATCTCCTGGCTCTGGGCGCGATCCGCGCGGCCCGGCGGCAAGGGCTCTCCGTCCCCGAAGACGTCTCGGTGGTCGGCTACGACGATTCCGCCCTGATGAACTGCACCGATCCGCCGCTCACCACCACCCGGCAGCCGATCGAGGCGATGGGCCGCGCCGTGGTGGAACTGCTGGTCAAGCGCATAAACGGCGGCGAGGTCGCGGCCGAGGAACTCCTGTTCGCGCCCGAGCTCGTCGTCCGGGGCTCCACCGCGCGCCGCGTTTAGCCACCCCGACGAAGGCCACCCGAGACGGACACGGGGCGAAGGACGCTTTCCGCTCGTGCGATGCGGGGAAAGCGTCCTTCGCCCCAGGCCGGACCCCGTGTGCCGGAAGCCGTATCACACGTGCCTGGAGCCGTATCACGCGTGCTTCGGGACGGATCTGAGTGTTACGCCTCCAAGCACGCGAGTTACGGCTTCAAGCACGCATGTTCGATGAAGTACATGAAGGCCCCCTTCCTTGCGTCTAGCGCAGCGAAGGGGGCCTTCATGCACTTGGGGCACCCCGCGACTGCGTCTGTCGCAAAGTTGCAAGTTTTCATCTAGTTATTGCGTTAATCTGGGGCTTCACTTTAGAGTGACCGCAATCACGTGACAGCCGTCGCGATCCCGAGATGAGGCTTGAAGATGAGCAGCACTTGGTCCCCTGCCGTGCGCCGCCGGATGTTCTGCCTGCTCCTTGCGGGCGGACTCACCCTGGGCGCGGCCGCCTGCGGTTCCGGCTCCGGTGAAAGCACCGGGGGCAAGGTCAAGATCACCGTGACCGGGCAGCCCCCGACCAGCCAGCCGTTCGAGCGCGGCGTGTTCGACGCCGACGTCAAGGAGTTCGAGGAGAGCCACCCGGACATCGACATCGAGCCGCACGAAGGGTTCATGGACCCGAAGACGTTCTCCGCCAAACTCGCCGGCGGGCAGCTCGAAGACGTCTACTACGTCTACTTCACCGACCCCGCGCAGATCATCGCGCGCCGCCAGGCGGCCGACATCACCGAAGCGGCCAAGGGCTTGAAGAACTTCGGCGACATCAAACCGGAATTACTGGACAACTTCCGGGATGCCGACGGCAAGCTCTACGGCCTCCCGACGATGAACTACAGCATGGGCCTGCTCTACAGCCGTCCGCTGTTCCAGAAGGCCGGGCTCGATCCGAACAAACCGCCGCAGACCTGGGACGAGGTCCGCGCGGCCGCGAAGAAGATCGCCGCGCTGGGCAACGGCACCGTCGGATACGCCGACTACAGCAAGAACAACCAGGGCGGCTGGCATCTGACCGGCTGGCTCTACTCCATGGGCAGCGAGGTCGCCCGCAAGGACGGCGACAACTGGGTCGCCGCCTTCAACAACGACAAGGCCAAGGCCGCCCTGAACCAGTTGCGCGCCATGCGGTGGGAAGACGACACCATGGGCAGCAAGCAGTTGCTCGAAGCGCAGGACGTCCAGCGCATGATGGGCGCCGGCCGGCTCGGCATGTACATGGCCGCCCCGGACAACGTCCCGGTACTCGTCAAACAGTTCAACGGCAAGTACGAGGACTACGGCGTCGCGGGCATGCCGGGCGGGCAGGGCACGCTGCTCGGCGGCGAGGGCTACATGATCAACCCCAAGGCCTCGCCGGAGAAGATCAAGGCCGGCCTGGAATGGGTCCGCTGGAAGTACCTCAACCCGGAGCGTTTCGAGAAGCACGTCCAGCAGTACGTCGACGGCAAGCAGCCGGTCGGGCTGCCCGCCGAGCCGACCCCGGACGTCTGGCAGGGCGCCGTGCGTGATCAGCAGCTCGCGGTGAAGGCCAAGCACGCCAACGTTCCCGCCGAGAACTACCAGTCCTATGTGGACGTGAGTTCGCGGATCAAGGGCAGCATCGAACCGCCGAACGCGCAGCAGGTCTACGCCATCCTCGACAGTGTGATGCAGGCGGTGCTCACCGATCGGAACGCGGATATCGCTCAGCAGCTGTCGTCTGCGGAGTCGAAGGTCAACAGTGTCCTCGCCCAGGTCAAGTAGCGTCCTCGACTGGCCCGCGACAACGTCGTCGCGGGCCGGTCGGCCGGTCGCCTCGGCGGCCGAACGCCGCCGGAACCGGATACGCCGCAAGCTCAAGGAAAACGTCACCGCGTACGGCCTGCTGTGCGCCGCGCTCGTGGTGTTCGCCCTGTTCTCGTGGTACCCGATCGTGCGCGGGGTGCTTCTGAGCTTCCAGCAGGTCGACTTCGTCAACCCGCCGACGTGGGTCGGCTTCGACAACTTCACCCGCCTGTTCGAAGACCCGCTGTTCGGCATCGCCTGGCGCAACACCCTGTTGTTCACCGGGCTCGCGCTGGTCTTCGGGTTCGTGGTGCCGTTCCTGACCGCCGTCCTGCTCAACGAACTGCGGCACGCCAAGGCGTTCTTCCGGCTGGCGGTGTACCTGCCGGTGATGCTGCCGCCGGTGGTCACCGCCCTGATGTGGAAGTGGTTCTACGACCCGGGCGCCGGTCTGTTCAACTCCGCGCTCGGCGCCGTCGGCCTGCCCGGCGGCCAGTGGCTGGACTCGAGCGACACGTCGATGCTGTCGCTGGTGTTCGTGTCGACGTGGGCGAACATGGGCAGCACCACGCTGATCTATCTCGCCGCGCTCGGCACCATCCCCGGTGAGCTCTACGAAGCCGCGGAGCTGGACGGCGCGGGACTGTGGAAGCGCCTGATCCACGTCACCCTGCCGCAGACGAGGTTCGTGTTGCTGGTGCTCCTGCTGCTGCAGGTGGTCGCGACCATGCAGGTGTTCACCGAGCCGTACGTGATGACCGGCGGCGGGCCCGACGACTCCACCGTCACCGTGCTCCTGCTGCTGTACCGCTATGCCTTCGTCTACAACGACTTCGGCTCGGCCAGCGCGTTGAGCCTGCTGTTGTTCGTCGCGCTCGGGGTGTTCTCCGCGTTGTACGTGCGCCTGACCCGGAAGGCGGATGAGTCATGAGGACGCTCGTCTCCCCCAGCACGCTTCGCAGCCCCGGCGGCAAGATCGGGTACGCCGTGATCTTCGCCTGCACGCTGCTCCTGTTCGTCATCGCGTTCCTGTTCCCGCTGTACTGGGCCGTGACCGGCGCGATGAAGTCACCCCAGGAGCTGGCGCAGACGCCGGCGACGTTCATCCCGAACGAGTGGCATCCGGAGACCTTCGCCGACGCGTGGGACCAGCTGAGCCTCGGCAAGTACTTCCTCAACACCGTGATCGTCGCCGGGGGCGCCTGGCTGGCCCAGCTGGCCATCGACGTTCCCGCGGCGTTCGCGTTGTCGAAGCTGCGGCCGAAGTTCGGCAACGTCGTGCTCGGGCTGATGCTCGCGACGTTGATGCTCCCCGCCGCGGCACTGCTCGTGCCGACCTACGTGACGATCACCGACCTGCCGTTGCTGGACCTCAACCTGATCAACTCACCGGCGGCGGTCTGGCTGCCCGCGGCCGCGAACGCGTTCAACATCTATCTGCTGAAACGGTTCTTCGACCAGATCCCGGACGAGCTGATCGAGGCCGCGCGCCTCGACGGCGCCGGACCGGTGCGCACGCTGTGGCGCATCATCCTGCCGATCTCCCGGCCGATCCTGGCCGTGGTCTCGATCCTCGCGGTGGTGGCCGCGTGGAAGGACTTCATCTGGCCGCTGCTGGTGTTCCCGGACACCGAAAAGCAGACGCTGTCGGTGATGCTGCAGCGCGTGGCCATCGACATGCCGCTGAACGTGCTCGTCGCGGGCATGGTCCTGGCCAGCCTGCCGATGGTGGCGCTGTTCCTGGCGTTCCAGCGGCATATCCTCGCCGGGCTCACCGCCGGCAGTCTCAAAGGCTGACTCTCGCCGCATTCGGGGTTTCCACAAACGATTGGGAGGGTATTTCGTGACCGCATCAGGGCAGTCCGCCGGATGGTGGCGGAGCGCGGCGATCTACCAGGTCTACCTCCGCAGTTTCGCGGACGGGAACGGTGACGGCGTCGGCGATCTCGCCGGTGTCCGCGCGCGGCTGGACTACCTGGCCGAACTGGGGATCGACGCGATCTGGTTCACCCCGTGGTATCCGTCGCCGATGGACGACGGCGGCTACGACGTCGCCGACTTCCGGGAGATCGACCCGCTTTTCGGCACGCTCGCCGAAGCGGAGGACCTCATCGCCGCGGCCCATGCCAGGGGGATCCGCGTGATCATCGACATCGTGCCGAACCACTGCTCCGACGAGCACCGCTGGTTCGCCGAAGCACTCGCCGCCGAGCCGGGATCGCCGGAGCGGCAACGGTTCTGGTTCCGGCCGGGCCGCGGGCCGGACGGCTCGGAGCCGCCGAACAACTGGAAGTCGCGTTTCGGCGGCTCCGCCTGGACACGGGTCCCGGACGGCGAGTGGTACCTGCATCTGTACAGCTCGCGCCAGCCCGATTTCAATTGGGACAACCAGGAGATCCGCGCCGATTTCGAGGACGTGCTGCGGTTCTGGTTCGACCGCGGGGTCGACGGGTTCCGCATCGACGTCGCCGACGGACTGGTGAAGGACCCGCGGCTGCCCGACGTCGATCCGGGCGACGAGACGCCGTTCTCCGATCAGGAGGGGCTGCACGAGATCTACCGGTCGTGGCGCAAGATCGCCGACAGCTACCCGGGTGACCGGGTGCTGGTCGGCGAGATGTGGCTGCCGGACATGTCCCGGGCGGCACGATACCTGCGCCGCGACGAACTGCACGCGGCGTTCAACTTCGATTTCCTGGTGTGCCCGTGGGATTTCGCCCGGTTCAGAGATGTCATCGGGCGGACGCTGGCGGCGCACGAGGAGGTCGGCGCGCCGGCGGCGTGGGTGCTGTCGAACCACGACGTCACCCGGCACGTGACGCGGTACGGCCGCGAGGGCGACACCGGTTTCGCGTTCGCGGACCGGCTGCACGGCACCCCCGTGGATCGCGAACTCGGGACCCGCCGGGCACGGGCGGCGGCGTTGCTGACCATGGCGCTGCCCGGTGGTCTCTATGTCTACCAAGGGGAAGAGCTCGGCCTGTGGGAGATCGAGGACATCCCGGGCGAACTCCGGCAGGATCCGGTGTGGGCCCGGACGAACGGCGCCGACCCCGGCCGTGACGGTTGCCGCGTCCCGCTCCCCTGGTCCGGTGACACGCCGCCGTTCGGTTTCGGCACGGGCGGGACGTGGCTGCCCCAGCCTGAGGAATGGCGTTCCCACACGGCGGAGGCGCAGGCGGCCGAACCGGCGTCGATGCTCCGGCTCTACCGCTCCGGGTTGCGGCTGCGGGACGAACTTCCCGCGCTCGGCCCCGGTGAACTGGAATGGCTGGAGCTGGGCGACGGCGTGCTCGCGTTCACTCGGGAACCGGGCTTCACCTTCGTGCTGAACTTCTCGGACAAGCCCGTGCCGCTGCCGCCGCATCGCGAGGTGCTCCTGGTCAGCGGCCCGGTCGACGGAGAACTCCCGGCGGACACGGCGGTGTGGCTGCGCACCTGATCACCGGCCGGTCGTGACCCGGCTGATCCGGCCGCGTATCCGTGCGCGGCCCGCCGGGTCACGCCACCGGAGGTGCCTGTCAAGCACCTCGCGGAGCACACCGCCGAGGACGAGGCCCTGGGTGGCGGCCTCGACGCAGGGGTGGTCGCGGAGCCAGTCGAACAGCTCCGAAGACCGTCCTCCCGGCAGCACGGACCGGAGGAGGTCTTCGGTGGTGTGCTCCGCTTGCGCGCACACGTACAACGCCCAGCGATGCGCCTCCGTCGGCGGATCCCCGGCCAGCTGGGCGTAGACGGTGTCCACCACGTAGCGTGCCGCGTCCGATCGCGGTGACCTGCTGACTTCGGCGGCCAGGGAGAGCGCGAACGGGTTACCCGCGGCGAAGTCCACAATGGACTGCCGAAGACTCGGTTCGACGCCGCGCGCTTCGAGCAGCGCAGCGGACTCGTTGTCACTCAAGGGTTCGAGCTTTCGGATCGTGATCCGGCCCGACCACGCCGGATCGACCAGCAGGGTGGCGTCCGGGCCGGTCCGGCCCGCGATCACGACCGTGACGTCTCCGGGCAGGCGTCGCAGGACCGCCGCCGGATCGTCGAGGCCATCGAAGAGCCGCACAGGTTTGCCCATGGCCGCCGCGTCGTCGGCGAACTTCCGGAGCAGGGTCGACTTCCCGATTCCGGGGGCACCGGTGAGGAACAGCACTCCGCCTCGTGCGAGCAGCCGCCGGAATTCCGCGCGTTCGCGTGCACGTCCGACGAACAGCGGGTCCGGTTCGCGGAATGAGGGTGTCTGCTCGTCCTCGGCACGAAGCACCTTCTCGTGCAGTGCCCGCAGTTTCGGCCCCGGACGGATCCCGAGTTCCGCGTCGAACAGGTCGTGGACCGCCCGATAGAGCTCCAGCGCCTCGGCGCGCCGCCCGCCCCGATGGAGGGCCAGGAGATAGATCTCGTACAGCGGTTCTTCGAGCCGATTGCGCTCGATCAGCGCCGGCACTTCGGCCACCACCTCGTCGTGCTCCCCGAGTTCGAGGCGCAGCCGAAGCAGATCCTGAGTGGCCGTCAGCTTCAACCGTTCCAGGCGCGAACGCTCATGTTCCGCCGCTTCGCCGGGGACTCCGGCCAGCGCCGTTCCGGTCCACAGCCCGAGCGCCCGCTCCAGCAGTTTCGCCGCCGTCTCCGCGGTGCGCGCCTGACGCGCGCTCTCGATCAGCCCGGCGAACTCGACCGCGTCCACCTCGAAGCGATCCGGATCCAGCCGGTAGCCGCCGGAGCGCGAGACGATCGCCGAACCCAGTCCCTGCAAGGAGAGCAGCCGCCGGAGGCGGGAGATGTAGGTCCGGATGACGGCCTCGCCGGTCGCGGGCGCCCGCTCGCCCCAGAGGCCGTCGATCAGCTCGCCGGTCCGGACGAAACTGCCCGCGTTGGCCAGCAGCAGCCCCAGCACCGCCTGCTGCTGGGGCGAGCCGAGGTCCAGCCGCGTGCCGCCACTGGTGAATCCCGGCGGGCCGAGCACGGTGAAGCGGTACCGGACTTCCTGTGGCAGAGGGGGCATGAGCGGAAAGGTAGGCGGGTCCTGGTCGCGGCGGCGACCGTCGGACGACGTCGTCGGCGTACGTCGTCCACCATGACGTACAGGAATGACGTCATCCGACGGTCGCCGAGGTCAGGGCCGGATTCCTACGGTTGCGGCATGTCTGAAACCACGTACACCGCCGTCGCCACTTCGACCGCGGAAGGCCGCAACGGCGGCCGCGCGACCTCCGACGACGGCGTGCTCGACGTCGGCCTCGCCGTCCCGAAGGCCTTCGGCGGCTCCGGCGACGGCACGAACCCCGAGCAGCTGTTCGCCGCGGGCTGGGCGTCCTGCTTCGTCGGCGCCGTCCGCCGCGTCGCGGGCGTCAAGAAGGTGAAGCTGGAAGACCTCGCGGTCGTCGCCGAGGTGACGCTGCACCACGACACGGACGCGGGCGAGTTCCACCTGAGCGCCGCGCTGCACCTGGAGGCCACCGGCATCGACCAGGCCACCGCCGACGAACTGGTCCAGGGCGCGCACCAGGTGTGCCCGTACTCCAAGGCGACGCGCGGGAACGTCGAGGTCACGCTGGACGCCACCGTCGCGTGAGCCGCGGTCCCCGGATGTCATGAAAGGGTCGTTCAGGACGTTTTTCGTCCTGAACGACCCTTTCATGACACGAGGCCCTTGAGCTCCGCCCGCGAACTCACCCCGAGCTTCGGGAAGATCCGGTGCAGATGCGTGCCGACCGTCCGGTGCGAGAGGTAGAGCCGCTGCCCGATCTCCCGGTTCGTCAGACCTTCGGCGGCCAATTGCACGATGCTCATCTCGTGCGGGGTCAGCTTCTCCCGCGCGTCGGGGCCGCGGTTGGGGCTCGATTCCCCCGCGCTCCGCAGTTCACGGCGCGCCCGCTCGGCCCACGCGGTCATGCCGAGCGCGTCGAACGTCTCCCGCGCGGTGCGCAGATGCGCCCGCGAGTCCACCGCGCGCCGTTGCCGCCGCAGCCATTCGCCGTACGCCAGGTGCAGCCGCCCGCGTTCGGCGGGCCAGCCGTCGAGTTCCGCCCCCAGCGCGGTCTCGAACTGTTCGTCGCTCGGTTCGAGCACGGCGCGGGCGTACCGCAGGCCGATGTGCAAAGCGGGGGCGGGAGTCGTCACGGCGAGCCGCTCCATCTCCGCGACGATCTCGCGCAGCGCCTCGACCTGTCCCGCCCGGACCGCGACCTCGGTGAGTTCCGCGACGAAGTAGACGCGCAGCGCCGGCTGGAAGGCGGGATCGGCGGGGTCGAAGAGACGCCGCAGATCGGCGAACGCGTCGTCGAAGCGGCCTTCGCTCGACGCGGCGATCCCCCTGGCGAGTCGCACGGTCGCCAGTACCGGCCGGGCACCGGCGGCGAGCGCGGTCCGTTCGGCCTCGTCGGCCAGCGTCTTGGCCTGTTTGTGCTCACCCCGCAGCGCGGCGATCTCGGCCTGGACCGCGGTGGCGAGCCCGTACATGAACGGCTGCCCGGTCTCCTTGGCGAATTTGGCCGCCTCCGCCGCGGCAGGCACCGCCCCGGCGAGGTCACCGAGCCGGACCCGGCTCCACGCCTGGACCGCCAAGGCACGCGGCAACAGCCCGAGCCTGCCTTGTGCCCGCAGCCCCGGAGCCGCGGCCGCGGAGAACCGCGCGGCCAGATCGACCGCGCCGACCTGCAGTGACGCGCTGCCGAGAAAGCGGTCGACCTCGGGATCGGCACCGGTGGCGGCGGCGAGTCCGCGCAGCTCGCCGAGCACGGCTTCGGCCCGGTCGAACGGCGCCACGTACGCGGCGACAGCGACCAGCCGCGGATCCGAGTTCTCCACCGGGAGACGGTCCGCGACGGCCAGCAGCGTCCGCCGCGTGTCCGCACCGGGTTCGGCCCAGAAACACCGCATGGCGGCACCCCACAGAACGCGCATCGCCGGATCCGGGTACCCGTCCTCGGCGATCGACTCGGCCAGCCGCGCCAGTTCCGCGATCCGTGAAAGGTCCTCGCGAGCGCCGTCCTCGAACCCGCTGAGCAGCCAGCTCGCCGTCGCCCGTTGCCGTGACGTGAGCTCTCCCGCGCGTGCGTCGCGGACGAGCCGTTCCGCCGTCTCACGACCGCCCGATTCGACGGCCAGTTCGGCCGCGCGCAGCAACCGGTCCGCCCGGCGCTCCGGATCGAGGCTCAGCGACGCCGCCTGCTCCAACGCGGCGACGGCGGCCGTCACACCACCGCGATGCCGCGCGCGGTCGGCGGCGTTCTCCAGTTCCCGTGCCACGTTCTCATCGGCGCCCGTCGCGGCCGCCGCCCAGTGCCAGGCGGCGCGATCCGGCTGTCCGCGGAGGATCTCGGCGAGGCTCAAGTGCGCGCGTCGCCGTTCCTCGGTCGGCACCGAAGCGGGAATGGCCGAACGCATCAACGGATGCCGGAACGACACCGTCCTGGCTTCGAGGTCGATCAGCCGGGCTTCGGCGGCCGCTTCCAGCCCCGACGGCTCGACGTCCTCACCCAGCAGCGTCGACGCCGCCGCGAGGGTGTCGGTGAGCGAGCCGGTTTCGTTGAGCGCGGCGACCAGCAAGGTCGTGCGGGCCGGTTCGGGCACGGCGGTGAACCGGGCCCCGAACGTGCGCTCGAGCCGCTCGGTCAGGGGCAGCACGGGATCCGGGGTGTCGGTCACGGCCGACGGCAGTTCGGTCAGGGCCAGCGGATTGCCATCGGCTTCGGCGAGGATCCGGGAGCGGACCGGCGAGGTGATCCCGGGGGCGACGGAGTCGAGCAGCTCGGCCGCCACCTCTTCGGGAAGCCGTTCCAGGTCCATTGAGGACAGTCCCGCGTCGCGCAGCGACGACGGCTCCCCGTCCCGCAGGGTCGCGATCAGGACGATCGGTTCCGTCTCGATCCGCCTGGCCACGAACGCGAGCACGTCGGCGCTCTCGCGGTCCATCCACTGGACGTCTTCGGCGACGATCAGCAATGGTTTGGCCGCCGCCTCCTCCGAAAGCAGCGTCAGCGCGGCGAGCCCGACCAGGTAGGCGCTCGGCTCCGCCCCTTCGGCCAGCCCGAGTGCCACCCACAGCGCGGAACGCTGCGGCGCGGGCAGCAGGTCGGCGCCCGCCCGGACCGGATGGAGCAGCTGGTGCAGCGCGGCGTACGCGAAATTGCGTTCGGCCTCGACGCCGGTCGCGCGCAGAACCCGCAGGCCACCGAGCGTCGCCGTGGCCACGGCCTCCGCGACGAGAGCGGACTTCCCGACGCCCGGCTCGCCCTCGACGAGGACGCCGCCGCAGCCCGCGGCGGGACCGTCGACGAGTTCGGTCAGGTCCTTCAGCTCGGCTTCCCGTCCGAAAAGCGGCATGGTGCGGCATTCCTCCCGTCGGCCGTGGGCGGCCGCCCGTCCGACGATACCCAAACGGTCCGGTTAGGACCGGCGGCGTCCACAGGATGTAGACGGCGTGTCAACACGATCGGCCTAGCTTCGGGAAAGTGATGAGACGCAAGAAGTTGTTCCTGGCGGCGGCACCGCTGGCCGCCCTGCTGCCGCTGGTGCTGACCTCGGTCACCCAGACGGCGCCCGCCCAAGCGGCGGCGGCGTGCGCGGCGGTCCCCGTCGCGGCGCCGGACGGGGCGCGGATCGAATCCGTCCAGGCGACGCAGAAGCCCGGCGGGACCGTCACGTTCCCGCCCACCCCGTTCACGGCCCCCGCCACGATCACCGACGTACCCGCGTACTGCGAAATCACCGTCACCCTGACCCACGGCACGGCGGGTGACCACGTCAAGGTCGCCGTCACCCTGCCGCAGACCGGGTGGACCGGCAGGCTTCAGGCGGTCGGCGGCAGCGCGTACACCGCCGGTGACTTCGGCGCCCCGCTCGTCCAGGCGGTCAAGGACGGCTTCAGCGGCGTGACGACGGACGCCGGCGTCCCCCTGACCTTCCTCGACACGTCCTGGGCGCTCACCTCCCACGGCGAGATCAATAGGCCTCTCGTGACGAACTTCGCGACCCGGTCCGTGCACGAGGCCGCCCTCGTCGGGAAGGACGTGACGCAGAGGTTCTACCAGCGGGAAGTCGCCTACTCGTACTGGAACGGCTGCTCGACCGGCGGCCGTCAGGGCTACTCCGAAGCGCAGCGGTATCCGGGCGACTTCGACGGTGTCCTGGCGAACGCGCCCGCCGTGCACTGGGCCGAGTTCGCGGTCGCGACGCTCTGGCCGCGAGTCGTGATGAACCAGGAGAAGACCTACCCGGCGACCTGCGTCTTCACCGCCTTCCAGCAGGCCGCGATCAAGGCCTGCGACGGCCGGGACGGCGTCACGAACGGCATCGTCGACCGGCCCGACGAGTGCGGTTACGACCCTCGGTCGCTCATCGGCACGAAGGTGCTCTGCGGCGACAGGGAGGTCACCGTCACCGCGGCGGACGCCGAAGTCGTGCGCAAGATCTGGGCCGGGCCGACCGACGAGCACGGACGACGGCTCTGGGCAGGGCTGCCCAAGGGAGCGGATTTCGGCCCGGTGACGACGGCTCCGGGCTTCCCGGTCGCGGTGGGCTGGGTGCAGACGTTCCTGAAGAAGCAGCCCGGGTTCGACACCGAGAAGCTCACCTATCGCCAGTTCGCCGACCTGTTCCGCCAGTCGGTGCGGGAATACGACGACGTCATCGGGACCTCCGATCCGGACCTGTCGGACTTCCGCCGGGCGGGCGGCAAGCTGATCACCTTCGTCGGCACCGACGACCAGCTCATCCCGCCGGGCGGCACCCTGCGGTACCGCCACGAGGTGGAGCGCGAACTGGGCGGTTCGAAGCGGGTGAACGACTTCTACCGGCTGTTCCTCGCGCCGGGTGTCGCGCATTGCGGCGGCGGCGCGGGCGCCACGCCGACGAACGCGCTGGGCGCGCTCGTCGACTGGGTCGAACACGGCAAGGCACCGGCGACCCTGCCCGCGGCGAACGGCGGCAAGACCCGCGATCTCTGCCCGTATCCGCAGCTTTCGCGGTACCGCGGCCACGGTGATCCCGCGGCGGCGTCGAGCTACCGCTGCACCGTCCGCTGAGGTTCGCCAGACCCGTGCCCGTCGTGCCGGCGCCCCCTCCGGCACGACGGGCACTTCCTCACTCTGTGAGAACTCTTTGCCTTACCCCTCAAAAGTACGGTATTGACGACAGTGGACACCGCGACAGCGCATCTCGCGCGGTGGCGCACCACTTCTCCCGAAGACGGCAAAACCGTTGCACCGCAACGAAATCGTCAGCCGGATCGGCACGGAATCTCGCCATATCGCCCCACGTCACAGCCGGGCGATATGACCCAAATGGTATGTACCAGTCGAGTGATACGCCTCGTACGGTCGGGAACGAATCCCCCTCCCCCGCCCGTTTCGAGGAAAGCGTTGAAATGAACAGAAAGATCTTAGCCGCGACCGCAGCGGCCATAACCGGGGCAGGCTTGGTCACCGCCATCGCCCTGACCCCCAGCGCGAGCGCCGGTCAACAAGCCACCGCCGGCGACCAGGCCCAGTCCGAAATGCTGGCCGCGATGTCCCGCGACCTGAAGATCAGCCCCGAGCAGGCCAAGCTCCGGCTCGCGAGCGAGCAGCGTGCCGCGGTCGCCGACAACACGCTGAAGAAGCAGCTCGGCACGTCCTACGCCGGATCGTGGCTGGACTCCACCGGGACCACGCTCACCGTGGCCGTCACCGACGCCGCCCAGGCCGACCTGGTGCGCGCCGCGGGCGCGACGCCGAAGACGGTCGCTCGCAGCGCCTCCGACCTCGACGCCGCGAAACTGCGGCTGGACGCGAAGTCCACCAAGGCACCGAAGACCGTGCCCGGCTGGTACACCGACGTCACCACCAACTCGATCGTCGTGCTCGCCAACGCCGGTGGCGAGGCCGCCGCGAAGTCGTGGGCCGCCGAGTCCGGTGTGCCGTCCGATGTGGTCCGGATCGAGGCCAGCGCCGAGAAGCCGCGCGCACTGATCGACATCATCGGCGGCAACGCCTACACCTTCGGCTCGGGCCGCTGCTCCATCGGCTTCCCGGTCGAGGGCGGCTTCGTCACCGCCGGGCACTGCGGCACCACCGGCACCCGCACCTCGAACCCGAGCGGGACCGTCGCCGGCTCCAGTTTCCCCGGCAACGACTACGCCTGGGTCCGCGCCGACGCCGGCAACACCCCGCGCGCGCTGGTGAACCGCTACCCGGGCACCGTGCCGGTGGCGGGTTCGACCGAGGCCGCGGTCAACTCCTCGGTCTGCCGTTCCGGCTCCACCACGGGCTGGCACTGCGGCACCATCCTGCAGAAGAACACGTCGGTCACCTACCCCGAGGGCACCATCACCGGCCTGACCCGGACCAACGTCTGCGCCGAGCCCGGCGACTCCGGCGGTTCGTGGATCACCGGCGACCAGGCGCAGGGCGTCACCTCCGGTGGCTCCGGCAACTGCACCTCCGGCGGCACCATCTACTTCCAGCCGATCTCGGAGATCCTGAGCGTCTACAACCTGCGGCTGATGGTCACCGGCAACCCGCCGTCCAGCACCACCACCACGCCCACCACCCCGACCAGCCCGACGACGTCGAACCCGCCGGGCGGCACCTGGGCGCCGTACACGTACTACGGCTCCGGCGCGACCGCCAGCTACGGCGGCAGCAACTACCGGGTCATCCAGCCGCACACCTCCATGCCCGGCTGGGAACCGCCGAACGTGCCGGCGCTTTGGGAACTCGCCTGACCTGGACCGCCCCCGGCGACCCGACCTCGCCGGGGGCGGCTCCTCCCCTTGACGACGACGCGTGGGCGGCGGATCTCGAATCCCTCGTCCCCCGCGCCCGCCGCGGTGATCCCGCGGCGACGAACGAGCTCATGAGCATCGTCCAGCCGGTGGTCGCGGACTACTGCCGGAACAGGATGGACGGAACGGACGCGCGCGAGATCGCCGCGGAGGACGTCGCGCAGGAGACCTGCCTCGCCGTGCTCACCGCGCTGCCCACCACGAAGACGACCGGCGGTTCCTTCCTCGCCGCCGTCCTCGGGATCGCCGCCCGGAAGGTCGCCGCTGCCTTCCGGCGGCGAGCCCGGGATCGGTCGGAACCCACATCCGATCCGCCCGAACGCGCGACACCCGAGACCGACGAACCCGAGCGGCTGGCCATCGCCGCCGACGGCCACGACCGGTTGAGGCGGCTGATGAGCACCCTGCCCGGTATCCAGCAGGAGATCCTCCTGTTGCGGATCACGGTCGGGATGACGTCGCCCGAAACAGGGGCGGTCCTGCGGGTGAGCCCCGGCCTGGTCCGGGTCAACCAGCATCGCGCCCTGCACAAACTCCGCACGATCATCAGCGAGGAAGACCTGTGATCAGCCCCCTCATCGGTCCCGGGGACGGCCATACCTGGCCGGTGGAAGTCGATGTCCGGCATCTGCGTCTGCTCGACGCGATCGCGTCGGCGGGCAGCATCGCGAAGGCCGCGACCGCGCTCGGACTCTCCCAGCCCGCGCTGAGTGCGCAGCTCCACCGGGTCGAACGGGCGCTGGAACGGACGGTGTTCGAACGCGACCGGCACGGCGTGCGGCCCACCGCCCTGGGCGAGGTGCTGCTGAACCACGCGCGACGCGTGCTCGCCGCCGCGGACGACCTCGAACTGGCGATCCGCCGGTTCCACACCGCGCCGTCGGAAGGGCTGCTCCGGATCGGTGCGCTCCCGACGGTCTTCGCCGAGACGTTGAGCGGTGTGGTCGCCGCGGCCGCGCCCGGCCGTCCGGTCGAGTTGCTCGCGATGACCGGCCGGACCGCGTTGTTCTCCGCCCTTCTCGACGGCACGGTGGAACTGGCGCTGTACGTGGATCACCCCGGGCAGGAGATCGTCCCGCCCGACGGTGTCCACATGCTTCCCGTCGGGACGGAGCCGGTGTTCGTGATCGTGTCCCCGGACCATCCCGTCGCCGGACGCGGTGAGGTGTCGTTGGCGGAACTCGACGGCTCGACCTGGCTCGCGGTCGCGGGCGGGGACGACGAGTTCCACGATCACCTGACCGATCAGTGCGCCCGGGCCGGGCTCGGCACGATCACCGTGCGGAAGCTGGAACCGACGGTGCTGAGGCAGGCCGTCCGGCGCGATCCCCGCGCGGTGGCGCCCGCCCAGTCCCTCGATTCCGGTACCGCGATGCCCGGCCCGGTGGTGGCACTGCGGGGCGTGCCGCTGAGGACGCGGCATCTCCTGCTGTGGCGCGACGGGTCGCCGGTCGACGTCCAGACTGTCCGAAGTGGACTGGTGCACGCGATCACCGAACTGGCCGCGATCCGGCACCGCCTTCCCGAGTGGGCGGCGGCCAATCCCGGCTGGCTCGGGACCTAGCGCTGGATGCAGTCGAGGCCGAGCCCGAACGTCGTGAGCACGTACTGGCAGATATGCGTCGCGTGCACTTCGTCGGTTTCCAGGCAACCCACCGGGACGCCCAGCAGGTCGACCGCGCACGACGCGTAGAACTGGTTCGGGCTGCCGGGCACCGGGTCCGCGGCGGCGGGCGAGGCGGTGACGGCGCCCGCGAAGACCAAGAACGTGACAGCGGCCGCCGCAGCGGCGATTCGAGACTTCATCGTTCTCTCCTTTTCTTCCCCTGGCGGGTCGATGTCCCGCGTATTCCCCGGATCCGGCCGGTTCACCTGCCGATCACCGGAAAGTGTCACGGGTGACGTACACCGATGACGTCGTCCGACGGGCGCCGCGGTCCGCAGGCCGGTCCTAACTTGAATTCATGCCCGTCTTGGGGAAGTTCGCCCTCGCCACCGCCGTTCTGCTCACCGCCGCGTGCGGCGCTCCCCCGGCTGCGCCCGCACCTCCTGGCGCGGCCGCCGGCTGGTCGCCCGCTCCCGTCGTGCCGTTGCCTTCGCAACCGCCGCCTTCGCTGGTCGTGGACGCGCCCTTGCCCGAACTGCTGGCGATGGGGCTGGTCGTGCTGCGGTACCGGGCGGAAAACCTCCGGATCGTCCCGGTCTACGGCCCGGCCGCGCTGGACGTTTCACCGCGGATCGGCCACATCCACGTGACCGTCGACGACGCCGCGTGGCACTGGGCGGACGGCAGCGGAGAACCGCTGATCATCCAATCCCTGCCGGCGGGGCCGCACAAAGTGTGGATCGGTCTCGCCGATCCGACGCACAAGATCCTCGACGAGAAGACGGTGAACTTCGTCGTTCCCGTCCACAGTGGACACCACTGAAAAGTCTGCCTTCAGCCGTCTCTGAAATCCTGGAGTTCCCTATGACACTCGATCAGTACTACCTGCTCGGCCGCTCCGGACTGCGCGTCAGCCGGATCGCGCTCGGCACGATGAACTTCGGCACCGGCGGTTTCCATGCCGCATACGGAAAGACCGAGGACGAGGCCCGCCCGATCTTCCGCGAGTATCTCGACGCGGGCGGGAACTTCGTCGACACCGCGGACTTCTACACCGCGGGCGAAAGCGAGACCATCCTCGGCCGCCTCATCGCCGAGGCGAAGGTGCGCGACCGGGTCGTGCTCACCACCAAGTGCACCAACAGTGTCGACCCCGGCGACCCGAACGCCGGCGGCAACGGCCGCAAACATCTGATCAGGGCACTCGAAGCGTCGTTGCGACGGCTGGGCACCGACCACGTCGACCTGTTCCTGCTGCACACCTGGGACCGCGTCACTCCGGTCGAAGAGGTGATGCGCACGTTCGACGACCTGGTGCGCGCGGGAAAGATCCGCTATGCCGGGCTTTCCGACGTGCCCGCTTGGTACGCCGCCCGAGCGCAGAGCTTCGCCGAGGCGAACGCGCTGACCCCGGTCGTCAACCTTCAGCTGCCCTACTCTCTCGTCGAGCGGACCATCGAGACGGAACACGTGCCGATGGGGCACCATCTCGGGCTCGGCGTCACCGCGTGGAGCCCGCTGGCGGGCGGATTCCTCACCGGCAAGTACCGGCCGACCGGCGAGACGCCGTCCGGCGAAGGCAGGCTGAGCGATCCGGGGAACCCCGGGAAGTCGTGGACGGACCGGGACTGGGCGTTGCTGAAGCCGCTGGAGAAGGTCGCTGACGAACTCGGTGTCACGATGGCGCAAGTCGCGATCAACTGGGTCGCGACGCAGCCGGGTGTCGCGGCCGCGATCGTCGGGGCGAGCAGCGCGGAGCAGCTGGGCAAGAGCATGGCGGCGCTGGACTTCGAACTACCGCCGGATTTGCGGGCGCTCCTCGACGCGGCGAGTGCTGTTCCGCCGGAGTCGGTGTATCGGATGTTCACGGCCGAGTATCAGAATTGGGTGGTGTCGCCTGGGGTGAAGGTCGGGGACAAGCCTGCGGGGTACGCGCCTGGGGTGCGGAACTGGTGAGGTGTCTTGGCGTGTTGCCGTTTTTTGGCAATGGGCGCGGCCTCGTGCGATGAGCCGGTTGCCGTTTTCTGGCGACGGGCTTGGCGGGCAAGCCATGCACGACCGCCGCCGCCGAACGGTTGCCGGTTGCCGGCAACCGTCCAAAGCAGCACGTCGCGAAGTCCCGGGTATGCGAGCCCGTCGCCGTTTACCGGCAACGAGCCCCCAAGCCCGCTCAAGAATCCCCAGAGTTCTTCCGCCGATTCGCCTGGAACCGCGCCTTCTTCTGCCGATTCCCGCACGTGTTCATGTCACACCACCTACGCGTGCGGCTCTGACTGGTGTCGAAGAAGGCAGCCATACACGTAGGCGACGCGCACAAGGCCATCTTCCCGTCCCGTTCGCCCGAGATGATGCTGATCGCGTCGGCGGCGATCACACTCAGGGCGTCTTCCACGTCGGCGACCCGCCATCGCCGTTCCCCGTCGGGCATCAGGACGGCCGCGGCCCGCCCCTGGACACTGCGGTCGTTGATGACCTGGACGGCGCCGGCAGGCAGGGCTTCCCGAGTCGCGGTCGCGGTCGCGGCGGTGTGGATCGCTTCCCTCAGTTCCCGGGCGAGGTCGAGCTGGGCCGCGGTGCAGGACTCCACGGCCAGGCCGCTCACGGCCAGCCAGTCCACGAGCCGCCGCGGTGTGGGAATGCGCTCCACGGCCTCACCACGACGCTCCGTCAGAGTCGCCGTGAAGCTGGTCGCCAGCACGCTGCCGAGGCGGAAGTCGGGAAAGCCGGAACGCATGGAACCACCTTAGCCGGTTGCGTCCGGACGGGGCGAGCTGTTAGAACCGTCTTAGCCGGTTCCGAGGAGGAGGCCCCATGACCAGCGAAGTGCAAGCCTTCGAAGCCCACGCGACCGACGCCGACCTCGCCGATCTGCGTGCGCGATTGGCCGCGGCGCGGCTACCGGAAGCCGAGACGGTCCCCCGCTGGGGGCAGGGTGTTCCACTCGCCGATCTGATCGAGGTCGTGGACTACTGGCGCACCGAGTACGACTGGCGGTGGTTCGAAAAGCGTCTCGACCGGATCGGGCAGTTCCGCACGACCATCGACGGCCTCGGGATCCACTTCCTGCACCGTCGGTCCACCCGCGCGGACGCCACTCCCCTGGTCCTGACGCACGGCTGGCCGGGCAGCATCGCCGAGTTCGTCGATGTGGTGGACGAACTGGCCGAACCGGCGGACCCGGACACACCGGCGTTCCACGTCGTCGTCCCGTCGCTGCCGGGCTTCGGCTACAGCGACAAACCGGCCACCACCGGCTGGGGAACCGAAAAGATCGCGGCCGCTTGGGTCGAACTCATGGGCAGGCTCGGCTACGACAGGTTCGCGGCCCACGGCGGCGACTGGGGCGGCAACATCACCACGGTCCTCGGCGGCAGATTCCCGGAACACGTTCTCGGCATCCACACGACGTTCGCGGAGGGACCGCCCGGGCTGACGACGGAGGGGCTGACCCCGGCCGAGCGCGAGTGGACCGAGGAAACCCACGACTTCTGGCATCACCGCGCCGCCTATGCCAAGCAGCAGGCGACCCGCCCGCAGACCATCGGCTACTCGCTCGTCGACTCACCGGTGGGCCTGCTCGCCTGGATCCTCGACAAGTTCGCGGAATGGTCGGACACCGCGGACAGCCCGTTCGAGACGATCTCCCGGGACCGCATCCTCGACGACGTCACCCTGTACTGGCTGACCCGGACCGGCGCGTCATCGGCCCGCATCTACTACGAAAGCCACAACTCCCTCGATCCCGAACTCCGCGTCGACGTCCCGGCGGCGATCACCGTCTATCCCCGCGACATCGAGAAGTATCCGCGCCCCTGGGCGCAGGAGCGGTACCGGCGGATCGTCCGCTGGAGGTCGCCCGACGCAGGCGGGCATTTCCCGTCGCTGGAGGTTCCCGGGTATTTCGTCAAGGATCTGCAGGAGGGCCTCACGGCCGTACGGCAAGCGGTATAGGTCGTTATACAAAACAGATCACCAGGCGGCAGTCCAAGATCAGCCCGCACATCCGTTCCAGCGGCTCACGGCCGACATGGCTGGACGGCCCGCCGCTGATCAGCAGGGTCGGCGCCGTGATCGCGCCGAGCCGCTCCCACCACGCGGGGTCGGGCGTGCGTAGTTCGGCCATGATCGGATCGATCAGCCGCCAGTCGAACGGCAACGGCTCGAACGGCTCCAGAGCCTCCAGCGGAGGCGGCGGGGTGTCCTCGACGACCAGCCGCCGCACGTGCCCGGGCAGCCTCTGGGCGAGCAGCACGGCGACCCGGCCGCCCATCGAGTGGCCGACCAGGTCCGCTTCATCCCCGAGGAGCTCGCCGACGCCGTCGGCCATCGCGTCGAGCGAGTAGTTCTCGACGTGGGCGCTGTCGCCGTGCCCCGGCAAGTCGACGGCCACGACACGACGAGCCAGGCGACCGGCGAAATCGTCCCAAGTGCCCGCTTTGCTGCCCAGGGCGTGCAGCAGGACGACGGGCACCCCACCGGACGGACCGGTCTCCCGCAACGCGAGCATCAGGCCCGCAGATGCGCCCGGTCCGGCGCGACGGCATGCCGCAGCGGCTCCCCGAGCACGAACCGCCGCAGCTCACCGGCCACGAGTTCGCTCATCCGGGCACGCTCGGCGCCCAGCGCGCCTGCCAGATGCGGGGTGAGCACCACGTTCGGCAACGTGTACAGCGGCGAGTCCGGCTCCGGCGGTTCGGGCCAGGTGACGTCGAGGATCGCGGTGAGATCGGGACGCTCGGCCAGCACCGGGACGACCGACGGCTCGTCGACGACGGCGCCGCGGGCGGTGTTGATCAGGGTCGCGCCGATGCCCATCCTGGCGACCAGCTCACCGTCGACCAGGCCTTCGGTCTCCGGGAGCAGCGGCGCGTGCAGGCTCACCACGGGACACGTGGCGAACAGCTCCTCCAAGCCCACCAGCCGCACGCCGAGGCCTTCGGCGGTAGCCGGGTCGACGACGGGGTCGCTCGCGAGCACCTCCACGTCGAAACCGCGCAAATGCGACGCGACGAGAGCACCGATCTCGCCGAGGCCGAGCAGGCCGACGCGGGACCGGTAGGCGCCCGCGACCCGCGGATCCGGCGGATAGGCGCGCCGCTCCCGGATCTCGCGGGAGATGCGGTGCACCTGCTTGAGTCCTAAGAGGACCTGGGCCAGGGTGAACTCGGCGACCGGGACGGCGTTCGCGGCCGCGGCGGACACGATCGGCAGCTCGCGCGCCCAGAACTCGGGCGTGGTCAGCGGCCGGACCGAGCCGGCCGCGACGAGCACGGCCCGCAGGTCCCGCGCGTGTCCCAAAAGGACGGAGTCCAGCACCGGGGCACCCCAGCCGGACAGCAGGATCTCGACGCCTTCCAGTGCCGACGGGTCCTCCGCCAGCCGCTCTCGGGTGAGCGGCTCACGCAGGTCCACCAGCGTTTCGATCTCCTTCAGCACGGCCTCGGGGTATACGTCGCCGCGGCGGCGTTCCTCCATCACGAGAAGTGCCGTCGGCCGGTGTTGCTGCTCGGTCATCCCTACCTCCGGCGGCGACCATACATCGGATGCTTGAGCCGGTCCACGCACGGCGAGTCCCGCGCAGAGGCAAACACGGGCGATTGAAATTCGTAATGATCGGACCATTGACCGGAGACCGGGAAAGCGCTTACCGTCCCCTCCGAGGTAGACAGCGTGGTCCACAGTGAACAGGAGAAGCGATGCGGAAATCGCGGTGGATCGGCGTGGGACTCACTGTCTCAGCGCTGGTCCTTTCGGGCTGCTCGGCAGGCCCCGCCGGAACGAACGTCGCGCAGGACACCAAGGCGCCGTTGGAACTGTGGACCCGGACGACCCCCGGTGGCGCCGGCGAACAGGCCACCAAGCGGCTCGCGGAAGCCTTCGAGAAGGCCACGGGATTCAAGGTGCAGGTCACCGCGATCTTCGACGACTTCGAGACGAAGCTGGCCCAGCGCGCCGCCCAGCGCGACCTGCCGGACATCGTGATGAACGACCTCACGCAGCTGGGCACGATGAAGACCCAGGGTCTTCTCCGCGAGGTCGAGCAGGGCAAGATCAAGCACGCCTCGGAGCTCACCGAGCGGGCGCTGAAGTCGAGCCAGACCGCGGACGGCAAGCTGTACAGCCTGCCCTTCAGCGCCCAGGCCTCGGCGCTGCTGATCCGCAAGGACTGGCGGGAGAAGCTCGGGAAGAGCGTCCCGCAGAGCTGGGCCGAACTGGCGGACCTCGCCAAGGCCTTCACCACCGGCGACCCCGATGGCAACGGCAAGGCCGACACCGCGGGCCTGAACGCGACGCTGTCGACCAAGCGGGGTTACGCCTCCTGGTACTTCTCGAACTTCCTGTGGGCCGCGGGCGGCGACTTCATCACCGAAACCGGGGGCGGCAAGTACAAGCCCGCGATGAGCACGCCCGAATCCGTGGCCGCCGTGCAGTGGTTCCGCGACCTCGGCTGCAAGGACAACGTGATCCAGCCAGGCGCGGTCACCATGCCGACCCCGGCGACCAACGAGACCTTCGAAGCGGGCAAGGCCGGCATGTACGTCGTCGGTCCGTACCTGTTGCCGCGGTTCGACAAGGCGCTCGGCAAGGACAAGTACGAGGTCGTCCCGATGCCGAAGGGCGCCAAGAACGCCGACGTCCTCGCCGAGGGTGCGTCGATCTACATGATGGCCGGTTCGCCGAACCAGGCCGGCCAGGACGCCTTCGGCGACTTCGCGATCTCGGCCGAAGGCCAGAAGATCGGTATGGAGGGCGAAACCGCCTTCATCGTGCAGCTCCCGGTGAACAAGAACGTCGACATCACCCAGGTCCGCTCCGACCCGCGTTGGAAGACCTACGCCGAGATCTATGCCAACTCCGGTCACTACTCGCCGTCCATCCCGAACTGGACGCCGGTCCGCCAGGACAGCGCCGACACGATCAGCGCGCTCGTCGCCGACTGCAAGCTCGATCTCAAGGCGGAACTGTCCAAACTCGACACCAAGCTCACCGCGACCTTGCAGCAACAGGGGATCAGCGCGTCATGACCGTAGATCACGCCAAGCCGGCGGCCGTCGGCGCGGACCGTCCCGCCGTGAAGCGGACGCCCGCGCCGAAGGCCCGCAGGCGCAGCGACCGCGACGGGAAGTGGTGGACGCCGTGGCTGTTCCTGGCCCCCGCCCTCATCCTGTTCGTGTACTTCAAGTTCATCCCGATGATCACCGCGGTGACGATGTCCTTCCAGGACGTCCAGCCGTACCTGGGCAGCCAGTGGGTCGGCGGGCAGAACTACGGCACCGTCCTCGGTGACGAGGCGTTCCACTCCGCGATCTGGCACACCGTCGTGATCGCGATCGGGCAGACCGCGGGGTCGATGATCATCGGCCTCGCGCTCGCCCTGCTGATGGAGGGCCAGAGCAAGCGGCTGAAGTTCCTGCGCTCGGCGGCCTTCCTCCCGGTGGTCGTGCCGATCGCGGTGGTCGCCGAGCTCTGGCGGATCATGTACCACCCGACCGAGGACGGGATGCTGAACTCCATCCTCGGCCTGGTCGGCCTTGGCCCGTCGGGATTCATCAACGACCCCGACTCGTCGATGATCTCGGTGATCATCACCGGGATCTGGCGCGGCGCCCCGTACGACATGATGATCTTCCTCGCCGGTTTGGCGGGCATCGACCGCGGACTTTACGAAGCGGCCACTGTGGACGGTGCCTCCCGCTGGCGCAAGATCCTCCACGTGACGCTGCCGGGCCTGCGGTCGGTGTTCTCGATCCTGTTCGTCCTCGCGGCGATCCGCGGCCTGCGGGTGTTCACCGAAGTGTTCCTGCTGACCAACGGCGGGCCGAACGGCTCGACCGAGGTGGCGATGACCCTGATCTACAAACTCGGCCTGGAACAGAACCGGCTGGGCGTCGGTGCGGCGGGCGCGGTCCTGCTGTTCCTCGCGACGCTCGTGCTGACCCTGTTCGTCCAGGTGCTCCGACGGAGGCGAGACGCATGACCGCGGCCAACGATTCGGCGCTCGGCCTCGACGCCGTCAAATCGCCGGGCGGACGGATCCTGAGGTTCGTCCTGTACGCCCTGCTGCTCCTGGTGTTCGCCGGGCCGCTGCTGGCGCTGCTGGTCAGCGCGTTCAACGACGTCTCCGACCCGACGGCACTGAGCGTCGTCCCGTCCAGCCCGACCCTGGGCAACTTCGGGATCGCCTTCGACCTGGGCGTGGGGATGTATCTCCTCAACTCCTTCCTGGTCGTCGGTTTCGGCCTGCTGCTGCAGGTCGTCATCTCGGTGCTGGCGGGCTACGCGCTGGCGCGCAAGAAGTTCCGGTTCATGACCTTCGTGCTGGTCGCGATCCTGGCGACGCTGATGCTGCCGGAGGAGATCCTCGCGATCCCGCTGTCGCTGATCCTGTCGGATCTGCCGGTGGTGCACCTCAATCTGATCGGCAGCCTCGCCGGGATGATCGTGCCGCTGGGCGCGTGGGCCTTCTCGATCCTGGTGATGACCGAGTTCATGAAGGACGTCCCGCGCGAGCTCGAAGAGGCCGCGCGGATCGACGGGGCCGGCGACCTGCGGATCTTCGCGCAGATCATCCTCCCGATGTGCAAGCCCGCGCTCGGCGTGATCGGCGTCTTCGGCTTCACGATGATCTGGGACCAGTATCTGCTGCCGTTGCTGGTGTCGACCGACGCTTCGACCTACACCTTGCCGCTGGCCCTGCGGACACTGCGGATCGACACGGACGTCACGCCCGGCGTGATCATGGCCGCGTCGCTGCTCGCGCTGCTCCCCTCGGTCGCCGCGTTCCTGTTCTTCCAGCGTTCGTTCGTCCGCGGCCTGGCCTCGGGCGCGCTCAAGGGCTGACCCAGCAAAGACAGACAAGGAGCGATCCTGCAGTGAGTTCCACCTCCTGGTTCACCCACGACCGGTTCGGGATGTTCGTCCACTGGGGACTGTATTCGCTGGCCGCCCGGCACGAATGGGTGCAGAACCACGAGAAGCTGACCGACGAGCAGTACCGGGTCTACTTCGACCACTTCGAGCCGGACAAGTACGACCCGCGGTCCTGGGCTCGGGCCGCGAAGGCCGCGGGCATGACCTACGTCGTGCTGACCACCAAGCACCACGACGGTTTCTGCCTGTGGGACAGCGACCTCACCGACTTCAAGGTGACGAACACGCCGTACGGCAAGGATCTGCTCGGCCCGTTCGTCGACGCGTGCCGCGAGGAAGGCCTGAAGGTCGGCTTCTACCACTCGCTGATCGACTGGCACCACCCGGCTTTCCCCGTCGACGGCACCCATCCCCGCCGTGACGACGCGGAGTACATCGCGGCGCACCAGTACGCCGACATCGCCGAGTACCAGCTCTATCTCCACGGTCAGGTGCGCGAACTGCTCACCCGCTTCGGCACGATCGACTACCTGTTCTTCGACTTCTCCTACAAGGGCCGCAAGGAATGGTGGGGCGGTAAGGGACCGGAGGACTGGGACTCCCCCGGCCTGCTCGCGCTGGTCCGCGAACTGCAGCCCGGCATCCTGGTCAACGACCGCACCGGGATCCCCGGCGACTTCATCACCCCGGAGCAGTACCAGCCCTCCGGCCCGATGACCCGCGACGGTGTCCCCGTGGTGTGGGAGGCGTGCCAGACGCTGAACGGCAGCTGGGGTTACGACCGCGACAACCTCGACTACAAGAGCCCCGAACTGCTCATCCGGATGCTGGTCGACGGCGTGTCCAAGGACGGCAACCTGCTGCTCAACGTCGGACCGAACGGCAGGGGCGAGATCGACCCCCGCGCGCACGAGGTGCTCGCAGAGATCGGCCGCTGGATGGACCGGCACGAACGCTCCATCCGCGGCTGCGGTCCCTCGGAGTTCACCGCGCCCGCCGACGGCCGCTACACCCAGCGCGGGGACCGGCTGTACCTGCACCTGTTCAGCTGGCCGATGAACCACGTCCACCTGCCAGGGCTCGCCGGGCGGGTGCGTTACGCCCAGTTGCTCGACGACGCCTCGGAAATCCGGCAGGTGCACACGGATCCCGGGCAGACCGCGCAGAACACCCAGATGGGCGGGCAGCCGGAAGGCACGCTCACCCTGAAACTCCCCATCCGGAAACCGGACACCCCGGTCCCGGTGATCGAACTGTTCCTGAGCACCGAAAGCCCCGCCGCCGAAACCCGCCCCACCGATTGAGCACGGAGGCATCATGGATCGCAGAAGGTTCCTCAGCGGCGCCACCCTCGGCGCCGCGCTGATCACCGTCCCCTGGGTCACCGCGGGCACGGCGTCGGCCAAGCCGAAGCGGCTCTGCGCACTGAACGTCGGTTCGCTGACCGAACTGCAGAACGCGATCAACCAGGCCGTCCCCGGCACCGTCATCACGGTGAACGACGGCGCGTACACCGTGCCGACGGGCAAGCCGGTCAGCGTCAAGGGCAGGCGCGGTACGAAGGACCAGCCGATCACGATCGTCGCGCAGTCCCGCGGCGGGGTGACGTTCAACGGCGAGCAGAGCTTCGTCTTCGACGACTCCACCGGCGTCACGCTCAGCGGATTCAACTTCCGGCAGAGCACCACGCTGGAGATCCCGGCGAACTGTTCGCGGATCCGCCTGACCCGCAACGACTTCCAGCTGGCCGACATCGAAGGCCTGCACTGGGTGATGATCCGCGCCGACTACAGCAAGGTCGACCGCAACCACTTCCACCACAAGACGACGCTCGGTGTCATGCTCTGCATCGAGGGCGCGGACGAAGACAAGATGGCGACCGGCGTCCACGTCGTACGGAACTACTTCTCCGACCACACGTTCCCCGGCGACAACGGCGGCGAGCCGATCCGGCTCGGCGTCAGCCCGCGCGCGCTGAGCACCGCCGGCGCCACGGTGGAGTACAACCTGTTCGAACGCGCGAACGGCGACCCGGAGGCGATCTCGGTCAAGTCGTCGGGCAACTTCATCCGCAACAACACCATCCGGAACAGCCTCGGCGGCATCGTGCTGCGCCACGGTAACAAGACCGTCGTCGAATCCAACTTCATCCTCGGCGGCAAGGAAGGCATCCGGATCTACGGCAACGACCACAAGATCCTCAACAACTACGTCGCCGGGGTGTCCAGCACCGCGCTGGTCGTCGGCAGTGGCTCCGTCCGTGACCACTTCCCGGGTGAATCGAAGGAATCACGGCGCGGCAACGACGCGGCGGACCGCGTGCTCATCGCGCACAACACGCTGCTGAACAACGGCGGCACGCTCGCCGGCGAGACCAAACGGACGATCGAACCGCGCGACTGCACGATCTCGGACAACCTCTTCGTCAGCGGCAGCGGCGACCTGGTCGCGATGAGCACCACGGGCAACTTCACCTGGTCCGGCAACATCCTGTGGGGTTCGGGCGGGGACGGCAACATCCCGGCGGGCACCTTCCGCCGGGTCGACCCGAAGCTCGTGCAGGGCACCGACGGCGTCTCGCGGCTCGCCGCGGGCAGCCCGGCGATCGACGCGGCGACCCTCTCGACCGCGCCGGTCACGCTGGACATCGACGGTCAGGCCCGCGGCAGCCTGCGTGACGTCGGCGCCGACGAGTACTCGACGGCCGCCATCGCCAACCGGCCGCTCACCACCGCGGACGTCGGCCCCGCCGCTCCGTAGCGAGGCGGTCGACATCAGAGCCGGGCTCACGCCGGCGTCAGCCCACGCCGGCGTGAGCCCCACCGCACCACCGAGGAGGAACCATGGCGCAGCGTGCCGCGGGTTCGGCCACCCTGGCCGACGTCGCCCGCGAGGCCGGAGTGTCGCTCGCGACGGCGTCGAGGGCGCTCAACGGCGGGACCAGACAGGTCAGCGGCACCCTGCGCGAATCGGTACTGCGGGCCGCGGAACGTTTGCAGTACACCGCGAACGTGCCCGCGCAGGCGATGGCCCGCGGCCGCGGCAACGTCGTCGGGCTGCTGGTGCACGACATCGTCGACCCGTACTTCTCCTCGATCGCGTCGGGCGTCATGCGCGTGGCGGCGCGGCACGGGCTGACGGTCACCATCGCGAGCACGGAGAACCATCCGGAGAAGGAACTCGAATACGTCACGACGCTGCGCGGGCAGCGGGCGCGGGCGGTCATCCTCGCCGGGTCGCGTAACGAAGACAGTGCCCTGCAACGGAATCTGACCAAGGAGCTCAAGGCGTTCGAGGCCGCCGACGGCCAGGTCGTGGTGATCGGGCAGCGGAAGCTCCCCTTCGACACGGTCATGCTGGAGAACCGCGCGGGAGCGGCGGATCTGGCCGAACGACTCACCCTGCTCGGGCACCGCGACTTCCTCGTCCTCGCCGGGCCGTCCGGCCTGCTGACCTCGCGGGACCGGGTGCTGGGTTTCCGTGACGGCCTCGCCCGGCAAGGTGTCCCCTTGCCCGAGAACCACGTGCTGCGCGCGGAATTCACCCGCGACGGTGGCTACGCGGCGATGGTGCGGGCGATCGAGAACGGCTTCCGCGGCTGTGTGTTCGCGGTCAACGACGTGATGGCCGTCGGCGCGATGGCCGCCTGCCGCGACCGCGGGCTGCAGGTGCCCGCGCAGATCGCGATCGCCGGGTTCGACGACATTATTACGTTGCGGGACATAAGGCCGTCGCTGTCCACTGTGCGCGTGCCGATCGAGCGCATGGGCGAGCAGGCCCTCGACTTCATCCTCGACCACCGCGCGGACGGTCCCCGCGTCAAGCCGATCACCGGCGAGGTCGTGCTGCGGGAAAGCACTCAACCGTTGGAGGGAAAATGATCCGCCCGGGACTGTGTTCGGTGACGCTGCGACGGCTGGACGCCGACGAGGTCGCCTGTCGCGCCGAGAAGGCGGGACTGCAGGTGATCGAATGGGGTGCCGACGTCCATGTGCGACCCGGTGACGACTGGGCGGCCGAGCGCGCGTTCGAGGCCATGGCACGGCACGGGCTGACCTGCGACTCCTACGGTTCCTACTTCCGCGCGACCCCGATGGAGGCCGGGAAGTTCGGCGAGATCGCCGCCACCGCGGTCCGGCTCGGTGCCTCGCGGATCCGGGTGTGGGCGGGGAAAGCGGGCTCCGAAGACGTCGACTCCTACGAGCGCGAGCAGATCGTCGCCGGGCTCCGCGAGGCCGCCGACGTCGCGTACGCGCACGGTCTCGAAGTCGCGCTGGAGTTCCACGGCGGGACACTGACCGACACCGCCGAATCGACCGTGCGGTTGCTCGAAGAAGTGGGCCGCGACAACCTCGGCACCTACTGGCAGCCGCCGCAGGATCTGCCGGACGAGCAGGCGCTGGCGGGGCTGGAACTGGTACTCGACCAGGTCCGCGCGGTGCACGTGTTCTCGTGGTGGCCCAGCAACGAGCGGCATCCGCTGACCTTCCGGACGGAGCTCTGGACGCGGGCGTTCGGCCTGCTCGCCAAGGCGGGGCGCCCGCTCGACGCGCTGCTGGAATTCGTCCCGGACAACGACCCGGACCTGATCCCCGGCGAGGCCGACTCGCTGCGGAAGCTGATCGAGGCGGGCGCGTGAGGTTCACCGAGGCCGACCGCCTGCTGTTCGCCGGCGACTCCATCACCGATTCCAGCCGCGACCGCACCGATCCGGCGTCGCTCGGCAAGGGCTACGTGCGGCAGATCGCGGACCTCCTCGGCGACGGGCCGGAAGTGCTCAACCGCGGGATCAACGGCAACCGGATCTACGATCTCGAAGCCCGGTGGACCACCGACGTCCTCGCCGCGCGTCCCACGGTGCTGACGGTGAAGATCGGCATCAACGACACCTGGCGGACGTTCGACCGCGGCCTGCCGAGCCCGATCGAGAAGTTCCGCGCCGCCTACTCCCGGCTGCTGGCCGGCGCGCGGCAGCACCTCCCGGCCGAGTTGTACGTGATCACGCCGTTCCTGCTGCCGGTGGAGCCGGAGCAGCAGGAGTGGGTCGCCGATCTGGCCCCCCGCATCGAAACCGCGATCGGCGTGGCGACCGAGTTCGGCGCGCGCCTGATCCGCGCGGATCTGTTCATGCCGCGGGCGGCCGCCGAGCACGGGGCGGCGACGCTGGCCCCGGACGGCGTCCACCCCAGCCCGCTGGGACATCGC
The DNA here is from genome assembly GCF_051373225.1 of Amycolatopsis sp. w19. Lineage (NCBI taxonomy): Bacteria > Bacillati > Actinomycetota > Actinomycetes > Pseudonocardiales > Pseudonocardiaceae > Amycolatopsis > Amycolatopsis sp. w19. The sequence continues at coordinate 118,265 of NZ_JBPQFM010000001.1, read as the reverse complement.
CTGCTCGCCGAAGCCTGGCTCGCGGCCGCCGGGTCGCCGGTCCAGGAGGCTCCGCTCTCCTAGCGGATACAGTTGCGTCCGTGAACCGGGATGCCGTCATTGCCGGACGTTACCGGCTGGAACGCGAGGTCGGCCGGGGCTCGATGGGCGTGGTGTGGCGGGCGCGGGACGAGCGGCTCGACCGCACGGTGGCGCTCAAGCAGATGCTGCCGGACTCCTCGCCGGACGGTGCGCCGTTCCGGTCGATCGTGCGCGCGATGCGGGAGGCCAGGGTCGCCGCGCGGCTCAAGCATCCGCACGCCGTCACCGTGTACGACGTCGTGGAGCAGGACGGAACCCCGTTCCTGGTCATGGAGTACCTGCCGTCGCGGCCGCTGACGGACCTCCTCGCGGACGACGGCCCGCTCCCCGCCGGCCGGGTGGCGGAACTCGGCGCGCGGATCGCCTCGGCGCTGGCCGCCGCGCACGAGGACGGGATCCTGCACCGCGACGTCACGCCCAACAACATTCTGATCACCGGCGACGGGAACGCGAAGATCGCCGATTTCGGCCTGTCCCACGCCACCGGCGAAGGGACCATGACCGGCGGCGGGCTCGTCGTCGGCACTCCCGCGTACCTCTCGCCCGAAGTCGCCGACGGTGAAGAGCCCGGCTATCCGTCGGACGTGTTCTCACTCGGCTCGACGCTCTACACCGTGCTGGAGGGCGCGCCGCCGTTCGGCACCGACGCCAACCAGATCGCGCTTCTCAAACGGGTCGCCCGCGGTGAGATCGTCGCTCCACGCACCACCGGCCCGCTCACGGACGTCCTGCTGCACATGCTCCGGCGCGATCCCGCGGAGCGGCCCGACATGGCCGAGGCCGAACGGATGCTCACTGCCGTCGCCGACGGCCGTCCGGCGATCCTGGCAGGCACCAAACGGCTTCCCGCGCCCACCCGCCGGTCGCTTTTGCCGCTCGCCGTCGCGGGCGGTGTCGTGGTGGCGGGTGGTGTCCTGGCGGGGGTCCTGCTGTTCGACGGCGACGCACCCGACGCCGTCGCCCCGGTGGCGGCGCCGTCCCCGTCGGTCGCGAAACCGGTGTGCGAAGCGCGTTACGAGATCGCCAATCGCTGGCCCGGCGGTTCGGAGATCCGCGTGTCGGTGCGCAACGCCCAGGACACCCGGCTCACCGGCTGGGAGGTCAGCTGGACTCTGCCGCCCGGCACTCGCATCGCCAATCTCTGGAACGGTTCCCTCGCGCAGGACGGCGACCGGGTGCGAGTGTCCGAAGTGGACTGGAACGCGGTACTGCCCGCCGGTGGGACGACCACGTTCGGCTTCATCGCGACCACCGAGGACGACGGCGGGGACGCGCCGGTCGCGGTGTGCCGGAGTTCCTGACCTGGTGCTGAAGGACGCTTTCGGATCAGTAGGTACATAGGACGCGGGTGGTCAGAACCCAGGTTGGGCACTGAAGTACATGAAGGCCCCCTTCCTTGCGCTAGACGCAAGGAAGGGGGCCTTCATGTACTGACCCGCGATCAGCCAAAGACCGTGAAGGCACCCTTCGTCCTAACCCGAAACGCCACTCACGACCGGCTAGCGAGCGGTCGATTCCCGCGCGTTGAGCCGCACCGGAACCTCGATCCGGCGCGGTTCGCCTCTGGACGCCGTTCCCTCGACGAGGTCCATCAACGCCGCCGCCGCACGGCCGCCCACCTCGCGCGGATGCACGAACATCCCGGTCACCCGCGGCGAAACGAGCCGGAGCGAGCCGCTGTCGACCGCGCTGCAGATCCCGAGCTCGCCCGGTACCGCGAGCCGCCGGCGGCGGGCCTCGTGCAACACCCCGAGGGCGAGGTTCTCCGACGTCGTGAAGACGGCGTCCGGGCAGATCCGCCGGTCGAGCAGCCTGCCCAGCGCCTCCGCCGTTCCTTCGGTGGTCGGCGGCTCGTCGATCTCGGCAACCACCGGATCCCGCCCCCGGTCCCGCATCCAGCCGATGTAGCCCGCGACCAGGTCCGCCGCGTACGACCGGCGGGTGTCGGTGGTGATCATCGCCGGCCGCTCGTAACCGTTGTCCGCCAAGTGATCCAGCATCAGCCGGGCGGCCGCGACCAGGTCGTTGTCGACGACGACCGGCACCGGGCACGGCGCCGCCATCGGCCGTCCGACGGTCACCAGTGGGCGGTCACGACACCAGCCGGACGCGAAGAAGGGCTCGTCCCCGCGGGGATCCACCAGGATCGCGCCGTCGACGGCGAAGGCGTTCAGCCGGTCGAGGTCGGCGTCCGTCGGAGCCAAAAGCAAGCCGTACGACCGTTTCGACGCGGCTTCGGCCGCCCCGTTGAGCACTTCGAGGAAGTAATCCGAATTGGGCACGAGCGCGCAGGCACTACTCGCGTCGACCGAGTTCGCGAGCTGGATCGCCAGGGTGCGGCTGCGCCGGGTGACCAGCTGCTGCGCGTGCACACTCGCCTGATAGCCGAGGTCGGCCGCCGCCCGCGCGACGCGCTGCCGGGTCTGCTCGGAGATCCGTCCCTGCCCGCTGAGCACGTGGGACACGGTGGTGATCGAGACCCCCGCGGCGGCGGCGACGTCACGGATGGTCGGCGACACTCAGGCCTCCACGGGCGGTCCCCAGACGCGGTTCGGCCGGTCGGTGTCCAGCCGATAGTCGGTGACGTGGGCGTCGCCCAGCCTACGGCCGAGGTCCTCCGCCGCCGCCAACGGCCGGGCGGGATCGCGCTCCACCTCGCCCCGGCTGTTGCCGACGCCGACCACGATCCCGGCGAGGTCCTGCCGCAGGTACCGGGTGAGTTCCTGGAACTGGGCCTCGAGGCCGAGCGTCGCGCCGCGATAGCTCTCCTCGCAGGAGATCAGCACCGCGGCGCGTTTGCCCATCAACCCCGGCACGACGTCGGCGGTATGCGGCGAACTGCCCGAGGTGTAACAGAAAAGCCGGTCGAAGAAGGATTTGAGCCGTCCGGTCATGCCGTACCAATGCAGCGGTGTCGCGTACACGATCGCGTCCGCCGGGAGCACACGATCGAACAGCAGGCGCTCGTAACCGTCCCCGATGCCGCAGGACCGGTCGCTCAGCCGGCAGTCGCGGCAGTCCCCCAGCGGTGACTCGACGGATTCGGAGAGCCGGGCGAAGTCGACCGTGTGCCCGGCCTCTTCCGCCCCTTTGCCCAAAGCCTGTGCGAGAGCCCAGGAGTTGCCTTCACGACGCGGGCTCGTATCGAGCACCAAGACCTTCACGTGGTTCTCCCCGGAGAGACTGCAAAAACGCTTTTGCAGTCTCTCCGGGGAGGGTTTCACCTGTCAAGCGCCCGAGGTCAGGCGACCTTGGCGGCCGCCGCGAGGATGACCTCCGCGACGACGTCCGGCCGCGAGACCGAGACGGCGTGCGAAGCGTCGACCCTGGTGACCTCCGAACCGGCACGGTCGGACATGAACGCCTGCGCGGCGGCGGGGATCGCGTGGTCCTGCTCGGCGATCAGCGCCCACGACGGCAGGTTCTTCCACGCCGGCTCGCCGTCGAACGGGGTGCCGAGCGCACGCTCGGTGACCGGACGCTGGGTGACCGCCATGACGTCGGCGGTCTCCGCGGGGACGTCGGCCGCGAACACGTCCGAGAAGTTCTCGGGCTTGATCGACAGCTCACCCTGGGAAGCCAGGACGTTCGTGGTGGCCGGGCCGAGCTTGCCGCCCTCGAACCGGCCGGACAGCTCGAACACGCTCTCCCCCGCCTCCGGCTGGAAGGCGGCGATGTAGACGAGCGCCTTGACGTTCGGCGCGGTGGTGGCCGCGCGGCTGATCACGACGCCGCCGTAGGAGTGCCCGGCCAGCACCACGGGGCCGAGCACTCCGTTGACGACGTCGGCGACGTAGTCCGCGTCGGACTCGATCCCGCGCAGCGGGTTCGACGCCGCCAGCACGCGATAGCCCTGCTCACGCAGCTTCGGGACGACGCCGTTCCAGCTGGACGAGTCGGCGAAAGCACCGTGGACCAGGACGATGGTGGGCTTCTGGTTGCTCATTGCTGCTCCTTCAGAGCCAGGGAGAACGATCGGTCTTTCTGCCTCAACCATGCTGCCCCCGGCTGCCTTCCGCAACGTGACGAAGGCGACCTGGTGGAATGACCGTTCTTTCTCTAGAGTTGAAAGATGCCGACTGTCGACCGGGACGTACATCCAAAGATCCGGCTGCTCGCGACAGCGTCGCGGCTCTTCTACGCCGAGGGCATCCATGCCGTCGGCGTGGAGCGCCTGGTCTCCGAAGCGGCCGTGACCAGGGCGACGTTCTACCGCCACTACCCCACCAAGGACGACCTCGTCGCCGCCTACCTGAGCACCACCAGCGAACGGATCCGCGCGGGTGTCGGCGCGGCGACGCGAGGGAAACCCGCCCGCGAAGCATTGCTCGCCGCACTGGGCATCATCGGCGATCGGACGCTCGACGACGACTTCCGCGGTTGCCAGTTCCTCAACGCCGCCGCCGAATACCCCGATCCCGCACATCAGGTGCGGCAGGTCATCGACGACCACCGGAACTGGTTCTTCGGCGTGCTCCGCGACCTGGCGCGCGAGGAGGGGCATGCCGACCCCGACCACGCCGCCCGCACCCTCGTCCTCCTCCGCGACGGTGCGCTGCACGGCGGGAACCTCGACGACCCCGAGACCGTGCGGGCCACCCTGGCGCGGGCCGTGGCCGACGTCGTGGACTGAGCTTCATCGCGTCTTCTCGACGGTCGTAACAAGTGCTACCTTCGCGGGAGGGGGCACGGCCGGACCGAGGAGCGGCGACGATGAGGCTTTCTCCCAGCGCGCATGTCGACCCGTTCTGCCGCGACCGGCTGCCTCCCGCCGATCAGTGGCCGGAGTTCGTCTTCGCCCTGCCGGAACTCCGTTATCCCGACCGGCTGAACGCCGCGACCGCACTGCTCGACGACACCGTCGCGCGGTTCGGCCCGGACCGGCCCTGTCTGCTCTCCCCCACGGAAACGTGGACATACGGCGAAGTCCTGGCCTGCGCCAACCGTGTCGCCCACGTCCTGGTCACCGAATTCGGTGTGGTCCCCGGTGACCGCGTACTGCTGCGGGGCACCAACACGCCGTGGCTCGCGACGGTGTGGCTCGCCGTGCTCAAGGCGGGCGCGGTGGCCGTCACGACCATGCCGATGCTGCGGCGGACCGAACTCGACAAGATCGTCGCCCGCGCGAAGCCCGCGCTCGCCGTCTGCGACGAACGCCTCTTGGACGAACTCCCGCCCGATCTGCCCGTCGTGGCGTACGGAGCGGAACTCGCCACCCGCGCGGAACCGCATCCGGCGACGTTCGCCGACGTCCCGACCGCTGCCGACGACGTCGCCCTGCTGGCCTTCACGTCCGGCACGACGGGCTCCCCGAAAGCGACGATGCATTTCCATCGCGATCTGCTCGCGATCGCCGACACCTTCTCGCAGCATGTCGTGCGCCCGACGTCCGACGATCTCTTCTGTGGCACACCACCGTTGGCGTTCACCTTCGGCCTCGGCGGCCTGCTGGTCTTCCCCTTGCGCGCCGGGGCGGCGACGTTGCTCGTCGAACGCGCCACTCCGGCGGAACTCGCCGCCATCGTCGCCGAGAAGAGGATCACGGTCCTCTTCACCGCTCCGACCGCGTACCGCGCGATCCTGAACGCCGGCGACGGCCGGCTGCTGACCGGAGTGCGGCGAGCCGTCTCCGCGGGCGAATCCCTTCCCGCTCCCGTGGCCGAGCATTACCGGGAGATCGTCGGGCGGCCGCTTATCGACGGCCTCGGCAGCACGGAAATGCTGCACGTGTTCATCTCCGCCGCCGACGACGACGCACGTCCCGGCGCGACCGGCAAGGTCGTACCCGGCTACCAGGCGGCCGTTCTCGACATCGACGGTTCGCCCGTACCGGACGGCACGCCCGGGTTCCTCGCGGTGCGCGGCCCCACCGGCTGCCGCTACCTCGAAGACCCGCGCCAGCGGGACTACGTCCGAGACGGCTGGAACTTCACCGGCGACACCTATGTGCGCGACGCCGACGGCTACTTCCGGTTCGTCGCGCGCAGCGACGACATGATCATCTCGTCGGGCTACAACATCGCCGCCCCGGAGGTCGAAGAGGTTCTGCTGACCCATCCGGACGTGGACGAATGCGCCGTGATCGGCACACCGGACCCGGATCGCGGTTCGGTCGTCACGGCGTTCGTCGTCCCGCGGCCCGGTATCGAGCCGGGCGCCGATCTCGTCCGGGCCCTGCAAGACCATGCGAAGGCGACCGCGGCGCCGTACAAGTACCCGCGGCGTGTGCGGTTCATCGAGGAGTTGCCGCGTAACGCGAGCGGGAAGCTTCAGCGATACTTGTTGCGGGAACGGTGACCCGCTCCCACGCCATGAACACGAGCAGAGCAGTGACCTGGGAAGGCTTCTACAACACCAGGGATCTTGGCGGCTTGCCGACCAGGTCGGGTCGTGCAACTCGCTACGGCGCTTTCTTCAGGGCGGCCGATCTTCGTTTTGTCACCGACAAAGGCTGGTCCCAGGCACGGCAAGCCGGTGTCCGGACCATTGTCGACCTGCGCAATGCCGACGAGATCCGGCTCGCAACGGCAAAGTCCCCGAACGGCGTCGACCGCGTCGAGGTACCCCTCGACGATATCGAGGACACCGAGTTCTGGCAGCACATCAACAGTGAGCAACTCAACGGCAGCCCGCTCTACTACCGCCTCTTCCTCGAACGGAAAGCCGACCGGTGCGCGGCCGTCATCACCACGCTCGCCCACTGCAGACCCGGCGGTGTCCTGTTCCATTGCGGCGCGGGCCGAGACCGTACCGGCCTGATCACCCTCCTGTTGCTGGCGCTGGCCGACGTCCGACCGGAGGCGATCGCAGCGGACTACGACCTGTCCACCGAGGCCCTGAAACCCCTGTTCGCCAGGATGGGCGCCGAGGACCAAGGAACGATCATCCAGTCCATCCTCACCGACCGCGGCACCACGACTCAAGCCGCCATCCTGAGCACTCTCGAGGGCTTTGACGTCGAGCGATATCTCCTCGCCAGTGGTGTCAGCAACACCGACTTCGACGGTATTCGCAAGAGACTTCTGGACTCACGCTACAACTAATTGTGACAACAGTCGCCAGTTGGCCAGGTGAAGGTCGTCTATGGCCGCTGGGGCCAGAGCAAGATCCTGCGGCGGTTGCAACGAACGATCGGCCGCGCGCTCTACGACGCACGCATCGTCTCGATGGGTTGAGCGTCCTAGTAGCAATGACTGCGCCAATTATCTCCTGTAGATGCCAAATATAACCTGTCGTCACACTAATCTACAAATTCGAACGATTTTCGAGAATCTATTTCACGTTCGCACACTTGTTCGATATTCGGTATTCTTGTGGGGTGTCCGGACAACGTATCCTCGAACCGCCGCGGGAGTTGTGGCGTGCTGGTGCGCGGGAGCTCGCGCACGGTGTGGTGGAGCGGTTGTCGGTGGCACGGCAGGCGTTGGCGGAGGTCGGGCAGTTCCTGGTCGAGATCGAGTCCCGGGGTCCGATGGAGCTGTTCGGGCACGGTTCGACCGCCGGCTGGTTCGCTGAGACCGCCCGGGTCAGTCCGAACGAGGCCCGTGACACCGTGGCCCGGGCGTTGGCGGTGAACGAGAGCCGGAACCTCGACGGCACCCCCGCCCCGGCGTCCGCGCCCATCGCCGGGGCTGCGGCGGCGGAGGGTGACCTGGGGCATCAGCAGCTGGATCCGATCCTGGCGGTGCTGAAGAAGATCCCGGCCGACGCCTCAGTCGATGACCGGACCGGCGCCGAGCAGATCCTGGTGACCCTGGCCCGCCACGCCGGGCCACAGGAGATCGCCAACGTCGGCGCCGACCTCTTGGCCCATCTCGACCCCGACGGGAACGAACCCAAGGACGAGGACCTGAAACCCCCGTCACGCGAGGTGCATCTGCACAAGCGTGACGACGGGTGGTGGCGGCTCAACGGCCTCCTGGACCCGGAATTCGGTGCCCGCGCGAACGCCCTGTTCGAAACCTGGGGGCAGCGAAGACCCGTCGACGAGGACGGCAACCGCGACCCCCGCACTCCGGGCGAACGCCATGGGGACGCACTCTTCGACGCGATCCACTACGCGATGACCAACGACAAAGCCCCCACCCTCTCCGGAGACCGCACCACCGTCGTGGTCACCATCCCGCTGGACACCCTGACCTCCGGCCTCGGGGCGGCCTGCGTGGACGGAGTCACTCAGATCACCGCCCGGCACGCCCGGATGCTGGCCTGCGACGCGAAAATCATCCCCGCGCTCCTCGGCAGCGAGAGCGAACCCCTCGACATCGGACGCGCCGCCCGCAGTGTCACCCCCGCTCAACGCCGGGCTTTGAATCTGCGGGACCACGGGTGCGCGTTCCCCGGCTGCCGGCGAAGGCCCAAACACTGCGAAGCCCACCATATTCTGCCGTGGGGGCAACTCGGCGACACCGATCTGAACAATCTCTGCCTGTTGTGCCGCTATCACCACATGGTCATCCACGGCCAATCCGGCTGGACAGTCCAGATCACCAACGGAAGACCCGAATTCATTCCACCGCAGTACTTGGATCCGCTACAAACACCCCGCCGCAACCACCGCTGAACCCGAGGGAGCCCGCCGACCATACGGCGACGGGCCCCTCGGCATGCCCGGGCACGGCACCCGGTTACGCCCTGAAGAATGCGATCCCCGAACAGAACTGACCACCATTCACCGGATCCCGCGCCGCCGATTCGCCGCGACCAGCGCGACAATACTGAGCGACGCGGTCGCCAAAAGGTAATAACCGGGCGAAACCGGCGATCCGGTGGCCGCGATCATCGCGGTCGCGATGGTCGGCGTGAATCCGCCGAAGATCCCGACGGTCGCGTTGTAGGCGAACGAAAGCCCCGTCGCCCTGGTGTGGGCCGGGAAAACGTCGGCCATCACCGAAGGAAGTGCGCCGAAGTAGGTCGCCTTCAACAGTCCCAGGATCGTCATCGTCACCGTGAGGGTCAGGAACGACGGCGAGGTGGTGACCCACAGGTACAGCGGCACTACGCCGGCCCCGATCACCGCCGCCGCCCCGATCATGATCCTGATGCGGCCGTGCCGGTCGGTGAGCAGTCCGACGATCGGCGTCACGACGGTCAGGATGGCCGCGGTGATCATCAGGGCGACGAACGACAGCGAGTCGTCCAGGCCGAGGTTCTTGATCGCGAACGTCGGCAGCGACTGCAGGATGAAGTTCAGCGAGGTCGAGACGACCAGCGCTCCCCCTGCGATCAGCAGGCCGCCCCAGTGGAAGCGGAACAGCGTCCGGACCGGCGTCGACGTCGGCTGTTTCTCTTGAGCGGCTTCAGGTTCGTCGACGTGACGCCGGATGTAGTAGCCGACCGGGCCGACGAGCAGCCCGAAGACGAACGGGATCCGCCAGCCCCACGACGTCATCGCGTCGGCGCTGAGCGAAGCGGTCAGCCCGGCGGCGAACCCGGCGGACATCAGCGTCGCGAAACCCTGGCTGGCGAACTGGAAGCTGCCGAGGAAGCCCTTGCGGCGATCGTCCTGTTCGATCAGGAACGACGTGGCCGCCCCGAATTCCCCGCCCGCGGCGAATCCCTGGATCAGCCGCGCGACGATCACGCCGACCGGCGCGAGGAAACCGATCGTCGCGTATCCCGGCATCACCGCGAGTAGGAACGTCCCGATGACCATCAGCCAGATGGTCATTACCAGTGCCTTCTTGCGGCCGAACCGGTCGGCGTAGGCGCCGAGCACCAGACCGCCGAGCGGGCGCACGAGGAACGTGATGCCGAAGACGGCGTACGCCTGGACGAGCTGCACGGCGGCGTTCCCGCCGGGGAAGAAGGTCTTGCCGATGTAGGCCGCCATCAGCGCGTACACGCCGAGGTCGAACCATTCGAGCGCGTTGCCGATGGTCGCCGCGGCGATCGCGCGCCGCGTCGACGACGGCGTACGGGGCTTGGCCACCGTCTGGTCGGTCGTCATGCCTCCTCCCCGCGCCGTCCGAGCGCGTGGAACAGCGCCGTGGCGAGGACCAGCCCTTCCCGGGCGATCGGCGCGAGCAGGTGTTCGTCGGGCGCGTGCTGCAGGCACCCGGGATAGGAGTGCGGCAGCCACAACGTCGGGAGGCCGAGCAGGTCGGTGAACACATCGTTCGGCAAACCCCCGCCGAAGCTCGGCAGGATCGCCGTCCGCTGCTCGGAAACCTCGTCGAGCACGCTCTTCGCCCAGCCGACCCACGGGTCGTCGACAGGGGTGCGGCTGGCGACGAAGCTGCCCTCCGCCGTCACGTCGACCATCGAAAACCCGTTCGCGGCAAGATGTTTCGTGATCGCCTCGCCCACGCCGTCGACGTCGGTCCCCGCGACGTAGCGCAGCTGCAGCATCGCCCGGGCGCGGCCCGGGATCGCGTTGACCGGGCGGTCGATGTCGGCCGCGCCGAGCGAAAGGACTTCGAGCGTGTTCCAGCCGTACAGCCGCTCGGCCGCGGTCAGGCCGGTGTCGCCCCAGCCGTCGTCCAGCGCCGGATCCCCCGGTTTGTTCCCGATCACGAGGCCGGCGAGCGCCGCACGGACGCTGTCGGGGAGCTCGGGCGGCAGGAGTTCCGGCACCTGGACGCGGCCGTGCCCGTCGACGAGTGAGGCGATCGCCCCGGCGAGGGTGGTGGCCGGATTACGCAGGACACCGCCCCAGTTCCCCGAATGGTAGGCGTCAGGCCGGAGATCGACGTCGAGCGCGATCCGGACGCTGCCCCGCGCACCGAGGAACAGCGTCGGCGTCGCCGCGTCCAGGCGCGGACCGTCGGACGCGATGAGGACGTCGGCGCTCAGCGCCTCCCGGTTCGCCTCGACGAACTCGTCGAGCCCGGGCGAACCGATCTCCTCCCCGGTCTCGAACAGGAACTTGAGGTTGAAGCCGAGCGAACCCGTTTCGGCGAGGAGCAGCCTGAGCGCGGTCAGGTTGACCAGGTGCTGCCCCTTGTTGTCCGCCGAACCGCGGCCGTACCAGCGTTCGCCGTCGGCGGTCAGCGTCCACGGATCCCGGCCCTCGCTCCACCGGCCCTCGTGCCCGTCGACGACGTCGGCGTGTCCGTAGCACAGGAGGGTCGGCAGCTCCGGGCGTTCGATACGGGTGCCGATCAGGAACGGGCCGCCGTCCGGGTCGGGGTTCGGGTACGTCTCCACGGAGCAGCCGAGCGCGGTCAGCGCCGGGGTCAGCACCTCGTCCAGGTATGCCTTGATGGCAACGCGACCGCTCGGATGATCGCTCACCGTCGGATATCGGACGAGCTCGGCGAGCTCGGCGAAGAACGCGCCGGAGTCGACGTGCTCGTGGGCCTTCGTGACCAGTTCCGCTGGGATCACCGCGTTGTCTCCCGATTCGCTCGTCGAGTGTCGCAGAGGAGCGTAAGTCGGTTTGCGCACCCTGACCATTGCCGTTTACCGTGCTCCGCGTTCTCATTGTGGCAAACCTGCGGAGCTCCTGATGCGACTACTGCCGATCGCGCTGACGTACTTCCTCGAAGTCGCCCGCACCGGTTCGGTGTCCGAGGCGGCGACCGAACTGACGGTGGCCCCCTCGGCCATCAGCCGTCAGATCGCCAAACTCGAAGCCGGCATCGGGGTGCCGTTGTTCGTCCGGCATCCGCGGGGCATGGTGCCGACCGAGGCCGGGACCCGGCTGCTGGACCACGTCCGGCGCAGCGAGGCCGAATCCGCCGTTCTCGTCGACGAACTCCGCACCGGCCGCGGGCTGCACGCCCGGTCCCTGACGGTCGCCTGCTCCGAGGGATTCGCCCGCCGCGTGGTGCCGCAGGCCATCGCCGCGTTCCGGCGCGATCACGACGTCTCGTTCCACATCGACGTCGTGACCAGGGACGAGGCGACGCGCCGTGTCCTCGAAGGCGCGGCCGACGTCGCCGTCACGTTCGCGACCGGGCCTCAGCACGGCGTGCGCGTCGAGAGCGCCGTAGTGGTCCCGGTCTACGCGATCGTCCCGCTCGATCATCCGCTGACCAGCCGTGACGCCGTCGGGCTCGCCGAACTGTGCGAACATCCGCTCGCGCTGCCGGCGCCGGGGCAGAGCCTGCGCGACCTGTTCGACATCGCCGCGCGGATCGAGAACCTCACGGCGCATCCGGTGCTGGAGTGCAACGAACTGAGCCCGAAGTACGAGTTCGTCCGCTGCGGCGGCGGGATCGCGCTGGTCGGCGGACTGGGCGACATCGAGCGGGACGCGGCCACCGAAGGGGTCGCCTACGTGCTGCTCGACAACGCCGTGTTCCGCAAACGCGAAGCCCAGGTGCAGACCATGGCGGGGCGGACGTTGTCCTTGGCCGCCATGCGGTTCACCACACTGCTGACGTCGTTCGTCCGCCCTCCGGTCAGCCGATCAGCACTCCCGGATTGAGGATTCCCGCCGGGTCGAGCGCCGATTTGGCGGCGGTGATCGCGGCGGCGAAGGGGTCGGGACGCTGCCGGTCGTACCAGGGCCGGTGATCGCGGCCGACGGCGTGGTGATGGGTGATCGTGCCGCCGTGGCCCGCGATCGCCTCGGAGACGGCGGTCTTGATCTCGTCCCACTGGGCGACCGTGCTCCCCCAGCGCCCGGCGGCGTAGATCCCGTAATAGGGCGCGGGTCCATCGGGGTACACGTGGCTGAATCGGCACGTGACGACACCCGCGCCGCCGCACACCTCGTCGATCGCGGCGCGGGCCGCCGAAGTGATCGCGTCGTGGAACTCCGGGAAGCCGTCCCACGTGCACGCGGTTTCGAAGGTCTCCACGATCAGCGAGCGGCGGGCCAGCGCGTCGCGTTGATAGGGCATCCGCAAGAAGGACGACCGCCACGCCGATGCGCTGTCCTGCCCGGCGGAATCCTTGCTGCGCCGGGCTTTCACGACACCGCCGTGGCCCGCGGCCAGTTCGAGCGCGCGGTCGAGCCAGGTGTCGACCGGGTGATCGGCGGATTCGAACGCGACCAGCAGGAGGCCGCCGCCCACACTCGCGCCCGCGTTGATGAACGCCTCCGCAGGGTCGAGCAGACGGCAGTTCGACGGGTACAGCCCGGACTGCGCGATCGCGCGGGTGGCGGCGACGGCGTCTTCCTGCCGTTCGAAGGCGACGGACGCGGTCACCTGCCAGACCGGACGGTCCTGCAGGCGCATCCAGGCTTCGGTGATCACGCCGAGCGTCCCCTCGGAGCCGAGGAACATCCGGTCCGGCGAGGGGCCGGCGCCCGATCCCGGCAGGCGCCGCGATTCGCTGATCCCGGCGGGTGTGACGACGCGCAGCGATTCGGTGAGATCGTCGATATGCGTGGCGAGAGTGGCGAAATGCCCGCCCGCGCGGGTGGCGAGCCAGCCGCCGAGCGTGGAATGGGCGAACGACTGCGGGAAATGCCGCAGGGTCAGCCCCAGCGGGCGAAGCCGGTCTTCCAGCGCGGGCCCGAAGATCCCGGCCTGGATCCGCGCCGCGCGGCTGACCGTGTCCACTTCGAGCACCTCGCCGAGACCGGCCAGATCCATCGAGACCGCGGGGCCGTCGAACCGCGGTTCGACCCCGCCGACCACGGAACTGCCGCCACCGTAAGGAATCAGTGGGATCCCGGAGGCCGTGCACCAGTCCAGGAGGTCGACGACGTCCTGTTCCGTACGCGGGCGGGCGACCAGATCCGGAACGTGGTCGAGCCGTCCGAGCAGATTGCGGACGACGTCGCGGAACGCCTTGCCGCGTGCGTGGGACAACCGGTCGACCGCTCCGTCATTGCACAACGCGGCGAGCGCCGCGGGCGGCCGGATCCTCGGCGCCGGGAGGTCGAGATCCGCGGGGTCCGGCGGCGCGTGGTCGGTGAAGTCGTGGCCGGGCAGCACACCCGAGGTGCGGGCGACCAGCGCGTCGGACTCTTCCTTGGACAGTTCGCCGTCGGTGGTGCCCCAGCCCCACCACGAACGCTCCTCGGCCGGCATCGTCGCCTCCGTTCGATCTGACTCTCTAGTAAGTTACTCATCAGTCAGTTACCGTGTCAACGCACGGCGCACCGCCGGGCTGCTGCGGAAAGCCGTCCCCGTACTGGCCGACCGGATCCTGCCCCGGCTGGATCACCGCATCGAGGGATCACGACGCCCGTTCAGCCGCCCTGGACTCCTGCGCCCGCACGCGGATTCACGGACCTGGGCGTGGGCGCACTACGGCGTCTTCGTGCCACGGCTGCCAGCGCCGTTGCGCTACCTCAACACCATGACCTTCATCGGCGCCACCGGCACGGTGTGCTTCGACAACGACCACCTCGCCCGGCCGGACGCCCGCCGCACCGCCACGGTCCTGTCCTCGACCGCCGCGCCAGGACACCATCATTACCGCGCCTACGACACCCGGACGGATTGCCGGTTCGCCGCAGACGGGTCGCGTCTGGCCTGGGGCGAGGATCTGGTCATCGAGGCGGACCTTCGCGCGGACGCCGATCTACGACCATCTCAGCCTGCTAGCGACCAGTCGCGGGACCGTCACCGACGGAGCCGAGCGTGTCGAGGTCGATGGTCTCTGCACCGTCGAATACGCGCGATGCGTTACACCGCAAGCACTCTTCCGCAACCCGGTGTCGCCACGCTGGAAGCTGCCGGTCGTCTGGCGCACGTGCGCACTCTGGGCGGTTCGGCGACGGTGTTCCAGGACGTCTCGGTCGAAGTGACTCCCCGCGAGGAGCCCGAGATCGACCCGCAGGGACGCGCGATGCGTGTTCCGCGAGCATTCCGCTGGACCGTGCGGGACGGCGACGAGGAGGTCGCCGTACTCGACGGGACCGTGGACACGCCGCTGCGCTATGGGCACGGGCGCGGTTACGTGGGCGCCTACTCGTTCGAGGCCGCGTTCAGGAGCCGGGCGGTTTCGGGGACCGGGTATTTCGAGTGGGTGGACTGCGAAGACCGCTAACGTGCGTCTTCGTGACGGCCGCTCCCAAGACACTCCCCCTGATCTACCTCGACGTCGATGGCCCGCTCATCCCGTTCGGTCTCAGGCCGTCCCACTACCGGTCGTTCGCACCGTCGCCGCGAGACGACGAGAACCCGCTCCTCGGCCGGCTCGACCCTTCGCACGGGTCGAGGCTGCGAGCCCTTCCCGGCGAACTCGTCTGGGCCACGACCTGGCTGCAGGACGCCAACGACTCGCTCTCTCCCAGGCTCGGCCTGCCCCGCCTGCCGGTCGTGGACTGGCCGGAGCCCTCCGACAGCGACGAGTTCGACGCCCGTATCGGCCTGCACTGGAAGACCCGCCCGCTCCTGGACCATGCCCAGGGCCGCCCGTTCGCCTGGATCGACGACGAGATTTCCGACGTCGACCGCGACTGGGTTTCCGGCCTGCACACCGGTCCGGCACTGCTGTACCGCGTCGATCCTCAGCGCGGCCTGACCGGCGCCGACTACCGCGAACTCGACGCGTGGCTGCGGGGATCCCACCGCTCCTGACACACCGGACAGCTCTTCCGCCCACGACCGATTCGACGCCTTCGACGCTTTACAACGTTGTATCAACGATGTAAAAACATCCTGACGGCCAGCCGTGGCCCGGCTCACACCGGTTCCCACCGGCCACGGGGCCGTGGTTTCACGCCTGCACAGGTCCAGTGGGAGGCGCACCTCCGCCGAGGCGGCCGCCCCCCGGAGAAGGGTGTCGAGCAGATGTTGCCAACGTTGTCACCACAACGCCCCCGGAGGCCGAGACGCTTCCGGAAATCCCTGACCGCCGCGGTGGTCGCCCTCACCGCCCTGGCGTCGACGCCGGGGGCCGCGACGGCCGCGGAGAGCGGCTGGAAGATGGGCAAGCCACGCCTGACCACCCCGTGGACGAACCAGGTTTCGCCCACCAACGCGTTGCCCGAGTACCCGCGGCCGCAACTGGTGCGCGAGAACTGGCAGAACCTCAACGGGGTCTGGGAGTTCGCCGGCGCCGCGCCCGGCGAGGTCCCGCCCTTCGGCGAGAAGCTCGCCGAGAAGATCCTGGTCCCCTACCCCACCGAATCGGCACTGTCCGGGATCCAGCGGCACGAGGACTTCATGTGGTACCGGCGCACGTTCACCGTGCCCCGGAACTGGAACGTCGGCAAGGGCAACACCCTGCGGATCAACTTCGGCGCGGTCGACTACAAGGCGAAGGTCTACGTCAACGGCAAGGAGGTCGCCGCGCACCAGGGCGGCTACGGCGCGTTCTCCGCGGACGTCACCTCGGCGCTGAAACCCAAGGGAGAGCAGGAGATCATCGTCGGCGTCGAGGATCGCACCGACGCCACCTGGCAGCCCGTCGGCAAACAGCGCCGGGTCCCCGACCGCGGGATCTTCTACGAAGGCGCGTCGGGAATCTGGCAGACGGTGTGGATGGAACCGGTCGCGGCCAAGCACGTCGGGACGCTCGGCATGGTCCCCGATCTCGAATCCTCCACGCTCAAGCTCACCGTCGACACCGGCGGGAACTCCGGGCTGACCGTCGAGGCCGTGGTCCGCGACGGCCGGAAGGTGGTCAGCCGCAGCAAGGCGTCCGCGGCCGGCACGATCTCCCTGCCGGTGCCCCAGGCGAAACTCTGGTCGCCGGATTCGCCGTTCCTCTACGACCTCGACGTCGAACTGAAGGACGGCCGCCGCACCGTGGACAAGGTGTCGTCCTACTTCGGCATGCGTGAATTCGGCACCGCGAAGGGTGCCGACGGCAAACTCCGGTTCACCCTCAACGGCAAGATCCTCTTCCTCCAGTCCACTTTGGACCAGGGCTACTGGCCGGACGGCATCTACACCGCGCCGACCGACCAGGCGCTGCGCTTCGACCTCGAACAGCACAAGGTCCTCGGCTTCAACACGGTCCGCAAGCACATCAAGACCGAACCCGACCGCTGGTACCACCACGCCGACAAGCTCGGCCTGCTCGTCTGGCAGGACATGCCGTCGATGCGCACCGGCGGCCGCCCGCCCGTCGACGCTCAACGGCAGTTCAAGGCAGAACTGAAGGAATTGGTCGACCAGAAGAAGAACTGGACCTCGATCGTCGGCTATGTGCCGTTCAACGAAGGCTGGGCGGAGTGGTCGCGCGAGGAGACCGGGCAGGTCGCCGAGAGCGTCAAGGCCCAGGACCCGACGCGGCTGGTCAACGCGCACAGCGGGGTCAACTGCTGCGATTCGCTCGGCGACTCGGGCAAGGGCGACGTCCTCGACTGGCATTCCTATCCCGGCCCCGCCAAGCCGATGCCCGACGCCAAGCGGATCTCGATCGACGGCGAACACGGCGGCTACGGCCTCGAAGTCCAGGACCACATGTGGTTCGGTGAAGGCCACGCCTACGAAATGGTGAAGGACCAGGCGACCCTGAACAGCCGCTACGTCCAGAACCAGCGCGACGTGCTCGCGGCCGCGCAGAGCTGCGGTATCAGCGGCTCGATCTACACGCAGATCACCGACGTCGAGCACGAGGTCAACGGCTTCTTCACCTACGACAGGCAGGTGAAGAAGATGGACTTCGCGCAGGTGCGCGCGGTCAACCAGGCGATCATCCGCAATGCCGACGGCAGCGGTTCGGGCGCTCCCGACCCCGGCCCCGGCACTCCGGGGATCGACGGCGTGCACGCCTACAAGTTCGACGAGCGCACCGGTTCCAGCGCCAAGGACTCCGTCGGCACCGCGCACGCCACGCTGACCAACGCGCAGTGGGCGGGCGGCGTCGAAGGCGGCGCGCTGGCCTTCGACGGCAACGGGCAGGCCGACACCGGGGCGAACCTCGTCAACACGGCGGGCAGCTACTCGGTTTCGGCGTGGGCGAAGCTGGATGAGGCGAGCGGCGCGTTCCAGACCGTCGTCAGCCAGGACACCGGCCGCGACAGCGCCTTCTTCCTGCAGTACTCCGGGCAGGACCAACGGTGGGCGATGAGCTTCGTCGGCCTCCGCGCCCTGTCGCCGGAGAAGCCGGAAGTCGGCCGCTGGTACCACCTGACCGGCGTTCGCGACGCCAAGGCGGGCACGTTGTCGCTGTACGTCGACGGCGCGAAGGTCGCCTCGCAGAACGCCTGCTCGGCCGCCCCGAGCACCGGGCACACGGTGATCGGCCGCGGCCAGTACGGCGGTCAGCAGGTCGACTTCCTGCGTGGCGCGGTGGACGACGTCCGGCTCTACGACCGGCCGCTGTCCGACGCCGAGGTCGCGACGCTCGCGAAGCGCGACTGAGCCCGAGCACGCGGCGCCGGGTCACTCCCGGCGCCGCGTGTCCGTCATTCGCATTCACAAAAGCGCGGGCGCTGAGGCGTACACCACAACCTCCACATAGTAGGACTTCCTACTTTTAGGGTGGCTTGGTGAATGACGTCCAGTTCCTCGTCGAGAGCGGAATCGGCCGGATCACGCTGAACCGGCCGCGTGCGCTGAACTCGCTGAACCACGGCATGGTCCTCGCCATGCTCGACCACCTCGAAACGTGGCGCACCGACCCGTGTGTCCGTGCCGTGCTGATCGACGGCGCGGGCGATCGCGGGCTCTGCGCCGGCGGTGACATCCGCGCCATCTACGAGGACGCGCGCGACGGCGGCACCGCGTCGTTGCCGTTCTGGGCCGACGAATACCGCCTCAACCTCCTGATCTCGCGCTACCCCAAGCCGTATCTCGCCCTCATGGACGGGCTGGTGATGGGCGGCGGTGTCGGCGTCTCCGCGCACGGCAGCCACCGGATCGTCACCGAGCGCTCGCGCGTCGGCATGCCCGAGACCGGTATCGGTTTCGTCCCGGACGTCGGCGGCACATATCTGTTGTCGCGGACTCCCGGCGAACTCGGGACGCACATCGCGCTCACCGCCGGGGCGATCTCCGGGCCCGACGCGATCCACTGTGGACTCGCCGACCATTTCGTATCCAGCGAAAGGATCCCGGACCTGCTCGACGCGCTCACGTCGCGTCCCACGGACGCCGCGCTGGCACTGATCGCCGAACCGGCGCCGCCGAGCGCGCTGGCCGGGGACGCCGCCTGGATCGACCACTGCTACGCGGCGGACACCGTCGAAGAGATCCTGGCCCGGCTCCACGCCGCGGGTGACGCGGCGGCCACCGCCGCGAAGGAGATCGAGGCGAAGTCACCGACCGCACTGAAGGTGACCCTGCGGGCGCTCCGGTCGGCGGCGACGATGCCCGATCTGGAAACCGTGCTGGCACAGGAATACCGGATCTCGGCCCATGCACTCTCAACCGCCGAGTTCGCCGAAGGCATCCGAGCGCAGATCATCGACAAGGACCGCGCTCCGAAGTGGTCACCCGCCACTCTGTCCGAAGTGGACGACAGGATCGTCGACGCCTACTTCTCCTGACCGGTGATCGCCCGGTAGAGCGGCTGCAGCAGGGCGGTGACCGAAGTTCCGTCCACTGTGGCCTTGAGCGGCGGGACCTCGTCGAGCAGTCCCAGGGGATCCCCGGCGGGCGGCCGTCGCCGGTTGGTGACGTCCCCGGCCGGGCCCCAGCCGAAGAAGTCGTCCATCACTTCGTCGAGCCCGGGTGTCCCGTCTTCCGCGGCCGGGCCCGTCACGCGTGCGCCCGCCTGCCGTCCGATCTCTTCGAGCAGCGTCGTGCGGTCGCGCCCGCGGAGCGTGAAGATCGAGAACGGGTCCGCGTCCGCCTCGAGGGCGATCAGGCCCGCGACGAGGTGATCGCACGGGACACGGGTACCGGGACACGTGCAGTCCAGCGACAGTTCCCACGCCGCCTCGGGGAACAGCGGCACCTGCTCGGCGGCGAAGAAGCGATCGATGCCGTCCGGGACCCGTCCGTCGAGCAGGGCGGTCCTCGTGGGCTCGTCCGCCACGACGGCGGCGATGACCGCCGTCCACACCTGTTTGCCGAACGCCGGCAGGCCGATACGGACCTCGTAGAACCGTTGCCTGGTCACCCGCACCCTGGCGACGGTGGCCCCCGGCCCCAGCGTGAGCGTGTCGACCGTGCAGGGCGGCACCAGTCCTTTGTGGACGCCCAGCTCGTCCAGCGCCCGGCGGAATCCGTCAGTCATCGGCCGCCTCCCGGCCGAGCGTGAAGACCTCGCGCAGCGAATCGGTGGACAGTTCGGTGAGCCAGTCCTCCCCGTCGGTGACGACGAGATCGGCCAGCGCCTCCTTCTTGGTGATGACGTCGTCGATCCGTTCCTCGATGGTCCCGGGGCAGACGAACTTCCGCACCTGGACGCTGCGTCGCTGGCCGATGCGGAAGGCGCGGTCGGTGGCCTGCTCCTCGACCGCCGGATTCCACCACCGGTCGAGATGCAGGACGTGGGTGGCGGCGGTGAGGGTCAGTCCCGCTCCCCCGGTCTTCAGCGACGCGAGCAGGATCGACGGACCCTCGCCCGACTGGAAGTGCTCGACGATCGAATCGCGGCGCCGCTGGGACAGCCCGCCGTGCAGGAAGGCGATCTTCACGTTCAGCCGGTGCGACAGATGCGGGACGAGCAGGTGGCCGAACTCGGCGAACTGGGTGAAGCACAGCGCGCGGTCTCCCGAATCCAGGATCTCAGCCAGGAGTTCTTCGAGCCGGTTGACCTTGCCGGAGCGGTGCCCGATCGGCGAACCGTCGTGCAGCAGATGCGCGGGATGGTTGCAGATCTGCTTGAGCTTGGTGATCGCGGCGAGGATGTTGCCGCGCCGTTTGACCCCGGCGCTGTCGGCGATCTTCGTCATCATCTCGTCCACGGTCGCGCGGTACAACGTCACCTGTTCGCGGGTGAGGCGGTATTCCTGCAGGATCTCGATCTTCTCGGGCAGGTCCGCGAGGACGGTGGGGTCGGTTTTGAGGCGCCGCAACAGGAACGGCCGGGTCAGGCGGCGCAGCTCGGTGGCGGCGGCGAGGTCGCCCCGTCGCTCGATGGGCACCTCGAACCGCTCACGGAACTCTTGCCTGCCACCGAGGACGCCCGGGTTGAGCAGATCCGAAAGCGACCACAGGTCGGCGAGCCGGTTCTCCACCGGCGTTCCGGTCAGGGCGACCCGATGCCCGGCGGGGATCCGGCGCAAGGCCTGCGCGGGTCCGGTGTTCTGGTTCTTGACCGCCTGCGCCTCGTCGAGCACGAGCCGGCGCCAGCGGATGCCCGCGAGTTCGTCGGCGTCGCGGGCGGCGGTCGAGTAGGTGGTGACGACGAGATCCACGGCCTCGGTCCGCACGCGGCCGCGGTCGGCGCCGTGATGGAGGTGGACCCGCAACTCCGGGGCGAATTTGGCGGCTTCCCGTTGCCACGTCCCGAGCAGCGACATCGGGCAGACCAGCAGTGTCGGCCGCCTGTCGTCCTGCGCCCTCTCCATCGCTTCGAGCGCGAGCAGCTGGACGGTCTTGCCCAGCCCCATGTCGTCGGCGAGGCAGGCCCCGAGCCCGATCGACGTCATGAACGAAAGCCAGGCGACACCGCGGCTCTGATAGGGCCGCAGCGTCGCCACGAAGGTCGACGGTGGCTCGACCGGTTCGATGGTGCGCTGGACCCGGCCGGCCAGGAAATCGTCGATCCAGCCGTCAGTGGTGACTTCGGTGACCGGCAGCGGCGCTTCGAAACCGCCGCGGAGCAGGGCGAGGAGGTCCGCCGGGGTGGGCAGCGGCGGCTTCTCGCGGTCCGGATCGCGGCGGAGGTACTCGAGGCCCGCGCGCAGCAGTTCGGGGTCCACGCTCACCCACCGGCCGCGCAGCCGCACCAACGACGACTTCGCGGCGGCGAGCCCGGCGAGTTCCTCGTCGGTCAGCGCGTCCTCCCCGACGGCTAGCGCCCAGCGATACGAGGCGAGCTGATGCCGCCCGAGCCGGTGCACGGCGGCCTGGTCGACGGGCGCTCCGCGGACGGACAGCTTGAGCGCGAGCTTCCGCCTGCCGCCCCAGCTCGCCGGGAGCTGGACGTCGAATCCGGCCGCGACCAGCTGTTCCGCGCCGCCGTCGAGGAACTCCACGGTTTCGGCGACGGTGAGGTCGTAGACGCCCGGCTTCTCGGCCTCGACCGCGGGCCCGAGCAGCGGCAGTACCCCGGCGGCGCGCTCCAGCTCGGCGGTGAAGAGACCTTCGGGGTCGGTGAACTTCGCGCCGGCCTTGCCGGACCAGACGTCCTCGGCGGGGAGCAGGAGACTGGGGTCGGCCGCGGAGCGCAGGAGGAAGCGCAGCTGCCACTTGGTCCCGTCGCCGGTCTGGTCGTCCGGATCGTCGGCAGGACCGTGCAGCGTCGGAACCTCGTCGAGCCGGACGCAGACGGTGCCCTCGGTGAGGTCCGTGTCGCCGATCGCGTCCCAGGCGGCGATGCCCTCGGCGACGATCCCCATGCGCCCCGGCGACTGGCCGACCCGGTCGTCGGCACTCTTCAGCGCGTGGAGCCACGACCCGAACGGGCCTTCGCGCCCATCGCTTTCCGTGGCATGCCCGGCGGCCGCGAGCCGGTCGCGGACCGCCGCGTCGACCAGGGTGTGCAGCGCGTCGGTGACGAGCGCCGCCGGATCCGGCCCGGGATGTTCGGCCCGGCCGACCGGAGGGGTGGCCGCGATCAGCGCGCGGACCGCGACCGCGTCACCGCCCCGGGCCACCGGCCGCCAGCGCGCCCGCGCCACGATCTCGTTCCGCACGAGCGTCGGCAGCACCCGGCCGCGGCGGACCAGGTCGTCGGCCAGCCGGACGACGGCGCGGAGATGGCGGACCGACGTGCCGTAGCCGACCGTCTCGGCCAGGTCCTCCAGCTCCGAGGGGTCGATCAGGAGCGCCGGCACCGACCAGGGTTCCAGCGTCGGTTCCGGCTGCGGACGGCCGCGGGCGCCCAGCTCGGGTGAGGCGATCGGGCCGCCGCGCCGCGACGGCAACAGCAGCACGGCCGTCGCGGGCTTGCCGGGATGCAGGGCGGTCAGATCCGCGACCGACGCGGCGAACGGATGCGGCCGGGCCGCGCTCGACGGCCGCATCGACGTCGTGGCCGGGCGGTCGCCGTGCTCACCCCACAGCACGATCCCGCGGCCACGGGACCACAGGCCGTGCACGACGAGTGGCGACATGTTCCCCCTCTCCGCGCCTCTGGTCCCTCCAGCATGCCCGGCACCGATCAGCGGCCGGTCAGCGAGTCGCCGATAGGATCCCTTCGATGGAGGCAGCCGACGTTCTCGACGCGATCGATCCGCGCGAGGCACTGACCGTTCTCGGCCCTTCCAAGGCCAAGAACCGAGGCGGGCACGCCGAGGAAACCGGGACCGCCTGGCCGGAACCGATGCTTCGCGCGCGAGCCGAGATCTTGGCGAAGTCCAAGGTCGAAAGCGGCGGTCTGCGGCCCGCGTGGCTGCGGTACAGCGGGAACTTCTACCGGAACGTCGGCGGTGCGCTGGGCGAGGCCGCCGAGAACGGGCGGACGCTGATCCTCAGCGGCGGCTACGGGATCCTGCGCGCCGACGAGCCGATCTCCTACTACGACCGGAAGCTGCGGCTCAGCGACTGGCCGCCGGGAGCACTCGAAGACGCCGTGCTGGGGGAAGCGCGCCGGATCGGCGCGACGAAAGCGGTCACGTTCGTCTCCGCCAGCGCCGATTACGCGAAACTGGCCCGGCGGATCCCTTGGGACATCGAGGCCTTGCTGGTGACGATCGAGTTCCACGGTGGCGGGGCGCAGGTCGAGGTGCCACGGCGGCTGGCGCAGGCTTTCAGCGCGTGGTGGCGCCGGTCGCCGTCGGACTATCCGGCGGGCATGGTCGTGGAGGAACTGGGCTGACTCACGGCCACTGCGCCTCGGAAAGCACGCGTGCGGCCTTGAGGAACGTCTTGCGGTCGGCAGCCGACAGCCGGCCGAGCAACCGTTCCTCCTGCTCCTGAATCCGGGCTTGGGCCGATCGCCGCGACGCGCGGCCCGCCTCGGTGATCCCCAGCAGCCGGACCCGGCGGTCCTTCGGATCCGGCTCGCGGGTGATCAGCCCGTCCTCCTGGAGGGTGTCGAGGGTGCCGATGATCCGGGTCTTGTCCGCGCCGATCGCCTTGGCGAGGGCGGCCTGCGTGCGGACGGGCCCGTCGTCGAGGGCGCTCAGCACCACGTAGCCCCACATGGTCAACCCGTGCTCGGCCAGCACCGGCGTCTCGGCGTTCATCAGCCGTCGCATCAGCCCGCCGAGCATCGCCGCGAGATCCGGCCTCCCCTGCTCCGCCATGCGCAGACCATACCGACCGAGGTCCGGGAACCGGTTGACGAACTCGTATGCATGTGTAGATGATAGGCATATGCCTATCGATGAACTACGCATGCTCGACGCCGTCGTGACCCGGGCCAGCCTTGACCTCGCCACCAAGATCACCCCGGCGGACCTGGCCAAACCGACCCCGTGCAGCGCCTGGACCCTGCACGGCCTGCTGGCGCACATGGCCACCCAGCACCACGGCTTCGCCGCCGCGGCCGAAGGCGAGAGCCACCTCGACCATTGGCGGCTGCTCCCCCTGGGCGACGACCCCGTCGGCACCTACCGCGCCTCGGTGAACCGGGTGCTGAACGCCTTCGTCCCCCACGACCTCGCCGAGCGGAAATTCGCCCTTCCCGAGTTCTCCACCGAAGTCACCTTCACCGCGGAGCAGGCTCTCGGCTTCCATTTCGTGGACTACCTGGTGCATTCGTGGGACGTGGCCAAGACCCTCGGCCTGCCGATCACGTTCCAGCGAGAGGTCCTCGACGCCGGGCTGCGGTTCGCCGAGGCGATCCCGAACGGGAAGAGCCGGACCACGCCGGGCGCGGCGTTCGCACCGGCCGTCGAGGCGACGGGGCAGTCCGATTTGGACACGATCGTCGCCCTGCTGGGCCGTTCCCCGTCGTGGCCGGATCAGGTGGCCGCGGCGTGACGCGCGGCCTCGAGAATCCGGGCGGTGACGAGGCCGGGCTTCTCCAGCGACAACCCATGAGTGGTCTTGGGCACGACCTTGACCTCGATATGCGGGTTCAGTGATGCGAGCCGGGCCGCCACCGCGCGAGCGTCGTGGATGACGCTGCGTTCGCCGACGACGATCCGGGTGGGCACGTCGATCGCCGCCAGCTCGTCGTCACTGAACAGGTGCATCTCAGGGAGCTGCTGCTTGTACTTGAGCGCGGCGAAGAGCAGCGGCCGCACGGTGTGCCGCACGTCCGGATCACCCGACGCCACCAACCGCAGGAGCCACCTGGGCAGGAACCAGCGGAAGATCTCGCGCAGGCTCCACCAGATGAAGCTCCGGCCGATCACGCCGAACCCAGCCGCTTCGATGGCGACGACACCCGCGATCCGGGCGGTGGACCGCGTCGCGAGGTTCAGCGCCAGCCAGCCGCCTCGCGAAACACCGGCGAGATAGACCTTTTCGTGGGCCGTTTCCGCGAGAACGCCTTCGACGACCTCGGTGAGCCAGTCCGCGCAGTCTTCCGCGGACTCGATCGGCGCGGTCTGGATCGACCGCCCGGGCTCGCCGAGGGAGTCGACGGCGTAGACCCGGTGCCGGACGGCGAGTTCGGCGATATGCGGATACCAGGACAGCGACGTGCCCATCCCGCCGGAAAGCAGCACGATCGGCGGGCCGTCCGCCGGCCCGCACCCACGGACCCGCGTCGGGCCGAATCTCGTTTCGATGTCCAATTC
This sequence comes from Amycolatopsis sp. w19, assembly GCF_051373225.1. Taxonomy (NCBI): domain Bacteria; kingdom Bacillati; phylum Actinomycetota; class Actinomycetes; order Pseudonocardiales; family Pseudonocardiaceae; genus Amycolatopsis; species Amycolatopsis sp. w19. The sequence continues at coordinate 92,635 of NZ_JBPQFM010000001.1, read as the reverse complement.
CACGGCGGGAACCGGCCACTTCCGCAGAATTTCGTCGTAGACGGCGAAGAAGCGCTCTTCGGCCTTCTTGTCGGTGAACTCCCCCAGCATCGGACCTCCTCCGAGTTTTATAGTGCACTTGCACCATAACAGCGGGTGGCCATTCCAGCCAGTCCCCACCGGCATGGCAGAGTGACCGCGTGCCGAAACGTGTGGACCACCAAGAGCGCAGGCGCGAGATCGCGGAAGCGCTCTTCCGGATCGCCGCCACCCAAGGCCTGCAGGCGGTCACGCTGCGTGCGGTGGCCGCGGAGGCGGGCATCTCGATGAACCTGGTCCAGTACTACTTCCCGACCAAGGAGGAGATGCTGCGCTTCTCCTGGCAGCGGATCGTGGAGCTGACCGCGGAGCACGCCGGGAAGACCATCGGCGAGGCGATGAAGACCGGTGACGAGCGCACCATCGTGCGCGCCTACCTGACCGCGGTGCTGCCGGACGGCGACCGCGCCCGCATGCTCTCCGCCGTCCAGATCGCGTATTTCGCCGTCGACGTCACACGCGGCAGCCAGGATCCCGACCAGGAACCGCTTCTGCCCCACCTGGTCCACGCGATCACCGAACTGCTCCGGGCGGCCCAGGAGAAAGGCGACGTTTCCGCGCACCTCGATCCCCGGCTCGAGGCGGACTCCCTCGCGACGATGTCCGCCGGCCTCGTCACGGCGATCATGGTCGACGCCTACACGGCCGAGCGTGCTTCGGAGATCGTCGACTACCGGCTGGACGGGGTGTTCAGCGGCGCTCGATGAGCGCCTCGATGCCGTCCAGGATGCGACTGAGACCGAACTCGATGTCCGCTTCCTCGATGCCTTCTTCGCCGTACGCCTCACCGGAAATCACGGCGGCGACGCGCAGATAGCCCCGCGCTTCGAGACGCGGCCCCAGAAACGAGCCCAGAGCCCGGACCTGATCAGGAGGGCTCGCGTTCACGTCCCGGAGCAACGACGCGGTACTGCGAACCCATCCGTCGACCAATACCGCGCAGCCCGTGACGTCCTGGGTGCTCAGCCCTGAGTCCGCCATCCCCTCAAGGAAATTTTCCAGCCAGCCCAGGAGATTCGGCGTGCTGGGCGCACTCCGCACCGGCAGGTCGATCAGCCACGGATGACGGCGGCAGCGTTCAAGGAGCGCGCGGGCCCAGGCGGTGACCGCGACGCGCCAATCACCGGACGACGGTTCCGGCGGCGGCCCCCAGGCCGCTTCGGCCACGAGGACGAGCAGTTCCTCTTTGGAGCTCAGATACCGGTAAAGCGCGTTCGCGGTGACGCCGAGCCGTTTGGCGATCGAAGGCATGGACAGCGCCGCATAGCCCTCCGCGTCGGCCTGCGCGATGGCCGCGTCGACGATCTGCTCGAGGCTGTATCCCGGTTTCGGCCCGCGCCGGGGCGCCGGGGCATGTCCCCAGGCCAGCGCCGTACCCGGCGGCAGCAACTCGATCTTGACGTCGTCCATCGGGGCATTGTTGCACCCGAAACCGGTAAAGGCATACACTGTTCATGACATACACAGTTACGTCACGAACCGGGGGATCGACCATGACCGAACCGACCAGGCGGAACGTGCTCCGCGGCGCGGCCGCGCTCGCCATCGGTGGAGCCGCCGCGAGCATCGGGAGCAGCGGATCCGCTTTCGCCGCGCAAGCTCCGGCGAAACCGCGCTACCCGTTCCTCGAAGGCGCGTTCGCGCCGGTCACGGAGGAGGTGACCGCGTTCGGCCTGCCGGTCACCGGCCGCATTCCGAGCGATCTTTGCGGGCGATACCTGCGCACCGGACCGAACGTTCTCGGTCTCGAAGATCCGCGCGCGCACCACTGGATGCTGGGTGAGGGCATGGTGCACGGCGTCCGGCTGCGCGACGGGAAGGCCGAGTGGTACCGCAACCGCTGGGTCCGTTCGTCCGGGGTCGCGGCGAAGCTCGGCGAGCGGTACCCGTGGCCGGTGCCCGCCGAGGACTTCGCACCGAACACGCACGTGATGTCCCATCACGGCCGCATCCTCGCCCTGCAGGAATCCGGCGCCCCGCCGTACGAACTCGACGGCGAGCTGAACACGTTGGGGCCGTTCGATTTCAGCGGTTCACTGGAGGGCTCCTACACCGCGCACACCAAGTTCGACGCCCGCGCCGACGAGCTGCACGCGGTGACCTATCACCCGACCTGGGACCACGTGCGGCACCTGATGGTCGACCGGACCGGCCGCGTGGTGCGGACCACCCGCATCCCGGTCACCGACAGCCCGATGATGCACGACTTCGGGCTCACCGAGAACTACGTGGTCGTCTTCGACGTGCCGGTCACCTTCGATCCGCAGCCGGGCAAGGTCGTGCCCTACAAGTGGAACACGGATCACCCGGCCCGGGTCGGGGTGATGAAACGCGACGGTGGCCCGGTCCGCTGGTTCGGGGTGGATCCGGTGTTCTACTCCCATACGCTCAACGCGTACGAGCAGGGCTCCACGGTGGTGGTCGACCTGACCACGATGCCCGCTCCGTTCGAGGTGGCAGGCAAGCAGGGCTTCGGTGGTCCGTCGGCGTCGGGCCCGCCGGTGCTGGAGCGCTGGACGATCGATCTCGCGCAGGGGCGGGTCCGGCGCCGCGTTCTCGACGACCGGCCGCAGGAGTTCCCGCGGGTCAACGAAAGCCTGGTGTCGCGACGGCACCGATATGGCTACTCGGCCTCCCCCGGCGAATTGTTCGACGTCTACCTGGACAAGCCGTCCGGCTCCTTCGGCAACGCGCTGATCAAGCACGACCTGCGGAACGGGCGCTCTGAGGTGCACCGTTTCGGCCGGGGTGCCGACGCGAGCGAAGCGGTGTTCGTGCCGTCCTCCCGCGGCAAGGCCGAGGACGACGGCTACGCCCTCGCCTACGTCAACAACCCCGACCGCAACGCGTCGGACCTGGTGATCCTCGCGGCGCAGGACTTCACCGCGAAGCCCTTGGCACGTATCCATCTGCCCAGGCCGGTACCGCTGGGCTTCCACGGAAGCTGGGTCGCCGACTGACCGATCGGGCTGTCGCCGGGAACCCCGGCGACAGCCCCTCTGTTCACACTCCTGTGAGCACCTCCTCCAACGCGGCGGCGGAGTCCGGATACCGCTCGAGCAACGCCAAACCGGTGGGTGCGGTGCTCCCCCACGGCTCGTCGCAGCCCAGCAGACCCGCCACCGCGTCACACGCCGCCGGATGGGCCGCCAGCAGGGCGAGGCCGCCGCCCTTGGCCTTCCTCGTCACCGCGACGCGTTCCGGCTGGTCCTTCCAGGGCGGAACCCATTCGTCGAGCGCCGCGAGCCGTCCCGGGAAGATGCGACCGGCTTCCCTCACGAGCAGCGGCACCAGCTCGGCTCCCCGGGACCGCAGGGTGGTGATCAACGTCGGCAACCATGGCAACAGCAACCGGTCCGGAAGCTCGGCGAAGGCGTTCGACACCGCCTCGACGACGAAGTCGGCCAGCCCGGGCGCCGGCTCCAACGCGTGCACGAACCCGCTCAGGTAGCGCGGATAAGCGGGCAGCACCATCGGGTTCGCCAGCAGGTCGGCGCACCGCTCCCGCAGTTCCGCGCGGGAGAGACGACCGAGCTGCACCTGCGCGGCCCACAGCAACGCCACCTTCGACGGCTCCTGCGGATGCGATCCGACGATCGCCAGCTCCAGCTGCGTGCGGTCGCACCCCAGTGACAAAGCGAGCGACTCCATGCTGAACAGGAAGCCCAGCATCGCGGCGACCTGCTCGACACCGGCTTCCTCGTCGGCGAAGGCCGCCGGGAGCAGGGTGCAGTAGTGCGCGTACCCCGTCCTGACGAACTCCTCGATCCACCGAGGCAGCACCGGCTCACTGGTCCGGTAGTGCGCAAGCAGCCTCCGCACCCGCCGCAACACTTCCGGAGCGCCGTCGACGGTGCGTTCGGTGGCCAGCACTTCCAGAGCACGCGTCCCCAGCTCTCCTGCGAGCCGGGCGCTACGCAGGTAAAGCGTCGCGTCTTCGACCGCTCCGAGCACCTTCGCTGCGGTGGCCTGCGGATGGTAGGCAGCGCGCCGAAGCCGTTGCTCCAGCACCTGCTCGACGCTGACCCCCTCGTAGCCCAGCTCGATGAGGGCGCGCTGGTGGGTGCCCAGCGCCAGATCCCACGATTCCTGGATCGGCCGCTCGCCGAGCCGCCGCTCGCCCATGATCGGCCTCGCCGCACCGCGCGGCATCAGGTAGCGCAGCATCCACAGCAGATCGGAGCAGGGTTCCAGCTCCGGCCTCGACGCGATGTCGAGCAACGCCCGCTGCACACCTCGTTGCTGCAGCTTGAGGTCCAGCGGCTCCAGCCTGTCGTGCACGTCGCGCGCCAAGGGTGGCAACGCGTCGTACCCGACCTGGCCGATCCGGTCGCCGCCCATCATGATCTCGACGAGGCGGCGTACGTCGCGCCTGCCTGGCACGACGTCCTTCTCGATGCAGGTGACCGCCGCGTCCTGGAAGTCATACGGTGTCGGTTTGGCTCGGTCACGCACGCCCGCCAGCAGGATCGAGGTCTCGAAGACCGCGATGGCGTCGGCCGTCGAGGCCAGGTACCCGTTCCGGCGTGCCGCCCGCACGATCTCGACCGACCACCCCAGCAGCTCGGCCTCGTCCAGCCGGTCGAGCACCGGAGGTCGTTGCAGGAAGCCGGAAAGCTGGTCCGATGGGTCCACTGCCACCGGATCCGGCGTCGGCGCGGGCAGCTCCGCGGCCTTCTTCCGCTTCGGCGCGCCCACCTGCCCTTCCAGCTGGAACTGCTTCACCTTGGTGCGCTTGAGGTTCTTGGCCCACTCGGTCGCCGCGATCGACACCGATCCCCCGGCCAGCCCGAACTGCGCCTCGATCGAGGCGTGGCTCGACGGGATCAGCCCGTACTGCCAGGTGCTCTCGCTGCGCGGGCTGATCACGAACCCGTCCGTACCTTCGACGCCGAACTCCGCGACCCGGCTGGCCGCGTGGAAGGCGCCGCAGATGTAGAGGCACTCCGCCGGATCCGCCCCCGACGCGGCGAGGTGTTCGCGCATGCGGGTCCACATGTAGCGCTCACGGTCCTCGTCGACCCGCACGTGCCGGGTGTCCCCCGGCGCGAGCCGGCGGAACAGGCTGCCGATCAGGAACATGACCTGGCGATAGGTGTCGTGGTCGCTGTCACCGAGCGGCAGCTCGACGTACTGGTGCCACCACTCCGACCAGTGCCGCACCCGCCCGTGCCGCAGCAGGTGTTCCTCGAGTTCGGCGAACCGCGGCCGCAGATCACCGATCTCGACGCCGACCGCGTCACCGTGCAGCGCGGCCTCTTCCTCGGCGGGCTGCGCGTCCGGGTCGGCGGACGGCTCAGGCTCACGTTCGTTCCATTGGAAGACGTGGTCCGCCGACCGGTCGACGAGGACGAGCTCGACGCCCGGGGTGTCCAGGGCGTACGCGATCGCCTGGTATTCCGCCGAAGCCTCGGTGATCGGCGCGACCACGGACAAGGGTGCCCACTCCGCGGGGAATCCCTTCACCTCCGTCGCGAACGCCTGCACCGCCACGGGCAGACGGCAGTTGCGCAGTTCGGTCAGCAACGGCGCCATGTCCTCGCACAGTTCGAGGTAGACCACCTTCGGCTGTTTCTCCCGCAACCGCCGTGCCATCGCCACGGCCGAAGCCGGGGAATGGTGGCAGACCGGGAAGATCTCCAACGGCTCGCGCACCGCGCGGTCGACGTCGTCGACGAGTCCGAGCAGGATGCCCTCCAGTGCGCCGGGCCCGTCGGCGAAGGCGGCCGCGGCCTCCTGCAACTGGCCGCGCAACGCCTCGAAGGCGCCGCTCACGAGAGGGTGGCGATCGCGTCGCGGCCGCCGTCGAGGAACTCCGGCCAGTCCCCGCCCTCGTCCTTGCTGCGCGGCTCGACGACGCCGTGCAGATACTTGTTGAGGATCGCCAGATCCTCCGGCTCACGACGGGCGAGCGAACCGACCAGCGAGGAGGCCAGTGTGCGGGCGGTCAGCTCGCGTTCCCCGAAGAAGTTGCTGTGCAGCACCGCGTCTTCGAGCACGCCGATCTGCTCGGCCGTGGACAACGCCGACTCCAGCTTCTCGTCGTCGCTGCCCGCCGACGCCGCCGCGGCGCGAAGGTCGCCGAAGCTGCGGAGCAGCACGTCGAGGAGCGTCGGCGGCACGTCCAGTTCGATCTGGTGGCGGCGCAGCAGTTCCTCGGTGCGGAAGCGGACGATCTCCGCCTCGCTCTTCTTGTTCGTCACCACCGGGATGCGGACGAAGTTGAAGCGGCGCTTGAGCGCGGACGACAGGTCGTTGACCCCGCGGTCGCGGCTGTTGGCGGTGGCGATCACGGAGAATCCCGGCTTGGCGAAGACGATGCCGTCGCTGTCCAGCTCCGGCACCGAGATGTACTTCTCCGACAGGATCGAGATCAGCGCGTCCTGCACGTCGCTGGTGGACCGGGTCAGCTCCTCGAACCGGCCGATCGAGCCCGCCTCCATCGCCGTCATGATCGGCGACGGGATCATCGACTCGCGGGACTGGCCCTTCGCGATGACCATCGAGACGTTCCACGAGTACTTGATGTGGTCCTCGGTGGTGCCGGCGGTCCCCTGCACGACGAGGGTGGAGTTGCGGGAGATCGCGGCGGCCAGCAGCTCGGCGAGCCAGCTCTTGCCGGTGCCCGGGTCTCCGATCAGCAGGAGCCCGCGGTCCGAGGCGAGCGTGACGATGGCCCGCTCCACGATGCTCCGGTCGCCGAACCATTTCTGCGAGATCTCACGGTCGAGGCCGTCGGCGCGCTCGGAACCCAGGATGAACAGGCGCAGCATCTTCGGGGACAGACGCCAGGCGAACGGCTTGGGGTTCTCGTCGACGGATTCCAGCCAGTCCAGCTCTTCGGCGTACTTGATCTCGGCGGGGGCGCGCAACAGGTCGGACATGTCTTGCCTTTCGGGGAGTTCAGGAGGTGAGGAAAGTCTTGAGTTCGTGAACGAGTTTGGTGATGTGGCCGGAGATCACGGGCGTGCCGAGATCCTTGAAGCGCTCGCGGAACCAGGGATTGACGCTGCCCCGTCCGGCGCTGGTGACCGAACCGACCGGGATGAACTTCGCTCCGGACCGGTGGATCGCGGCCATGCTCTCGAAGAGCTGCTCGACGCGGGTCTCGTAGAAGTCGGAGATCCACACCACCACGGTGTTCGCGGGCTCGGCGATCTTCGGCTGGGTCAGTCCCATCGCGACCATGCCGTCGTTGCCGCCGCCCAGGTTCGTGCGCAGCAGCGTTTCGAAGGGATCGTGGACCCACGGGGTGAGGTCGAGCGCCTGCGTGTCGTAGGCGATCAGGTGAACGTCCACTTTGGGCAATCCGGCGAAGATCGATGCCAGCACGGCGCAGTTGACCATCGAGTCCACCATGGAACCGGACTGGTCGACGACCGCGATGAGCCGCTGTGGCGTGGTCTTCTTCGCGGTCTGCTTGTAGTACAGGCGATCGACGTAGAGCCGTTCCTCGTCCGGGCTCCAGTTGGTGAGGTTCTTCCAGATGGTGCGATCGAGGTCGAGGTTGCGGAACACGCGCTTCGGCGGGACCGAACGATCCACCTTGCCCGTCGAGGCCTTCTCGACCTGGGTCCGCAGGACCTCCGCGATCTCGTCGACGTAACGCCGGATGAGCGACTTGGCGTTGGCCAACGCCACTCCCGACAGATTGTCCTTGTCCCGCAACAACTGTTCGATGAGGGACATACTCGGGCTCAGCTTCGCCGCGAGCGCGGGATCGGCGAGGACCTCGCGCAGATGCATCCGCTTCACGAGGTCAGCCTCGATGTCACCGAGGTCCGGGCCGATCGCCGGGAGCAGGGTGCTCAGATCGGGTGTGCCGCCCCCTCCTGTGCCGCCGAGCCCGGTCGGGGCGCCACCGGGACGACCGCCGCGCAGTTCGCCCGGACGGCAGCCCAGTGCGCGCTCAAGCCAGCCCGCGTCGGACTGCCAGCAGGAGAGTCGGCCGGCGGTCACCGTGTGCGGCGGCTGAGCGAAGACGTTCAGCAGCACCTTCGTCACGAGTGCAGCGCGCCTAACCTCCGCCGCCTTGTCCCGGCTGTCCTCGGTTTCGGGGACCATCAGCCCGTCGAACTCGGCGGCCAGCTCCGGATGACGCTGGACGACCGAGTCGACCGCGACGTTCGGATCCAGCAGCGCCGACGGCAAGCCGATGTCCTCGACGACGGCCACACTCGCCGATTCGAGCGTGGCCTGCTCCTCGGTGTCGAAGAGCCGGGCGAGCAGCCGCCAATACAGAACCTGGCGGCGGTTGTCCTCGGGTTCGGTCATTTCCGCAACAGCCTTCCGGCACGCTCGCGCAGTACGGCCGCGGCGTCGGTGGCCGCCTTCTCGGCTTTCACCCCGGCCTTGTCCGTGGTGCCGCCGGCCCAGGCTCCGGCGTGCACGGCGGTGGTCTTCTTGCGCACGGTGGTCTCGACGGCGAGCGGCTGGAGACGGTATCCGCCGTCCCACCGGATCAGGCCGAGGCACGCGCTGGAACTCGCGACGGCCTTCGGTGTCAGCGGACCGGCGGCCGGGATGCGGTCCGTCTCGACGAAGAGCCGATTCCCGGCGAAGGTGAACGTGACCTCGTCCTCGTCGCCCTCGATGTCGTAACCCTCGAGGAAGACGGGGACGGCGATCCGTACCGGATGCCGGTCCAGTGGCGCGACCACCGAAGTGACGGCCTTCGGCAGAACGACGCGTGCCGTCGAGAACGCGTCGGCGGGCTCGCCGAGGCGGGCGTGCTCGTCCTGCCAGAGCAGGTCGCCCTCGGCGGTGACCGGCATGTCGGTGAGGTCCATGGAGCGGCCCTCGCTGATCGCCGTGAGCAGGGAGAGATGCGGGCGCAGCAACTGCCAGATCCCGGCGCCGATGATCGTGTCCGGCTTGGGCACGGTCACGTTCGCACGCACGAGACGGGGAGCCGTGCCGTCTTCGGGTTCGACCACGGCGTGGACCTGGGCCTGCGCGGCCGTCGAGTGTTCCAGCAGGTCGACGCCGAGCGGCAGCAAGCGGCCGGTAACTGTGCCGCTCTCCGGCGCCGCCCCGGGCAAGGTGAGAACCATCGCGCGCGACCACAGGTCGCCCCAGCGCCGGACGGGGACACGGTCCAACGCCGCACCAGGGCACGACGCCGCGAGCTCGGCCGCGAAACCGTCGAGCAGGACGGCCAACCGTCGCAGGCTCGGTTCGGCGAGCAGCGCCGAAATCACCTGCGCCGAGCCCGAGACGAGGTCGTGATCGATGCCCTGCCAGCCCGCTCGGGCCAGATCGGCGAGCCAGGACCGAGCGGCCGCGAGGAGATTCGGCGACTCCGTCTCGGAAACCTGCCGGGCCGAGTCCTCGTCCTGCGGCCGGCCAGTCGCTTCGACAAGGCGCGCGAAGACCGCGTCGTGCACGGAGCCGAACACCGCGATCCTCGCCGCCGCGAGGGAAACGAAGTGCTCCTCCCCTGCCGCACCGGCCGCGGTCTTCTCGGCAGCCTCCGCGACGCGCGCCGCCAACGGCGACCCGGCGACGGCATCGGCGAGCTCGGTCAGGCCGGCGACCTTCTGAGGACGAAGCAACCCGGCGACGAGCACATCGTCGAAGGCGTCGACGACCGCCAGTGCCTCGTCGAGGCCGGCGATGGGATCGGTGAGCAGATCGACGCGCATCAGACCACCGCCCTGGTCGAGGGGAACCACTGAAGCTCCGGCACCGGCGCCGTGGACGCTTCGAATTCGAGGTATGCCAAGTGCCGCAGGAATTGGCTGAACACCGAAGCCGCGGCGGTGCTGTCACCTTGCGACGGCCGTGTCGCGCTCATGGTCTGCGAAATGGCCTGCGCCGTCGGCTCGGGAACCTCGACGCGCAGGTATCGTGCCACCCGCTCGGCTCCGTATTGAAGGGTGGATTCGTTGATCAGGGCGAGAATGTGGTTGCAGAACATCCCCCGCGCCCCGCCACACGGCCGGTTGTTGTTGGTACTGCAGGAGAATTCGTACGTGTTCGCCGCGACCGACGAGACGTACACCCGCCCGATGTCCGATCCGCTGGACACCACGCCCTGCACCCGTCCGTCGGCCAGTTCGACGAACGGGACCTTCGCGAGCTTGCGCGGGCGGGCGGGTGGCAACACCCGGGCCGTGCTCGCTCTTTCCCAGTCTGACAACGCATCTTCTCCTTGCGGGGGTGCCTCGGTGGGGACTGGGATGAACCTAGCGGGAGGCACCGACAGTTTTGATCACATCCGGAGTTTTGCGAGCTGAACGGCCAGATCTGCGAGGCCGTCGGCATGGAAGTCGAACCGGTCCGTCTCGGACGGCGGGTCACCGACGGGCCTGGCGACGTAGGCGGTCCGGAGACCGACGCTCTGCGCTCCCCTCAGGTCCCATGCGTGGGTGGCGACCATCAGCAGCCGCTCCGGCTTCGTTTCGGCCAGGTCGACGGCCAGATCGTAGACCGCCGGGTCGGGCTTGTAGGTCTGCGCGTCCTCGGCGGAGAGCGCTTGATGCCACCGGAGGCCGGCGTGGGCGTTGATCCGGAGGAGGCTCGTCCGGCTGGCGTTCGAGAGTCCGATCAGCGTGTGATGCTCAGCGAGCTTCGCCAGTCCTTCGACGGAGTCGGGCCACGGCGGGAGCTTCGGCATTACGTCCGTCTTGGTGGCGGCCTGAGCGGCTTCGCGCTCGAGAACGTCGCTCGGGACGTACGGCCGCTCCCCCGCCAGGATGCGCCGCTGCTCGGTCTCGACATGGCCCTGCCACAGCCTGACCAGCTCGTCGGCGTCGGCATCCGGCGCGGCCTCCCGGATCCCGGACGGCTCGTCGACGAGCGTGCCGAGTATGTCGAACACCAACGCGTCGATCTCCACGGTGAACCTCCCAGTAAGGGTTAAAGTGTCGGTTAACCGCGAACGTACGAGAGGTCAGTAAGGGATGCAAGTAGCGTTAGACGATTACGTCTGGGCGGCGGGCGTCGCGACCGATCTGGTCAACACAGCGCCGGAGGTGTGGCACGGCGAAGACAAGCTGCCCGACCTGGACTCTCTTGCCGCCTTCGCTGAGCTGCACTCGATACCCGCGAACACGCGGCCCAGTGACCTGCGCGCCGTTCACCGGCTGCGCGCCACAGTGCGCGATCTGATCGACCATCCGACCCGGGACCGCCTCGTCACCGGCGCGACCGCGCTCACCTCGTCGATCGGTGACGTCTCCCTCGATGCCACCTCAGGACGCGCTCGATGGACCGTTTCGCTCCGACAGGGCGCGACCATCGCCGACGCGCTTTCCTTGATCTGCGGTGTCGGGATACTCGGCGTCGTCCAGTCCCTCGACGCGACCCGGTTCCGCGCCTGTGGCGCGCCGACTTGCCAAGGTGTCTTCATCGACACGACGCGTCCCGGACGGCGGCGCTATTGCATGCCAGGACTCTGCGGGAACCGCGTCAACGTGGCGAATCACCGGGCGCGTAAGGCGTCCGTGGCGCCCACCCCGAAACTGTTCGAGATCGAACGAGCCGTGGCACCGACCCTTGACGACGGGCTCGACGACTGGGTCCTGGTCGACACCCTGATCTGGAACGCCATCCAGGTCATCCCCAAGGACAGCGACCGCTTCGCGGGATTCTTCGCCGCCGTGCTCGACTACCTGCTCCGGGAAGGCCTGATGATCGTGGGGGACATCGGCGACACGGGGTTTGAGCCGTGGACGTCGTCCATCGACGACACTGTGGAGCGGATCATCCGCGACTGCCAGGCAGTCGATTGGTCACCTCGGGGGAGCCTGTGCTGGCTGTCGAACACCCCGAAAGGAGACCAGCGGGCCCGATGAGCGTCATGTGGTGCGCCATTGGATCGAGATGGATCATCACCGGCCATCCGTCATCGCAGCCGGCCGCTCCTGATCACTCGTCAGGCTGACTCCGTTTGTGTCGCGGCCCGTGTGGCACTGGACTGGTCACACATATCCAGTCTCCAAAGGTCGGAAGGACATGATCATGTTCGGCTGCTCACGCCGTAGGCTGGCCGGGGTGCTGATTTCCACGGCCGCGGCTGTCTTGTCGGCCTGCCCGGTCGTCTCCGCGGCGCCGTCCGCGGTCGGTGTGGCGCAGCAGCCGGCGGTGAACGGCGGCGATGCGATGTACACGGTCTCGCCGGGGCCCGGCCGTGAACCGTACTATTGCTCAGCGGGGTTCGCGATCCTCGTCAAGGATGTCCGGTACATCCTCACGGCCGGGCACTGCACCGAACACGGGCTGGACTGGCAAGATATCGGCCCCAGCGTGGACACCCATTTCCCGGTGACCGATTACGGCCGTGTCCGGGACCTTTCCGGCTCAGGGCACAGCCGGGTCAACCTCTACGACGGCAGCACCCAGCGGATCCTGCGCGCGGGCACTCCACAGGTGGGGCAACGGGTGTGCAAAAGCGGCATGACCACGAAGAAGACGTGCGGGAAGGTCCTCGGTCTCAACCAGACCGTGAACTTCGGCGGTGGCAAGCAGGTTGTCGGGACGATCGCCACCGACATCCCCATCGGGATCGGCGACAGCGGCGGCCCGCTGTTCTACGCCGGCATCGGCTACGGAGTGCTGTCCGGCGGGAACAGCCAAGTCAGCTTCTTCCAGCCACTACGCTCCGTGCTCACTGCCTACGGCGCCACCCTCGCCTGAGGCACGATCACCGAGCGGCAAGAACCTCGACCGACATCCGTGCGGAACTAGCGCCAGCGCATCATGTAGGTGGGTCCGCTGTCGTCGTGGCACGCATCGCGTTCGTCGAAACGCCATTGCGCGAACATCGTTCGTGCAATGGCGGGCGGCGTGGTACGGCGAGCGTCCAGCAACGATTCGAGTTCAGTGAGGCGCACGGGTTTATGGTCCCCCGCGTCCCATGCTTTCACGTAGAGACGCCAGGCTTCCTGTTCGAGGGCGAGACTCTCGTCGTCGATCGGCCAGACGGAGAACTCGTCGCCGTCCTCGAACAAGGTGTTCAGCCTGACGAAGTAGTGGGGAACGCCGGAGATGTCGGCGACACCGGCTTGCGGGCCGTCGTAACGCTCGTTTTCCACGTGGACGTGTTCGAAGCCGATGGAGATCAGCTGCTCCCGCGTGGTGTAGCCGCGGTCCTCCAGCGGAACGACCGGGACGGGATACCCGGTCGTAGATACCGGCGACCTCGGCGTGCAGGAAGATCTCGCCCGCGCTCACCGGCTCGCCATGGTGGTAGCCGAGCAGATAGTGCGCCGGGCAGTCGTCGGCGAGTGCGGACGGAGCCACACGATCGTAGAACTCCACCACGGTGACGGCCGGCGGATTCCGTGCAGCGGCCAGGATTCGGGCGTAGTCGGCGAGTTCCTCCCGGGTACGGACGCGGCGGATCTCCAGATCCGGGTGCGGGCCCGCGCCCGAGATGTCCGCGACGCGGGCACACATCGCGGCTTCCCTTTTCCCTGCCGTCAGTTCGACGGAGCCGAACGGCATGTCGGCGGAATTCGGACCGGCCCACCACGAGAAGGCGCGGCCGGTCAAACGCAGCTTGAACGCGGTGAGGGAGAGACGGTTCTTCATCTCATCCGGCGCGAAACGCGCGTTCGCGACGACGTTGAAGATACCGGCATCACCTTCGATACCGCTGTCGGCGATCACCAGATCGGCTGTTTCCGTAACGGTCATCCCGTCGGTGCGGCGATGCAGGTGGCAGGCATGTTCGGCGAAGTTCGCCTCGATGCGTTCGGTAAGCCCGGCATACATGGGCTCACCGTACGGTCGTGATCGACCCCTGACCATCGGATTCTTCCGCTTGCCGGAAGGCGATCGCGGTGCCGAGCGCGGAGAAGCGTGCTCCGTCGATAGTGAGCACAGGAGGTTCGTCACCGCGGCCGCCTACACGACGCGGGGGCCCTCCCCGGCAACCGCCGGGAAGGGCCCCGCCACAACCGAACCTCAGACCCCGGCCACCTGCTGGATCCAAGGCCGGTACCGCGTGATGTTCGTGTACGCGGTCGTCGTCTGCCGGTCGCTCGTCGAAGCGACGCCGACCTGGCGGCCGGAGGCGAACATCGGGCCGCCCGAGTCCCCGCCGGCGGTGATGCCGTCGCCGCGGCGCGCGCACACCGCGATGCCGCCGTTGTAGTCACGGCACGAGACCGACGTGACCGAGACGTTGGCGACCTTCAGGTAGCGCGACTGGCAGTTGATCTCCGAGCCGCACTGGCTCGTCGCGCCCCAGCCGTAGACCTGGACGGTCTGGCCGACGGAGACGTTGGCGGTGGTGCCCAGCGGCGAGTACGTCGCGTTCACCGGGGCGGTGAGGCGCACGATCGCGAGGTCCGCGCTCGCGTGCCGCGTGACGGTGGAGCCGGTGGCCATGGTGCCGCCGCTCTGCTGGTCGAGGCTGCCGATCCGGAAGGTGAACGTGCCACCACTGGCCACGCAGTGCTTCGCGGTCAGGATGTACTGCGGCGCGATGATCGTCGAGGTACACGTTTGCCGGCCGTTGGCGAAGAGCCTGGCCGCCCACGGGCCGCTCGACGCGTTCTGGCCGCCGATGATCATCGGCTGGACGTCGGAGGACGGTTCCGCGGCGGACGCCACGGGGGCGGTGACGCCGAGCAGTGCCGCGAAGGCGGTGCCGGCGATCAGTGCGAAGGAGCGCAATCGCATGGTTCCGACTCATTTCTGCGGCCGGGATTCGGCCGCGCGATGGGGACGGGTGTGCTGATTCTGGGACGCGGCAAGAGAAATCGGACACCGCCGAAAGTCGTGCAGTAGGTACTTATCTCTTCGCCCCCACCACCGCTAAGTGCCCCTCTAGGTACCGGAACCACCAGCCGGTTACGACACCCGGCGTCCGTCCACTTGAGACAGATGGCGGCATAACTCCAGGGACATAACCCGGTGCCGGGTCTTCCCGAAAGCCCTTCCCGCCGACAGAATCGCCACCATGACCGCAGCACAGTGGACCCCGACCTACGGCGACCCCTTCGAGCCGGTGCCCTATCGTCCGGCGCGCATGTCCGAGGAGGAATCGCTGGCCACCGCCGCCGATCTGCGCCGCCGCATGGACGACCGCCGCACCGTGCGGATGTTCTCGACCGACCCGGTGCCCGAGCAGGTGGTCGTCGACGCCATCGCGGTGGCTTCGACCGCGCCCAGCGGCGCACATCAGCAGCCGTGGACGTTCGTGCTCATCAAGGACGAAGCGACCAAACAGCGGATTCGTGAAGCCGCCGAAGAGGAAGAGCGCGTTTCGTACGAGGGCAGGCTCGGCGAGGAGTGGCTGTCCGCCTTGCGCCCGCTGGGCACCGACGCCGTGAAGACCCATCTCACCGACGCCCCGTACCTCATCCTGGTCTTCCAGCAGCGTTACTTCCTCGACGAGGACGGCACCAAGCACAAGCATTACTACGTCGACGAGTCGGTGGGCATCGCGGTCGGCATGCTGCTCACCGCGCTGCACCTCTCCGGGCTGGCCGCGTTGACGCATACGCCGTCACCCATGCGGTTCCTCGGCGAGCTGCTCGAGCGGCCGCAGAACGAGAAGGCGTTCGCCGTCATCCCGGTGGGCTACCCGGCGGACGACTGCGTCGTGCCGAACCTCGTGCGCAAGTCCATCGATCAGGTCATGATCCGGCGCTGAGCCGACGCGTGACCCGGGTGCGCGCGCACCCGGGTTGCGCGAAGCGGCCGCGAACACACAGTCAAACTGCGCATTAGTGCAGTTTATTGCTCACTTTGGCGCATCTCTTGACATATCCGGCGGCGATTGGACAAAGTCTGGGCACCGAAGGCGACACGAAGGAGTGTTCTTCATGGCCGACCTGCCCTCTGTCTCCCGGCGGACACTGTTCGGTGGCGCGCTCGCCGCCGGGGCGCTCGCCGCGATGCCGGCGAGCGCCACCGCCGCGGAAGAAGCCGCGAGCTCGCCCCGCCGTCCTGGCCAGCGCAGCATGATCGGCGTCCCGTTCGAACGGCACCGGACCGTCCGGATCGGGATGATCGGTCTCGGCAACCGCGGGATGTCCATGATCGGCGGCTGGAGTGCCGTCCCGGGCGCCGCGGTCACGGCCGTCTGCGACATCCGTGCCGAGCGCGCGAAGGCCGCCGCGGACAAGCTCGCCGCCGACGGGCGTCCGCGTCCGGCGGAGTACGGCGGATCCGCCGACGCCTACCAGAAGATGCTCGCACGGGACGACATCGACCTCGTCTACATCGCCACGCCGTGGGAGTTCCATTACCCGCAGGGCAAGGCCGCGCTGCTGTCCGGCAAGCACGTCGGCGTCGAGTTGCCCATCGCCACCGAGCTCGACCAGCTGTGGGACCTCGTCGACACCAGCGAGCGGACCCGCAAACACCTGTTCCTCGCCGAGAACTGCAGTTACGGCCGCAACGAGCTGGCCATCCTCAAGATGGCGCACGAGGGCGTCTTCGGCGAGGTCACCAACGGGCACGGCGGTTACCTGCACGACCTCCGCGAGCTGCTGTTCTCCGACACGTACTACACC
Organism: Amycolatopsis sp. w19; assembly: GCF_051373225.1. NCBI lineage: Bacteria > Bacillati > Actinomycetota > Actinomycetes > Pseudonocardiales > Pseudonocardiaceae > Amycolatopsis > Amycolatopsis sp. w19. Next base: position 76,085 of record NZ_JBPQFM010000001.1, on the reverse strand, counting down.
GACGCGTGGCGCCGGAAATGGCACACGCGCAGCACGGCGAGTTTCTACCCGATGCACGGTCTCGCGCCGATCGCCGCCTGCATGGACGTCAACCGCGGCGACCGGTTCGCCACGTTGCGCGCCACGGCGACCGAGCCGAAGGGCCTCGCCGATTACCGGAAACGCCACATGCCGCCGGGTCACCCGTCGTGGAAAGAGACCTATATCAACGGCGACCTGGTGACCTGCCTGATCGAGACCGAGCAGGGCCGGATCATCCGCGCCGAGCACGACGTCAGCTCGCCGCGTCCGTACAGCCGCATCAACAGCCTCGCCGGCAGCCGCGGCATCGTGGAGGACTACCCCGCCCGGATCTACATCGAGCCCGACCACAGCGGGCACGCGTGGAAGGACTTCGGGCCGTACCGCGACCGCCACGACCACTGGCTGTGGAAGAAGCTCAAGGACGACCCGAACCTCGGCGGGCACGGCGGCATGGACTACGTGCTGCAGTGGCGGATCGTGCAGCAGATGCGCGCCGGGCTGGTGCCGGACATCGACGTCTACGACTCGGCTGCCTGGTGCTCCCCCGTTCCGTTGAGCGTGGTCTCCCTCGCGCGCGGCGGGAAACCGGTGGCGGTACCGGACTTCACGCGTGGTGGCTGGGCGAAAGCCCGGCCTGGGCTGGACTCGCAGCCTTCGGAGATGCCCGGCTAAGGCATTCCCCGCAGGTATGCCGCCAGCGGCCGGGCGAACTGGTCGACGCTGGCCGGGGTGCCCGCCTCGACGCCGTCGAGGGAACGCGCACCGGCGAACCGGTCGAACAGCAGGCCTTCGATCAGGCTGACGAGGTCCGCGCTCGCCGTGCCGGGATCGGACGCGCCGAGGGCTTCGCACAACCGCGTCGCGTGCTCACGGGAGAACAGGGCCCGCGCGAGAAGTTCGTGGAGCTCGGGGAAGCCGGCGAGCTCGATCGTCAGCGCGTAGCGGGCGGTGACGTGATGGCGGCGGCTCACCAAAAGGTCGTCGAGCCACGCCGCCATCGCCCGCGCCGCGGCGGTGTGGCCTGCGACGGCGGCATGCGCCAGGCCGGTCAGCTGGAAGCGGTGGGCGGACGTGTCCGCGATACGCCGGACCACCGCTTCCAGCAACGCCTGGCGCGTGCGGAAGTAGTACGACGTCGAGCCGCGCGGCAGGTCCAGCCGGACATCGACCGCGCTGTGCGTCAGGCCGCGGATTCCTTGCGAGGCGAGGATTTCCGTCGCGGCTTCGGCGATCATGGTCCGCCGGTCAGTTGACTCCACAGTGGACCTTCCCGTCGGACAGCGCGGTGAGCCTGCTCCGGATCCGCTCCAGATCCGGGACTTCCGGCGGGTCGCGGAAGAGTTCGTCCAGCGACGTCCGCGCGTAGACGGCCAATTCGACGCCCTGATCGACGAGGATGTCGATCAGGACCCGGAACCGCATCGTGGCGTCGGCCCCCGCCGTCCTCAACGGCGGGACGTCGGCGATGGTCCACTGGCGGTGGCGCGCGGCCAGCTCCAGGTAGTCCCTGGTCGACATCTTCGGCGTCGCGCAGAGCTCGTCGAAACCGAACGTGACACCGGACGTCGTCTCCGGTGCCGGGCCGACGACGAATCGGCCCGGCCTGGTTCCCGGCAGGCGGTAGTCGTTCTCGCCGTCGAGGCGAACGACGTCGAGATGCGCTCGAAGCGCTGTCACGACGGCCTCGATCTTGTCGTGGAAGAGCGGATCCGGCAGCAGCCCTTCCGGTGGGTAGTTCGACGTCGCGACCAGCGTGATCTTCCGGGCGAACACCACGTCCAGCAAACGCCGCAGGAGCATCGCGTCGCCGATGTCGTGCAAGTGGAACTCGTCGACGCACAACAGCGAGAGCCGGTCCAGCACCGCGGCGACGGCCCGGTCGATCCCGCCGAGGTCGTGGGCGGTGGACTGCAGATGCGCGAGCAGATGATGCAGATGCCATCGGCTCTTGCGGCCGGGCGCGGCCGCGTGGAAGGCGTCGAGCAGCATCGTCTTGCCCCGCCCGACGGAACCCCACAGGTAGACACCACGCCGCCTGCGCGGCACTTCGTCCAGCAGTGCCGCGCAGGCGATCTGCCCGGAGTCCAGCTCTATGGCCATAGAGGAAGCCTCTAGGGAAATAGAGGGTCGGGCAAGCGAAGGTGATCGAGAGGACACTCAGCCGTCGGCCGTGTACCGGGGAACGACCCGGAAGACACGCAGGTCCTTCGGGGTCCCCTTGGCCCGGAAGTTCCGGCGCGGGCGCACGGTGAAGGTGTCCTGGTCGAGTTCTTCGACGACGCTCGCGCTGGCCAGGACCTCGTCGCCGTCGGCGGCGGCCATGATCCGGGCGGCGATGTTCACGTCGACGCCGAGGTAGTCGTCGCCGACCCGCTGCGGATTCCCGCGATGCAGCCCCGCGCGCAGATGGGGCAGATAGCCCTCGGCCTTGATCACGCTCACGGCGGAGCATGTCTCGTAGGCGGCGTTCACCGCCTCCCCCGGATCGGCGAACACGGCCATCACCCCGTCGCCGAGCCCCTTGACGACGCTGCCGCGGTGGCCGACGACGATCGACTCGGTCACCTTGGAGACCTCCCGCAGCAGCCCCAGAACGCGGTCGTCGCCGGCCTCCAGCGCCCAGGTCGAAAAGCCGACGAGGTCGGTGAACAGCACGGTGATGCCGTCCGCGGACAGTGGCGGGGCGCCGGAGCGGCGGACGGCCTGCCAGGCCTGGACCGCGGCCAGCCCCAGCTCACGGGTGGCGCTGGGCCGGTCGGCGCCCGCCTCGGTGAGCAGGCGGGCGAGCCGGTCGGACGATCGTCCCGTCGACGGCGCCGGTGGCTCGGCGTTCCCGGGAACGAGCCCGCGCAGGAACCGCGCGCCGCGCACCAGCTCACCGCGCTGGTCCGTCGCGCGCAGGAACCTGCGGGTCCGGAGGTGCCACGGCTCAGGTCGTTCGGTCACGATCAAGACGATAGTCGCTCGCCGCACGGACGGAGCACCTGTCACCGGGGTGACAAGAATACGGACGGTATTTCCCCTTTCCGCCTTCGCGTGACAATTCACGAACTCCCCATTCTCCATACGCGTGACAAGATCGAAGCGTAAAGAAAACGCGAGAGATCTTTTCCTTTCCTCGTTGGTGACTTTCCACCTACATTCGGTTTCGAGCCCATTCAACGACGAAAGGACCTGACATGACGGAAACCCTCGTACGGAAGGGTGTCCGGCGATTCCGCGCGGCCGGGATCGCGGCCGTGGTCGCCGGAACCGTAATGCTCACCGCGACGGGAACCGCGGCCGCCGTCGAAAAGAATCTCACGTACAAGGGCGGCTTCCCCATCATCGGCGACCAGAAGGTGGCAGTGGTGGTGAAGGCGGAAATCCCGGCGACGGCCAAGGCGGGTGAGCCGATTTCGGTGCCGTTCACCCTCGACGTCGATTCCGGTCAGGCCGCCGGCGACGGGCTCCGGCTGGTCGGTGCGAAGAAGCTCTCCGGCACCATCAGCTCGAAGGTGAACATCGCGCTCGGCGAGCAGAAGGTGTCGATCCCCATCGAGCTGCCGATCCCGGACACCGAGGTGCCCGCCGAAGGTTCGCTGAAGTTCACCGCGACGGGCAAGGTCGACTTCACCATCCCGGCCGGGACCCCCGCCGGTGAGGCGACCAGCAGCGTGGACGCCGCGGCGACCTCGCATATCGTCACCGACAGCTCGCTCGGCGAGTTCGACGTCAACCTCACCCTCGACCCGCCCGACCAGGACGCCGTCCTCGGCAAGACGACCGTCAGCTGATCACCCGTCTTCCCCCGGCTCGCCGAGCCGGGGGAAGACGCGTCTTGACCTCCAGCGCACTGGAGGTCACAGACTCTCGATCATGTGGATTTGCGACAGGTGCGGTATCGAACACCCGGCCACCCCGGAGCCGCCCCGGTGCGTGCTCGACCGCGGCGAGGTCGGCATGGAGGAGGCCGGTGACCTCGGCGCGCACACCGGACGCTGGTGGACACACGAAGAACTGATGTCCGTGCCGCACAAGACCCTGCACCGGGATCACGGCCGCGGGCTGCACAGCATCAAGCGGGACCCGCGGTTCGCGATCGGGCACTGGTCGTTCGTCGCGACGACCCCGGCGGGCACCCTGCTCTGGGATCCGCCGTCCTGGTTGGACACCGAGGTGCTCGACGTCGTCCGCGGTCTCGGCGACGTCGCCGTGATCGCCACCAGCCATCCGCACATGTTCGGCGCCCAGCTCGGCTGGAGCCGCGCGCTGGGCGGGGTCCCGGTGCTGGTCAACGAACGCAACCGCGAATGGCTGCCCGCGCCCGATCCGGCGTTCGAGTTCTGGGACGAGCACGTGGAACCCTTGCCCGGCCTCGAACTGATCCGGCTCGGCGGGCATATGCGCGGCAGCGCCGTCGCCAGGACACCGGACGGCAGCATCCTGGCGGGCGACACGATCTCGGGTGGGCTCGCACCGGGCTGGGTGTCGTTCCAGCGCAACTTCCCCAAGCACATCCCGCTGTCGGCGGCCGTGGTCCGCCGCGTCGTCGACCGGCTCGACGACTTCACCTACGACCGGCTCTACACCCTGGGCGGGGACACGATCGACCGTGACGCCCGCGCCGTCGTGCGCCGAAGCGCCGAAACCCATGTCCGATGGGTGAACGGCGACTTCGACCACCTCACTTGACCGGGTTCTTCTCCTTGTTGCGGAAGGTCAACGCGATGACCCCCGCCATCGCCATGAAGAAGGCGACGGCCCACATCCCCGCGCGGAAGCTCCCGGTCAGGCCCTGCAACCAGCCGGTGAGGTAGGGACCGACGAAGCCCGAAAGGTTGCCGAAGGAGTTGATCAGGCCGATCCCGGCGGCGGCGCCGACTCCGGTCAGGAAGGCGTTGGGCAGCTGCCAGAACACCGGGATCGCGGTGAACACGCCGACCGCGCAGATGGTCACCGCGATCATCACCCACAGCGGCGAGCCGAGATACAGCGCGGCGGCGATCGCGACCGCGCCGACGAACGCGGCGATGGCGACGTGCCCGGCCCGTTCGCCGGTGCGGTCGGAATGGCGTGCCCACAACACCATGGCGACGGCGGCCACGGCGTACGGGATCGCCGTGATGAGCCCGATCTCCACGATGCTGTAGTTGGTCTGGAACTGCTGCTGGAAGCCCTTGATCACCTGCGGGAGGAAGAACGCGAGCACGTAGAGGCCGAAGATGATGCCGAAGTAGACGGCGCTCAGCGCGAGCACACGCGGATCGGTCAGCGCCGACCGGGTGCTCACCTCCTTGCCGACCTCACGGGTGTCCTCCGCGTCGATGGCCGACTGCAACGCCGTGCGCTCCCCCGGGGTCAGCCACTTCGCGTCCTTCGGCTTGCTCGGCAGCAGGAAGAACACCGCCACCCCGAGCAGGATCGACGGCACCCCTTCGGCGAAGAACATGAACCGCCAGCCGGCGTCGAAGCCCAGGACGCCGTCGCCATGCTTGATGAGCAGGGAGGAAACCGGGCTGCCGATGACCGAGGAAAGGGGCACCGCGAGGAAGAACAGCGCGACGATCTTGGCCCGCTGCTTACGCGGGAACCAATAGGTCAGGTACAGGATGATGCCGGGGAAGAACCCGGCCTCGGCGATGCCGAGCAGCACCCGCACGATGTAGAAGCTGACCTCGCCCTGGATGAACGCGGTGGCCGAGGCGACGATGCCCCAGGTGACCATGATCCGCGCGATCCAGATCCGGGCGCCCACCTTGTGCAGGATGACGTTGCTGGGCACTTCGAAGAAGAAGTACCCGACGAAGAACAGGCCCGCGCCGAGCCCGTAGGCGGCCGAGCTGATGCCGAGGTCGGCGTTCATGGTGAGCGCCGCGAACCCGACGTTGACCCGGTCGAGATAGTTGAGCAGATAGAGCAGCCCGAGGAGCGGGACCAGCCGGATCATCGCCTTGCGGACCGCCTGCGCGGTGGACACCTCTGCCGTCTGTTCGTCCATCCGCGGGAGTGTAGAGGGCGATCAGAACAACGGGGGCAGGAAGGCACCGAGGTTTCCGCCCGCCGCCCGATCCGCCGGATCCGGATCGATCCGGACCGAGTCCGGATCGCGCGGGTCGTAGGTGACCTTCACCGTCGAACCGCGGGCCGGTGCCTGCAACGGCGGGGTGATCATCGTGGCGACGACGGTCCGCTCCCCCTCGTCCGCAGGAAACCGGACCTGCACGGTGAACCGGGGATTCCCCATCACCCAGACGTTGGTGAATTCGACGCCGAGCACGGTGCCCATCACCTGGCGGCCGGTCTGCGCCAGCGCCTGCGCGCGGTCGTCCGCTTCGGCCTTGGTGACGAACGCCCGTCCCAGCACCATGATCATCACCAGTGCGGTCACCCCGGCCACCCCCGGGACGAGATACGGCTCGTAGTAGACGACCCAGTCCACATCGGTCCAGGGTTCGGACGGCAGCCGCTTCCCCACCGCCTCCGGCGGCGTCCAGGACGGAATCGCGGCGCCGGAGCCCAGCGCGATGCCGAGGGAGGCGGCCAGGCTGCTCGCCCGGAAGCCGACGCCCATCCCGCGCAGCGACATCCCGCCGCCCCACAGCATCGCGAACCCGAGCGACGAAGCCACCGTGATCGAGATGCTGAAGAGCAGGACGAGAGAGACCGCCGGGCCCGCGTCGGCCCCCCACGCGTCGACGCGGTTCAGCGACATCAACCGGAAACCGTCCAGCAGCCCGAGGGCGCCCGACCAGCCCACGACCGCCCAGGCCAGCGTCGTGGGCACGCCCAGCAGCCACAGGCGCAGACCGGGGCGGCGAGCCCGCCGGGGGTCTTCCGGCAGGCCGAACTCGAAGGTCCCGAACATCTCCACCGCCTAACCGATCGGGCCGAACACGGCGACCTTCGCCGGGTCGGCGGGGTCGACGCGGGCTTCGTGCCGGGTACCGGGCGCGTACTGCTGGATCGTCGCCAGCGGCGTGATCAGCTGCGTCACCGTCCGGTACGTGGTGCCGTCGGCGCGGGTGACCTCGAGCGTCGCGGTGTACTGCGCCTGCCCGGCGATCTTCCGGCCGGTCGGTTCCAGCCCGCGGACCACCAGCGTGGCGGGCTCGCAGGTGTCGTAGAGCCGCCGCAGTTCGGTGCCGTAGGCCTGCAGTTCCTGCTGCTGGCGCAACTGCTCGTCCATCGGCAACGCCATGAACGCCGCCATGTCCGGGTCGGCGTTGAGGCTCCGGAACGCCTGCGCGGCCAGCTGCGGAGTCGGCAGCTGCGGCGTGATGTCGTGGCCTTGCGCGGCGGCGGCCTGCCGGAACTGCTCCGCGTGGCGCTGGAAGTCCTGCTCTCCCCGCGCCATGCCCTGCTGCGTCGCGTCGTTGATCTTGTCGCGGATCTTCTTGAACATCGGGTGCCGCCTTTCGCCGTGTCGTTCGTGCTGGACACAGCTTCGGCGGCCCCTCCCGCTACCGAACCCAGGTTTTCCCGTCGTCTGTCGCGTCGAGGCAGGTCAGCGGCGCCCAGAAGACCGGAGAGGTCGCGGGTTCGGGCCGCTCGCGCCAGCGGGCGAGCCGGGATCGCTGCCAGGCGCACAGCTCGGTGACCGGATCCTCACCCGCGAGCGCGGTGTCCACGGCGATGACCAGTTCGGACATCGGGTCCGCTCCGGGCACGGCGGCCGACGTCGGCAGCGCCCAGACGGTGGCGGCGACCAGACCGGCTCCGGCCGCGACGGCGGCGAGCAGTACGCCGAACGGTTCGGCGAGACCGAAATCGCTCGCGCTGGCACAGCCGATGAGCGCCACCCGCGCGGGCATGTCCATTTCGGACAGTGCGAGGTCGGCGGCGGTGAACGGCCGGTGCGCGCCGATCGGGGCGGCCGTCCCCGGAAGATCGGCCTCGCAGGACAGATGCAGCGCGGTCTGCGCGCCGTGCTCGTCGCGGACGCGGCTGACGTGCCCGACGAACACCAGCCGCGAACAGGGTCCCGCCACGAGTTCGGCGAGCAGGCGGCGGTCGGTGTCGGTGCGGCGCACCAGATCGAGCCCGCGTTCGACGGCGGGAAGGACCGGCCCGTCGGCGAGCCGCTCGTCGAGATGGCGGATCAACGGTGAGGTCGCGTCCTGTTTGCCGAGCACGGAACCCAGCTCACCGAACGCGCTCTGGCCGGGAATGCGCGGGTCGAGCAGGTAGGCCGGCGGACCGTCGGCCGAGGACGGGCGGCGCGGGATCGCGGACGGGGCGAGCAGCGAGACGTCGGCGACGTCGAGGACGCGCTCGTCGCCGTCGAAACAGAGGCCGATCTCGTCGATTTCCAGCACACGATCGGCCCGCCGGTCGGGCAGTGCCAGCAGTCCCCACGGGACGGCGGCGAGGCTCGGCGACGGCTGGATCCGCAGGAGCGGGCGGTTTCCCCCGGCGGCGGCACGACGCAGCCGCTCGACCAGGTCGGCGGGCAGGAGGTTGAGCGCGAGCACGCGGGCCAGGCGTTGTTCCCCGGCGAAGCTCCCGAACGCGTCTTCGCCCAGTGAGCGCCGGACAGCGTCGGCCACGCTCTCGCCTTCGTGCGGTGTCGGGGACGCGGCGTCCAAGATCTGACGGGCGGTCCCGACCAGGGCGAAGTCGATGGGGTGTGTGTGGACGGTGTCGAGGTCCTCGGTGGTCCGCCAGGTGAGGAAGGTGTGCCCGGCGTCGGCGAAGCGCAGGAGGAACGTCTCGCGCCCGGGCTTCGCGGCGGGCCAGGTCTCGACGGTGTCGGTGACCGGACGAGGCAGCCGGTACCGCTCGGCGGCGACGGCGAGCCATCGGTCCAGTTCCATGGGCGACGACGGCGACCAGCGCAGTGCGGGCGGCGGGGCGAGCCGCAGCGGAAGCGACGAAGTCACGGAACCCAGTGCCGCCAACGGAAGTCCCTCGGCGACCGGGCCCACTTCGAGGCTGGGAAACGCGCCGGTGAGGTCCAGCGTGCGCTCCTCCGTGCCCGTGTACGCGCCGACGGCGCAGGTGCGCTCGACGAGTTCCGCCGCGAGCCTCGGCTCCTCGATCTGGGCCAGCAACGCCAGCGCCATCCCCATCGTCGGGGCCGCGATGTCCCGTGCCCACGCCGTGCGCGCCTCCGGCGAGACGAACTCGAACCGGTACTCCGCCGCCGCGAGCGTCAGCGGGAGCAGCAGATCCAGCACCGCGGGGAGGTCTTCTCCCCGGGCGAACCCGATCGACGCCGCCACGAAATCCGTGTGCAGGAGATCCGCCCAGTCCCCCGCCGTCCGCGCCGATTCCCTCGCGCGGTTCGCGTGGTCCTCCGCCGTCGCCCAGTCGCCTTCCGCGGCCGCGCAGCGGGCCAGTGCCGTGTCCACGAGGCGCAGACCCGGACCGTCGCCGTTGGCCGTCCGGATCGCTCTCGCGTGTTCGAACTGCTCTTTGGCCTGCGCGACGTCGCCCGCGTGCAGCAGCAACGTGCCCAGCGCGTGGCTCGCCTCCGCGACGTCGCCGGTCAGGCCCGCCGCCGCGAGTTCGTCGCGGGCGGTGGCGATCGCGGCGACCGCGCCGGGGAAATCACCCGCGAGGGCGCGGGCTTCCGCCAGCCCGATGCCCACCTTTGCGGCCATCGGGCTCCCCGCATGCTGAGCCGTCAGCCTCAGCATGTCCGCCCGTGCCTCGGCGTCCTCACCACCCGCCTGGCGGATCCGGGCACGTTCGGCCCTGACCATGGCCTGCTGGTGCACGACCCGCTCGCGGACCTCGTCGTTCTCCGCGAGCGCGTCCAACGCAGCCAAGATCTCCTCGATCGCCGTCCGCGCGCCGGCGAAATCCCCGGCCGCGATCTGCACCCGCACGTCGAAGATCCGCAGTTCCAGCTCGTCGACACCGTGGACGTCGAGCAGCTCGGGCGGATACTGGTCCGGCCCCGCCTCCTTGCGGAACGCCGCCCGGCGCCGCTGCCCGGCGATCAGCTCGCGTGCCTTGGCGACGTCACCTTCCTCGGTGGCCAGGGAGATGAGCACGCGCTCGGCGACCTCGCGGGAGCCTTCGATCATCCGTGCCTCGGCGTACTGTCCGAAGTGGACGATGGCGACTGCGCTCACCTTGAAGACGTTGAGCACGGCTTCGGCGCATTGCCGCGCGTTGCGCAGATCGCCCGCCGAATAGCAGAGCGTGGCCAGGTCGCTGACCGCGGCGAGTTCCAGATCCGTCCGGTCGAGCCGCCGCGCGATCTCGCGCATCCGGGCGTACTTCCGTTGCGCGTCCGCGACGTTCCGGGTGACGGCCAGTCGTTTGGCCTGGTCTTGGACCTTGGCCGCCTCCACCAGCAGCTTCCGGTACTGGCGTTCGGACAGCGAGCACGCGGGGAGTTCGCCGTACGGAGCCGGATCGAGACCGAAATGCCGTGCGACGCAACGACAGTTGTACCCGTGCGAGCTCGCGGGGCCCAATTCGGGCGGAAGCGGGCGATCCGGCGGGTTCCGGGGCGGCGGCATGCCGACGAGCACGTCAGAACTCCTCATCGGCGGAAGCGGCCGCCGCCCGTTCGGCCAGTGTCCTGAGCTCGGGCGGGCGGGCCCGCACGAGCGTGACCACCTCTGCCCGGTCTTCCGCCGTGGTCCCGGCGACACTCTCGTCCGCCACCCCGACGACGACGGCGATCTGTCCACCGGGGACACGCGCCGCCAGCCGGGCCGCAGCGTCGTCCAAGTCGGCCGTGCCGCTGAACCGGCCGGCGCCCAGCTCCAGCGGCACCTCCGCGAACGGCTCGCCCTCGTGGCTCGCGAACGCGCTGATGGCCGCGTCGGCGAACGCGCCCGCGACGACGACTTCGAGCCGGGTGGCGGCCGCGGCGACGACGATCCGCCAGCTCACCGTGTCTTCGCCGGCGTCCAGGATTCCTGGCGGGACCCGCGCCCAGTCGACGCTGGCACGTCCGCTCGCCAGCACGCCTTCGCTGGGCGCGACCGGATCGAGGCCCGCGGCCAGTGCGTATGTGTTCTGGCTCGGCGCCGGTGTTTCCACGCGTGCGGCGGCTTCGGCACGCACGACGTCGTCCTGATCGTCGAACCACGCGGCGAGGCGGGTGCACAACTGCAGGACGTCGTCGGCGACCGGCCGCGCCGCTGCCAGGAGGGCGCCGTCCGCGACCGCCGCGTCGAACAGTTCCGCCGGAGAGGCTTCGAAACCGTCGAGAAGCCCTTCGGCCAGGTCCTCGACGTCGGCCGTCGCGACCGCCGTTTCGAGGTCCAGCAACGCCGGGTCCAGCGACGGGACTCCGAGCGACGGGCCGGCGGGCCACCAGCGGCGCAGCCACAACAGCAGCGCGAGCCTGCCCAATTCCGGCCGGGCGGGGAGATCCGCGTGGCCCTGGTCGAGCGCGGCGAGGCTCGCTTCCGCGCCCACGAGCCGGGTCAGCCACGGTTCGGCGGCCCCGGCGTCACTGAGCTCGACGCGCATCGTCGTCGCCCTGCCCACGAGCAGATCGGCGAGGGTGAATCGGATGAGGCCGCCGTCGGCCGCCACGACGGGCGTGTGCACCGGATGCGTCATGACACGGCCTCCAGATCCGGCAGACGGGCCATGAGCGCGCGGCGCACCTTCGTCCGCAGATCCAGTGACGTCGAGCGGACCACGCCGGTGACGAGGTCGCGGACGTCGGCGGCGTCGGCGGGCAGGTCACCGCGGACGTCGAAGCCGTGCAGCCGAACCCACAGCCTGCCGAGGAAGTGCTTGGCGAACTCGCGAAGATCGCGCAGGAGTTCGGCGTCGGGCCGCGGGGTGAGCGGGGTGGCCCCGGCCAGCGCGCGGCGGGCGTGCAGGACGTAACCCTCCCGCGCGACCTGCGCGTTGAGCCGCCGCGCGAATTCGGGCACCCCGGCGGGGGCCGCGCCGTCGAGCGGCCGCAGCGCGGGGGCGAGGACGACACCGAGCGCGAAGCAAGCGGCCAGCGTGGGCAGGCCGAGCCCGAATCCGGCGGCGACCCGGGTGAGTTCGTCGTCGACGAGGTCCTCGACGGGAGGCCGTTCGTCCGGGGGAAGGCGGCGCAGGGTGGCGCGCACGCGGCGTTCGACACTGCGTTCGAGGAGTTCGGCGCCGGTTTCGTCGCGCCGGTTCAGGGGCGGGACGGCGGTGCGATCTCCGCGTTGCAGACCGAGATCCGGCGCGGACAGCCCGGAGATCTCTCGGATGATCTCGCTGAGCTCGCGTGCCCCGTCCGGCCGTCTCAGCCCGAGCCCGAGAGCGTGCCCGGTGGCCGACTCGGCGAGGGTTCGCCAAGCAGCGTCGGAAAGGTCGTCGACGAACGTCCGGAGCGCGGCGATATCCTGCGGCACAACGGTTTCGGTGTGCCAGCGGCGATGCAACTCCGCGGTCAGCCGCGCCTCGTGCCGCGGATCCGCGAGATACGCGGTGAGCTGATCGACGCCCGCCACGCCACCCTCCCCATGGAGATCCCGCAACGCCCCCGCGGCCGTCGCCACCGCGTCAGGTCCCGGTGAGCCGAAGCCCGTCGCCAGTTCATACGCCAGCGGGAAACAGACGTCCTGCACGTTGCCCGCCGTGATGCGCAGGGCGCGGCGCTGACGTTTGAGGTGGATGAACCACGCGGCCGTCGCGCGCAGCCTGTCCGCGTCGGCGAGCAAGAGTTCCGTCAGCTCCGCCGCCGTGACCGCGTCCAGCACCGGACGACCGAGCCGGGGACGCGCCGACGTGCGGATCACCAGTGGGTCGATGATCTTCTTGATCGTGCGGGTCAGGGGGCCACCGTCGGCGGACGAGAGGACCTCGACGCCGTCGATCCGTTGCCACGCCTGCGCGAGAACGGCCGACCTCAGCCGGGGTTCGCCCGATGCCGTCGTCACTCGCCCTCCCCCCGCTCCGGCCGCAACTCTATCCGAGGCCGGGCCTCACCCTGATGCCCGAAAGACCCCACCGAGCAGACGACGCGAACCGCCCTGCACGTCCCTAGTCTGTCAGGTCGTGAATGACGCCGTTCCCGTCGATTACGAGAGTGATCCCGGACGCTTCGCGGCCAATGTGCTCTCGACCGCGTGGTTCTCCTCGTGCGGCGACGTCCATCCGGAGATCGCCGCCGGCTTCGCGACCGAAGGATGTTCACTGGTGCTGGACGTCGGAGGCGGCACCGGAGCGCTTTCCCGGCTTCTGGTACGCCGGAACGTGCCGACGGTAGTGGCCGACCTGGCGTCGCACGTGTCCCACGCGCCCGGATACTCCGTCCAGGCAGATGTGACCGGCCTTCCCTTCCGCGAAGCGACCTTCGACGGCGCGGCCGCGTTGTGGATGCTTCACCATGTTCCCGACCCGGTGGAAGCGCTCACCGAGGTAAGGCGGGTCCTCTCCCCGGGTGGACTGCTGGCCGTCTCGGCGTCGAGCCGGTGGAACGATCCCGAGCTGGCCTGGGCACTGCCTCGCTGGGGCCGGGCCTCGAGCTTCGACGCGGAAACCGCCGAACCTCTGCTGGACAAGGTGTTCGAGGTCGAATCGATCCGAGCCTGGGACGCCCGGTTGGTGACGCTTCCCGATCGCGCCGCGGTCGCGCTGTTCCTCCGCGGCCGGGGCCTGCCCGAGCCGTCCGCGTGGCGGCTGGCCACCAAGACGGCGGTGCCTTTGTCGCTGACGAAACGGGGGCTGGTGGCGTGGGGGCGGAAACGCTAGCTCGCCGGATGGGATGCGTGTCTCGAGTTCTTCTGGCCCCGGGGGTGGATGAAGGGGACTTTCACCGCATCTGATGCGGGCAAAGCGCTCTTCACCGCTCTTGACGACTTGCCGCTACTCGGGCACAAGCCGTCCGTTGCCGCTTTCCGGCGACGGGCCGGAAGCTGAAGTCCAGCACCCCATCGCCGCTTTTCGGCGACGGACTCAGAACGGTGGCGGTTCGTCGGCTGCCGGGCGGGGTCCGTGAAGGGGTGGTGGTGTGCTGTCGTAGCGCTGCCCGGTGGGTGTGGTGATCGTCAGAGTGCCATCGGATGCGAGGTGGTAGGTCCAGCCGGGTTCGTCCTTCAACCGGTGATCTCGGCGGCAGAGGTCGATGAGGTCGGTGTCGGTGGTGTGGCCGCCGTGTTGCCACGGCACCGAATGGTCGAGGTCGCAGGCCTGGGCGGGTCGGTGACAGCCGGGTCTTCGGCACTCACGGTCCCGCACCCGCACGAACTCGGCTAAACCCGCGCTGGGCCGGTATCGGTCCCGGCCGAGATCGAGGATCTGCCCGGACAGCGGGTCGGTGATGATCCGCCGCACCACACTGTTCCCGCCGCTGGCGATCTCCCTGGCCAACGCGGCGGGGATCGTGCCATGCCCCGCTAGTTTCGCCGGATCGTCATTCAGCCCCAGATAGGTGAACAAATCCATGTACAGGAACACTTCGCTGCGTTCGCTCGTGCCTCCTTGGCCGCCGAGCAGCAGATCGAGCGCGACATCCGCCCGCAACTGGTCGAGAGTGCGGGGTTCCTCCTTGGTCTTGAGAGCCCGCGCTTCACGGTCGATCCGCTGATAAGCGGCAGCGACCTTCTCCACCGGTCCATCCTCGACCTCGATGGATGCGACTCCGGTCTCACCATGCCGCAACGTCAGACGACGACCCTCCCGATGCCGCTCAGCCCGTTTACCCGCGCCCTCGGGGTCGATGGTGTTCGCCGCATGGTTGGCCGCTTTCCGGACTTGATCCGGGTTCTTGTCCCCGATCCGATCCTCCAACAAGGCGTCCACCGCAAGAGCGTCCTCATCGGAGAGCCAGGCGGTGGCCGTCGCGACCTTCATCGCGCTGAACCCGGCCAGTTTTCCCTCGTCCATCAGATTCAACGTGCGGGGTAGGCGGCTGGTCAGCGCGTCCGCGGCGGCGACCAGCGCACCCGCATGATTGTCCACAAGGGACAACTCAAGCGCGACCTCCTGCGCCACACTCCGCACGCCCTCACGATGCCGGTTCAACTGCGCCAACGCCCGGAACCGCACCGCCTCCAAACGCGCGATCCCCGCCGACGCGGCTTGCGCCAACGCCACGGAATCCTTGTCGTCCAACACATTTGCGGCATCGTTCACCGCGGCCAGCACCTCGGGATCGGTGAGGCTTTCCAAGAGCGCCACAGGCGCAGAATGAGTATCCACCCCACGAACCTACGACCCACCACCGACAATTCCAGGCCCCACGAGCGACAGAGGCATTGCCGATTTTCGGCAAGAACCGTTGCCCCATCACCGTCTCCCGATAATGCGCCGCCGCAGTCAAAAGACTTAACTCGCTTGAACCTCACGAAGCCGCGCATACACCTCCGCAGCCCTCGGCGCACCAAGCTCGTTGAAGATGTTCAAAGCGTCACCCCAGCAGGTCTTCGCCCGCTCGGTTTCGCCTTTTCTCGCCCAGAGCTGGCCCAAGTGGTCCAGCGCCGCCGCTTCACCATAGCGATCTCCCATGTCGCGACGTAGTTCCAAGGCCCGCTTCAGCTGCCCTGCGGATTCGCCGCTCCGGTCGATCTTCTGGAAGACGAGGGCCAGTCCCACCAGCGTCTCCGCTTCGCCGTAGCGGTAGCCGATCCGATGCCGGATGTCCAAGGCCTGCCGGAGGTTCTCGTAAGCCTGGTCGAATCGGCCCAGCCCATGGTTCGTGAGGCCGAGGAAATGCAGTGTCTGCGCCGCTCCCCATTCGTCACCGAGGAGCCGGAAGACCTCCAGCGCGTCTCTGTGATGTCCGAGCGCTTCGGCGAACCGGCCCTGCTCGTGGTACGCGATCCCCAGACTGATCAGCGCCTGCCCCTGCCCCCAGGAATCGTCGATCCGCCGCCGGATGGCGAGCGCCGACTCCAAATACGCCAACGCCTCTTCGAACCGGCACAGGTCCCGGTGCGCGATGCCCAGTCCGGCCAGCAAGGAAGCCTCGCTGAACTGGTCGGAGCATCGTCTCGCGGCCTCCACGCCCGCTTTGTAGGTGGCGATCCAGTCGGCCCACGGTTTCCGCAAGGTGAAGAACGCCCACAGCGCGAGCGGCAGCCTGCACGCGATCGAGGACCAGTCCGCGGCCAGCGCGGCGTGCACCGACGCGACCAGATTGGCCTGCTCGGCCTCGCACCAGGCGAGTGCTTCCCCGTAGGTGCCGAATTCGAGCTTGGCGGAGACGTCCGGTGAGACTTCGAGAGCGACGCGTCTTCGCATGGGCGTGAGCACCCGGTCCGCCGAATCGGCGCAGGCGAGATACCACTCGATCAAGCGCCGGGGCGATTCCTCGCGTTCTTCGGCGGACTCCTCCGCATCGACACGTTCCTTCGCGTACACGCGCAGCAGGTCGTGGAAACGAAATCTGTCGCGGTCGACTTCGCTCAGCAGGTACCCCGCGGTGAGCTTGTCGAGCCTGCGCCGGACATCGGCCGCGGGCGGGCCGACGAGCACGGACGCGGTGGCCACGCTGACGGTCGGTCCGGGATGCAGGCCGAGCATCCGGAAGACCCGGGCCGTGGCGGGATCCAAGGCTTGGTACGACCACGAGAACACCGGCCGCAGGGCGGACATTTCGTCGTCACCCGTTTCGAGCGCGTCGAGTCTTCGTGCCTCCGACCGGAGTTCCCCGAGAAGATCCGCCAGCTTCAGATACGGATGCGCCGCCACCCGCTCGCCGGCGATCCTCACCGCCAGTGGCAGATGCCCGCACAGGTCCGCGAGTTCCCTGATCGCGCCGGGTTCGCCGTCCGCCCGGCGCGATCCGATCGCCGTCCGGAGCAGGGTCTCCGATTCGGCGGGCATCAGCATGTCCAAGGTGATCCGGCGGGCACCGTTGGTCACGACGAGGCCCGACAGGCTACTGCGGCTCGTCACCAGCACGAAACAGCCGGGCGTGCTGGGCAGCAGCGGGCGTACCGCGTCCGGTGAGGTGACGTTGTCCAGCACGATGACGAACCGGCGATCGTTCAGCAACGAGCGGAAGAGCGCCGACTTCGCCTCCAGGCTTCGCGGGATCTTCTTCCCTGGAACCTCGAGCGCACGCAGGAAACCGGCGAGAACTTCGGGTGGTGTACTGGCCGGACCCGGCGCGTAGCCGTGAAGGTCGCAGTAGAGATCGCCGTCGGGAAAACGCTCGCGCTGCGCGGATGCCCATTGCACGGCCAAGGCGGTCTTCCCCACCCCCGGCGCGCCCGCGATGATCGCGATCGCGTTAGAGCGGCCGTCCCCTCGGTCCGCGATCGCGCTGATCTTCGCCAATTCCGTTTCCCGCCCGACGAACGTCGCGGTCACCGACGGGAGCTGGTGCGGGGTCAGCGGCGAACCTTCACCGCGCCCGGGGGACTCGTCGTACCAACGATCCATACCGGGAAATCGCGCCGGGGTGGACCGTTGTCGCGAGTTCCCGCGGTTCCCACCTGAATGGCGCAGACCAGCGACGCCGGTCATCCCCGGGATCTTCCCCTGTTCTTGAAAAGCCGCGCCAGCGGTCGCTTCAGATCGTCGGGTTCGCCCTGCCAGGTGATCACCGCGGGCGGCCGAGGGCCACCGAGATTCCGCAAGGCCCTTGTGTCGACCTCGCGAGCGACGATGAGAACGTCCGCGCCCTCCTCGACGGCCGACATCCTGGACCGCATGTAAGAGGTGACCTGATCGTCGAGGGTCGTACGGATGGAGACGTACACGGAAACGCTTCCCTTCGCGACGCGAGCGTTCCACCATTCGTCGCCGATCCCGTTCTCTTTCGTCTCGGCACCGATCATGGCGGCGACGTCTTTCACCACCGCCATGATCTCCGCGGTGAAGAGCGCGTGGTCGGCGAGGATCACCGCCTCCGTGACCCCCTCGACGTCCGCGGAGCCCTTCACGGTCGCGATCGCTTCCTGCGCAAGACGTGAGATTTCCGACGGCGCGGTCGTCAACGCCTGCGCCTCCGCGACCCTCACCCCGGCCAGGAACTCGAGCTTCAGGCTCTTGCCCCAGGAGACCCGCTTGGGCACCAGACCCACGACGCCCAGCAAGAACGCCACTCCCGCCAGGACCACGAGAGCGACCACGGCCGCACCGTCATGACCGAGATAGACACCTGCTTGCGCCAGGCCGATAACCGCGAGGCCGAATGTCACGCAGGCGAACCGCTGGCCGAAGGAAAGCCCGACGGGACGGATGCCATCGTCTCGTCGCTCGCGTCTGGGCATTTCCACCACCTCACCTGTGAGCGCTCTCAAGCGAGCGGGTTCTTTCCACCATTCGGGCACCCGAGCTTCCGCACCTTCGCGCGCCATGCCCGCAGGTACGCCTCTCGCCCGTAGCCACAGGTCGCCTGCAGGTACATGATCTGTGGCCGGGACAGGCGTGCCCCCTTGGGAACCGGGACCGTGATACCGCCTCTACGAAGCCACCGGGCATCTGACGTCGAGCCGATGCAGCTGAATCCCAAGGTCCGCAGGGTCCGCGCATGCGCCCTGCCGCCTCCGTCGCAATTCCACTTCTTTCCTTTTTTCGCCATCTTCACAACCGTCCTGGATATCGGGTTCAAGGACCTCCGTCGTCGCCCATGGCGTAAAGGTCGGGTCCGACGGCGACACCGTTAAGCAGCATCGGCGAAAGCTCCGGAATGGAAGCCGGATCGTGATCGCCTGGGGACTCACGATTCACGCGGGTTCCCGGACTTCCACGATCCCCGAGGTCACCGCCGGACGGCAGGGCAAAGACCCCGAACGCGACCGTTCGGACTAACTTTCGTCCGTTCTGTACATACTTTCGTTGACTTCGATCGAAAGTCCTCTTAGGTTCAGCGACGTCACAGAGGTGCTCCGCCGCCGACCCGAGGAGCAACGATGCTTCCGTTTGTCCGCAAGCGCTTCAACCGGTCCATCGTCGCCTCGTTGGCGCTGGTCACGGCATTGACCGGGCTGGCCACAGTCCCGGCCGAAGCGGCCATCCCACCCCAGCAACCCGGTGTCACGCTCCGCACGTACGACCTCCAGCGCGAACTCACCAAGCTCTGCGCGATCAAATCCGGCCAGACCCCCAACGTCGACAAGCTGATGCCGACGATCAACTGGACCACCACCACCGACTTCGGGCTCGACGAGCGGTTCGTCTCCGAGGTCATCGGGAACATCAACGTCGCCAC
This sequence comes from Amycolatopsis sp. w19, assembly GCF_051373225.1. Lineage (NCBI taxonomy): Bacteria > Bacillati > Actinomycetota > Actinomycetes > Pseudonocardiales > Pseudonocardiaceae > Amycolatopsis > Amycolatopsis sp. w19. Next base: position 57,016 of record NZ_JBPQFM010000001.1, on the reverse strand, counting down.
CGCGGGCCAGTACGAATTCCGGCTCACCAGCGACGACGGCTCCCGGCTCCGGATCGACGGCCAGACGGTGATCAACCACGACGGCCTGCACGGGGCGACCCCGGCGACCGGGTCGGTGCAGTTGAGCACCGGGTATCACGCGTTGCGGATCGATCATTTCGACAACACCAACGATCAGCAGGTCACCCTCGAATGGCGTCCGCCGGGCGCGGCGGATTTCGCGGTCGTGCCGAATTCGGTGCTCAGCACCGACGCCGACGTCGTGCGGGTGACCTCGCCCGGGCGCAAGGAATGCGAAGGCGCCACGGACTCCCCCGGTGACGGCCTGCCGCTCAACGGCGTCCACCCCGGCTTCACGCTCACGAACCTGCGTCCCGAGGGATTCCAGCCGCAGGTCACCGGCATGGACTGGCTGCCGGACGGACGGCTCGCCATCGCCACGTGGGGCGGCTCCGACAAGGTCCTCGGCGAAGTCCACCTGCTGAGCAACGTCAGCGGGAACACCGACCCGAGCAAGGTCCGCACGCAGCGCGTCGCCAGCGGGCTGAAGGAACCGATGGGCGTCAAGTACGTCGACGGCAAGCTGTACGTCTCGGAGAAGACGCGGCTCGTCGAACTGAACGACACCAACGGCGACGGCGTGACCGACGACTACCGCACGGTCGCCACCTGGCCGTTCGGCGGCAACTTCCACGAGTTCGCGTTCGGCCTGCTGTACAAGGACGGCTACTTCTACGCCAACCTTTCCGTCTCCATCAACTACGGCGGCGCCACGACCGACCCGCAGCCCGCGAAGAACCGCGGCACGACGATCAAGGTCAACAAGGCCACCGGCCAGGTCTCCTACATCGCCGGCGGGCTGCGTACACCGCACGGCATCGGCTGGGGACCGGAAGGCGACGTCTTCGTCACCGACAACCAGGGTGGCTGGCTTCCCGCGAACAAGCTCGTCCGGGTCAAGCAGGACCGCTTCTTCAACCACTACACCAATCCCGCCGGTCCGTTCGACGCGAAGCCGGTGACCGCGCCCGTGTTGTGGTTGCCGCACAACGAGATCGCGAACTCGCCGAGCAACATGGTCATGCTGCCGACGGGCCCGTTCGCCGGGCAGATGGTGTACGGCGACGTGACCTACGGCGGGCTGCAGCGCGCGTTCCTGGAGAAGGTGAACGGCGAGTACCAGGGTGCGGTCTTCCGCATGACCCAGGGCCTCGAGTCGGGTGTCAGCCGGATCAGCCTCGGCCCCGACGGCGCGATCTACACCGGCGGGATCGACGGCGGCGGGAACTGGGGCCAGCCCGGCAAACTCGCCTACGGCCTCCAAAAGGTGACACCCAACGGCACCAACGCCTTCGACATCCGGGCGATGAGGGCCGTCGCGGGCGGATTCGAACTGGAGTACACCCAGCCGCTGTCGGCCGGGACCGCGCAGAACCTCGCGGCGAAGTACCAGGCACAGCAGTGGCGCTACCAGCCCACACCGGCCTACGGCGGGCCGAAGATCGACGAGCAGACGTTGTCCGTCACGTCCGCGAGCCTGTCGGCCGACCGCAAGAAGGTCACCCTGCAGGTGGCGGGCCTGAAGGCCGGCCACGTCGTCCACCTCCGCTCACCGCGTCCGTTCGCGGCGGAGTCCGGTGCCGCGCTGTGGAGCACGGAAGCCTGGTACACGCTCAACTCCCTGGTCGGCGGCCCGCCGGCGAGCACGACCTACGAAGCGGAGCGGGCCGCGCTGAGCGGTGGCGCGGGGACGAACACGAACCACGCCGGCTACACGGGCACCGGTTTCGTCGACGGCTACTGGAACCAGGGCGCCGCGACGACGTTCACCGTGAACGCGCCGAAGTCCGGTGCCTACAACGCGGCCTTGCGCTACTCGAACGGCCCGGATCCGGCGCCGGGGACCAAATCGGTGACCGTGTACGTCAACGGGACGAAGGTGAAACAGGTCCGGCTCGCGAGCACCGGCAACTGGGACACCTGGAACACCCAGCCCGAGACGCTCGACCTCAAAGCCGGAGCGAACACGATCTCCTATCGCTACGACACGGGCGACGCGGGCAACGTCAACCTCGACAGTCTCACCGTGACCGAGTCCCGGCGCATCTCGTTGTTCAAGGGCACCGATCTGAACGCGTGGGAGAAACGCGCGGGCGGCGCGGCGACCTGGCCGGTGTCCGGCGGCGCGATGGAGTCGAACGGCGGGGACATCCGTACGAAGCAGCAGTTCGGCGATTTCCGGCTGCACGTCGAATGGAACGAGCCGAACTATCCGCCGGAGGTCACCGGACAGCAAAGGGGCAACAGCGGCGTCTACCTCCAGGAACGCTACGAACTGCAGGTGCTCGAATCCTTCGGGGACACCACGCTCGCGAACAACGAGGCGGGCGCGATCTACTCGAAGAAGGCGCCTGACCGGAACATGGCGACGGCGCCCGGCACCTGGCAGACCTACGACGTCACCTTCCGTGCCGCCCGGTTCGACGGTGCCGGGAACAAGACCGACAACGCCCGCGTGACCGTGGTGTGGAACGGCGTCGTGGTCCACAACGACGTGGCGATCGACGGCGGTACGGGCGACAGCATCCCGGAAAGCGCGGCACCGGGCGCGATCCGCTTGCAGGACCACGGTGACCCTGGTGAGAACCCGCGGTTCCGCAACATCTGGATCGAGCCCATCGGCTAGCACGGAGCTGTCCGTGAAGGCCTCCTTGAAGGACCCAGGGTCCCTCAAGGAGGCCTTCACGGACTTTGTCAGCGGCGGCAGGGGCGGAGGTCCACTCCTCCCGTGGTCTGCCCGGCCGTGACCGGAATCGGTGTGGCGGAGGCGAAATCGGCCGCGTCGCGATACCAGCAGTCGGCATCGGTGTAGTGCTTGATCTTGACGTTCTGCGTGGTGAGACCGTTGACGGTGTACTGCCCGTTCGAATCCGGCGTGGCCCAGTCCACGATGTCGCCGGTGCGCGCACTGAAGGCGTAGACGTAGCCGAAGGTCGGCTTGCCGTCCTTGTCGAGGATCCGTCCGCTGACCGCGCCGTTCGGCACCAGCGCGGCGTTCTCGGTCACGGTCGCGCCGGGCCGCACCCGCACCGGACGGGCGGCGAACCGGTCCGCGCCGCCTCCCGACCACTGCCACGCGTAGTCGCCCCGCGAGGACGCGAATTCGAGCGGCCACTTGTACGGCCCGAGGCCCTTGATCGTGTAGAGCCCGCCGTTCCGGCTGCAGTTCACGTCGAAGCGGAAGCCGATCCGGGGATCGACCGCGTACGGGTAGACGCAGACGCCGTTCACCGGCGCCGCCGTGGCGCGATCGGTGACCTTGCCGGTGATCGTGCCGGCGGGATCCATTTCGATGTCCGCGGACGGGACGGCCTTGCCGAGTTCGGCGGTGACCGTACGGGCCTGGCCGATGTCGCCGGTGCCGCCGTCCGGCCCGGCCCACTGGATGCCGTAGCGCTCGTCGAGCGGCTTGACCAGCAGCTTGTACGAGCCGGGTTCGATCGGCCCGATCACCAGTTTCCCGTTCGCGTCACTGCAGTGGTACTGATAGTCCGCGTCGAGGACGCCGACGATCGGGAGGGCGTAGGTGTCGACGCAGATCCGCTCCAGCGGCGCCTTGGTCTTCGCGTCCCGCACGGTGGCCACGATCGACGCGGCGGGTTTCATCGGCGCCCCGAATTCGGTGGTCTGGCCGGGGGTCAGATGGACCTGCTGCCCGTTGACCGGGTAATGCGTACCGTCCGGGCCCCAAACGCTCAGTGTGTAGTAGTCGAACGGCGGCACGTCCTCGTACAGCATGACCCCGTCGGCGCCCGCGCATTTCCGCGGTTCCGGCGGACGCGGCCGGTTGAGCTGCGAGCACGCGCCCGCGACGGGCGCGCCGGTCTTCTCGTCGGTCGCGACCACCCGGAGCTTTCCGTACGGCACCATGGCCTCGTCGACGACGGCGACCTGGCCTTCCTCGGCCGCGAAGGTGTCCGCTTCCGGGAAGCTCGACTTCTGCCGGATCCATTGCGTGCGATCGCCGTAGGTGATCGCCATCGTGTAGGTGTCCGCCTTGACACCGCTGAACGAATACGTGCCGTCCGCCGCGGTGAGGACCGTCGACCACCACCGCTGGTTCTGATCGGTGAGGCTCACCGAGGCACCCGCGGCGGGCTTTCCCTCGGCGGTGATCTGCCCTCGGACCGTGGCCGTGCCCTGCCGCAACGAGAAGTCCAGGCCGTGCGGCAGGTCCAGTACCTCGGCGGCGAGCGCGCTTCCCTTGTTGTACGCCCAAAGCTCGGCGTATCCGGCGGCGGTCGCGCGTGCCTTGTACTTGCCGGGTACGACGCCCGCGATCTCGTAGCGGCCGTCCGCGCCCGCGCACCCCGACCCCGTCTCCTTCAGGTCGAGATCGAACAGCGTCACACATGCCCCGGCCACCGGCTCACCGGAGTCGGCGGCCTTGACGACCCCGGCCACGATCCCCTCGTCGGCCATCGCCGGACCGGTCGTCAGCAGCGCGACGATCGGGATGGCGGCGGCCAGGAACAACGCTCTCTTCATCGGAAGCTCCCCTCAGTGTCGCGCCAACGATGGCGCCCGGGAGCCGCCGGTGTCTGCGTCATCTGACACAGACCTCTAGGCCATGTCGTCCGCCAGGACCTCGCGCGCGACGAGCACACCGCCGACGAAACCGACCGGCATCACGATCAGCGCGGCGAACGGGATCAGGCACAGCAGTGACACGGGAAGCCCCAGCCCGAGGGCCAGCGCGCGGTGCAGCCGCAGCAGCAGCCGGCGCTGCTTCAGGCCCATCCCGCGCCGGTAGAACGGCACGGCGATGAGTTCCAGCGCCAGGAACCACGCCGTCACCAGGGCCAGCAGGACCGGCACCACGGTCTGCCCCACGACGGGGATGAAACCCGCGATCAGCAGCGGGATCGTGAACAGGAGCGAACGCAGCACCAGGGCAAGGCCGTCCTTCAGGCCCATCACCAGCAACCGCCACCCCGACAGGTCCACCGCGCCGGGCACGCCGCCGAGATCGTCCTCGACCTTCTCCGCGATGTGCTCGTAGAACGGCCCTCCGACGGCGAGGGTGATCGCCGTGAAGCCGATCATGGCGATCGCCAGCACCGCCCCGAACACCGCGACGCCGACCGCCACCCGGATCGTCGTCCGCCAGCCCGCCGACCAGTCGTCGGCGAACGGCGTGATCAGCAGCGAGAGATCGTCGATCCAGAACGCCAGCGCGACGATCCCGCCGATCAGCAGCACCGTGGTCAGCAACGCGGGCAGCGCGCCGATCAGCAGCAGCCTCGGCGACCGCGCCAGGATGCCGAGGCCTCGCCCGAACATCCGGATACCCTTGAAGAAGTCCCGCACCGGACATTTCTACCAGTGCAGGCGCTGGCCGGGGTTGAGCAGGTTCCCCGGCGCGTACCGGGCCTTGGCGTCGGCGAGTTTCGGCCAGGCGTCGCCGAAGTGCGCACGCCAGTCCTCTGTGGACATCGGCAGCGCGTTCGACGGATAGACCTTTCCGCCGAGGGCGCGTGCCTTCCGGTAGAGGTCCACATTGAGCTCCAGCAGGCGCGCGTTGTGCGGCGGATCCTCGGGAGAACCGACGCGCAGCGGGGAGAAGAGCCAGGACAGCTCACCCGGCGGCACGCTGAACAGCGCGGTCTTCAAGCGGTCGTTCCGCACCGGGTAAAGGAGGATCAGCCCGGTGGCGCCCAGTTCGGATTCACCGGTGGCGGCGAGGGTTTCGGCGACGAACCGCTCGACCGTGTCGTCGGTGAGGAACACGTTCAGCCACGGATGCGGACGGAACCAGCTCCCCATCGCCCGGAGCGCCGCCTCCCCGTCGGCCATCCGGTTCAGGAAGTCGAAGTACGCCGTCCTCGTCTTCGGACTCGTCGAATTCGAGCGAGTCCAGCAACGCGGACTCGTCCGGCTCGGCGGGCGGTGTGTGGTGGGCGACCGCCTCCAGCAGGTACCGCCAGCCGTCCTCGACGGGGATCAGCTGCCCCTCCACGTAGTCGAAACGACCGTCGCGGACCACGGCGCGTTGATCGGCCAGGAACGCCGGAAGCGTGTCGTAGTAGAGCTTCCACCGGCGGGCCCGCGCCGGGGCCGGGGTCAGCCGCAGTGTCACGCGGGTGATCACCCCGCATTGCCCGAGACCGGCGAGCACGGCGTCGAACAGGTCCACGTTCGTTTCGCGGGAACAGGGTCGCTCCCCCGATCCCGCCGACCACCAGCGTGCCCGCGACGGTCAGTTCGAGATAGTCGGTGAGCACCGGCGGTGCCAGCCCGTGCGGCAACGTCGTTTCCAGTACCTCCCGCCAGCGGGCACCGGCGTCCACCGACACCAGATCGCCGGTGACCACGCGACGCGGCGGCAGCGAAGTCATGTCCAGCACGATGCCGCCCTCGACCTGCCCCTGCCCGTACGGCGAATGCCCGGCGCCGCGGGCGGCGACCGGAAGACCGCGCGCGGCGGCGAACCTGAGCACGACGGCGACATCGGTCACCGAAGCGGGCCGCACCACCAGGCCCGGCCTCGCGTGGATCAGCTTCCCCCAGTCCTGGCCGGCGACGGACAAGGCGGCATCTCCGGTGAGGATCTCTCCGGCGATGGCGGGCAGGATCTCGTCGGTCATGCCTCGCACGCTACCGAGCGCGGACGGACATAGGCGATTTTCACCGACGCGAATGCCGGTGTCCCGCTGCGAAATTGGTGGCGTGACGGACACTTTGGCACCGACGCGGCGGGCTCGTGGCACCGTGCTGGCCGCCGCGCCCCTGACCATCATGGCCGCGGCGATCATCGCGCCCAGTCTGCCCGCGATGCGGGAGGACTTCGCGGATACGCCCGGTTCGGGTCTTCTCGTCCGGTTGGCGCTGACCGTGACCTCGCTCGCGATCGCGATCAGCGCGCCCCTCTCCGGGATCGTCGCGGACCGCGTCGGACGCCGTCCACTGCTCTTGACGGGTCTGGGGCTCTACGCGGTTTCCGGTACGGCCGGATTCTTCGTGGACGACCTCTACCTGCTGCTGATCACCCGGGCGGCGCTCGGACTGGCCGTCGGCGGGATCATGACCGCGGTCAGCACGCTGATCACCGACTGGTTCACCGGCGAACGCCGCGCCTCCTTCCTCGGTTTGCAGCAGGCATTCGCGAGCCTGGGCGGCGTCGTCTTCCTGCCACTGGCCGGTTTGCTGGCCACCGTGAGCTGGCATGCGCCGTTCTGGATCTACTCGGTTTCGGCGATCGTGGCGGTCTTCGCGATCGTGTCCCTGCGCGAACCGGAACGGAACAGCCCCGCTGTCAGTGGAGGCGGCCGGCTGCCCGCCCGCGTCGTCGGGGTCTACGTCCTGGCGTTGGTGGTGACGCTGGTCTTCTACATGGCGCCGACCCAGTTGCCGTTCCTGCTGGAGGGCTTCGGCAGCGGACCCGTCGTCGTCGGCGCCGTGGTCGCCGGGAGCACCTTGACCGGCGTCGTCGGCGCGCTGACCTTCCCGCGGCTGCGTCGGCGCCTGGGCCCCACCGCGATCACCACCGTCAGTGTCGCGCTCATGGGCGCGGGCTGGCTGGTGATCGGGACCGCGGGCACCGTCGCCCAGGTCGTGACGGGACTGCTCGCGGGCGGGCTCGGCGTCGGCTTCGTCGTCCCGAACCTCAACCTGCTCCTGGCCGAGTCCGCCGATCCCGCGCGGCGCGGCCGGGTGCTCAGTGGCCTGGTCACCGGGATCTTCCTCGGCCAGTTCCTGTCCCCGCTCGTCGTCCAACCCCTCGTCCAGGGCATCGGCATCGCCGACGCGTTCACCTGGACCGGCATCGCCTTGGGTGCCGGAGCGGCGACCGCCGCCCTCATCTCGAACCGGAACAACGGAAAGGAAACACGATGATCTACCACGGCAACCGTTTCACCTTGCGGTCCGACGCCTCGCCGGAGCAGGTCGAGGAGGCCTTGGAGAGCCTCCGGAACCAGGGCCGGGTCATCCCGGCGGTGAAGTCCTTCGTCGTCGGCCGCGATTTCGGCGGCGACTACGAATGGGGTGCCGTCTTCGCGATCGAAGACCTCGACGGGTACTGGGAGTACCTCATGCACCCGGCGCACCGGAACACCGACCGGGTCGGGCTCCCGCTGGTCGACCGGTTCGCGTCCTTCGACGTCACCGACGACCCGGATCCGGAGATGGGCGCGAAGATCGCCGCACTGCACCAGCGCCGTTACGACAACGACGCCGAGCTGACCGAGCTGATCTCCGGCCTCGGCGAGTACTCCGGCAGCGCCGCGCCGGGAAAGCACGGAGCCTGACCACGGCTTCAGCCACCGTCCGCGAGTGAGCCGCTGCCATCGGGGCCGGTCACGATCACCCGGCTGCTCACCGCGGTCCCGAACGGGATGATCGTGACCTGCCACGTCTTCGGATCCCCGACGTGGATGGTCGCCTTCGCCCGCTGGACCAGGGCAGGGACGCGGTCGACCGCCGGCTCTCGGAGGTCGAACCGCGGCACCTGGGCGCCCGTCGGGGCGAAGACCACGGTCAGGCGCCGGTCCTCGACGACCGCGGTGATCACTTGGGAAACATCCGTGGTCAGCGCCAGCGAGTCGATCGCGCGGCGCAGTTCCCCTTCGCCCAGCAGGGATCTGTCGACGTTCACGGTCGCCGATCCCGAGGAAGACGTGGTCGTGCTGGACTGGGTTTCCTCCGCCCGCACGGGCTCTTCCGGCGCGAACAGCTCCGCACGGAACAGGTACAGCACGAGCGCCGCGCCGAGGGCGAACCCGAGTACCGCGAGCGCGCCGAACGCACAGCCCTCCGCCGGTTCCCGCACCAGGCTGGACTCGGGGGCGGATTCGATCGCCGCCTCGGCCACGCGGCGCTCCCACTCCGGTGACAGCCGCTCGACGACCTCCGCCTTCCACGGCCGGTCCGGCGGATACCGCACGACGAGGACATCGCCCGCGTGGTAGTCCGGGAGGTCGACCAGGTTGATGCCGTGGGTGATCTTCAACCGGTAGGTCGCCGCCCCCTCGGGGGCGACGGTGAGGTCGAAGTAGACCGGGATGTCGCCCGTCTCGGTGCCGCCCGCGCGGAGGCTCTCGACCTTGGCGAGCGCGATCACCGGCGCGATCCTCGCCTCACGAGCACGTCGTGGCGCTCCGGCGAGGTAGAGCAGGATTCCATAGGCGATGGGGAGTCCGACGCCCGTGATCATCAGTGGCACGTACTCGATGACGATCCCCACGACGAACGCGCACAGGGTCGTCCCGGTGATGATCCCGGTCAGGAATCCGCGGGCGAGGGCGAGCGGCATGGGCGTGACTCCAAACTTTCGGGACTCAGTGCGCGGGTAGCCAGTCACTGAGGGCGGGATGGCGCCGGAACGCCACGAAGATCTTCTTGTCGTCGGCCGGTGATGCCGGGTCGAACAGCACCTCGGCCGTCGCGATCGTGGTGTCCCTCGTGCGGCGGGTCACCCAGTGCCGGGCCCCCGCGCCGTCGGTGAACACGACCGTCACGTTCGCGCCCACGACACGGGTTCCTGATTCGTCACCCGCCAGGCGCAGCTTCACCTCGACGATTCCGGCGGGCACCCGCCGGCCGTGCCGCAGCAACCGTTCCCTGGTGCGGGCGGTCTCGGCGTGCCGTCGCGAAACCTGGACGGCGTACCACAGGGCCAGCAGCGTCAGGACGAACGAGAACGCGGGCGCCCACCAGTCGGCGTAGTAGAGGAACCACGCCCAGAGCCCCCACTTTTCGTCCTCGTGGAACACGGGGTCGACAGCGGTGCCGACGGCGAGCGGCGGAAGCCAATCCCTCGACGAATACCAGAGGCCGAGCGTACTGGCCGCGAATGCCACCACGACGGGGAACACCGGTCCCGACGACCGTCCTTGGTAGCGCCTCGCGGCGGCCGCCGCGAGGTTGCCGGCGGCGAGACAACCGAGCAAGCCGAACGTTCCCCACATAGGGCCGTAGGGCGGCTCGCCGTCGCCACGGTCGTCGAAGATGCTGTCGATCGCCATCGTCCGGAACTGTTCGAAAAGGTCGCCGAAGCCGTGTCCGGCGAAGAAGCCGCAGACCAGGGTGACCGCCGACGCCAGGATCGCGCCCGCGAGCAGACGGCGGTCTCCCCGCAGCCGCTCGATGCGGTCGTGCCTGGCCTTGGCCGGATCCACCGTGTTCATCACGCTCACCTCCGTTCGGGTTCGCGCCCAGCTTCCGCCGGTCCGGGCGCTACCGAACCCAGGTTTCGGCTGCCTAATCTTATTAGGCAAATCCCGAATGGACTATGGTACGGTGGCCACCATGGCGAGAGCGGGACTGACCACGGAACGGGTGGTCCGGGCGGGTGCGGAGCTCGCCGACGAGATCGGCTTCGAGCACGTGACCCCCACCGAGCTCGCGAAGCGGTGCGGCGTCAAGACGGCGAGCCTGTACTCGCACGTGAGGAACGCCCACGAGCTGAAGACCGAGATCGCCCTGCTGGCCTTGGCCGAACTCGCCGATCTCGCCGCCACCGCGGTGGCGGGCATGGCGGGCAAGGACGCGTTGATCGCCTTGGCGAACGTCCACCGTGACTACGCGCTCGAACACCCCGGCAGATTCACCGCCGCGAGATTCCGGCTCGCCCCGGAGAAGGCGTCCACCAGCGCCGGCGTCCGGCACGCCGAACTGATGCGGGCGATCCTGCGCGGCTACGACCTGGCCGAGCCGCACCGGACGCACGCCGTCCGGCTGCTGGGCAGTGTGTTCAGCGGCTTCGTCGGCCTGGAGTCCGCCGGAGGCTTCAGCCACAGCGCCCCCGGCCCGCAGGAGAGCTGGACCGAGATCCTCGACGCGCTCGACGTCCTGCTGCGCGCTTGGCCCCGAACGAAATGAACGGAAGAATGCTCACCACCCCGATCAGCGCCGCCCTCGTCCGCGGTGCGCTGGACCTCGAAGACACCGAACGCGGCGTGCTCCCCCACCGGCTGCCCGCCCGGGCCAGGCAGCAGATCCCCGACGGCCAGCTCGCCATGGCGGAAGCACAGCCGTCCGGGGTGCGGCTCGTCTTCCGCAGCACGGCGACGGTCGTCGAACTGGACGTCCTGGCCACCAAACGGGTCTTCGCCGGCACGCCACCCCGGCCCGATGGCGTCTACGAACTGCTCGTCGACGGTCGGCTCGCCGGGCGGGCGAGCGTGACCGACGGCGACACGATCACCGTCGACCTGGCCACCGGCACCGCGCGGCACCAGCCCGGCCCCGTCCGGACGCTGCGGTTCGACGGCCTGGCCGGGCACGACAAGAACGTCGAAATCTGGCTGCCGCACAACGAAACGACGCAGCTCGTCGCCTTGCGCACCGACGCCTCCGTCCACAGTGTCCAGTCACCCGGTGGCGAGACGTGGTTGCACCACGGCAGTTCCATCAGCCAAGGCTCCAACGCCGCGACCCCGACCGGGATCTGGCCCGCCACGGCCGCGGCCATCGCCGGAAAGGAACTGGTCAATCTCGGTTTCGGCGGCAGCGCGCTGCTCGACCCGTTCACCGCCCGCGCGATGCGGGACACGGCGGCCGACTTCATCAGCCTCAAGATCGGGATCAACGTCGTCAACGCGGATCTGCTGCGGCTGCGCGCGTTCGGCCCGGCGGTGCACGGTTTCCTCGACACCATCAGGGAAGGCCATCCCACCACGCCGTTGCTGGTCGTCTCGCCGCTCTACTGCCCCATCCACGAGCACACCCCGGGGCCCGGCGAGTTCGACCCGGAGGCGTTGCGGGAAGGAAAAGTGCGGTTCAGGGCGACCGGTGATCCCGCGGAGACCGCCGCGGGAAAGCTGACGCTCACCGTGATCCGCGACGAACTCGCCCGCATCGTCAAGGAGCGGAGCGCGAACGATCCCCATCTGCGCTACCTCGACGGCCTCGAACTGTACGGCGAGGCGGACCATGCCGAATTGCCGCTGCCCGACCGCCTCCATCCGGACGCGGCCACGCACCGGCTCATCGGGGAACGCTTCGCCCGCCTGGCTTTCGTGTGACGTCGCCGCGGGGGTTGCGAAAGCCACTTTCGCAACGCTGAAGGTTGCGAAAGTGGCTTTCGCAACACCTCCAGCACCTATCGTTTACTGTGCGCGTCTAACCCGGTAGCACCCGGTGCGGCTACCTATTTTTCTTCCTGTCCAACGAAAGTCGGTATCCGCCACCGGTGCGGCGGATCACCATGATCGGCACCGGATCACCGGTGCCGGGTCGCCTTGGCCGTGCCCGGCGACCCCACTGTGTCCAGTGCGGCCACCCCTCGCGCTGGATCCTCCCTCGCGAAAGTGAGTCACCGGTATGCGCACAAACCCCTTAGCCCGTACCGCCACCACCTTGGTGGCCGCGGCCGCGGCCGTCGGCTTCCTCGCCCCGTCCACGGCCACCGCCACCACCATCGCGGGCTACTCCCCCACGGTGCAGCACGAGGCGGTGACGTCCCTCGCCGCCGAAGCCGGGATCAGCCAGGCCGCCGCGGTCGAGTTCCTCCGGACGCAGACGGCCAGTGTCGAAACGCTGCGGAAGGTCACCGCGTCGCTCGGCTCCCGTGCCGCCGACGGCTACCTCGACGACGCCGCCAAACCGGTGGTGAACGTGCTCGACCGTGCCGCGGCCGACCAGGTGACCGCGACCGGTGCGCAGGCCCGCGTGGTCAAGCACTCCAGCGCCGCGCTCGCCGGAGCACAGAGCGCCCTGCAGGCACTGCCCACGGTCGCGCACACCTCGATCGGCCTCGACCCCAAGGCCAACCAGGTCGTGCTGACCATCTCCGACGCCGCGAAGGGCACCGAGGCCCTCGTGAAGGCCGCGGAAGCACTCGGCGACCGGGTCCGCGTGGAGCGGACCACCGGCGAGATGCACACCGCGATCTACAACGGCGAGGCCATCACCGGCGGCGGCACCCGCTGCTCGGTCGGCTTCAACACCAACCGCGGCGGCCAGAACTACATCCTCGACGCCGGCCACTGCACCCGCGCGGTGTCGCAGTGGAACGTCGGGCCGTCGCAGGGCGCCAGCTTCCCGACCAACGACTACGGCCTCATCCGCAACACCACCGGCAGCGCGCCGGGCGCGGTCACCCTGTGGAACGGTTCCACCCAGCGGATCGCCTCCGCCGGTTCGGCCACCGTCGGGCAGCGGATCAGCAAGAGCGGCAGCACCACCCGGCTCACCTCGGGTTCGGTGCAGCGGCTGAACGTCACGGTGAACTACGCCGAAGGCTCGGTGTACCAGCTGATCCAGACCAGCGCGCTGGTCAACCCCGGCGACTCGGGCGGCTGCCTGTTCTCCGGCAGCGTCGGACTGGGCATCACCTCCGGCAAGGGCAGCGGCACCTCGTACTTCCAGCCGATCGGCGAGGCGCTGAGCGCCTACAGCGTCACGCTCAACCCGTAAGCACGGTCCGGGCCCCGGTCACCGCGACCGGGGCCCGGCCGGGCGTGGAAATGCTCGACGACGTGGTCGCGGAAGCGTTGTGCCGCAGCCGAAAGATAGGTGTCCTCGCGCCACGCGACGCTGAGCACGCGACGGCAATCGGGATCGTCGACGTCGAGCCAGACCACCGTCTGACTCGTCTCCGGCCGCAGTCCGAGCGACGGCACGAGCGCGAGACCGAGACCCGCGTCGATGAGCTGGAAGAGCACGGCGGCTTCGTCGCCCTCGCAGACGATGTGGAGTTCGAGCCCGGCCTTCGCGAACAGGCGCTCGACGAGCGCGCGCTGCCAGTACCCGGGGCGCGTGGTGAGGAACGGCTCGCCTTCGAGGTCCGCCAGGCCGACGTGACCACGCCCGGCGAGCCGGTGCCCGGACGGCACGCAGAGGAACACCTGTTCGTCGAGCAGCACGCGGCTACGGATGTCGTTACCCGCCAAGGGTTGCGACGATATGCACAGGTCGACGTCGCCGGATCGCAGCTTCTCGGTCATGCCCTCCGCCGAAGCCTGGGAGAGCCGGACGTCCACCAGCGGATGCCCGGGCACGAACGTGCGAAGCGGATCGGTGAGGGCGAGCAGGCTTTCGGCCGCGACGGTGACGGTGCCGCGCTCCAGCCCGGCGGCGTCATCGAGCTCTTGACGGGCGTCGTCGAGCTCGGCCAGCGCCCGGTCGACGCGGCGGAGGAACGCGGTGCCGAAGCGGTTGAGCCTGATCCGGCGGCCGTGCCGGTCGAACAGCGGCACGCCGAGTTCGTTTTCCAGTCTGGCTAAGGTCCGGCTGAGCGAGGGCTGCGCGACCCGCAGCTTCTCGGCCGCGCGGCCGACGTGTTCGAGCCGGGCGACGGTCTGGAAGTACCGGAGGGCCAGAAGATCCACTGCTGATACCTCACCTGTTATGAACAGATAACCGATCTTGTCTTGGACAGCATAAGGCCTCGGCTCTTACGTTCGATCGCGTGAGTGAAACCCTGACCAGCCCGAGCCGGAAGGCGAACGGGACGCTGGTGGTGAACCGGGTGCTGGTGAGCGCCCACGCCGTCGCGATCATCGGCCAGCCGGTCTTCGCGGGCGGCTACCTCGGCGGCGATTACGACATGCTCTGGCTGCACCGCTGGGGTGCCGACGCGGTCTCGTACCTGGCGTACGCGCAGATCATCGCGGCCTTGGTCCTCTGGCTGGTGCGCGGACCGCGCTGGCTGTTCTGGATCAGCCTGCTGCTCGCCGCGGGCGAGACCGGCCAGTACCTCGCCGGGATGGCGGGCGCGCTCGATCTGCACATCCCCCTCGGCGTCGCGCTGGTCACCGGAGCGGTGCTGACGACCATCGCCGTCTGGCGGCCGCAGATCTGGCGGGCACGCCGATGAGCCGCCGACTTCCCCGCAGGACCTTCCTCGGGCTCGCCGGCGGGGCCGGTGTCCTCGCCGCCGCCGGGATCGCGGCTCCCCGCCTGCTCGCGCAAGGCGCGCCGGGGACCGGTGAGTTGCTGCGCAGCGGGCTCCCCTTGCCGGAGCCCTTCCGGGTGCCACTGCCGATCCCGCCGGTCCTGCGTCCACAAAGGACGGCCGACGCCGATCACTACACGATCACCCAACGGGCGGCCACGGCCGAGATCCTGCCCGGCGTCCGGACGCCGATCTGGGGCTACGAAGGGATCTTCCCGGGTCCGACGATCGAATCGCGGCGGGATCGGACGGTGGTGGCGCACCATCGCAACGAGCTTCCCGTGCCGACGGTGGTCCACCTGCACGGCGGGCACACGCCCGCCGATTCCGACGGCTACCCGACCGATCTCGTCCTGCCGCGGTCCGGCTGGAGCACCGCGCACGCCGGGCACGGCATGGTCGACGCCCGTGCCCGGATCTCGAACGGGGAACGTGACTACGTCTTCCCGCTGCGGCAACGGGCCGCGACGCTGTGGTACCACGACCATCGCATGGATTTCACCGGTCCGGCCGTGTACCGGGGCCTGGCCGGATTCCACCTCGTCCGCGACTCCGAGGAAGACGCACTGGGGCTCCCGTCGGGCGAACGTGAACTGCCGCTGATGATCGCCGACCGTTCCTTCGACGAGCACGGCGAGTTCGCCTATCCCTCCCTCGACCGGTCGCTGCGGACCACGCCGGGAGTCGAAAGTGCTTACGTGGAGGGCGTTTTCGGTGACATGATCCTCGTCAACGGCGCGCCGTGGCCGGTGCACGAGGTCGCGGCCGCGCGGTATCGGCTGCGTTTCCTCAACGGTTCCAACGCGCGGCGGTACGACCTGGCGCTCGACCCGCCGCCACCCGGCGGAGGCGGTTTCGTGCAGATCGGCGCCGACCAGGGCCTGCTCGACGCACCGCGCGCACACGACCATCTCCCCATCGCCCCGGCGGAACGGTACGACGTCGTCGTCGACTTCGGCCGGTATCCGGTCGGCACCGAGGTCACCCTCGTGAACCGGCTCGGCACCGGCTCGACCGCGCAGGTCATGCGGTTCGTCGTCGCGCGCCGGGCGGCGGACGACAGCCGGGTTCCCGCCAAGCTCAGCGAGATCCCGCCGCTCCCCCGCGAGCAGGCCACGACCACGCGCGACTTCTCGTTCCGCGCGGGCGCCGTCCACGGTCGTTCGGGCTGGGTGATCGGCGGGGAGCCGTTCTCGCCGGACCTCATGTCGGCGAGCCCGCGCCTCGGCGACACCGAGATCTGGCGATTCGTCGCCGACATCCACCATCCCGTGCATCTGCATCTGGTGGGATTCCGGATCCTTTCGCGTGGCGGGCGGCCGCCGGGACCGTTCGACGGCGGTATCAAGGACACCGTCGATCTGGCCCCGGGCGAATCGGTCGAGGTCATCGCCCGCTTCGACGGCTATCGCGGCCGGTACGTCTTCCATTGCCACAACGCCGAACACGAGGACATGGCGATGATGGCGAACTTCGAGGTGGTCTAGCGGACCGGGTTGGTCAACTCCCCGATCCCCTCGATCGCGACGGTGACCTCGTCCCCCGGCTCCATCGGCCCGATCCCGGCCGGGCTGCCGGTGAGGACGACGTCGCCGGGGCGCAGGGTGAACCAGCGGGTCACCCACGCGAGGATCTCCGGCACACCGAAGATCATCTCGCTCGTGGTGGCTCGCTGGACGAGCCGATCGTTGATCCGCGTGGTCACCTCGAGGTCTCCGTTCTCGATACCGGTGGTGATCCAGGGCCCGAGCGGCAGGAACGTGTCGGCGCTCTTGGCCCGCGCCCATTGACCGTCGGCCCGCCAGTCGTGCGCGGTGACGTCGTTGGCGCAGGTGTATCCGAGGACGTGCGCCAAAGCGTTCCCGACGGTCAGGTTCCGCGCGGTCCTGCCGATGACGACGGCCAGTTCGCCCTCGTACTCCAGGCGTTCGACCTGTCGCGGGTGCAGGATCGGCTGCCCCGGACCGGTCACGGCGTTCGGGGCCTTGAGGAACAGGGCGGGCCGCTCCGGCCACGGGCGGCCTTTTTCCTTCAGCTGGCAGGGATAGTTGCTGCCGACGCAGACGATCGTGCGCGGCTCGCACGGCGCGAGCAGCCGGACGCCGGACAGCGGGCCGACGACCTCGCCGGGGCCGGTGGCCGGGTCGTACGCGCGGACGACGTCGCCTTCGACGCAGCCCGTCCTGGCGGCCTCCTCCCGGCCGAAGCGGATCAGCTTCATGCCGGACCACCGAGCGCTTCACGGACCAGTTCGAGCGGATGCCACGCCGTGCGGCCGGCACCGTGGAAGATCTGCTGACGGCACGAAACGCCGGTGGCGGCGACCAGTGTTCCGGCCGGTTCCCGTTCCAGCGCGGGAAAGAGCCGGTCGCGGCCGACGGCCATCGAGGTCTCGTAATGCTCGGCCTCGAAACCGAACGAACCCGCCATCCCACAGCATCCGGAGTCGATCTCGGCGACCTCCAGCCCCGGGATACGGCGCAGGAGCGCCATCGTGGCGGCGGTGCCGACCTCCGCCTTCTGGTGACAGTGGCCGTGGAAGACCACGCGCCGCCCGCTCAGCCACGATCGTTCCGGCAGGTTCAGCCTGCCGTCGTCGATGGCCTCGACGAGCAGTTCCTCGACCTGACGGACCCGCTCCTCGACCTGCCGCGCTTCGGGAAGGTCCGGCAGCAGCGCCAAAGTCTCGTCGCGCAAGGTGAACACGCACGACGGCTCACAGCCGACGATCGGCGATCCCGGTTCCGTGTCACGTGCCAAGGACGTGACCAATCCGGTGGCCTTCTTCTTGGCGTCCTCCAGCAGGCCTTTGGACAGGCTCGACCGTCCGCAGCAGCCCCCGGACGCGAGTTCCACCGCCCAGCCCGCGCTTTCGAGCAACTCGATGGCCGCCTTGCCGATCTGCGGTTCGGTGAAGGTGGTGAAGGAATCCGCGAGCCAGTTCACCGTGCCCGCCGTCCCCGGCGCCGTCACCCGGCGGCGGTTCCAGCGCACGAGGTTCTCCCGGACGAACTTCGGCAGCGGCCGTTCGGCCTTGATGCCGACGGTCCGTTCCATGAGCCTGCGGAGCGGGCCGATCCGACCGGGCACATTGGACAGTGGTGCGGTCGCCGAGCCGAGCCGGTTGAGGAACCGGATCGAGCCGAAGATCCGCGACCGCAGCGGGGTGCCGTGCTCCTCGTGGTGCTGGTGCAGGGTTTCGGCCTTGAGCGAGGCCATGTCGACGCTCATCGGGCATTCGCTCTTGCACGCCTTGCACATCAGGCACAGGTCGAGGATCTCGTGCAGGCGTTCCCCGCCGAGCGCGGCCTTCGGATCCGGTTCGGACAGCGCCTTGACCAATGCGTTGGCCCGGCCGCGCGTGGAATGCTCCTCCTGCAGGGTGACCTGGTACGACGGGCACATCACGCCGCCGGTGGTCTTGCGGCACAGACCGATGTTCATGCAGCGGTCGGCGGCGTCGCGCATCCCGCCGACGACCTCGAACGACAGCATCGTCCGCAGCGGCGGCGCGGGCGGCAGGGCGTCGCGGTCGCGCAGGTTCTCGGTCATCGAGGGCGCGTCGACGATCTTGCCGGGGTTCATCGTGCCCGCGGGATCGAAGAGTTTCTTGACCTGGCGCATGGCTTCGTAGAGTTCGTCGCCGAAGATCTCGCGGTTGAACTCCGAGCGGGCGAGGCCGTCGCCGTGCTCGGAGGAGTTCACGCCGCCGAATTCGGCCACGAGATCCTTGATCTTCTCCGCGACCGCGCGCATCGTGTCGACCTGGGCGGGGTCGGTGAGGTCGACGAACGGCCGGATGTGCAGGCAGCCGACCGAACAATGGCCGTAGAACCCGGCTTCGAGCCGGTGCTCGTCGAGGATTTCCTTGAACCGCGCGGTGTATTCCGCGAGGTGCTCGGGGTCGACGGCGGTGTCCTCGATGAACGCCAGCGGCCGCTTGGTCCCCTCGCCCGCCGCCATCAACAGGCCGAGACTGGACTTGCGCACCTTGAGCAGCGCCGCCTGTTCGGCGGCCGTCACGAGTTTGAGCGTGTGATAGCCGTGCCCGTTGCGCTCCCAGAGCGCGGCCACCTCGTCTAGTTTGGCTGCCAGTACGGTCTCGTCATCGCCGGAAAAAGACACGAACAGCAGTGCTTCCGGATCGCCGACGAGATGGTTGCCGAGATCGGCGTACTCGATCTTCCGCCGCGACAGATCGAGGATCGTCTTGTCCATCATCTCGACCTGATGCGGCCCGCAACTGAGCGCGTCGAGCGTCGCCGAAATGGCGCCGTGCGTCGTTTCGAAATGCCCGACCGTGTAGACGGTCTTCTTCGGCTTGGGCACCAGATCGACTTCGATCCGGGTGGCCAGCACGAGCGTGCCCTCCGCGCCGACGACGAATTTGGCCAGGTCGAAGGGTTTGTCTTCGCCGAATCCGGAGAGCCGGTCGAGCCGGTAGCCGCACGCACGCCGCCAGAACAGCGGCATGCCCTTGGCGATCGCGTCCTCGTGCGCGGTGACGAGTTCGGGGAGTTCGCGGTAGATGCGGCCTTCGTGTGTGTCCGCCTCGGCGCGCCGCAGGCGTTCGGTCTCGCTCACCGGTTCCAGGCGGGCGGTGGAGCCGTCGGCGAGGACGACGTCCAGCGCGCGGACGTGATCGATGGTCATGCCGAAGGTCAGCGATCCGGAACCAGCCGAGTTGTTGCCGACCATACCGCCGATCGTGGCGCGGTCGCTGGTGGAGGTGTCGGGCCCGAACATCAGCCCGTGCGCGGCCGCCGCCTGGTTGAGCTGGTCCTGGACGACGCCGGGTTCGACGACGGCGGTCCGCGCGACGGGATCGAGCGCGACGATGCGGTTCATGTGCCGCGAAAGGTCGAGCACCAGACCGGGACCGACGGTCTGCCCGGCCAGGCTGGTACCCGCCCCACGCGGGACGACGGGCACGCCGAACTCCGCCGCGGTGGCGACGGCCGCGGCGACGTCCTCCTGATCGACGGGGAACACGACCCCGCGCGGCATGATCGAGTACATGCTCGCGTCGCGGGAGAACAGGTGGCGCGTGTAGTCGTCGAAGGCGACTTCCCCGGTGATCCGCGCACGCAACGTTTCTTCGAGAAGGCTGGTCATCGGCGGGCCCTCAGTCGTTCTGCAGCAGTTCGAGGGCGTCCTGCAGCCCGTGTGGATCGGCGGGGGCGCCGGCGAGTGTCAGTCCCATTTGGACTCCCGCGAGGGTGCCGGCGAGGGTGAGATCGTTGAACGCGCCGAGATGCCCGATCCGGAAGATCTTCCCGGCGAGTTTGCCCAGTCCCGCGCCCAGGGACAGGTCGAACCGGTCGAGGATGATCGCGCGGACCTTGTCGGCGTCGATCCCTTCGGGCATCAGGACGGCGGTCAGCGCACCGGAATGCTCGCGCTCGTCCTGGCACAGGACCTCCAGGCCCCAGCCGCGGACGGCGGCACGCGTGGCGGCCGCATGCCGGGCGTGGCGCGCGAAGACGTTTTCGAGCCCCTCGTCGTAGAGCAGGCGCAAGGCCTCCCGCAGGCCGTACATGAGATTCGTATTGGGGGTATAGGGGAAGAATCCGCGTTCGTTCGCGGTGAGCATCGGGCCCCAGTCCCAGAAGATCTTCGGCAGGCTCGCGGTTTCGGCGGCGTCGAGGGCCTTGTCGCTGATCGCGTTGAAACTCATCCCCGGCGGGAGCATGAGGCCCTTCTGCGAGCCCGCGACGGTGACGTCGACACCCCATTCGTCGTGCCGGTAGTCGATCGAGCCCAGCGACGAGATGGTGTCGACCAGCAGCAGCGCGGGATGTCCGGCGGCGTCGATCGCGGCGCGGATCTCCGGGATCCGGCTGGTCACACCGGTGGAGGTCTCGTTGTGGACCACGCAGACCGCCTTGATCCGATGCGCGGTGTCGGCGGCGAGCCGGTCGGCGACCACCTCGGGATCGGCACCACGCCGCCAGTCACCGGGCACGAACTCGACGTGCAAGCCGAGCCCCTGCGCCATTTCCTGCCACAGCGTGGCGAAATGGCCGGTCTCGAAGGCCAGGACGGTGTCGCCGGGGCTGAGGGTGTTGGTGAGCGCCGCTTCCCACGCGCCGGTCCCGGTGGCGGGGTAGATCACGACCGGGTTCGTGGTGCCGAAGACCGGCTTGATGTCGCGCAGCAGCCGCGTCGCCAGCTCCTGGAACTCCGGTCCGCGGTGGTCGATGGTCGCCGCCGACATCGCCCGGAGCACCACGTCGGGCACGTTCGTCGGCCCCGGGATCTGCAGGAAGTGCCGTCCGGCCGCGTATGTCATGTGCGCCTCCACGCTCGGCTTCGAAGGTTTCGGGAACGAGACCTTGGTCTCACCGCTTGAACGGTATACCGTGTACCGAAGTCCGTCGAGGGGGTACCCGGAACAACTTCGACCCGATTCCCTGAATGTGTCAGCGCCGACCGCAGAGGATTCCGATGTCCATACAACTCGTCACCGTCGTCGCGCTCGCCCTGGTCTTCCTGATCGCGACCGTGCTCCCCGTCCACATGGGAGCGCTGGCGTTCGTCGCCGCCTTCGTGATCGGCACGGTCTTCGCCGGGGAGAGCACCGACGACATCGTCTCGGGCTTTCCCGGCGATCTCTTCGTCATCCTGGTCGGGGTGACCCTGCTGTTCGCGATCGCCAAAGGCAACGGCACCGTCGACCGGCTCGTGCGCCTGGTGGTGCGCGCCGTCGGGGGGCGGATCGCCCTGATCCCGTGGGTGATGTTCGTGGTCACCGCGGCCCTGACCGCGGTCGGCGCGGTGGTGCCGGCGGCGGTGGCGATCATCGCGCCGATCGGCATGGGGTTCGCCCGCCGCTACTCGATCAACCCGATGCTGATGGGCCTGCTGATCATCAACGGCGCCAGCGCGGGCGGCTTCTCCCCCATCAGCATCTTCGGCAGCATCGTCAACGGCGTCGTCGCCCGCGACAACCTGCCGAGCGATCCGGGGCTGCTGTTCGTGTCGTCGTTCGTCTTCAACCTGGCGCTGAGTGTCGTGGTGTTCTTCGTCTTCGGCGGCCGCGAACTGATCCGCCGGTCGTCGGCCAAGCCCAAGATCGCCGCGCTCGCGCACAGCGGTTCCTCGGCGGTGACGACGTTGACCGGCGCACTTTCCAGCGGTGGCACCGAGGAGCCCGAAGAGCGTCTTCCACTCACGCGCGACCACGTGTTCACGCTGATCGGGCTGGCGGCCCTGGCGGTGGGCGCGCTGGTGTTCAAACTCGACGTCGGTTTCACCGCGCTGACCGTGGCGACCGTGCTGTCACTGGTCTCGCCGGGATCGGCCAAGGCGGCCGTCGGCGAAGTAGCGTGGCCGACAGTGCTGCTGATCTGCGGGATCGTCACCTTCGTCTCACTGATGGAGCGAGTCGGCACGATCGACTGGCTCGGCAACCTGGTGACGCGGATCGGTTCGCCGCTGCTGGCCGCGATCCTGATCTGCGCGATCGGCGCGGTGGTCTCGGCGTTCGCGTCGACGACCGGGATCCTCGGCGCGCTCATCCCGCTCGCGGTGCCGTTCCTGCTGGCGGGCGAGGTCGGCGCGGTCGGCATGATCATCGCGCTGGCGATCTCGTCCTCGGTCGTCGACTCGTCGCCGTTCTCCACCAGCGGCGCACTGGTCGTGGCGAACGCGCCCGCCGGGCAGAACGACAAAGTGTTCCGGGGCTTGATGATCTGGGGATTCAGCATGTGCGCGATCGCGCCGATCGCGACCTGGCTGCTGTTCATCCTGCCCGGCTGGGGCTGAGCCGGCTTGCCCCAAGTACGTGAAGGCCCCCTTCATTGCGTCTAGCGCAGTGAAGGAGGCCTTCACGTACTTGGGAAAGCTTCCTCCGGCTACCGACTCCGGCGCTCGGCCAGCCAGCGTTCCGAATCGGGAGTGCCGCCGTCGAGCTGATCCACCACCGCGTCGAGGAAGCTGCCGTGACCGTGATCGGCCAGCGCCTGCAACACCGCGTCCGGGTCGCCGCCCTCGATGATCGTGAGCAGCTCGCGGTGCCGTTCGACGTTCTGCATCAACGATTCGCCGTCGCGGCGGGCGCTGCGGTTGAGGGCCATGCACAGCTGCATCTGCAGGGAAAGCGCGCGATAGGCCTCGGTCACCCGCTCGTGCCCGGCCAGCGCGACGATCGACTGATGGAAGTCGTACTTCCGTTGCGTGAACACACCTTCATCGCCATCGCGGCCCGCCTGCTCGAACGCCGCGAGGGCGTCGCGGCACGCTTGCAACCGCTCCGGCGAGCGGACCGGGATCCCGATCCGGACGGCGAAGGCTTCGAGTTCTTCGCGCAGGGTGACGATTTCGTAGACGTCGTGGCGGGTCAGCGGGCGGACGATGACGCCACGCCGCGGATGGGGCACGACGAGTCCCTCGAACGCCAAGACCTGCAACGCTTCCCGCAGCGGCGGGCGGGACACCCCGAGCCGCTCGGTGAGTTTGGCCTCGACCAAACGCGTGCCGGGCGGGAGTTCGCCGGAAAGTATCATCGCGCGCAGCGCCTGGGTGGCCAGGTCGGCCATACTCGGCGGCGCGACGATCCGGCCGTCCTCGTCCTGCACGGAACTCATGGTCATACGGACCCCTCCTGTCTGTATACGGTATATCAATCGCCGTCGTCGCGCGTGAGCGGTAGGTCACTTCTTATTCGATTGGACAATCCGTCCAGCGCTTATACAGTCGGTCTCGTGACCAACGAGCATCCGTATCCGCCCGCCTTCCGCAGCGGCGACCTGGTTTCCGTGTCCGGACGGCTCGGTGTGACCGAGACCGGGGCGCTGATGCCCGGCGGGTTCGACGCCGAATGCCCACAGGCCTTCGCCAACCTCGACGCCGCGCTGCGTTCGGTGGGCGCGGCCCGCGCGGACGTGGTGAAGGTCGTCGTCTACCTGACCGACATCGCCGACCGCGACGGCCTCAACCGGGTCTACGAGGAGTTCTTCTCCGAGCCCAGGCCCGCCCGTACCTGTGTCGGGGTCGCATCTCTGCCCTACGGCGGCGTCGTCGAAGTCGAGGCCCTCGCCCGGGTACGCGATGTCTGAGCAGGACGCGATCCTCGACGCGCTCGCCCCGGTCGCCGACGGCATCGCGGCGACGCTCGGCTCGTTCTGCGAGGTCGTGGTGCACGACTTCCGCCGTCCGGAGCAGTCGGTGGTCGCGATCGCCGGCTCGGTCACCGACCGCACCGTCGGCGGATCGATGAGCGAGATCGGCATGGGCCTGCTCGCCCGCGGCGACGACGCCGAAGACCAGCTGAACTACGTCACCAGGACGGCGTCCGGGAAACTCGTGAAGTCTTCGACCATGCTGCTGCGCGACAGCGGCGGCTCGGTGTTCGGCGCGCTGTGCGTGAACCTCGACGTCACCGCGCTGGGCCAACTGCGGACCCTCGTCGGCGAACTCGCCGATGTCGGCACCGCCGCCGAAACGCCGACCACCACCTTCGGCGACGACGTCGACGCGGTGGTCGACGCGATCGTCGACGAGCACCAACTCCGGCTGAACAAACCGTGGACCGCGCTCAGCCGCGAAGAACGTCTCGACCTGTTCCGCAGCCTGCACGCGCGTGGAGTCTTCGCCGTGCGGCGGGCCGTTCCCCAGGTCGCGGCGCGGATCGGGATCTCCCGCGCCTCCGCCTACAACTATCTCGCCGAAATCCGTGAGCAAGGAGCATCATGACCGCCCCCGTGACCATCGACGACATCCGCGACGCGGCCGCCCGCCTGGCCGGGGTCGCGCACCGGACCCCGGTCGTGCGTTCCCGCACCCTCGACGAGCTCGTCGGCGCAGAGGTCTTCATCAAATGCGAGAACCTCCAGCGCGTCGGGGCCTTCAAGTTCCGTGGCGCGTACAACGCCGCCTCCCGGCTCTCGCCGGAACAGCTGGCCAAGGGCATCGCCGCGTACTCCTCGGGCAACCACGCGCAGGCCGTCGCGCTCGCCGCGCGCGAACTCGGGAGCAGCGCGGTCATCCTGATCCCGGAGGACACTCCGCAGTCCAAAAAGGACGCCACCGCGGGTTACGGCGCCGAGATCGTCACCTACGACCGGTACACCGGCGACCGCGTCGCCATCGGCGAGGCGCTGGCGGCCGACCGTGGTCTCGCGCTCATCCCGCCCTACGAGCACCCGCACGTGATCGCGGGACAGGGCACCGCGGCGCTGGAACTGCTGGAGGAGACCGAATCCCTGGACACGCTCGTCGTCCCGGTCGGCGGTGGCGGCCTGATCGCGGGCAGCTCGACCGCCGCGAAGGCCGTGCGGCCCGGCATCCGGGTGATCGGCGTCGAACCCGCCGCGGGCGACGACACCAAACGCTCGCTGGACGCGGGGGAACGCGTGTCGATCCCGGTGCCGCGGACCATCGCCGACGGCCAGGCCGCCGAGATCCCCGGCGAACTGACGTTCTCGATCAACCGGCGGCTCGTGGACGACATCGCGCTGGTCACCGACGAGCAGGTCCGGGACGCGATGCGGTTCGCGTTCGAGCGGCTGAAGCTGGTCATCGAGCCGAGCGGGGCGACCGGTCTCGCCGCGCTGCTCAGCGGTCGGATTCCCGCGTCGGGCCGGGTCGGGGTGATCATCAGCGGCGGGAACGTCAGCCCGGAACGCTTCGCCGAACTGATCGCCGGCTGACCTCTCCGCATTTCGTCCTCTGAATGCGGCTGTCCGTGAAGGCCTCCTTGAGGGCCCCAGAGGGGCAGGGTCCCGGCAAAGTCGTATAACTGCTGGTCAAGCGGGCGATAGAGGGGGTCGTGAGTGATAAAGAGCGTTAGAACGCTCTTTATCACTCACGACCCTCATCGAAAACCGCACATATATACATCAAACGGACATCTACCGACCAGCGCTTATGCGACTTTGCCGGGGCCCTACCCTGAGAGTCCCGCAAGGAGGCCTTCACGGACTTGCGCTCACAGGCCGAGCCCTCCCGCCAGCACCGGCCAGGAGTTCCGCAGCGCCCGCTGCCAGTAGGGCCAGCTGTGCGTACCGTCGCCGTAGTAGTCGACGGTCGCCGGAATCCCCTTGGCCTTCAACCGATCCGTGAAGGTCACCGACGAAGCCAGCGCCTGGGGTTCGAAGATGTCGGACTGGCCCGGCGGGTCGAGCGGGCCGGTCTTGCCGTTCCCGCACGAGATGTAGAGCGCCGTGCCGCGCAGGCCGTCGATGTTGTCGTACGGGTTGTTCGCCGTCCAGATCGGCCGCATCCCCCAGCTGTCGCCCCAGAGTTCCAGGTAGTTGAAGATCCCCGCGCGGGCCAGGATCCCCTGGATGAACAGCGGCGCGCCCTGGTTGAGGGTGTTCGGCACCCCGCTGTAGGACGCCGCCGCGGTGAACATCCCCTTGTGCTTGTACGAATACGCGAGCGCGCCGTACCCGCCGATCGACAGTCCGGCGACCGCCCGGCGGGTGCCCGCCCGGTAACCGCGTTCGACGATCTGCCGCACTTCCAGCGTGTGGAAGGTGTCCCAGTCGGGAGTGCTCCTGAGCCCGAAGTTCCACCACTTCGTGTACATACCGGCCGGGCCGCCCGTCGGCATGACGACGAGGGCGTCCTTGTCCGCGGTGAACGCCTTGACGTCGGTGAACTGGTCCCACGAGCGGTAGTCGACCGGTTCGCAGCAGCCGTGCAGCAGGTACAGCGTCGGCCAGGTCCGCGTGGGCTGCGCGGCCCAGCCGGCCGGGACCAGCAGGCGGACCATGCCGGTGGTGCCGAGCGCGGGCGAACTGATCTTGAGGTCGACCGTGCGCGCGTCCAGCCAGCTCTCCTCGACGACCTTCGCCCCGTTGTCGGCGGACACCGGGGCGGGCGCCGCGCTCGCCGGGATCGAGCTTCCGAGCAGGGCCACCATGGCCAGCGCCAGCAGACCCCACCGCCGGGTTCGCTTCATCACTTCTCCTTGCTCACAACGGGATGTTTCCGTGTTTCTTGGCCGGGAGGGTCTGCCGTTTGGTCCGCAGCGCGTCCAGGGCCCTCGCCACTTGAAGGCGGGTCTGCGACGGCGCGATGACCTGATCGACGTAGCCCCGTTCCGCCGCCAGGTACGGGTTCGAATGCCGTTCCCGGTATGCCTCGGTGAGCCGCCGTCGTTCCGCGGTCCGCTGTTCCGGTGGCAGCGCGGCGAGTTCGTGCCGGTGCAGCACCCGCACCGCGCCCTCGGCGCCCATCACCGCGATCTCGGCGGTGGGCCACGCCAGGTTGACGTCCGCGCCGAGGTGTTTCGACCCCATCACCGCGTACCCGCCGCCGTAGGCCTTGCGGATCACCACGGTCACCTTCGGCACGGTCGCTTCGGCGTAGGCGTAGATCAGTTTGGCGCCGCGCCGGATGATCCCGTGCCGTTCCTGCGCCTCGCCGGGCAGGTAGCCGGGGACGTCGGCGAGGGTGAGGATCGGGATGCCGAAGGCGTCGCAGAACCGGACGAAGCGCGCCGCCTTCTCCGAGGCGTCGATGTCGATCACGCCGGCCTGATGCCGCGGCTGGTTCGCCACGACCCCGACCGTGCGGCCCCGCATCCGGCCGAACGCGCAGATCATGTTCGGCGCGAAGGCGCTGTGGATCTCGGTGAACTCGCCGTCGTCGACGAGCCGCGAGACCACCTCGGTCATGTCGTAGGCCTGGTTCAGCGAGTCGGGCACCAGCCGGTCGAGTTCGAGATCGGCGGCGGTGAGTTCCGGATCGGTCTCGTCGGCGTATTCCGGTGCGGCGTCGAGGTTGTTGGACGGCAGGTAGCCGAGCAAGGTCTGCACCCAGTCGATGGCGTCGTGCTCGTCGGCGGCCCGGTGATGGGCGTTCCCGGAGATCTCGCTGTTCACCGCGGCGCCGCCGAGCCGCTGGGCGGACACCCGCTCGCCGCTGACGGCGTGCACGACGTCCGGGCCGGTGACGAACATGTGCGCGGTCTCGTCCACCATCACGGTGAAGTCGGTGATCGCCGGCGAGTACACCGCCCCGCCCGCGCACGGCCCCATGATCAGCGAGATCTGCGGGATGACACCGGACGCGAGCGCGTTGCGCCTGCCGAGTTCGGCGTAGTACGCCAGCGAGACGACGCCTTCCTGGATCCGGGCGCCGCCGGAATCGTTGATGCCGACCACGGGGCAGCCCAGCGTCATCGCCAGGTCCATCACCTTGAGGACCTTCTCGCCGAAGACCTCGCCCATGCTGCCGCCGAACACGGTGAAATCCTGGGAGAACACGCAGATCCGCCTGCCGTCGACGGTGCCGTGCCCGGTCACCACGCCGTCGCCGTACGGCCGGTTGGCGTCCATCCCGAACTCGATGCACCGGTGCCGGGCGAACTGGTCGAGCTCGACGAAGGAATCCTGATCCAGCAACAGTTCGACGCGTTCGCGCGCGGTCAGCTTGCCCTTGGCGTGCTGCCGGTCGACGGCTCGTTTCTCGGCGATCCGGAGATCTTCCCGGCGGGCGGCGAGGTCGGCGATCCGGAACGCCGTCGTGTCGGTCATGGTCGCGCCGCCTTGGGTGCCCCGAGCCGGGCCGCGAGCGCGGCGGCGACCACCTCGACGTGCGGCGGGTCGATCATCGACAGGTGATCGCCCGGCACCCGCACGACCTCCAGATCCGCGCAAAAGGCGTCCCAGCCGAGGGCTTCGTCGGTGCGCAGGTACCGCGGATCGAGGGTGGTGGTCAGCGGATGCGGCTCCTGCGCGCGCATCAGCAGCACCGGCCCGGCATACGGTTCCGGCTCGTACCGTTCGGCCACGCGTGCGTCCACATAGGACTCGTACTGGTGCCGCAGCACGCCGTGCCCCATCCCGGGCACCTGCGCGGCCAGCCTGCTGATCACCAGCCGGATCTGTTCGTCGTCGCCGAGCCGGACGAGGTCCTCACGCGGGATGTCCAGCGGGACGCCGTAGGTCCGCTCGACGTGTTCGGCGAAGCGGTCGAACCGGTCCAGCAGGATCTCGTGCGCCGGTTTCCCCGGCGCGGGCAGCGGCAGGATGCTGTCGATCATGAACACCAGATCGACCCGCTCCCCCGCCGCCGTCAGCCGCCGGGCGGTCTCGTAGGCGAGGCAGCCGCCGAACGACCAGCCACCCAGCCGGTACGGGCCCTGCGGCTGGATCTCCCGGATCAGCTCGAGATAGCACTCGGCCTTGTCCTCGACCGTCTCCTCTTCGTCGATCCGTTCGAGCCCGTAGACGGGCCTGCCCTCCGGCAGCAGGCGGACGAGCCCTTCGTAGACGCTCGTCGGACCGCCCGCCGGATGGAACAGGAACACCGGATCCGCGCCACCCCCGCGCAGCGGCCGGACAGGACAGCCTCCGCGTCCCTCGATCGCGTCGCGCAGCAGATCGGCCATCGCGGCGATCGTCGGCGTGGCGAACAGCCGTTCCGGGACGGCTCCGAGTTGCCCGGCGAAAACGGCGCGCAACCGCTCGGCCGCTTCGGCGTCGCCACCGACGGCGAAGAAGTCGTCGTGGACGCCGGGTTCCGCGCCGCCGAGTTCCGCCTGCCAGTGCCGGGCGATCCAGCGTTCGGCCGGGTCGCGGGGCCCGACGGCAGCACTCGGGACGGCGGGTCGCGACCCCGCTTCGCCGAACCCGGCTTGTTCGGCGAGATGGTCGGCGAGTTCGCCGAGGCTCGCGCCACGCAGCAGCAGCGGGATCGGCAGCGGCAGGCCGAAGTCGCGTTCCACGACTCCCCTGGCGCGCATGGCGGTGAGGGAGTCCAGGCCGAGCCGGGTGAGCGGCGCGTTCCGGTCGATCTCGTCCGCGGCGAGGCCGAGCATCCCGGCGACGAGCCCGGCCAGGTAGTCGGCCAGCATCTCGCGGGCCGCTTCGGGCAGGACGGCCCGCAGCGCGTCCAGACCGTCCCAAGTGGACTGTCCGGTGACCGGTTCGTCGCGCGGTACCAGTAACTCGAAGAAAGGCCGTCCGGCCAGCCGCGGGAACAGGGCCAGGACGGTCCCCGCGTCGACGCGGGCGATCCCGGTCGAGGCACGGTCGCGGCGCAGCACGGCGTCCAGCGCCGCCAGCGCCTCCTCCGTACCGAGCGGTTCGAGGACGGGGTTGCGGTTGCCGACGGCCGCTCCGGCCTCGCCCCAGGCACCCCAGCCGATGGTCGCCGCCGGCAATCCGGCGGCCCGGCGCCACGCGACGAGCGCGTCCACCCACGCGTTCGCGGTGGCGTAGGCGGTCTGCCCCGGCGAACCGAACAACGCGGCCGCCGACGAGTACGTCAGCCACCAGTCGAGTTCATGCCCCGCGGTCGCTTCGTGCAAACGCCACGCCCCCAACGCTTTCGCCCGCCAGACGGCCTCGACGGCGTCGTCGTCGAGGCTGACGGCGGCACCGTCGGACAGCACACCGGCCGCGTGCAGGACACCACGCAACGGCAGGCCGCCCTCGGTCGCCGCCGCGACCAGCGCTTCGGCCGTCCCTGGCGCGGCGATGTCACCCGCCACCACGCGGACGTCGACGCCCTGGTCACGCAAATCCGCCAGTAACGGTTCGACGGCGGGGCTCGCACCACGCCTGCCGGAGAGGACGAGCCTGGTCGCGCCGTGTCCGGCCAGCCAGTCCGCCGCGACCAGGCCAAGGCCGCCGAGACCACCCGTGATCACGTAAGCGCCTTCGCGCACAACGGTTTCACGGCCGGGTTCGCCGAGTTCCGGCCGGGCCAGCACCCGGGTGTAGCGGACGCCCTCGCGCCAGGCGATCTCGTCGTCCGGCGCGTCCGCGCGGAGCTCCGCCGCCAGCTTGCCGACCCAGAGCAGGGCCGGATCCGGCTCGACGTCGAAGTCGACCTGGCTCGCCCGAAGTTCGGGATGCTCGAAGGCGAGAACGCGGACCAGTCCGCGCAGCCAGGCTTGGCCGGGGTCTCCGCGCTCGCCGGGTTCGATGGCCGACGCGCCCGCGCTGACAAGCCATAACCGCGGCGCCCATTCGACCAGATCGGCGAGGACACCCGAGAGCGTCGCGACCATCCGCGCGTCCCGCATCGGATCGAAGTCACCGGACGCGACGCAAGCCAGAACTCCCGTGACCTCACGGGCTCGCAGGGCTTCCGCCAGCGCCGCCCGATCCCCGAGCGGAACGGTCACCAGTTCGTCCCCGGCGAGCCGGTCACGCAACTCCGCCAGCCACGGCGCGTCCTCGTGCAGGACGACCCAGCGGCGCGGGCCCGGCGCGGCCAAGGGCAGGTCGGCCTGCCGCCAGACCGTCTCGAACAGCAGATCCGCCATCGGCACCGGCAGCGCCGAACGCTGGAAACGGCGGCAGTAGACCTCGCGGAACTCGACCAGGACGGCACCGTCGGCGTCGACCAGCTGGACCCCGCCGACCAGGCCGTCCCCGGCCGGATCGAGCGAGTCGAGTACGGCGTCGACCCGGACACCGCGGCGTGGGTCACCGGTGAGGACGACCTCGCCCAAGGTCAGCGGCAGGAACACGCCGTCGGCTTCGCGCAGCACGTCCCCGGCGGCCGCGGCCAGCGCGTGCAGGCAGGCGTCGGCGATCACCGGATGCAGGACGTACGCCGGATCGTCGGCGGGCAGGGTGATCGACGCCGAGGCCCGGCCGGGCGCCGCCAGGACATCACGCAACCCGCGGAAAGCGGGACCGTAACTCTGTCCCATCCCGGCCAGCACCTGATACAGGTCGATCGGCCGGGGGTCGCCGCCGGCCGCGCCGAACGGCACCACCGCGGTGTTCCCGTCGCGGACGCGGGCCGTGGCGTGCCGCACCCAGCCGCCGTCCGCGGACCGCGCGTAGACGTCCACTTCGGACGGTCCGGCGCTCAGGCTGGTCGTCACCTCGGTGTGCGCGGCCAGCGGGAGGACCCGGTGCAGTTCGAGGCCGCCGACGCGAAGCTGCCCGCCAGGCCGCAGGACCGACTTCGCCGCCGCGAGCGCGAGTTCCAGGAATCCGGCGGCGGGGAACAGCGGGACGCCCATCGCCGCGTGGTCGGCCAGCCACGGCAGCGTCTCGGTCCCGACGTCCGCGCGCCACAGGTGCCCGCCGCCGGTCGGCTGTTCGATGTGGACACCCAGCAACGGATGCGTGCCCGCGGATCGGTTCGCCGGGCGCCGCGGCCAGAACCGCCGGTGCCGCCAGCGCGGACCGGGCAGTTCGACCGGAAGCGGGCGGGGGCGGCCGTCGTCGAGCACGACGGGCAGCCCGAGGGTGTGGAGCCGGGCGAGCGTGGTCAGGAACGTCTGCCGCTCGTCGACCTTGCGGCTCGCGGACGGCACCGCGAGCGCGCCGGTGCTCTGCTCGATCGCGGCGAGTGCCACCGGATGCGGCGAGATCTCGACGAACACACCGTATCCGTCTGCGGTCGCCGCCGCCAGCGCCTGGCTGAACCGCACCGGACGCCGCAGATTCGCCGCCCAGTAGTCGACGTCGAACACCGGCATCCACTGTGGATCGTCGAGGACGCTGCTGTAGCAGGGGATTTCGACCGGTCTCGGGGAAAGCCCGGCGAGCTCGGCTCGGAACCGGCCGAGAACGGCGTCGACGGCTTCCGAATGGCCCGCGCCGCCGACCGGAAGCCGCTTCGCCAGCCTGCCGAGGCTCTCGACGTGCGACACCAGCGCCTCGACCTGCTCGGCTCCACCGCTGACGGTGCACTGGACCGGCGAGGCGTAGACCGCGACCGTGATCCCGGGGAAGTCCGCCTCCAGGTCGGCGAGTTCGGCCGGGGACAGCTCGACCACCGCCATCGCGCCGTCGCCGGAGGCGTCGACCTCGGCCAGCAGCCGGGCGCGGGTGGCCATCACGCGCAGACCGTCGGCGACGTCCAGCGCGCCTGCGACGACGGCGGCCGCGACCTCGCCCATCGAATGCCCGAGTACCGCGGCCGGGACGACACCGTGCGCACGCCAGAGCCCGGCGAGGGCGAGTTGCATGCCGAACAACGCGAGTTGCGTCGCGCCGAGGTCCGGCGGGTCGTAGTCGCCGGAGAACACCGCGCGCAGGGAGAATCCGGCTTCGGCCCGGAACACCGGATCGAGGGCCTCCACCTCGGCCCGGAACGCGGGCTCGGTGCGCAGCAGGACACGGCCCATCCCGGGCCACTGGGAGCCGTAGCCGGAGAAGACGAACACGACGTCGGACACGGGTGCGGCCTCGCCGAGGACGACGTCGGCGCTCTCGCGTCCGGCGGCCATCGCCCGCAAGGCGGCGGCCACCCGGTCGCGTCCCTCGGCGATGACCGCGCCACGGACGGGCAGGTGGTCCCGGCTCCTGGCCAGCGTCGCGGCGACCGTGTCCAGCGAGACGGACCGGTGGGCGGGGTCTTCGAGCCAGTCGGCCAGATCGGCTGCCCGCCCCCGGAGTACCTCGGCCGAGCGCGCGGAGAGCGCGAACACCTGCGAGCCCTCGGTTTCCTTTCCCCGGGCGGCGAACGACGCGGCAGGCCATTCTTCGAGGACGACGTGGGCGTTGGTGCCGCCGAAACCGAACGCCGAGACCCCGGCGCGCACGACGTCGGAGTAGCGCGGCCAGTCCGTCCCGGTGTCCACCATCCGAAGGCGGAGACCGGCGAAATCGATATACGGGCTGGGTTCGCGATGATGCGGAGTCGGCGGCAGCCGCCGGTGGACCATCGCGAGGACGACCTTGATCAGCCCGGCCATCCCCGCCGCGCCTTCCAGATGCCCCAGGTTCCCTTTCACCGAGCCGATCAGGAGCGGACGGCCGGGTTCGCGGCCGGCGCCGAGCACCTCGCCGAGCGCGCCGGCCTCGATCGGGTCACCCACCTCGGTCCCGGTCCCGTGCGCCTCCACGTAGTCCACAGAGGACGGTTCCACGCCCGCCGCCGCGTACGCGTCGCGCAACAGGTCCGCCTGCGCGCCGGGGCTGGGCGCCACGAGACCGTTCGACCGGCCGTCGGAATTGACCGCGCTGCCGCGGATCACCGCGAGCACCCGGTCGCCCGCACGGCGAGCGGCCTTCAGCGGTCTCAGCACGATCACTCCGCAGCCCTCGCCGCGGGCGATACCGTCGGCGGCGGCGGCGAACGGCTTGCAGTGCCCGTCCGGCGCCAGCACCCCGGCCCGTTCGAAGGACGCGGTGACCGCGGGTGAGAGCAGCAGGTTCACCCCGGCGACGAGCGCCGTCCCGCATTCGCCGCGGCGGAGGCTCTGCACCGCCTGGTGCACCGCGACCAGCGACGACGAGCACGCGGTGTCGAGGGTGAGGCTGGGTCCGCGCAGGTCGAACAGATACGACAGCCGGTTCGCGGCGATGCTCGTCGCGGCACCGGTGGCGGACCAGACGTCGACAGCGGCGGGATCGGCCATCGTCAGGTGGCCGTACTCGCCCGCCGACAGCCCGACGAACACCCCGGTCCGGCTCCCGCGCAACGTGGACGGCGGGATCCCGGCGTGTTCCAGCGCCGCCCACGCGACTTCGAGCAGCATCCGCTGCTGGGGATCCATCGTCTCGGCCTCGCCCGGCGTGATACCGAAGAATTCGGCATCGAAACCGGCGATGTCGTCGAGGAACCCGCCGCGAGCAGGGGTCTCCCAGCGGTCTTCCGGGACCTCGCGGATGCCATCGCGTCCGGTGTCCAGGAGCCGCCAGTACCGCTCCGGGGAGTCCGCGCCACCCGGCAGACGGCAGCCGAGGCCGACGATCGCGATCGGTTCCTCTTCACGGCTTTCACCGGCGACGGCCGTCGATTCCTCCACTGCGGACAGACGGGCGGCGAGCGCGGTGATCGTCGGGTACTGCCACACCAGTGTCGGCGGCAACGGGCGGCCGAGGTGCCTGCCCAGCTCCGCCGCCAGTTCCATCGACTCGCGGGAGGAAAGCCCGCTCTCGTGCAGTGGCCGATCGGGGTCGACCTGGTCGGCGGGCGAGCCGGTCCGTTCGGCCACGCGCGCGATGAGCCAGGCGCGGATATCCGCGGTCACCCGAGCCGCCGCGCGGTCAGCGATCCGTCCAGATAGGACTTCCGGCACCGCACCCGGCTGATCTTGCCGCTGGAGGTGCGCGGGATCTCGCCCGGGGCGAGGAAGACGACGTCGTACGGCCGCAGACCGTGCGCGGCCGAGACCGCCCGCCGGATCTCGCCGGTCGCCACGACGAGGTCGGTCTCGCTCCCCTTGGCACGCTCCGCCAGCACGATCGCCGCTTCGCCGTCTTCGCGCTGGATCGCGAACGCCGCGGCGGAATGCGGCCGGACCGCGGGATGGGTCTCCACGGTCTGCTCGATGTCCTGCGGATAGTGGTTGCGGCCGTCGACGATGACGAGATCCTTGAGCCTGCCGGTCATGAACAGTTCGCCGTCGTAGCGCACGCCGAGGTCCCCGGTCGCGAGCCAGCCCGCGCCGGACTCCGGGTCGATCGGCGGCAGGCCGAAGACACCGTCCGCGGCCGGCCGTCCCCAATACCCCACTCCGACGTTCGGGCCGTTGACCTGGATCTCCCCCACCCTGCCGGGTTCGACCAGCGCGCCGGTGACCGGATCGGCGATGCGGACCCGTTGCCCCACCGGGAATCCGCACGAGACGAGCGTGGTGGACGTCGCGCCGGGAAGCGCGGGCGTCGCCAGGCCGGTGGCGAGCTGATCGCGGTCGAAGGCGATCTCTCGCGGCGCCTTGCCCGCCTCGGTGACGGACACGAGCACGGTGGCCTCGGCCAGCCCGTAGGACGACCGATGCACCTCCGGGCGCAGCCCGCATTCCTCGAAAGCCTCGTGGAACTTCGCGATCGTCGACGGGAGGACCGGCTCGCTGCCGTTGATCAGCGAGACGACCCGGCTCAGTTCGAGGTAGCTCTTCTCGGCCTCGGTCACGCGGGAAGCGCTGTAGGCGTAGGCGAAATTGGGTGCCGCGCTGATCGCGCCGGGGCTCGCCGAGAGCGCGCGCAGCCAGCGCGACGGACGTTCGAGGAAGGCGAGCGGATCCATCAGGACCGACGACGCGCCCGCCGCCATGGGCGCGCCGATCCCGAGGATCAGGCCCATGTCGTGGAAGAGCGGCAGCCAGCTGACCGTGGACGTCGTCCCGGTTTCGATCGCGTAGGCGTCGCACGCCTGGCGGGCGTTGGTGAGCGCGTTGCGATGGGTCAGCATCACGCCAGCCGGCGTCCTCGTGGAACCGGACGTGTACTGCAGGTACGCCAGTCCGTCCGGTTCCGGTCGCGGCCAGGAGCGGTCACCGGCCGCGACCGGAGCAGTGGTGTCGACGGCGAGCACGGCGGGGCGCTCGATCGCCGTCGAGGCGAGGAAACCGGCGGCGGCGTCGAGTCCGTCGGTGGTCGTGAGCACGACCCTCGGCGCGCAGTCGGCGAGCACGGCGGCCAGCCTGCCCGCGTGCCCGGGGAGGTCCGGGGCGAACAGCGGGACCGCGACCAGCCCGGCGCGGATCGCGCCGAGGAATGCGACGACGTAGTCGACGGACTGCCGCGCCAGGATCGCGGCCCGGTCACCGGCGCCGGTGAACGAGGTCAGCCGGGTGGCGAGCACGTCGACACGCTCGTCGAGTTCCCGCCAGGACAGGGTGATCGCCCGGCCGTCCGCTCCGGCGCGATGGTCGAGGTAGGTCACCGCGACCTCGTCGCCGAGCCGCCACGCCCAGTACCTCAGCAGTGTCGCGAACGATTCCCCACCGGGTGCGTCGTCCGTGCCGCGGGCGGCGACGACCGTTTCCGAAATGGTTTCCATGGCCCCTCGTTTGACGACGTGAGCAGGAGCGGGTGAATTCGGAACGGCGCCGTTGCCGAAAGCGGATTCCATTCCGGAGACCGTTCTTTATCTGCCCGGAACTGTATGGACGTCCCGGGAAGGGTGTCAATGAAAGGATGATGGAATGCCGGTACGCGTGCGGACGTGCTCACCGGGAAGTGAGAAAGGGGGCACCCCGCTTGTCACTTCGGGACGAACTTCGGGGGTTCAGGAGCCGGAGCGCGAGGAGCGCTCCGGCGAGCTGCAGTGCCGCGGCGGTCAGCAGGCCCGCCGTGTAGCCGTCGGCCAGTGCGGCCGCGGCGCCTTCGTCGAGCCGGGCCGTGCGGACCACCGACAGCACGACCCCGATCAGCGCGACGCCCAGCGCGCTCGACAGTTCACGGGACGCGGTGAGCAGTCCGGAGGCGGTGCCCGCGTGCCGTTCGGCGACGATTTCCAGCGCGTACGAGGTCAGCGGGGTGGTCAGGGCCGATCCGGCGCCGATCAGCACCAGCCCGGGAATCCTGGGCGGTATTTCCGGCAGGTGGTTGACCGCGGCGAGCGCCAGCAGTCCGGCGGCCACCGTGGTCAGCCCGGCCGCGACCGTCCGATGTGGACCCCAGCGCGGTACCGCCCAAGGCACCAGCGGGGTGGTGGCGACGACCGCGACCGCCACCACGACCAGCGGCAATCCGGCGAGCATCGGCCCGAGACCGAGGGATTCCTGATGCAGCAACGGCGTGAAGAAGAAGACCCCCGAAACCCCCAGCCCCCACAGCAACTGCACGGTAAGCGCGCCGGCGAAGACCCGCGTTCCGGTCAGCGCCTTCGGCACCAGCCGCACGCGCGCGCGTCTTTCCCTCAGCACGAACCAGATCGCGAAGGCCGTCCCCGCCGCACCGAGCACGACGCTCAGTTCCACCACGGCGGCGGTGGTCAGGACCATCGCGGTGGTCACGACCAGCATGGACAGCACGGCGGGCCGTCCCGCCGCCGGATCACGGTCGGCCAGGGCGACCCTGCGCACCAGTACCAGCATCGCCGCCACGAACGGGAGGTTGACGAAGAAGATCCAGCCCCAGCCCAGATATTCGCTCAGCATCCCGCCGAGCGTCGGGCCGAGAGCGAGGGCGGCCGCGAGGCAAGCGGTCCAGACCGTCGCTCCCACAGCGCGTCTTCGGGCGTCGAGGTTGGTGCGGAGCAGGCTGAGCAGGGCCGGGACCAGGAACGCCGCCGCCGTGCCTTGCAGAATCCGCGCGGAGACGACGAGCCACGCCGTCGTGGCGAATCCTCCGACGGCCGCACCGGCGCCGAACGCGAGCAGCCCCGCCCGCAGGGTCGCCGCCTGGCCCCAG
This sequence comes from Amycolatopsis sp. w19, assembly GCF_051373225.1. Taxonomy (NCBI): domain Bacteria; kingdom Bacillati; phylum Actinomycetota; class Actinomycetes; order Pseudonocardiales; family Pseudonocardiaceae; genus Amycolatopsis; species Amycolatopsis sp. w19. The sequence goes on along the minus strand of NZ_JBPQFM010000001.1, from coordinate 19,105 downwards.
CGGTCCACCAGCGTCCCCGCCACCGGCAGCAACCCGGCGAACGGGAGCATGTAGCCGATGCTCACCCATTGCAGCGTGGGCAGATCGAGCCCGAGTTCGCGGGCGAGCGAAGGCGCGCCCGCCGCGACGATCGTGTTGTCGAGGGTGGTGACGAAGGCCCCGAGCCCGATCATGAGCAGCGTCGCTCTCATTGTCCATCCTCGTGAGTGGCAAAGACGGTTCTAACCGTCCTTACCACTCACGAGACTGGACCCCACTCTCCCGTGACAATTCCGCTGACTCCGGTTCACGCTCGCGCTATAACCACCCCTGCCGCGAAGCCTGCGCACCCAGCTGGAACCGGGTCTGCGCGCCCAGCAATTGCTGCAGACGGCTGATCCGCCGCAGGACCGTGCGTTCGCTGATCCCGAGCTCGCGGGCGATCGCCTCGTCGGTCAGGCCTCCGCTCAGCAACGCGAGCAGACGGCGCGTGGCGACGGTCGGCTCCTGCGTCGCTTCCGCGTCGTCCGGACCACCCGCCCGCACCGGCACCCCCATCCGCCAGAACGATTCGAACAACTCGATCAGCGCGCTCAGCAGCATCGACGGATGGATCAGCAGGGCCAGCACGTCACCGGCGTCGGAGTTCGGGACGGCGATCAGTGCCCGGTTGCTGTCGGCGATCACCAGCTTCAGCGGCAGCCTGGGGAACACCCTGGCCTGCTCACCGAGCGCGATACTCGACTGCACCTGGGCGAATCCGTCGTCGGTCCGCAGCACGGACGAGTCGTAGACGACGCGGTACGCGATGCCGCGCGCCATCGATCCCGGCTGCACCGTGCTCACTTCGGCCTTCGGGCTCATGTACGACCCGGGGTCCAGCGCGACGATGTCCACCCCCGCCTGCGTCTGCATGGCTTCGAAGGTGGCGATCACCTCGTCCCGGCTCCGCAGCACCTCGACGAAGTCCGCGTCGCGGCCCGTCCGCAGGGAGTAGGCGGCGCCGAGCACCTCGGCCGCTTCCCGCGCGCGGACGGCCGCGGCCTCGTGCTGCGCCGCGAACGCCGACAGCGCCGCACGCGGCGGGCACACCTCGACACCGGACGCGCCGGCGCGGATCAGGCCGAACCGCTCCAGCTCCGCCAGTTCGGCACCGGGCGGGCCAGGACGCCCTTCCAGCAGGGCCCGATACAGCTGCTCGGCCTCCACCGACAGGCCTCGCGACTCGGCGAGCATGACGCTTCTCCTCCCCCACCCCAGGATCGATCGGTGTGACATCGATGTCACACCTCACCCTTTCTTGAGGCGGAAACCGGCCGGATCGTGCGCCTGGATCGATAACGAAACCGTCACGGATCACGCCGAAGAGGCTCCCGCGAACCGGATCGGGTTCGCGGGAGCCGTTGTGCGACGCTGCCGGGGATCAGGCGTTGGCGGGCAGGCCCTTCTCGTCCGCTTCCGGCGTGGCGGTGCCTTCGAGCAGCTCACGGACGATCTCGTTCGCCTTGCGCACCTGGGGCGTGATCATCTTGATCTTGATCTTCCCGTCGTGCCCGAGGTTGCCGCCGACCTCGACCGTCTTGTCCTCACCGGGCAAGGGCAGGCCCTGGCAGCCGGTGAACTTCTTCGGCGTGAGACCGGTCTGGAAGTAGGCGACGATCGGGTCGTCGACGCAGTCGGTGTTGTACGGGAAGATCCCGTGGCTGCCTTCGTTGTCGACGCTGATCATCTTGGCGCCCGGCAGGCCGTTCGCGGTGGCGAGCGCGCCCTCGTACGGCGTGGCCGCGTCGAGTTCGGTCTGCGCGATCAGCAGCTTCGGGAACGTCTTGGCGTCCGGCGCCGGCTTGGCGTTGGTGGTCGGCCAGAACGCGCACAGCGGCGCGCCCGACAGGGCCATGATCGGCGCGATGAACGGCGCGTTCACGGTCAGATCGGCCTGCCAGTACGTCCAGTAGTGCAGGTTCTGGTTCCACTGACCGTCCTGGCAACGGATCGCCTCGAACGCCGCGTCCCAGGTCTCGACCTCGGCGCCGCCCTGGTAGGAGGCCTTGCGCTCGACCGAGTCCTTCTTCGCGATGGCCTCGAGCGCGTTGCCCTTGGCCTTGTTCAGGAACGCCTTGTTCGCGTCGGTCAAGCCCGGGGTGACGAGGGCCTTCGCGACGACCTGCTCCAGCTTCTCCGCGTCGGTCCCGGTGGGCGCCGGTCCCTTCGCCAGCGCGGCCACCATCGAGGCCGCCGACGGGTACTGGGTGGTGTCGTACATCGCCGGGATGATGAACCACGCGGCGTAGAGCATGCCCGCGAATTCCCGCGTGCCGCCCGCCTTCTCCCAGTTGCGGCGGATCTCCAGCGGGTCGGTGCCCGCCTTGTACTTGGCGTCGTTGCGCGCGACGTACGGCAGCAGCGCCTCCTGGAACTGGCGGTCACGGCTGCGCGGCTGCAGGTCCCAGGTCTTCTCCAGGGTCGGACGGCTCGCGTCGGTCGAAGAGTCGAGCAGGAAGCGGTGCGCCTTGCTCGGGAACGTGGTGGCGTACCAGGTGCCGAGCCACGTGCCGTACGAGTAGCCGATGTAGCTGGTCTTCTTCTCCCCGAGCAGCACCCGGATGAAGTCCATGTCGTACGCGGTCTGCTCGGTGGTGATGAACTTCGTCAGCGGGTTCTTCAGGCAGCCCTCGACCTTCGCCCGGCTGATCACGTTCTGGTCCGTGCTGTCCGGGACGGTGTAGCTACAGGTCAGCGGGGTGCTCTGGCCGACGCCGCGCGGGTCGAAGCCGACGAAGTCGTACTGCGAGGCCAGAACGGGGCTGCGCATCGCCATCGCGGCGCCCCACGGGAGGCCTTCGCCGCCGGGTCCGCCGGGGTTGACCAGCGCGATGCCCTGCCTGCCGGTGCCGGGGTAGGCGGTCCCGGTCTTGGAGACGCGGACGCCGATCGTGTTGCCGTCCTGCGGGTTGTGCCAGTCCCGCGGCACCTGGACCGTGGCGCAGGCCAGGCCCTTGACCTTCTTCAGTTCCGCTTCCGTCGCCGGCGCGACGGACGGGAACGAGCACTCGCCCCAGGCCACGGCCTGCTTGGTCAGCGCACCGGCGAGCGCGGCGGTGTCCGGCTCGGCCTTGGCCGCGGGAGCCGCACCCGCGGCGGGGGCCGGCACCAGGCCCGAGGCCAGGAACGCGCCGGCGACCACGGCCACCGTGCCTCTCCGCGTCTTTCTCGTCCTACTGATCACCATGAACCCTTTCGACAGGAGCCCCCCGACGTCCGTACGTGAAGTAAAGACGGGTGATCAGGTCTCCCACACGGCCGCGAGCTGGCGGATACCCGACATGGCGGGATCTCGACACGAACGGTCAGCCCGGGGAGTTCCGCCCCTGATCACGCGAGATCGTCCTCCAGTCACGCGAGTTCCGTCTCCGATCACGCGAGTCACGGCTCGGATCAGGCCGCGAGACGTTCGGCGAACCGCCGCGCCGCGTCGAGATCCGCCGTACCGGGCCGGTTCTTGCCGATGCCACCGACGAGCCGGAACGGGAGCCACGTGTCGAAACCGCGGCACGAGAACGTGCCCACCACATCGAATCCCTTGTGGCCGAGCAGCCGCGCGAGGCGGCGGAGGTAGCGCCGGAACGGCGGTTCGGGCAGCCCGCTCGTGGTGAACACGAACGCCTTCCGCCGCTGCTCCCCCGGCAACTCCTCGACGAACCGAAGCAGGCGCGGATGGAAGTCCATCCCGAAGATCCCCGAGCCGAATCCCACCAGGTCACACGAATCGAGGTCGGCGGGCTCGATTTCCTCGGGGCTGACGACGCGAGCGCCGAGCACTCCCGCCATGACCTCGGCGAGCCTCTCCGTGTTGCCGTGCGACACCGAAACGCACACGATGACGACCTTCATGCCGATCCTCCACTTCGCCGGTCCTTTCCCTCAAGAACCGGACAGCGGCGGAGAACGTGACGTCACCCCTCGCGCAGGTGATCCCGCAGCTCCCGCGCCACGCGGGCCATCAGCACCTCGGCCTCCGGCTGGATCGCCGCGGGCACCTGGGATTCGGTCAGCGCGGCGATCGCGAACATCCCGCCGTCGGCGTGCTCGACCACCCCGACCTCGTGCCGCAGGTTCAGCACGGTGCCCGTCTTCGACGACCATTTCGTGGCGTCGGACACGAAATCCGGGCTCAGCCGTTGACGCAACAGGTTGAGCCCCATGAGCTCACGCACCCGCGCCGCCACCTGTTCGTCCACTTTGGACGGCTTCCACAGCGCTTCGAGCAGGTTCACGAACGCACGGGCCGAACCGGAGCTCGCGCGTGTGACGTCCAGCTGCGGAACGGGATGCCCTTGCCCCGCGGTGCCCGCGTTGATCGCGAGCGCGTGCGCGAGGTGAACATCGGCGGGGTCGAAGCGTTCGGCCGGCGTGTCGCTCAGATCCGCGGCCGGATGCCGCGCGGTGATCCCGGTGATGCCCCAGTCTCGCGTCATCCTGGTGACCTCGGCGGGCGGCGTCAGCGCGAACAGCGCGTCCGCGGCGGTCTCGTCGCTGATGGCCATGGTCAGGTAGAGCAGGTCGTCGATCGCCACCCTGGCCGGATGCCGGAACCGCGTCAGCCCGGTCGGCCCCGGCGCGGTGGCCCGCCCCGGCTCGACGTCGAGCGCCGCCGAGCCGTCCAGCTCGCCCCGCCGGATCCGCTCCAGGGTCGCCGCGGCGAGCGGGATCTTCACCAGCGAAGCGCTCGGGAATTCGAGGTCGGGGTCGATGCCCGCCTCGAAGCCGGTCCGCAGATCACGCACGAGGAACGAACCGCGCAGGCCTCCGTCGGCCAAGTCGGCGCGCAGCCGCATGAGCAGCGTCTCCGTGTTCACGTCGTCTCCTCCGCGCCGAGACATCGGGCGATGTCCGGCCCCAATCGTGCCCGGAGCCGCTGCGCGTCCTCGCCGGGCCCCGCCGTGATCTCGAACCCGCGCACGAGCCGGATCTCGCCGATGGTCCGCCAGCTCAGGCCGAGCTCGGTGGCCTGCGCCGCCGAGCACAGCAGCAGATCCTCCGAACCGAACACGGCCGCCGCGGCCGCGGTGAGCGAATCGGCGACGGACACCTGCGCGGGCCGCAGCCCCACCGCGTCGCGGATCCGGAAGAGACGGTCGCGCAGATGCGGGACGTCGTCCTCCGGCTGGATCCAGACCCGCCGAGGCGAACCGCCCGACCGGCCGACCCGCAGCGTTTCCAGATGGAGGACGTCCGTCCGCGGCCTGCCTCCGCCCGCCAGCCCGAGCGGCACCTTCCAGCTGCCCTCCTCGCCGGGGACGGCGGTGAGCGCGGCGCGGACCTCCTGCGTGCGCACGAGTTCCGCCCGTTCCCGTGGCGGCGCCTGCCGGAACTCCAGGAAGACGTCCAGCTCCCGCGCCGCCGCGTCGAGTTCGGCGAGTTCGCGGACGGTGCAGGTTTCCGGCATCGCCAGCCGCATCGGCCGCAGCTTGGCGCGCCGCGCGTCGTGTTCCAGGGTGTCGGCCAAGGCCACCAGCCGTTTCGCCGACGGCAACATGTCCCGCCCGAACGGGGTGAGCAGGGCGCGCCGGGTGGAGCGGTCGAACAGCCGCTCGCCGAAATGCCGTTCCAGCGCGGCGATCCGGCGGCTCGCCACCGGCTGCGGGATACGCGCGAGGGCGGCTCCGGCGGTGAAAGTCCCGGCCTCGCTCACACTCACGAACGCCCGGCAACTCCCGATCAGGTCCACGACCACATACTATGCGTGTTTCGCATGAAAGACGTCATTCGTGTCTTGGACAGCATGACCGGCGCTGGACAGACTGCGGACATCGAACGATCTTGAAAGGAATCCTCGTGTCCGTCACTTCTCGCCGGTGGGCCGCCTTGCTGGCGCTCTCGGTCGCGTCACTCGCCGCGTGTTCCACGCCCGCCCCGGCACAGCCGCCCGCCGCCACCACCCCGGTCGCGCCGTCCGCGAGCGCCGACTTCGAACAACTCGAACGAGCCTTCGGCGCCCGGCTCGGGGTGTACGCGGTGGACACCGCGACCGGCCGCGAGGTCGCCTTCCGCGCAGACGAACGCTTCGCCTACGCCTCGACGCACAAGGTGTTCAGCGCCGGCGGTGTCCTGCAGCGGACGCCGGTCGCCGAACTGGACCGCACGGTGACCTACGGGCAGCAGGACCTGGTCACCAATTCGCCGGTCACGGAGAAACACGTGACGACGGGCCTGCCGCTGCGCGCCGTCATGGACGCGACCCTCCGGTACAGCGACAACACCGGCGGCAACCTGCTCTTCCGCGAACTCGGCGGCCCCGAAGGACTCAACGCGGTGTTCCGCGGGATCGGCGACACCACGAGCCACGCCGACCGGATCGAACCCGCGCTCAACGACACGGCGCCCGGCGACAGTCGGGACACCAGCACGCCCCGCGCCCTCGCCGTGAGCCTGCGCGCCTTCGCGCTCGGCGACGCCCTCCCCGAGGACAAGCGCAAGATCCTCGTCGACATGATGCGCGCCAACACCACCGGCGACCAGAACATCCGCGCCGGCGTGCCCGGCTGGGCGGTCGCCGACAAGACCGGCACGGCGGCTTACGGCACGCGCAACGACATCGGGGTCGTGTGGCCGCCGAACCGCGCGCCGATCGTCGTCTCGGTGCTCACCGACCGGGTGGAGAAAGACGCCAAGATCGACAACAAGCTTCTCGCCGACGCCACCGCGGCCGCGATCAAGGCCCTCCCCTGACCGGTCCCGCCGGGACGGACGAGGATCCGTCCGTCCCGGCGGGTTCAGCGGCTCAGCGACGGCAGGGGTTGCCCGCCGGATGCGCCGAGGTTCCGTGCACGTCGGCCTGGGACTCCGCGAGCACGATCTTCGCGAGCGCGGTGTCCAGCGCGACGGCCTGCTGCTTCACGACGCCGTTCGCCACGGTCTGGCCGTTGAGCTTCAGCGAGCCGATGACCAGCGGAATGGTCAGCGGCGCCGAGCCCACCGTGATCGACTCACCGTTGATCTTCAGCGAGGAGACGTTCGAACTGCCCGCCAGCACCGGCGCGAGCCCGCCCGCCGACGGCTGGCAGGTCGCGGTCGCCTGCGACTGGATCACGCCGAGCTCGATGGTCAGCCCGAGCGTGCTGATCACCGTCTTGTCGATCTTGGCCGACGCCAGCGCGCGATCGCCCGCGGCCGGAGCCGCCGACTGGTCGTCCGGCGTCAGATCGGTCGACGCGGTCAGCACCTTGGTGTCCACCTTGATCAGACCGGCGTTGAGCGTCGCGGCGGCGACGGTGCTGCTGTCGTCGGCACACGGCAGGTTCGCCGGGTTGGCCCGCGCCGCGGTCACGCCGAGGACGTTCGCCGCGGTACCCGTGCAGGAGAAGACGCCGTCACGGTCGTCGTCGACGATCGTGCCGACTCCGGTCGCGTCGAGGAGACCGGCACCCGACGGGGCCGAGAGGTTCACCGTGAAGGTCTCGTTCGGCTCGTCGACCGTGTCCGGGTTGACCAGGACGGTCACCGGTTTGGCCGTCTGCCCGGGAGCGAACGTGACCGTCCCGCTCGCCGCCGCGTAGTCGGCGGGCGCGGTCGCGGTGCCGTTGGCGGTCGCGTACTGGACCGTCACCGGGTTCGGGCTGGGGCCGCCGAGCAGCGACACCGTGAACGTCGCCGGGACCTGCGCGCCCCCGGATCCCTCGTCGACCGTCACGTCGTTGATGCTCAAGCCGAGCACGCGCACCGTGGTGGTCTCGATGTACCCGCGGGAAACCCCGTCGACCTGGTAGTCGACAACGCACTGGTAGGTGCCGGGAGCAGCGCCGGCCGCCGCCTTGATCGTCTCGGTGAACGTGGCGACCTCGCCGCTGGTCACCTTGACGCTGCCGGGATCGTTGGTGACGGTGAGCTGCGGGTCGCAGCTCGTCACCTTCGGCGTCACGGTGACCTCGATGGACTTGATCCCGTCCAAAATGGCCTGCGAGACCTGGCCGGCCGGGACGTTGTTCAGCAGAACGCCACCCGTCGCGGATGTGATGGCGGAGGCCTGTCCTGTGGCGTCGAGGCCGCCGACGTTGACCGCGACGACGCGGATCTTCGCCGCCTGCAACGCCGCGATGGTCTGGGCCAGGGTGTGCCCGCCGCTCGGGTCGTGCGACGGCGCGTCGCCGAACCACGCGATGATGCGGGTGCCGTCCGGCCGGAACGCGACCGCGCCGGTGGCCAGCTGGTAAAGCGCGTTCAGGTTGGCCTCCGGCGTGTCTCCGCCGCCCGTGGCCACCCACTGGTTGATCCCCGCCTGGACGGCGGTCGTGTCCCCGGTGATGCCTTGGTTGACCTTGAACGGCACCGAGTCGGTGAAGTCCTTGTACTCGGCGACGCCGAACTGTGCGGTCGGCTGCGCGGCGAGCACGTCACCGGTGATGGCGCTGGCGTTCGACCGCACGTTGCCGATCGGCCCGCCCATGCTGCCCGTGGTGTCGGCGAGCAGGACGAGGTCGGGATTAGGCGGCACGGCCGAGGTCGTCACGTTCTTGGTCACGGTCGTGCTCTGCCCCGCGTTGAGGGTGAGGTCGACCGTGGCCGGGTCGACTCCCGGCGGGGCAGCGGCGGCGACCGCGGTGGACGCGAACATCGCCGTGACGGCGGCCAGGACGACGAGCGGTGGTCTTCGTGACATGGACTTCCCTCCTCAGACCCGGCCGGAGCCGGAATTGCTGTGGGCTTCCTCGAAAAGACGGAATATTTCGATTTTCGTTAGCGCGAGAGCCGGGCTTCACCCGGAGCGCCCTGTGTCAAGCCGCCCAACGGGCTGTTACCGCGAATCCGCGCTACTCGGACCAGGTCCGCATTGCACCGTCCAGCTGAAGGACCTTCGACACTTCTCACCCTTCAGCGTGAGAAGTGTCGGAGTTTTCTCATTTTTCCGTGATCACCTCGGCCGGGCGGAATCCGCATTCACGCGGCGAACAGTCACCGAATGTCGCAACGTGACGCGCCGATCGAGACCGCGGCGAGACATCGGGTCCGCTCAGTAGACGCACTGGATGATCGCGTCGTCCAAGCGGATGTACTTCGCCGGGCCGCCGTTGTTGCCGTAGATCGGCTGCAGATAGACGGTACCCACGCCGTTCAGATTCAGATTGGGCAGCGTGATGAGCTGATAGCCCGCCCAGTCGTCGATCCATTTCACCGTGTGGGAGATTTTCCGCCAGCCGTTGGGGTCCCAGATCTCAAGTCCGATGTTCGCTCCGCCACCGACCGGGTCGGCGTGGATCGCGGCGGCGCAATTCGACCGATTCGACGGGAAACCGCTGAGCGACTTCGCGGTCCGCATCGCCGACCAGCCGTTGTCCGCGAAGAGCCAGCCGTTGTTGTTGCCGGTCCGAGCCACTCCCATACCGATATCGAACCAGGAATGCCCGTCACCGCCTTGGATTCCCCGTTCCCATACACCGTGGGGATTCGATTCGTAACCGTCGGACCATTGCACGATCCCGGCCTGCGCCGTTCCCGCGAGGCCCAGGAGCGCCATCGAAAACACCGACAAGACGGCCAATATCCTCTTGAACACGAGAGTTCCCCCTCTTCGTGCGGAATGAACTCCGCCAGGGGACCAGGTTCCGCGACGCGCGCACAAGGTACCTTCGCGCGCACATTCGACCGCCTCGAAGTACTGGGCGAGAGGCAGGGCAAACGTGGCGTGGGCTGAAGGCTCCCTTCACCGAGTCTGACGCGACGAAAGGAGCCTTCGCCCCCCGGTCGGCTACGGGGAGCGGCGGTTCGGTCGCAGGTGCCGCCCTGGTCCTGGACACTCCGCCCGGCAAGACACATTCGACCTTCGGTTCACTAGGCGAGATCGACGGGTCGCGTCCGCAGCTTGGCCGCGATCCGGGCCAGCGCCTGCTGATCCTCCGAAGTCAACGGGTCGAGGACGAGCTCCCGCACCGAACGGACGTGCGTGGGCGCGGCCGCGACGACCACGTCGTAGCCGTCGTCGGTCAGCACGGCGAGCGTGTACCGGCCGTCGCCGGGGTCCGGCGTCCGCTCCACCCAGCCGCGTTGCTCGAAGCGTTTGACCACATTGGACAGACGGGAGAGCGAGCCGTTGGCGAGGTACGCCAGTTCGCTCATCCGCAGCCGCCGCTCCGGGGCCTCCGAAATATGACTGAGGGTCAAGTACTCGAACAGTGTCAACCCGGCGTCGTGCTGCAACGGCGACTCGAGCCGCCCCGGCAGCAGGAGGACCAGGGAGACCAGCCCGGTCCAGGCCTCCTTTTCGGCAGGGGTCAGCCACAGCGCTTCGTCCGGGTCCTGGGTGGCCATGGCGGAACCTTACCCAGGACGGCGCGACTTCACACGTGAAGTGAAATCGTGCTAGCTTGACTTCAAGCGTGAAGTCAACGAGAGGATCCACCATGACCCAGCCGGAGTTCTTCGCCACGCCCGGCTACGGCGACCGGCAACTGGCAGAAATGCGGTACAGCCAGGCGGTGCGCGTCGGCGATCGCATCGAGATCTCGGGACAGGGAGGCTGGGACGACGACTTGACCTTCCCGGAGTCACTGGAGGAGGAGATCGTCAAGGCCTTCGAGAACGTCGCCCGCACCCTCGCCACCGCGGGCGCCACTTGGCGCGACGTCATCTCGGTCGACTCCTACCACGTCCCGGAGGTCCCCGGCTCCATCGGCGAAACCCACAACCGCGTGATGGTGGCGCAGTTCCGCGAGCACATGGGCGACCGGGCGCCGATCTGGACCGAGATCGGCGTCGCGGCCCTCGGCGCGCCGAAGATGCGGGTCGAGATCAGGGTCACCGCGATCGCCGGGAACGCCCGCGTGTGAACCCGGCACTCCTTGGGTACTCCATGGCTGCGCCCATGCTCTTGGCCCAGCTGGGAAACCCGCTAAGGAGAACGCGTGGGTATCACGAGAACACGGCAGACGTACGAATTCCCCACCGGCATCGCCCCGCCCTTGGGAGAGGTCCGGGCCTGGCTGCGCGAGCGGCTGAGCGAGGTCGGACGCACCACCATCGCGGACACCGAGCTGCTGACCACGGAACTGGTCACCAATGCGCACGAACACGCGGACGGCGTCGCCGGGCTCAGGGTCTCCGTCCCCTCGGGCCGGGACGTCGTCCGCGTCGAAGTCGACGACCGCCATCCGCGACTGCGGCCGCACCGGGTGATCAAGAACGACCCGACGAGTCCGCATGGACGAGGGCTCGCGCTGGTCGAGGCGATCAGCACCGAATGGGGCGTGGACACCGGCGCGGGATTCAAGACAGTGTGGGCGGAGATCCCGGTGAGCTGAACTACTTCGACTCGACCCGGCCCAGCGGATCCGGCGCCGCCGCCAGGTCCTCGCAAGCCGCCCGCCAAGCGGTGTCGCCCGGGTAGAGCTCGGAGCGAAGATAAGCCCAGGTGAGACGCCCCACCGCCGCCACCCGATCCGGGTTCTCGTCCGTCGTCTCGGCGACGTCGTAGCCGGACACCCCGCCGAGCCCGTGCTCGGCGCCGAACAGGGTCAGCAGCGTTTTCCGGCCTGGCGAAAGGAAGTACGGGTCGGTGTGCCATTCCGAGCCCCGGACCGTCAGATGACCGGAGTCGTCCTTGTCCCCGGCGACGACGAGCGCGGGCGTCGTCATCGCGGAGAAGTCCGTGCTGAGAAAGAACGGATAGTTCTCGGCCACGAATCCGGTGACCGCGTCGCCGCCGCGGCCGGGCGCGGCGAGCAGGACACCCGCCGAGATCCGCGGCTCGGCGAGGCGTACTTCCCCACCGCTGCGGGGATCGGTGTATCGCGCGCCCAGCAGAAGGCTCGCGGTGTGCCCGCCCATCGAATGCCCGGCCACCGCGACCCTCCCCCGGTCCAGTCTGCCGCGCAGCAGCGGGACGGCGTCTTCGAGCTCGTCGAGCCGGTCGAGGATCCGGATCATGTCCTCGGCCCTGGACCGTTGGTACAGCGGCGCTTCCGGGTCGCCGGGCGGCAGGTTCAGCGACCGCGAGCTCAGATGGGTCGGCTGCACGACGGCGAATCCGTGCGCCGCCCAGCGATTCACGAGCGGGGCGTAGCCGTGCAACGACGAGAGATGGTTCGAAGGTCCCTGGCCGTGCGACAGCAGGATGATCGGCAGCTCGTTCCCGGTCGCCGGCACGGAGATCCGCAGGCGCAGGTCCACGGCCCGGTCCGGCGTGGACAGCTGCACCGGGGCGATCGAGATCACTGGCGTGCTCATGTGAACTTCCTTCGCGAGTTAAGCGGAACACTGTTCCACAAACATACGGAGCAGTGTTCCGCTTTGTCAAACGCCCCTCGCCCGGTCCGTGAGAGCGCTCGCGAGCGAGGCCACCTCCGCCGAAAGTCCGGTCCAGTCATCGGAAGCCGTGCCGAGGTACCCCGCCCGCGCGTTCCAGCAGCACACCGCCGTCGACCATCTCCGCCGCGGTGTCCTTCGAGACGATCCGTCCCGTTTCGACGGTCACGACGATGCGCGCGAGCGTGAGCAGGACGTTGCGTTCATCGCCTTCGATCTCGGACAACAGGCCGGGGATGACGCCGAGTGCCGCCTCGCGGAGCTGGTCCGGCGGCACCGGATCGACGACCTCCGCGAGCGCGGCGCCGCACAGAACCCGATGCGCCGCATGGGCCGTGGCCGCAAGGATCACGACATCGGGATCCTCGGCAGGACCGGGAAGACGGCCCTCGACGAACTCTTCCCGAAGCCATTCCCCGTACTGGAATTCCCGGCGAGCCGGTTCGCCCCCGGCCACGATCCCGGTCAGTTCGACCGGACGCCGGTCCACCGCGTCGGGAAAGCGGTCGACGTGGCCACGCCAGCCCGAAAGCCGCAACAACAGCAGTGACACCAGCGCGGGGCGTTCCTCTTCATCGAGCGACCTGCGGGCGACCAGCAGCAGATGGTCCAGCAGGGGTTCGATGCGCATGCCTCGACGATCACACCTCACGCAAGGTACTTCCGCGCCCAGCCGCCGAAGCCGGTGAGCGGGATGCCGAGGTCCCGCGCGAATTCCGGACGCCCCGGCTGACCGATCACGTTCAGCCACTCGTGCGAAGCGCCCATCGGCGGCATCCCGGCGGCGACCGCTTGCTCGACGGTCATATTCGGTGCCGTCAGCCTCGTCCCCAGCACACCGGACAGGACTTCGGCGATCTCCATCATGGTCAGGAAGTCGCTCGCGAGTTCGAGTTCGACCCCGGCGAACCGCTCCGGTTCGGCGATGGCCGCCGCGGCGGCGGTGCCGATGTCGTCGACGGCGGCCAGCGAAAGGGACGTCGAGGGCTTGATGACGCTCACCAGGCCGCCGTCCACCCCGCGCGGGAACAGGAATTTCATGTCGGGCAGGAAGTTCTCCATGAAGAAGCCCGGTTTGAGCAGTGTCCACCGCGGAAAGCCCGCCTCGCGGAGGCGATCCTGGATCGCCGCCTTGGCGCCCAGCGTCGGCTCCATCGATGCCCAGCGACCTTCGGCCCATCCGTCCGCCTCGACGTGCTGACCGGCTCCCGAGACGGAGGTGTGCACGAACTGCGGCACGCCCGCCGCCTTCGCACCCTCGATGAGATTGACGCCTTGAGTCACCTCGCCCGCGAAGTCGAATCCGTCCTCGTTCATTCCGGGCATCTGCACCGAGAAAACGGCGCGGGCCCCCTTGGCCGCGCGGATCACGGACTCGACGTCATGGAGATCGCCGACGACGAGATCGGCGCCGAGCGCTTCGACGGCTTTCGCCCTGGCCGGATCGCGGACGAGGGCGCGGACGGGAACGCCGGCCGCGAGCAGGGCGCGGGCGGTCGCGCCGCCCTGCCTGCCGGTGGCGCCGGTGACCAGAACGGGTGCTGCGGACATGGTGGCTCCTTCGCTCGACTAAGTGGCGGGGCCCGCCACTTATCGTCCGCTACAATATGGCGGGCCCCGCCACTTACGCAAACACCGAGGTGAAGGCATGTCCGACGGTCAGCGCGCCGACGCGCGGCGGAACTACGCGCGCATCCTCGCGGTGGCCGAGGAAGAGGTCGCGGCCCACGGCTCCGGCGCCTCGCTGGAGCAGATCGCCCGCACCGCCAACGTCGGCTCGGCGACCGTGCGCCGCCACTTCCCCACCCGCCGGGCGCTGCTGGAGGCGGTCTCCGCGAGCCGGATCGCCGCGTTGTGCGCCCGCGCCGCCGCCTTGACCGGCGAAGAAGACAGCCGGAAAGCACTCCTGACCTGGCTCGACGAGGTCGTCGTCTACTGCGTCTCCGCTCGTGGGCTGGCAGCCGCGCTCTCGTACGACGGGCCCGCACAGGAGAACTCCTGTTCCGCCGCCATCGAGGACGCCGGGGAACCGCTCCTGCGGCGGGCCGCGCGGGACGGCGCGGTGCCGCCGGACGTCACCGTCGCGGATCTGATCACGCTGATCGTCGGCATCGTCCTGGCCACCGAGCACCACCCGGATCCGGCTGCCCGGGCGGACCGGCTGTTCCGGCTGGCCGTGGCGGGGCTGAGCCCCCGGACGTGACAAGGGGCCGGAGTGGTCGCCCATTCCGGCCCCCGGCACGGATTCCGCTTACCGGGTGCCGCGGCGGCCCGACGAGACCACCGCCGGCACCGGGGCACCGTTGATCACGAACTGCGACCCCGGCTCACGAACGACGTCGCCGTTCGCGGAGTTGCTGATCGTCACGTTCGTCAAGGTCGCACTGCCACGGGCGCCGCTCATCGCGAGGATGCCCGCGCCGTTGTTGGACTTGTCGATCTTGACGTTGGTGAGGGCCGCGGTCACGACGCCGCCGCCCGTCTTGAACTGGACACCGTCGTAGGTCGAGTCGTGGATCTCCGTGTCCCGCAGCACGACCCTGGGAATGTCCTTGCCCTGCGCGAAGAACGTGATCGCGCCGAACTCCTGCTGCTCGCCCCAGAACACGCCGCCACAGCGGTACAGGGCGTTGTTCGCGATGAGCGTCTCCCCGGAGAACGGCAGCGGATCGTGGTCCGTCGCCAGCATGATGCCCGGGTAGTTCATCGTGTCGTGGACGATGTTGTTCTCGATCCTGTTGCCGTAGCCGCCGTAGACCGCTATCCCGTTGGCACGCCACGGAAGCTGGATCGTGTTGTTGGCGAACACGTTGTCGTGCGCGATGTCCTGCGAAGGGTCCTTCACGTACTGGTTCGCCCACACCGCGAGCGAGTCGTCACCGGTGGTGCGGAACGACGAGTTGAACACCTTCGAGTTCCGCGTGCCGTTAGTGAAGTTGATGCCGTCGGCGTAGGTGTTCCGGATCCGCATACCGCTGAACTCGAGGCCGTCGCCCGGCCCCCAGAGCGCCGGGACGTTGCCGTAGTCCCGGCCGACCCACGCGCCGACGTTGGCGTGCTCGATCCAGACGTTCGTGATCTTCGTGCCGGTGCCGAACCGGCCGTTGAGACCGACGCCGCCTTCCGCGCCACCGTCCCCACCCCGGATCCGGCCGGAGCCGAAGATGGCGATGTCGGAGATCTGCGTGTTCTTGTCGATGTCGAATCCGAAGTTGCCCTCGTGCGGATGGTTGATGCCGCCCGCGTTCTGCGGCTCGATCAGCGAGTACAGCTGCGAATGCCACATCCCGGCGCCCCGGATCGTCACGTTGGAGATGCCGACCTGGTTGTACTGGCCGCCGCCGTTGGGCACGTCCGGGTCGTCGGTCAGGATCTTCTTCTCCTGCCGCCACTGCCCCGCCGGGATCCAGACACAGGCGATCACGCCGTTCTGGTCGTCGGTCACCGCGCGCTGGATCGCCGCCGAATCGTCGTTCCCGTCGTTCGGCACGGCGCCGTATTCCGTGATCGACGTGCAGTTCGCGGGCTTCTCCGACGCCGGGGCGACCTGCTCCAAGTCGATGAGATCGACGATGTAGAACGCCGCGTTGTCACCGCTGTCCCGCTGCAGCTTGAACTTCGTGCCCGGCGGATACGAGCGGGACAGCAGCGCGTGCGACTCGTCGAACAGGCGCCGCGCGTTGGCTTGCGGGGTGTTGGTCAGGCCTTCGGGGTCGTCGGTGCTGCCGTAAAGCCAGCTGTGCTTCGACGACAGTGTCAGCTTCTGCGCGAACGTCCCGTTGACGTAGAGGCTGAGGGACGCGTCCTGCCCGCCACCTCCGGGGGCGTCCGGGATGGAGTTGCGCACGACGATCGAGTTCGCCTCGTTCGCCGACGTGAACTCGACGTACTGCCCCTGATTCGCCAGCCGTACGGACTTGCGGCCGGAGGACTCGGTCGCGAAGTTCGTGTGGCCGAAGGTGCGCAACGGGTCGGTTTCCAGCAGCTGTCCTTGGTACTGCGCGGCTTCCGCCTCGTACTCGACGTACGGGACGGCCGCGCCGCGGCCCACGACGATCGCCCGCGAGAGGCTGTTGTTGGACTCGTTGGTCTCCGTGACCGTGCCGGTCGCGTCGGCCGTCGCGGTCAGGGTCGCGCCACCGTCGGCGGCGGTCCAGGTGCCCGCGATCGCGACGTTCGCGGTGGCCCCCGCCTCGATCGCACCGGTGGTGCCGGTCAGCATGGTGCCGCCGACGGCCAACCGCGTCACCGACGCGTCCGCGCGGCTCGTGCCGCGGTTGTGCACCGCGACAGTGAAGGACACGGCCGAACCCGCCGCCGGGTTGGGCGGGTTCGACGTGATGTCGGTGACCTCGAGATCCGGCCCCGGCGCCTGCGCGACGACCAGCGCGGTCGGCGACGTGTAGGTGTTGTTGGTTTCGTTCTGCTCGGCCACCGTGCCCGCCGGGTCCGCGGTCGCGGCCACGGCGTACGTCCCCTGTGGACGCGTTCCCGCGTCGACGGCCACCGTCGTGGACCCGCCGGCGGCGAGCGCCCCGACCGCCGCTTCGCCGACGACGGTGCCACCGAGGCTGACGTTCACGGTCGTGGCGGCCGCGTTCGCGGTGCCGGTGTTCTTCACGGTCGCCGAGACGGCGAGTTGGCTGGTCTCCGTCGGATTCGCGGGCGTCCACGTCGTGCCGGTGACGACGAGGTCCGGATTCGGCGCGGGCGTGCCGATCACCTGGAATTCCGCGACCTGGCCGCCGGGAGCGCCGGAGTTGGCGAAGAACTGCAGGCGCACGTCCGAAGCGCGTCCGCTGACCGGTACGACCACCGAGTTCTGGTTGGTGGCCGGGTCGAAGCGGTGATCGGCCCGTGCTGAGAGAGAAGTGAAGGCGGTGGCGCCCTGCGCGCGGCCGAGGATCTCGAAGTGCTGCGTCCGCGCGCCCCAGATCGCGTCCGGGCTGAGCTTCACCACGACCGAGTCGACCTCCGCGTCGACGCCGAGCTTCACCGTCAGCGAGTTCGGATAGCCCGCGGCGGACTCCCAGTACGTGGCGGTGTTGTTGTCGTTGGCGTTGGCGGGGACGAACGAGTGGACCGTCGAGGTGGCCTCGATCGGTTTGCCCGCCGCCAGGTTCGCGCCCGCGCTCGTCCCGGAGCGCACGACGTGGTTGCTGTCGCCGGATTCGTTGCCCGCCGCGTCCTTGGCGCGCACGAAGTACTCGACCCGGGTCCCGGCGGGCCGGGATTCGGTGAACGTGGTGCCGGTGATCGTCGTGACCGGCGTGCCGTCGCGGTAGACGGTGTACCCGGCGACCCCGACGTTGTCCGCCGAGGCCGCCCAGGTCAGCCGGATCTGACCGGCGGCGGGCTCGGTCAGCGTGAGATTCGCGGGCGCGCTCGGCGCCTGGGTGTCGCCGGTGTCCGGTCCGTACAGCTCGAATTCCGCAAGCTGCGCCGCGGGCCAGCGCGTGTTCGCGGTGACCTGCAGCCGGACATGGCGGGCCGACGCGGTCATCGGGATCGTGACGGTGTTGGTCCCGGGCGTGAACGCGTAACCGGTCGGCGCGGCGAGGTCGGTGAACGCCGCGCCGTCGGTACTTCCGCGCACGGCCAGCGTCTGGGTGCGGGATTCCCAGCCGGACGGCAGTTTCAGCACGATCCGCGACAGGGTTTTGGCCGTTCCGAGGTCGGCCTGGATCCATTGCGGGAACGCGTTGTTGGCTGATTCCCAGTAGCTGTCCTGGTTTCCGTCCACGGCGTTCGCGACGGGATAACCGGGCAACGCGCTGCTCGCCGACACTGTGCGGGTCAACGGCACTTCGGCGAGCGCAGCCGGACCGGGTGGGGCGGCGGGATCCGATGGCGGCCCGCTCGCGGCGGAGGCGAAGGAGAGTCCGGCGACGGAAAGCCCGGCGACCAGGAAACCGGCGACTATCCGGGACAGGCGCATACGTGTCATGGCGTCTTCTCTTCTTTGAGACGGCGGGGAGGGAGCCAGAGCCGTACGAGCATGCAACAACTCGGAGACAGAATGCAAGAAGTTGACTTGTTTTCGAAATTTTGCGACATGCGCTCGCCGTCAACATTGACCTCTTGAGCGACACACTTGTTCTCCTAACACCAGGGAACACGGGAAAGGCTCAGTCACATATTCCGCAGAAACGGTGCACAGTTGTACACTCAACGCAGGCGCGCCGCGTGGAGGTCGAACCCTGATGGACGTGACGAAAACCTTGAGGTCGGCACTCACCGGCACGACGACCGAGTCGAGGTCCGCGGCCCGTGAGCTGCGCCGGGAGACCGAAGATCTCGTGGCGCGCCGCGCGGGCAGGACGGCGAACCGGCTGACCGAACTGGGCGAGCGGCTCGCCGATCTGGTGCTGGTCTCGGGGAGCAGGCTCGCGGGCCTCGCCGATCGGCACAGCAAGCCCGTGGGCGAGGGCGTACGGCGGGAAGCGGGCCGGATCGGCGAGTCGGTGGAGCGGCTGTCCGTCACGCTTTCGGACCGGGCCATCCTGCTCGCCGAGGAACTGCTCGATCCGCGGCCGTCCGAGCGCCGCCGACGTCGCTAGTCGATCACCTCTCGCCGGTCTGTGAAGGAGGACCGGTATTTGTTGATCTACGTCTGACCTGTACGTGAGCTGGGTTGCGCGTGAAGGCCCCCTTCCCCCGGCTCAGCCGAGGAAACTCGACCTTCACACGTTGCCAGGTACATGAAGGCCCCCATCCTTGCGCCTAGGTGTACTGCCCCGGGAGGTTGTGAACGGGGAGACACGTAGTCAGATGATCTTGGAATGAGGGAGGGCCTCCGGGTTCGGTGTGGATTGCGACATCTGCACCGGAT